>CAZPUS010000085.1:0-3072 GCA_964589825.1 uncultured Fibrobacterota bacterium | reverse complement strand
GAAAAGGACGAGGGCAGCACCACGGGCTATCGCGTACGGTGTCCGCAGCAGCGGGTGAGAGCGTACAGGGGGCGCAGGCGCTATCGTGCGTGTTTTGACGGGCACAATGTACATATAGAAACCAGTGTCCTGCGCGTATAAAGAAAAACGGTGACCGGGTGTATTACTTTACCGATGAAGATGCCAGATATCATACACGTGTCCATGCGTGGGAACAGCTACCGGATGACAGAAAGAAACTCCGTCCCAATGTGGAAGCCTCGGTAAAGGAGTTCTACAAAGGCTATACCCATAAAGGGAAGCTGCGTGTCAGAGGCAGATTCAAAACCATGCTGTATGCCGTTACCATGGCGATTGGGATCAACTTCGGGCGGATATACCGCTGCCGGCAGTCTATATCTCCCGATCCGGCAGCCATTCAAAAGAAACGCGGGGCACATTGTATGTGTTTTGCGGATTTTGGCGGCCGCCTGAGAAGGTTCGTATGGCAATCTATCCCGAATGTCAAAGTGTACGTAGTAAAATCAATACGATATTTGTTGCACAATAAGAGCCACAATATATATATTAATATACAAATGAGTTGAGTTTTTAGACGGAACTCATATTTAAAAAAAAACCACTCAATTTAGGTAATAGTAAATCTTTGTGGTTTAAACCGTTACATTAGGAGGAAATTGTGAGGAAATTGGGATCGAGAACCGCAATGGTTCTTGCTCTGATATTTTCGGCGAACTTGAGTGCACAGTTTGGGCCGGAGGATGTATTCCGGGAATATTACTGGACCTGTCCCGACTGCGATGCCGGCAACTCACTTCGCGTCGGAGAGCACGATTACACCAGCAACACCTACAACGATGCCTACGATCTGGAAATCGGGCAAGTCGATCTGGAGCATGCTATCCGCGCAGAGGCTTATATCGAGAAAATCCAGTGCCACGACCGCACCGATGGGCTGCAGATTCAGGTAAACGACAACAGCTGGTACGATGTGCCCTATCCCGACGATATCCCCGATCCGCAGGACGAATACATGCACCACATTTATCCGGTGGTAGAGATTCCGCTGAGTGACTTTATCGTCGATGGCGAGAATGTCTTCCGATTCCGCATCAAGCCCGAATTGCTCGATGACGACTGGTCGCAGAATCTTCTCGAAGGGGTTACCTTCCGTATCTACTACGATGCAGAAAAAAAGGCCCATCCGCAGGCCAGTATCACTGCGCCCGCCGCAAACAGTGCGCTAGGCACCTCCGTAGAGCTGACTATCGATATCAGCGACGACAGCAATATCAAGCAGGTGGATTATCTGCACAACGGCGAAGACATCAACTGGGAAGGTGATGGAATTTATCGGCAGTGGCATTTCATCATGGAAGAGTCGGTTCTTAAAAAGAATATCGGCTCCGCCGCCACCGCCCCCTTTTCGGTTACCTGGGATACGGAATGGGTTCCCTCTCAGAATCAGACTTTCTCGGTGGCCGCCCGGGTGGTGGATAATACCAATCTGGTGTATGTGACCCCGGCCGTCTCCGGGCTGTGTTTCAGCCGTACCAACAATAGCGTCGAGTTGTGCAAACCCTACGATGTCGAACCCAAATGGGTGACTCGTAAAGGAACCAAGAGTGAGCATTTTGACGTGGAAGGTGATTTGTCCAAGGCCAGCGCAATCCAGGTTCACTGGAAAAGCTGGGCGGGAAGCTATTGCAGCGGCGTAAAGATTAACGGCACCGATATCGGCTGTGGTGATGGAGGAAAGAGATACGATGTCGGCTTTCATTTGGTGGATGTTTCCAGCACTGATATGCTACAGACTGGCCAGAATGAGCTGAGCATTGACGGCTCGGGTGGCGGCAGCCACGGAATGGAAGTACAGTGGCCGGGTCCTATGGTGCTGGTGAAATACAATAAGGACGAGCCTGCCTGCGAGACGTCGACCACGCTAAGCAGCTTGCTGTCTGAGGCACAGCCCCGTGGTATAGAGCTACAGCGTCTGGATCGCGATCTGATGGTGGTACATAATCCCCTGAGCGTTGGGGCCGAGTTGGATGTTTGTGCTCCCAACGGTGCGGTGATAGCCTCGAACATCGAGCTGGCCACGGGAACGCACCGTATATCGCTGCCGAACGATCTATTGCCCGGGATGTATCTGCTGCGTATCCGTACCCGAGAAGGGGTGGTTAAGGCGGAGAAAATGCTTACAGTGAAATAACCCATGAGCTGTCTTGAGAAGATTATACAAAACATTCCCTTGCGCAACCGCGGATGTACGCCGGTTTTTTTCAGGTAGCGCAGGGTGGCTCATTGTAACCTGAAACGTGATGTCGCTCTGATAAAGCAGTCATTTTTTTACTATTATAGATGTAGATGTTATCAAGAGGCAAAAACTGTTTGGATTATTGCAATCGGCCGGGTATCATGTGTACAGGTATGCAGATAATCGTGTGTTCGAAATAACACTGCAGGATTATGTACGTTCACCGGTCAATGAAATATATGCTCACGCTAGTGCTATCTGATGATTGCGACTTAGCCTGACTTCGACATTAAAAAATTCAATTCGTGGTCAATTCGCGTGTTATGATAAATCGGCTTTATTTTTGGGCACTACGGATTTCCGCGGCATTTGAGAAGCCCCTCTTAAGCGGATAGGGGCTGAGCTTGAGGCGTCGGTAAATCGCGCGTTGTGCGTCAGTGGATTGCAGGGTGGTACGGATATTTATTTTGTTGCCATTTTTGCAATTAAATGAGTTGGTTACGCGCGTCTGCGATGCCATGGTACGCACGAGCCCTCGCCAGCCATAGGGCTTTTGGCTTCGCGGGTAAATCGGCGTAAGTTGTTGATATGAATGAGAGATGCTGTCTTGTGTAGGCACGACACTCCCTATGTCTCATTTTTCGCTGATAACGACCGAGACTAACTGATTTTATATGGTGTGGTCGTAGCCTTGCTTCCAACGTATTGCCCGGGTACACTTCATAACCAAGGGGAAGCCCCTGATGGGTCGTCAATAACGCAAGTAATACCTGTGGCTGCGTCGCTTTGTTGTCCTTGCTGAAGCCGTTGTTGAG
>CAZPUS010000084.1:0-4185 GCA_964589825.1 uncultured Fibrobacterota bacterium | reverse complement strand
GCAGGCAATGATGCAAAGGCGTAGGCCGTACTTACCGGAATTCGCCGGGGTACCCGGATCTGTTTGTAAAAAAAACACTGAATGCAGCGAGAAAAAGTGTCGGCACTGCCGTACAGAATTGAAACGCAAAGAGTATCTATGAATTACAAACTTTTTACACTTAAGGTGCTTTTCTGGCTGAACCTCGGTTTTATTGTCTATGCGTCACTGGTACCCGGTGACGGACTGCCGGGCACGGGTTTTGACAAAATCAAACATTTCAGCGCATATTGTACACTGTCGTGTCTGATGTGTATCCATTTTCAATCGTTATGGCTGCGCATCGCATTTTTTGCCGGGGTCATAGGGCTGGGAACCGGTATGGAATTTGCGCAGATGCATATCGCGGGCAGGACCGCCTCGCTGCTGGACGGGTTGACCAATGTCGCCGGATGCAGCTGCGGCATACTCATTTACCGGTTTGTGGTGTGGACAACGCTGATGAGATATCTTGATCGCCAATAGCGAACGGAAACTTTGCATGCACGCGCCTGAATCGACGAACGCTGTGGTGAGCGCATTTTTTATGGCAAATTACCTGGGCGGGCGAGGGAAAGCTGTCACCTCTTGGTGTAGGGTCCATAGAAGGACATGCCCGAGTCCGGTAGAGGCGGATATCCGAAATGCAAAATCCTGGAGGCTGCGTACACGAGGAATAGCACGCATGGCAGAGCTGCAAATTATTATTTTGCAGCAGGGGATAGTGCAGGTGTGCAACTCCTGCTCACAAACAATTCTCGCATTACAACCATGTCACATACAACATAGAAGGAATCGAGAAGGATATGGAAAACAGACTTGTGATCGGAAGTGATCATGCCGGATATGAGATGAAACAGTATGTAAAACAGGAACTTGACAGAAAAGGGATTGCATATGTCGACGTTGGTGCAGATACCTATGCTCAGGAAGACGATTATCCGACGTATGCATCCAAAGTTGCACGGCTTATTCACAAAAAAGTGCACGAACGCGGCATTTCGATATGCGGCTCCGGTATAGGAGCATCGATCGTGGCGAACCGGTATACCGGCGTGCGCGCGGCACTGTGCGTGACACCCTATATGGCCGAGTTGGCACGCAAGCACAATAATGCCAATGTACTGGTTATGGGGGGGAGGATTACCAGGGAGGAAGATGCAGCCCGAATACTTGACGCATGGCTGAACACGCCGTTTACGGGAGAAAAGAGACACCAGCGGCGAATCGATATGATAGATGCCGCCACTGTGGAATAAACCATTCCGACAGTACATCACAAAGGAGCGTGTTGCGAAAATGACTGCACATACATGCAATGATGATACCACACAGCCGTCAGGGCGTAAACGGGCCACGTGGAATGAATACTTTATGCGTATTGCGCTGCAGGTAGCCACAAGATCGACCTGTGACCGCAAACATGTAGGCGCAGTGATCGTGCGTGACAAGATTATCCTTTCCACAGGCTACAACGGCAGTGTGCGCGGTTTGCCTCATTGTGACGACGTGGGGCATCTGATGGAAAACGACCATTGTGTGGCAACCGTCCACGCAGAGGCGAATGCCATTATTCAGGCCGCCCGCATCGGTACGAGTGTTGATAATGCGGATATGTATGTGACTGCGTCTCCGTGTTGGAACTGCTTTAAACTCATCGCCAACAGCGGCATTGCGAGGATATTCTATCTCGAATTTTATCGGGACGAACGAATAATTACCACGGCGCAAAAGGCGGGAATCGAACTTGTAAAAGTCGATCTGACCCGCTCATGACCAGGCGAGGCAGGATGGTGTCCACAAAAGTTATGCAATGAAAGGCCTCACATGAGCGCAATAGAAGTTAAAAATGTGTACAAAATATTCGGTCCGAATTCGAAAAGGGCCTATTCTCTGGTGCAGGAAGGCAAGTCGAGAGAAGAAATCCTCAAGGCGACAGGTGCGACCGTGGCGGTCAACGATGTCAACCTCTCTATTCAGGAGCGGGAGACATTCGTGATCATGGGCCTCTCGGGTAGCGGAAAATCGACGCTGATTCGCTGCCTCAACCGTCTGATAGAGCCGACCTACGGTCAGATTTCGGTTGAAGGCAAAAATATCATGGAGCTTCCGCTTAATGAGCTTCGTAAGATGCGTCGCTATTCGATGTCCATGGTTTTTCAGCATTTTGGGCTCCTGCCGCACCGTAATGTGTGCAACAATGTAGAATACGGGCTTGAAATAGGGGGAATGAGTAAACAGGAGCGTACTAAAAAAGCGATGGATGCGCTCAGGCTCGTGGGGCTCGACGGCTATGAAAAAAACATGCCCTCCGAGCTCAGCGGTGGTATGCAACAGCGTGTAGGGCTTGCACGCGCACTCGCCAATGAACCCAAAATATTGCTTATGGACGAAGCCTTCAGCGCGCTCGATCCGCTTATACGTACCCAGATGCAGGACGAACTGCTGGAGCTGCAGGCAAAAATGCACAAAACGATCGTCTTTATCACCCATGATCTTGACGAAGCGCTCAAGCTTGGTGACCGTATCGCGATTCTCGGACCCGACGGAAGGATACGCCAGATTGGTACTGCCGAGGAAATTCTCGCCAGGCCTGCGGACGAATACGTGGACCGGTTCGTGGAAAAAGTCGACCGCACCAAGGTGATTACCGCATCGAGCATCATGCGTCGTACTCCGACCGTGACGATCGGTCGTGACGGGCCTCATCTGGCGGTACGTATCATGGAGGAACACGGTATTTCCACGCTGTATGTAATCGATGAAGAACGCCGTCTTGTTGGTTTGATAACAGTCGATGATGCGGTCGATATGCTGAAAAAAGGAGAGAAATCGATCGATTCCATAGTACAGAAAGACGTATATACCACAAATATGGATACCACGGTTTCGGATTTGATCACTACTGCGGTTACCGCCAGGTATCCTATCGCGGTAGCCGATGAAAACCACGTATTTCACGGAATCGTCGATCGTGCAACGATACTTGGCGAAGTGAGCGAGGAAGCAGACGAATCGAAGACGCCGAAAACACTTGCAGAGCATGCAGGCTGACACCAGGATACTCCAAGGATAGTCAAGGAATAATACAATGATAGAGAAACTCAAATCCGTATTCGATGTAGGAACGATTTTTGAAAATATGGTCGAAGGGCTCACCACGAATTTCGATGGGCTGTTCGATTTTGTGCGCCATATTATAGCCACCGGAATGGAGGCGCTCAATTCGGTGCTGCTGTTTCCACATCCCTTTATCATGATCGGAATTCTAACCCTCATTGCGTTCTTCGTGGTTGGCAGAGGGGTGGCGATCTTCACCCTTCTCGGTTTTCTTCTCGTCTTTTATATGGAATTATGGGGAGAAACGATCAATACTCTTTCGCTCATTCTTACCGCGGTTTTTATCGCGCTGCTTGTAGGTATTCCTCTGGGAATATGGGCGTCCAAAAACGATGTGCTCGAAAAAATCGTGCGTCCGATACTCGATTTTATGCAGACACTGCCGCCGTTTGTCTACCTCATCCCTGCAGTCATGTTTTTCAGTATCGGGATGGTTCCAGGCGTGGTGGCTACCTTTATTTTTGCCATGCCCCCTGCAGTCCGGCTTACCAATCTCGGGATACGCCAGGTTCCCAGCGAGATAAAGGAAGCGTCGCAGTCGTTTGGCTCGACCCCGCTGCAGCTGCTTTTTAAAGCGGAGTTACCGGTGGCACTGCCGAGTATTCTTGCCGGTATCAATCAGACTATTATGCTCGCGCTTTCCATGGTGGTAATTGCGGGGATGATCGGAGCGCCCGGTTTGGGAGATGTGGTAGTGCGGGGAATACAGACCATGAATCTCAACCTTGGATTCGAAGGGGGAATATCGATCGTAATTCTGGCGATATTTCTTGACAGAATCACCCAGGGGATCGGAGAGCTTTCACAGCGTCAGACCTGACTGTGTCGGATACTATTTCTTTGCAGTTGTTTTTTTTAATTTATATAAAGGAGGTAGACTATGCGAAGCATAATGTCTTCAATCATGAGACCGGCTGCAGCACTGGTATGTAGCGCAGCGGTGCTGATTGCGCTAAGCGGATGCGGCACTACGCAGCAAAAAAGCGCTGATCTGGTGTATGTAAACTGGGCGGAGGGAATCGCCTATACCCATCTCGCACAAAAGGT
>CAZPUS010000083.1:0-4192 GCA_964589825.1 uncultured Fibrobacterota bacterium | reverse complement strand
AAGTGATGCTCAAAGGCTCTCATGAGGTCTCCTCGATTTACCTTAATCCGGAGGTAGTCGACCCTGACGATACCGAAATGCTCGAAGACCTCATCATCGCGGCATTTCAGAATGCAGAAGAACAAATTAAAAAAGAATCGGATTCCGCATTTGGCCAATTCTCCGAAGGCATGAACCTGCCGGGTCTTACCTGATTCTATGACACCGTCTATCGAACGAGCGGTCGAAGCGCTACGAAGGCTGCCGGCTGTAGGCAATAAAAGTGCATGGCGCATAATCCACTATCTGCTGGAGAGCCCGTGCGAGGAAACACGGCATCTTGCCCACAGTATAAATACTATGGGAGAGTCGGTTCGTCGTTGCAGCAAGTGCTATAATTACAGCGAAGAAGAAAAATGCACCATCTGTGCCGCGCAAAACCGGAATCCCCGTCTTATATGTGTGGTCGAAAAACCTGTGGATGTCTATACACTCGAACAGTCGCATCAGTACAAAGGTGTATATCATGTACTGGGCGGGGTACTTTCACCTATAAACGGCATGACATCCGACCGACTGAGAATATCGCAGCTTCTGGAACGTATCGACTCGGATCGGCCCGAAGAAATCATTCTTGGCCTTGGCGGCAGTGCGGAAGCGGAAACGACCGTTACCTACCTGCTTCGACTTCTGTCGTCTAAAGAGGTAAGGGTAACCCGTTTTTCTCGTGGCCTTCCGGCTGGTTTTTCTCTTGAGTATGTCGACCAGCTTACGATCTCTCAGGCACTTGCCGAACGCACAGAGGTCGCATACGACTAAGCGACACATCATATCGGGTTATACTCTTCATGCACGCCATATTGTTCGACATTCACCGAAATGTCTGGCTTCGCTTCAGGCATCCGCAGGAAATAATAGAGGTACACGACCCTGCCCGTGTTCAGCCATCGCTTGATTATTGTGCACAACGTATCGAAACAGGACGCCTGTTTGCAGTAGGGTTTCTCTGCTACGAAGCTGCACGGGCCCTTAACCCCATCTGTATTACACGGGAGCACGGCCCCCTTCCACTTATGTATTTCGGACTTTTCGAGACCGCACAGCTCATTCGCTCACCTGTGCTGGATGCACCAAATCGCCCTCCCATACTTCCCCAGTGGCGTCCGGACATCTCCCGCGAGGAATATCGCACCGCCATCGAAACCATCCATTCACATATCGCATGCGGCAACACATATCAGGTTAATTATACCTACCGAATGCATGCACCCTGGTACGATAATGCACGACACTACTTTGCTCAGATGGTCGCGGCACAGCAATCCCACCATGCTTCTTATATTGAATCCGACGATTTCTGCATCTGCAGCGCTTCTCCTGAATTGTTTTTTTCCTTTTCTCATGGCCATGTGGTCACCAGACCGATGAAGGGCACCACCGCCCGCCGGCCCGATTATGGCAGAGATATGCAGACGGCGACGTGGCTGAAGCATTCAACGAAGAATCGAGCGGAAAACCTCATGATTGTCGACATGCTGCGCAACGATATCGGTGCTATCGCCAATCCGGGAGACGTCACTGCGCCTTCATTGTTCGATGTAGAAAAGTATCCCAGCGTATGGCAGATGACCTCCACCGTTACCGGGAGAACTCCGCGGTGCTGTATCGATACCCTTCGCGCACTCTTTCCTTGCGCATCGATTACCGGCGCCCCAAAACGCAAAACAATGGAAATAATCGCAGAAACCGAATCGTCCCCGCGCGGAATTTATACAGGCGCGATCGGCTGCATCGCTCCAGACAACACCGGTTGGTTTTCCGTGGCGATACGGACCGTCACCATACACAAACGTCGGCATCTGGCCGAATTCGGTGTCGGCGGAGGCATTGTCTGGGATTCGACCGCAGAGAAGGAATACGAAGAGTGCAAATCAAAGGCGCGAGTACTCAACTGGTATCGCCCGCAGTTTGAACTGCTCGAAACAATGCGTGTACACCGAGGATCCGTCCAACGGCTCCCGCTTCATCTTTTTCGCCTGATGTCAAGTGCCGCGTATTTCGGCTTTTCGGTATCCCGCACCGCCATCGAAGAACAGCTACGCGACTTTTGCCGTACACTCGACCCCGCCGGCGATTACCGCATGCGCTGCACCTGTAGCCGCAGCGGATCTCTGCACATCGACGTGGAACGCCTTTGCGCATCATGCTCCGCAAAATATCCGCTCAAATGCTGTCTTGCACGCGAACCGGTCGATACAGAGGACCCTTTCATATATCACAAGACCACACGGCGCGATTTCTATAACCGGATCAGAAACAATCTTGCCCCGCATATCGATGACGCACTCCTTTACAATCAAAACGGAGAGCTTACCGAAACAACCATCGGCAATCTGGTGCTGTGTCTCGATGGTCTGTGGGTCACACCGCCACTGCGCTGCGGTCTTCTTGCCGGGACCTTTCGCCGCGACCTGCTGACGCAGAAAAAAATCGGATGTCGTGTACTTTATAAAACCGATCTTGCCCGTGCCCAGGCTGTCTATCGCATCAATTCGGTGCGGGGGTGGCAGCAATGCTGTATTGTATCTCTGGATTATCCCCCCGGCAATTAATTCCCGCCGTTACAATGCACCTACATCCCGAAGGCGCCGATACTGAAGCACGGTATTGACAAAACGACGAAGCGATCCTGCCGTACGCAATGCCACACTATGCCATAAAGGATTGCGATAACCGGCACTCCATTCAGCATTTGTAACCGGCATCGATGAGAGACGCTCAAATAGATCCGCCATCTCGAGCAAAAGCTCTAGCTCCCTTACCCGGATAAAAAGTGTCAGGCTTTTGCGCTGAGAACTGTACCTGCCGCCAAAACGCTCGATGTATGTGCCTACCTCCTGCGTATACGGAAAATTGCCCCATATTTCAAGCTCCATCTTCCCCATTGCACACACTTTTACCCATATATTGCAAAACTGTACGAGAGTGTCATTATCGTCCTGATCATCTATCTGTATCGGTGTATCCCACTTCACCCCCCGAAGCGAAACCCTACCCGTACCTGCATACTCATCCATAAGATAACGAAACAATTTTTTCGACATGACAATATCTCACAATAACGCAACAATTGCAAATTTGAAGTGACAGGTACAAATATAGTAATTTTGCAAGTGTGCAGGTGGCTGTCATTTCTGGCATTACAACGAAACAATCTGTGTCTCCCTCTCCAACACCATTTTTATATATACCGGTTGTGGTATAAAATGGAAATGCGCCTCACCATTAGGATGGGATTTGCGAGGCGGACACCCGACAGAAGTTGTGCTGCCTGAATATCTCGGTTCAGCATTAAATACTTCGATTTGTGAAACGAATTATATATGTCAAAGGATCGAGCATGAACCTCTTATACAACCTGCGCATTTTGCTGCGTCCTTTAAGGGGTATTCGGTATGCCCTTGTTGCGTGTATACGGATTTATCAGCGATGCGTTTCACCGCTTATCCCGTTAAGGTGCCGGTTTATTCCTACCTGTTCAGAGTATGCATGTCAGGCACTTTGTAAATTTGGGCTTCTGCGGGGAGGGTGGAAAAGCATCACACGCATATGCAGATGCCATCCATGGGGAAAAAGCGGATACGATCCGCTCGATTCCGACAATTAATCATTTCAGGTAGCGAAAGAACACAACATGATACACACAAAAATCCCTTGCTTAAAAAAACCCTAAAAATGGCGGAGGGGAGAGGATTCGAACCTCCGGTAGAGGGTTAACTCTACGACGGTTTAGCAAACCGCTGCCTTCGGCCTCTCGGCCACCCCTCCGAATAATTATGTCATTTGATTCTTTAAAATACTATTTGCTCTACTATACATCAACCAATATTGTATTTTATTAGTATACTAAACCAATCGCTCGAAGATACTCGCGGAGGTCATAATTACTATAGGGAACGAATGGTTACATCGCATATCCGGACGTCCTTCTCTGGTGGCTCTTCCGTTTCTCGTTGCGAAACCGATTATTTTTGACGTAAGGAGTGGTTGTTCTGATGAAAGCGGCGGTGAGCCGTGCTGTTATGGTGTTTTCGATAATTAAGGGCCAACCTTGTTGGTTGCTTCATGGTTTTCGAGAATATAAGAGTAGTACGGATCGCAGCAGATTTCGCGAACAAAACCGCTCAATTTACGTTTGAGCATCTTTTTATTT
>CAZPUS010000082.1:0-5061 GCA_964589825.1 uncultured Fibrobacterota bacterium | reverse complement strand
CCGACCCCGGCCGCGTGAGGAGTGACCATAGGTACCCCAGGCCACGTGGGTATACTGCAGGCCGTAGTCGCGGAGCTGTCCGTCGCCATAGCCCTTCACCCCGCACTGCAGAGCGAATTTATTGGGTGAGCCGTTATCATCGAACGTGGTGATATCGTCGTTGAGGAATTCACCGTAAACCCTGACCCGGGGGAACGTAATATTGAAATCCCCGCCCCCGAGAATGTTGGTGCTGCGCTGCCCGTCAGTACCGCTTGTGATATTTGAGAAATAGTACACCTGCAATGGATTGGCATACTGGGCCAAAAGACGGTCACGGTAGAAAACCGCAATTTCGAAAAGGCCCAACTGTATATGATTTCCCAGTTTCACATCGACCCGCTGCCCTGCAGTGAAGCGCGAATACACGGTATGATCGATCGTGGTGTCTCCCCTGTAGGGATAGACACTGCCGAACAGGTGACTGTCGTCCAGGCCGTTGAGAAACGCGGTACCCCGCAGTATATCACCCATGCGCAGCTGCAGCCAGTAGTAATACATGGGCGCAAACGTCGTACCCGAAAGCGACAGCGTCCCCTTATACCCCGGCCCCCATCGCTGTTTGAATCGCCCGCTGCGTACCAGCAGATACGGAGAATTAAACTGCAGATACGCCTGCAGCAGGTTAAAATCGATCTTCTTCATGCCTTCGATGTGCTTTGCCCCGGTGCTGCGCTGCTCGGTCTCCACATCGCTGAGCTGCTGCGCGATTCCGGTATGTGACACCCGGTCGCTGAAATGCGCATCGAATTCCACCACGCCCTCAAGATGCGGTGATCGATAATCGACACGCCCCCCGACATACGGCACAAATACCGCCTCGTCATTGTCCGCATCCATCGTGGTTTTGACCGACACCGCCCCGTCCAGCCGCTGCGAATCCACCGCCAGCCCCACCGCATGATGGGGGGTATACCGACCGTACTCTCCGGGTAGCGAATAAAACGGCATCTCATTGCCGTCTATGGTCTGCGCCCACATGCTGTCAAGCACATGCCAGGAGAGCCGGTACTTGTTGATGCGGGAAAAGGTGTCGGCGTGGAGGGGAAGGCAAAGTCCTATTAAAGTCAGCAGTACTGCTGCGTTTTGCCACATCGTAATTACTCCTTGTTTGTGTCCTCGATAAAGAAAAATATCTTACTCACCCCTATGAGAAAGCAGCTTTTCATATACTGACAAATATTTGGGTTCCTCATACTTCCATTCAAGCTCATTATGTATTCGCATATACCCGTATTCTGCCATTTCTTCTCGCTTCTTCGGATGATCAAGCAACCATACGATTTTTTCCGCAAGGTCCTCGTAATTATTCGGTTCAGCATATAAAGACGCATCCTGAGCGGAATATCGCCCTTCCTTTAGATCGAACTGTACCAGCGCATTTCGCATAGCCATGTATTCCATAACCTTATTCATGGTTGATTTGTCGTTCATGTCGTTCATTTCATCAGGATTTACACACATATCGCTTGTGGAAAGCACGGCTCGTACCGTTTCATCCGGTACCCTTCCGGTAAATTCCACTACATCTCCAAGCCCCATCCGCTCGCTCATCAACTTCATCCTGGGCTGCTCCGGTCCACCGCCCATGATAATATAGCGTATATCATCACGTTTTTTTTCATCGCGAATATATCGGGCCGCTTTCAATAAATAGGGTATCCCCTCCTGTTGCCCGATAGTGCCGAGATAGCTTATAAGAAAATCCTTTCCATCTTTTAATGACGAATCCGGCTCTACAAGATGCAGATTTTTCAATGACGGCCCGCTTCGTACAACCTGTACTTTCTCAGGATCCATATTGCCCCTTGTAACGGCTATCTCCCGGTACGAATTGTTTGTCGATACAGCATAATCGGCAAGTGCATATGTCTTTCGTTCAAAATACAGCATTAATTTATAGAAAAGATCCTTTTTACCGAATTTAGCCAGATACAGTTCAGGATTAATATCGTGGTGATCAAATACAAACTTAACGTTATATTTCTTCTTAAAGTACTGTGCCACCAGATAAATAAGATCCGGTGGATTACATGCCTGAATGACATCGAAGCCATGTTTTTTGTATATCTTTTTTGCGAGCACAAACTCCCAAAAAAGTGCGGATGAATACTCCAGCACATACCCGAAAGGACCGTGTGCCTCTTTCAGCAGGGGATGACGATAAATATGGATACCGTTTATACATTCATACGATTCAGTATCCATGTTTTTGCCCTTGATACATATAATAAAGACTTCACATCCCGCATTCTTCAATGCGCAAGCTTCCTGCCATACACGGCGATCGGTGGGAGCGTGCAGATTTTCTATAATAATCAGTATTCTTTTACCATGCAATGCCAATGTAATTCCCTTCGGTTTTTCGATCTTTGTCCACTCGTGCAAAATCGATAAAAAGTTTGTCTGTGTACGTATCTATTAAAGAAACGAATGCATCATCGCCATAGCTGATCACGAGTACATCACCGTGTTGTACCACATCATGGAGCTTATCGGTAATCAATTCGCTTATATGAGGTATTCTCCTTTGTATTTCTTCTTTGTTGGTTCCGGTAAGATTCGACAAATGTACATTCGGGTCATATACCCGTATATCGAACCCTTTACCCATCAGTCGTTCCACAAGTTCAACCGCCGGACTGTTTCTGAGATCGTCGGTACCGGCTTTAAAACTCAATCCCAAAAAGCCTACCTGTTTTTTACCCTGCTCGAGAATAAGATCGAGCGCCAGTTCTTTTTGATAAAAATTGCTTTTTTCTATATTTTCTATAACCGGAGTATCAAGATAAAAATCGTGTGAAAGGGCACATAATCCTTTCAGATCCTTGGGAAGACACGATCCGCCGTAGGCAAATCCAGGAAGAAAATATTTACCTGATATATTCAGCTTGGTATCTTGGCAGAACAAGCGCATCACTTCATGCGAATCAATAGCCAGTTTTTTACATATGTTGCCGACCTCATTTGCAAAAGTAATCTTTAATGCATGATAGGTGTTGTTCACATACTTAATAATTTCGGCTACTTTTACCGGTACGCATTCGATTTGTGTATCGATTTTGCCGTACAGTTCGCTCATTACCTTCCGTGCCTTTTCCGACTGCGTGCCTATAACCGTTAATACGGGTTGAAAATAATCCGCTACAGCACTGCCTTCCCGTAAAAATTCCGGGTTCGAAACAACCGCAAAGTCTTCATCATGTTTTTTGCCTGATTCTTTCTCTATGATACGCACGACCTCTTCATTAGTGCCGGGCAGCACCGTACTGCGAATCGCCACTACATGAAAATCGTTTTTACCTTTCAAGGCCTTTGCTATCTGTGCAGCGACTCTGTACACATACTCAAGGTTTAAATGCCCATGAGAGCTGTTCGGAGTCCCCACACATATAAAGGATATTTCGGAATTGTGGACCGCCTCGTGTACAGACGATGTAGCACGGATCAAACCCGCTTCTTTTCCTTTGGCGATCAGTGTATCGATATCCTTTTCGACAATGGTCGGTTTGCCGGCATTGATTTGTTCGATTTTTGTTGGATTCACGTCAACACCAATGCAGCTATGCCCCATCTTTGCCAGGCATCCCATACCCACGCATCCTACGTAACCAAGGCCGAATGTTGATATATGCATTAGATAGATGCTCCTTGTTTATGTGCGGTTAAGGCGAACGTACTGCTGTAAACGTATTCTATTACCTTCGAACAAGTGCCCCACCTCAAACTGCTTCCCTTTTTCAAGGAGTTCTTTCGGATGAGCCATAGATACGCCCGTGGTTTCCTCTATACGGGTAAGCAAAGCGGCCGGATCGTTCTGAAATGCATCGAGAGTACAGCACACCACATTCCCTTTGCCGATTTTGGCTACAGCCATTTTACAAAATGCAGTTATTACAAAATAATACAGATTGGCGTTTACCCATCCTTTGGATGGCTGTTCAACATTTTTCTTTGCAAAAGAACGTACTATGTCTTTGCGTGATCTGGTCAAATAAATGAAAGATACTCTCTCTCCCAAAATCTCATGTAATGCAA
The DNA here is from genome assembly GCA_964589825.1 of uncultured Fibrobacterota bacterium. GTDB lineage: Bacteria > Fibrobacterota > Chitinivibrionia > Chitinivibrionales > WJKA01 > CAZPUS01. The sequence goes on along the minus strand of CAZPUS010000082.1, from coordinate 984 downwards.
GTGCGCGCGCGGGATATTTTGATGAATCAATGAGCGTTTGGGCTCCGCTTTCCTGATGTATCGCGGTAAAAAGTGCTTTAATATATGATGCGTACTGCTTCCTTTTTGGGGACGCAATGCCCCTTATTGTGCGCAAAAAACGAGAATGCGACTCTATATCACAGGAGAGCTGCAATGCGTCCCCATGGGGAAGACCACCAATATCAAAATACCTTTGTTCCACCCGTTTCCAGAATGCATAATTGTCAGTACCTTCATCAAACCCATGAGGTACTGCTTGTAATAAAGGAAATTTGATAACCTCACCGCAACTGAATGTTGTCTCCGCATTGCCCAGAATAACGTCGAGTAAGGTAGTGCCGCTTCGTGCCGTGCCGAGGATGTACACGACTTTCTCACCTATGGACATATAGTGCTCAATATCATCTATAATAAAGAATCCATCCAGTAATTAGTTTATCTTCTCCAGCTACCAATGCGATGTAAATTAAAAAAATACAGCATTCCTTTTATAAGCCCCTTTTCTTTTAAATGAAAAAACAGCACATTCAACCCATCCCCAATACCCCAAAAAATACGTTCAAAAAATACTAATTGTTTGTGAATGATATTGTTATTCACAAATGTATACCCATAGGTTGCTATAACTGGCAAAACAATTCTTTCCATTTTTTTAACTCTCTTTTACTAAACCCATGCATATATTTTCCTGTATTTGATGCCATGACTGTATTTTTGCCTTTAGCGTCTCCATATCGTTCCGTAGACATATGATTTGAAAACCATTTGCCGTCATACTCACAACCAATCCAACGGCATACTTCTTTTAATACATCTTCTGTTTTATTAATTAAATCCTCGTAATATATTGACGAGAAATTGTCAAATGTTGTGTATGGGCATATCCGGTAATTGATTCAGGCAGCTTTGTTCAACTCTTCTCCATCAACAAATTCGACATTATTTAAGACTTTCGGAATAAGC
>CAZPUS010000081.1:0-5164 GCA_964589825.1 uncultured Fibrobacterota bacterium | reverse complement strand
CGAACCCCTGCACGCATAGAATAAATTAAAATATTTGACTCCGTCCCCGTTTCCACCGGCAAAATAGTATATTTCTTTAAAGATACATCCGTCAACGCACGCGTTCGATAGGATAAGAACCATCACCCCAAAATCACACACGCCTCCCGGGGAGGGAATATGCATATCACAATTACGGTTGTGCTTGTCTCGCTCGCACTGACCATGCCGTTGCGGGCGACCGGTATGCTTGTCCACAAAGCCGATGGAACAACAGACACGATCGACGTACGCAGTGTCGAACACATGAAATTCGCGGCAGAGCCGGCGGCTACCCGTCCCGATGCCTCCTCGCTGCAACCTCGCGTCCCTGAAAAGGCAGTTCGCGTCTCACCCGACGGCATCGTGGTACACATGCCGCGAAACGGCGACCTTACAATCCAGGTCAGCGATATTCGCGGCAGAATCGTGGGCACATTTTCGAGACGCGACGTCGCGGCCGGCACGTTTCGTTTCAAGACAGGGATATCCTTTACCCCTGGTGCCGGTATGTACATCGTACGCGTATGGGCCGACGGCACGCAGCACACGGTGCGGACCCTAACGCTTCGCTAACCCTTAAAAACCGTTCAAAACAATAATAACACACGAGGAGGCATTGGGAATGAAACACATACAGACACTCAGCGCCGTACTCATTGTCTTTACAACTCTGACGGCCCGCGACATGGAAATCTCGGTACGGGGCACCCCCAGATCCCGTGCAATTTGTACCGTGGACAGCATAACGCTCACAAAACGGTATCCCTCGCACACCGTTTCGTCCCTGCGTATCTTCGATACAACCGGGAACACCTCTTTTTTGCTGCACGATGTTGACAAGGTGCAACTCGGGACCTCACAGGACACCACAGACAGCCTCACATACCTGAACATTCTCACCGGCCCGCGAATGCGTTCCTACACGATCGACAGCGTGGACAGTATAACCTTCATCGATCTGCCGCCGGTGGATGACAACGATGACGATAACGATGGCCTATCCAATTTCGAAGAGCTCAACAGGTTCATGACCGATCCCAAAAAGGCGGATACGGACGGGGATGGCTGGGAGGACGGCAAAGAACTGAGCTGGTTCAGTCCCCAGGCCGCCCCTCGCAAGTTTAACCCCCTTATCGCCGATCTGCCGTCTCTGGAAATCGAGCAGGTGGAAACCCCGGAAATACGGTTGATACAAACCGTCAGCGAGACCGAAACCGAAGAAGTCGTAGTAAGCCGGGGCAACGAATTTTCCTCGGGATACACGCATTCGCAATCCTTCGCCACCTCGGTAGGCATAGAGCATGGCTGGGAGGTTGGATCAAGCCAGTCGTTCGGTCAGGAAGGAAAGGACTGGAAGTGGGAAATCGGATTTGAGCAGAGCGTACACGGCAGCTATACTACCGAAAGTGTCAACGAAACAGGCGCTGAGTGGTCACGACAAAACGTCTCCTCGTTCGAGCAGGCGGAAACGCGTGCGCGTGAACAATCCAAAGAGATAACCGGCGGCTACGTGGATGTCGCCATCAACGTGCTCAACAACAGCAATATCGCCTATACGGTCAAAAGCATGACATTGACCGCCTACAGCCTAAACTACTCGGCTAAAAAACGCTTCAATGTGCTGGGCAACCTAAACCTCCAGGACAACGATGCCGTGTTTCAGGAATTCACCCTGGAGCCGGGATCAAAAACCAACGCACCAATGAATTTTATCAATTCCGACCTCGATTACCAGACAGTCAAGGAGTGGAGCACCAGGGCACACGGGCTGGTGCTCGATGTGTCGGGGTTTACGATCACGATGATCGACGAGGACGGGACCGAAAGGGATTTTACCCACGAGCTCACCGCAACGGCGGCACTCACCGCCAAGATCCGCGTCGACCACGGTCCCGGTGTGACCGACAAAGACCCATATGAGCTGAACGTAGCCACCCTGAACCGTTACAATGTAAACGCCACCGGTTCCAAGGACCGCTACTTCCCGGTTACCTGTGCCGATCTTCTGGAAACAGCCGACATCCCTTACCAGGAGGGCGAATACGATGGAAACCACGGCCTGGTTTCCGTAGACGGTGTCACTCACGAACCCGACAGCAACGGGTTCTGGTTTGTGGTACGTACCGATATCAACGACAAGGTGTTCTCGGTGCTTTCAGTGGATGGTCTCTCGTATTCGGTCGGAGAACTGGAAGTACAGACAGGACAGATCGTCGATATCATTTACAGCAAAGACAGCGACCGGGACGGGCTGCCCGCACGTCTTGAGACCGTACTGAAACTATCGGACAGCGATGTCGACAGTGACGATGACAGTCTGCAGGACGGAGTAGAGGTAAACGGATGGGAACACAATGGCGACACGGTGTACACCAATCCGTCGCTGGCCGACACCGACGGCGACGGCATCAACGACGCCGACGACCCCGATCCCCTGCGCCGGCCGACAAGCTCCTCGGTAACCATTGACAGCCTCGTCATACAGGAGGTGGGCTTCACCGGCGAGGTGATCGACACCTTTTACAACGCTCACGATCCGTCCTTTCCCGTTACCGCCCCCGGTGTGCTTAAAGATAATGAGGTACACCTCGTCGTTACAACCGCGCACCCCATGCACCTGGTGACGATCGAGGGCACACCGCTTCAGCGAGACAGTACGGGTCTTGTCTATTCGGGATATGCCGCCGTGGACTATGGTGACCTCAATCTGGACCTGCGTGTTCGCTCGGAAGATCAAACGGTGGATACCACCTACACCCTTTCCCTGACAACCTCCATACCGACTCTTGACAACTACGAACTCACCCTCGCCAGAAACGGCCTCAACGGGTTGACATCGTACAATGGATTTCGTGTGCGTTTCCGCTGGCGCGATATCGGCAACGACGGCTACGACGGGGTGCTCTTTCTTTACTCGGAAGACAGAAATTCCCTGGAGGCATACGATCCCGGTTCGCTCGCGATGCTGCCTGATACGGGCAGTGAAGTCGCCTCCGATGTGCGGGTATGCGGTCAGGAGGAGTTCGGCGGCGATGACGCGACGGTGGAGGTCGACCGGCTGGGCTGTCGCTTTTATACGACACACTACGTCCGTGCGTTTACCTACCGGCAGGAGTCCGCCGGTAGCGACTATGAGCTGGTCGCCGGAACCATTAAGAATGTAAAAACAACCGGCAGAGCCCGTGTACACGTGGATCTGCATTCAATCCATGCGTTGAGTGAAGAAGACCAGGGAGCAAATGCGGAATACATCTGGACCGCTTACTCGAACCGGCCCGGCGGCACTAACGACACCATCGTCAACCTGCCGCACGACTGTGCATACCTGGTCAAAATGGATATCGGCGATTCGGTTTCGTTTGGTTCCGGTGGAGAAGCGTCGCAGCCCCACACCTATACCATCGATCCCGGGGAACACATTTATACCACCATGTACATACTCGAAATGGACTGTAGCCCCGAGACCAGTGGCGATGACCCGGTGGGAAACAAACAGACGCGCCTGAGCTATACCGGCGACGATACGCCGCGCACCACACAAAACTCCGTCATCGTGGGACCGCCTTCAACGGTCTACTCGACCACAAACGCCACCGATGCGGGCCTGTTCAAAAAACTGATGCCCTTTGAGAGCGACCACGGTGACCTGGACGTATACTGGAAGGTGACCTACGAGCTGGTGGACACACTCCAGTAAGGCTTGCCCCCACTTCTGCGGCCCATATGGTAATCCACAGCTATTCGTAAACGTCCACGCAAGCTTTTACGGCCTTCCCCCAAAAAGTATCACGTTTGAAATGAGAAAAGAAAATTCGAGTCTAATTTCAATGGCGGTCGTGGAGAGGTCCCGCGTGCTGAACTTTCTGTGGATAATTTTATTAATTTACGCATTCTGCGTTCTGCCGACGGTAGGGGCTGACGCAAGCGGGGCGGTAATTAACGTTGCGGACCCGGGGGATGGCAATGACATCGGGCCCAACCTCGAAGCAGCCTGGGACGAGGCATCGGAAGGCGATATTCTTCAACTGCCTGCGGGCAATTTTACGATTGACGGGACAATTCGGTTTTATCCATCCAGCAAGGCAGACGTTCACATAAGGGGCGCAGGAAGCGGAGCGGATGGGACGAAGTTATATCGAGATTATAAAACGTCGTCCGACATGATAGAATTTTTCAGTAACGGGCCCGGAGTTGAGGTTTCAGCCATCTGGTTTCAAGGTTATGACCAAAGCGACCATCTTGAGGGTAAAGGTCTTATGTTTATGAATACGGATTTTTATCTCCACGACTGCAAGTTTACATTATTCAGGCGTTCGACGATAACAATTACCAATGGAAACGAAAGCATGGGGCTGATCAGCAACAATGACTTTGAAAACAATGACAACTACGCGATTGTGATAAACGGCTCCAAGGAAAGTTGGCCCGAGGTTAATCCCGGTTCGGGAGGATTTCTTTTCATTGAAGATAATTATTTTACCGGCAGTCATCACGCAGTAGCTGGAGGTGAAGGGGCGATTTACATATTTCGTCATAACCTGCTGGAAGAGGGGGGCGGAGGCAGTTGGGCAATAGATATGCACGGCGCACGTCCGGCCTGGATGGGATCATATACGTACTCTTCGCGTTATTCGGAGATATACAATAATGAGATAAACGGCTCATCTTGGGAGATATGCATCCGTGGAGGCGAGTCCCTCATATGGGGAAATACGTGCACGGGAGATGTTTCGGTTTTATTCAAGGTTGATGGTACCTGGACGGGTGATAACTATGTAAGCCGAGCGCCCGACGGATGGGAGTTGCCCGATTATCCACTTCCCTACCAGATCGGATGGGAGAGCGGCGAGCAATACGGCGAGAATCACACGGGGACTGACCCGGCGACATACGGGGCGGGAGATATTTTCATGTGGGATAACACTTTTGAAGACCCGCATCTAGAATTCAAGAGCGACATACCTGATGTTTACAGTCCTTTTGAAGTAAAGGGTGAATACTTCGATTACATCAAAGAAGCTCGCGATTACCACCTCTGTGAGCGGCCCGGCTATGAACCCTACACGTATCCACACCCGCGCCGCGGAATCGAATCGGGTACATTCTATATGTGTGCCGCCTCCGATGCAGTAAGCCTGGCTAA
>CAZPUS010000080.1:0-5184 GCA_964589825.1 uncultured Fibrobacterota bacterium | reverse complement strand
TGTGACTGAGCGGTTACGGGATCGTTTCTGTTGGCAATAAATACGACCAGACCGATACCCAGAAGCAAAAGTATAACGGTACGGATTCGCCCTTTTTTGGGTATGGCGAATTTTTTTCCGCCGGGTTCCCCGGGCTGCATGTTGTTTTGCAGCCGGCCGATCATTGGTGAAGAAGAAGACGACTGGCGAGAGCTCATGTATCGTTCCGACACAATGCAGATAAGTTCAAATTGAAATGAGCGATTGTAGTGATAAAAGCTGCTGCAATGCGCGGCTGGTGAGTACCGTATGCGATTCGCATCGCTGATAAGAAAGCGTCAGGAACCGCTACATAACGGGTCATACCGGCTAGAACTGAAGTACTGTTTGTATTTGCAGGTTGTTAGATGGTACAAGCACATAACCGCTTTCAGCGGACTCCCAGTGCCATCCGTAGCGCATGTCAGCAATAAGCATGGCCGATTCTGCGAGTTTGACACCCGCTCTGTAGCCGTAGTACATATTCGGTGTTTTTTCGAAAAAATGATCGTATCGTTGTGTATCCAGCATCCAGGTCCGTTGCATATCGGTTTTGTCAAAATAGGCTTGTGCTCGTGCGATACGGGGGATCCGTGAGAGGATTTCCTCCCCGGCGGCACACGATAACGAAAAACGCTGATCGAGTGCCGCTTTTGCACCTGATGTTGGCTTTTCACCAGCCATACGCTGATAACTACCGGTAAGGTTCACGATTCCTGCGATAGAGAAGCCGCAGGTGCCGAACACGCCGTTGAGATTGGCGGGAGAGAGCGAGTCCTCCTTGACATATACAGGGTCTCGGTTTATCCGTTCTTCGAGATAGTATCGTCCGAAATAGCCGGGTTCGAATTTGCCTTCTACATGACGATATTCTATACGTGCATTGAATTTCCACAAAGAGAAGGAAAATCCGGGAAAGCCGAAGCCCCAGTCATGCATTTTGTCATCGCTCCATGAGGTGTCCAACCGGGCCGCCGCATGACCGTATACATGGCCGCTGGTAATCGGTGACTGCCACAGTGGCATGCCCGCGTCCAGACCGGCGATTACCATTTTGTCGGTTTTGCGTTCCGCAAAGCGGTCCTCATCTTCTATAACAGTATCGTAGACCCCGGAGTCTATAAAAGCACGGCGCAGTGAATCCATAAGGGTGTAGTCTCTGATAATATTATACATAGTTGCGGAGCTGTCCAGAATCGAATCACTGTCACGGTCATAGGCGGGACCTTTAAGTGAAAATTCCCACTCCCGCGCAGGTGCGTACTGGTTGCGGTCGATTGCAACCGAAACACCGGTCGTGATGCTGTTGACAAAGGGGAGCGTCAGACGCTTCAGCGGGGTGAGGCTCACACGTGTGGCGATGATTCCTCCCACATCCGATTGCGTGCCTTCACCTTTGTCAAGGAGTTCCTGTATATCGGGAGTCATTGCATGCAAAGAGAAGCCGACCGCGGAGAGGTCGTTGAGCTGAAACTGAAGCCCAAGCAGTTTCTCTTCAGGATAATCGAGCATGTTGGTAAAGCCGTCTACGATAAAACCGTACCCCATGGAGACATTGTCAAGGCCGCCGAGTTTTACAAAAAGAGGGTCGTTTTCACGGCCGAAACGTACATACCTGATTTTGCGCATCATGAATTCCTGCCACTTGTCGTCCTTAACCTGCCATCCCTTGTCCGAAAGCTGCCCTGCTTCTGTAAGGAAAAATTCGAGATCGAAAAACACCCCGAATTTCCATAGTGGGACGTCAATGCCGAAGGCGATGCGGGTCCACTGCTCGTCTTCGATGGTGACACTGCCGACCGAGAGCTGATAACTGGTTGCCTGTGCATCGCCATCTTTTTTCTTGTCCGCTTTCTGCGGTTTTTTTTCTGCCTCAGCCTCTTTGTCGGCCGTTGTGTCGGCATCTTTCTGTGGACCGGGTTGTGCGGTACCACCGCCGGGTGCGGGTGCGGGAGCTTCTTTATCTGGTTCGGGTGTCGGCTCTGCAGCAGGTTTCGATTTTTCAGCAGGGGCGGACTTTTTTTCGGAAGCGGTATCAGCAACAGCCACTTTTTTCTTCATCGCGTCAGTCTGCGGTGTTTGTGACTTTTGTTTTTCACTCGTATCGGTTGTGGCGCTGGTATCCGCTGCATCGGTATCGGCTGCGGACGTATCGGGAGTGTGCGGAGCCGAATCGGATACTGCAGGCGACGGTGAAGGGGCTGCACGGGTGCCTATTCCCGACCAGGCGAGTATCTGTGAAATCGCATCCGGCGAGAGCGCACCGCTGCGCGCACGGTTATTCTGAGGATCAAGCGTTGCATAGCTGCCAGAAGTTACTTCCGTTACCTCTCCGTTGGGAGTGGCGGCGAGTATTGTTCCTTCTATTACCGCCACGGTGGGCATTGCCTGCGGCGTGATTTTCAAGGCGGCCTGGGTTCCTTTGAGTGTAAAGCCGCATCCCAGTGTATGCAGCGATATCGTGTCATAGGTATGGGGCCGTGTACGGCGTATGAAACATTTGCCCTGCTGTACATGCAGAGTCACGTTTTTATTTTGAACAGAAAAAGAAAGCCGGCTTTCCTGTGCCGCCATTACACTGCAGGCGGGGCTCAGTACAAGCAGCGCTTTTTGCTGTGCGTAAAGAGAATCGCCGTGGGTAAACGTATAGACGCTTTCGGGGTTACATGCTATCCATTCTCCGGTGTTATGAACACGCAGCATTGCACTGTCGCTCATAAGCTGGGCGCCCTGTACGCCGGAAAGGGTACACAGCAGCACAAGTAAACACACAGGTATGGAATGCAGAAATTTCGAGTGCATAAAAAGCCTCCTTACAGTAATACATACGGTAATTGAAAACCGAATAGGGTCGAATAACCTCTGTTTTGTTATAAAATAGCTTAAAATATGGCAGCTACGCAAAAAAAATATACGCAACGGGTTTGCCTTGGCCACCGCAGAAGTGCTGCAAAAAACAATACGGCAATGACGGTCAGAACGAATATCCCGCATTTCGCAAAAAGTTTTTATTGTTGCGCCAGTTTTTGGTTACGGTGATATGGCAGGAGAGGGCAACCGGGGTATCGACCATGTTCGCAATATCGCGCCGTGCCTGAGCTTTGATTGATTTGATTCCCGCACCTTTTTTCCCGATAAGAATCCCTTTCTGTCCCTGTGTCTCCACATGAATCCGTGCACTGATCTGATGGGTGTCGTCTGCCTCTTTATACGATTCAATCTCCACAAAGCAGGCGTGCGGGACTTCCTGCTGGGTATGTGCGATGATCGCCTTGCGGATGAATTCTGCGGCAAAAAAGCGCAGATTATCGTCGCTTATCTGTTCTGCGGGGAAATACTGCGGCCCTTCGGGAGCAATAGTGCGAAGATAGTCGAGGAAATAACGTCCCGCCTCTGTATCGGTTGCAGCAAGGGTGACGGTATCGACATCCTTGAGGTCGGGATAGCGTGTAAAAAACGCGCTGCGGCGTGCATCGGCATCAGCGACCTGATCCTTTTTATTGAATACAATACATGATGAGAGGCCTGAAGCTGTGACCATCTCGGCGATATGGTCCTCCTCTTTGCCGTAATCCCGCGCCATATCGACGACATAGCACAGAAGATCGATGCCTTTTTCCCGTATGCTGTATTCGCTTTCCCTGCTTATGGTGCGATTGTACATATGGCGCCCGTAATGAATTCCCGGTGTATCGACAAACACCAGTTGCAGGTGCTCGCCTGTATAGATTCCCCGTACTGTTTTACGGGTTGTCTGGGGCATCGAAGTCGCGATTGAGAGTTCGCTGCCGAGTACAGCATTGATGAGTGTCGATTTGCCGCTGTTGGGGCGTCCGATGAGTGATATGAATGCGGATTTGAATGGTGTTGATTCGGGATTTGTCATGTTATGGGGTATTTCGGTGTGTCTGGTGGAAAAAAATGCAGATGATCCGGGGCAAAAAGCGTCGATTCAGCCCGAGCTGGTTTCTTCAGGGTTATAATCACGAAGTGTCTGCAAGTGGGCGATTGACGCGGATGCGAGCCCGGGTATGTTGTAGCCTCCTTCAAGAGAAGAGACGAGTCTGTCGTGGGAATACCGGTGTGCGATATCCATAGCCATTCGGCTCATACGGATAAAGCCGTGATCGGTAATGTGAAAGCAGCCGAGTGTGTCGTCCTCTCTGCTGTCGAACCCCGCGGAAATGAAGACCATTTCAGGCTCAAAGGAATCGACCGCAGGAAGCAGGTGTTTTTCCCATGCCGCACACATTTGATCGTCATCCGTACCGCAGCCGCAGTGCACGTTTATGGTAAAGCCCTTTCCTGCACCTTCTCCGGTGCGTGAAGCTTTGCCGGTACCGGGATAGTCCCACCTGTTGTGGGTGGAAAAAAAGAGTACGTCGGGATCGTCGTAGAAAAAATGCTCGGTGCCGTTCCCGTGATGGTAATCCCAGTCTATGATCAGCACTTTTTTGATATTGTAGTGCCGCTGTGCATACCGCACCGCGATGGCTACATTGCTAAAGTAGCAAAATCCCTCCATGCGTCCCGTATTTGTGGCGTGATGGCCGGGGGGGCGGAGCGCGCAGAATGCATTGCGCATGTTACCGGCGCATACACCATCGACCGCACCAAGCAATCCCGCCACCGCCTGAATGGCGATTTCGCCGCTTCCGGGGATCTCGCGGATCGCGTCGATATGTGACTGGGTATGTACTTTTGCGATAGAATCGAGTACCTTTTTGCGGGGATCTATGCGCGTAAGTGTGGAAAGCATGTCCCGGGACGTAACCCGGTCGTGAATTGCTTCTATCCGATCGGGTGATTCGGGATGTCCCGGATAAATTTCGTGCTGCAGATAGAGGTCTCTGTATTCATAACCGGTCATAGTTGCAGATCCTTTGTTATCGGGATCGATCCTGCCGTCATACTTCGCAAAACACATATGTGCCGGTAACGGATATCCTGCCGTTGCGCTGATTATGGCGCCGTTGCGAGCTACGGTTCCGAGAAAACGTCTCCGGGTATATGTATTGTTTTTTTCCATTAATTGCGTGTCATGCATGGTAAGTGGTGTGTACAAGAAAGTGGGAACGTACAAAAACCGGGGTTCCTGGTTCATCGTCTCAACACCGGTGTTGTCAATCCCGGTACATAATAAAAAATAATAGCTCTTCGATGTAG
>CAZPUS010000079.1:0-5613 GCA_964589825.1 uncultured Fibrobacterota bacterium | reverse complement strand
GGTTCTTTCTGCTATAGGTGTACAGGGGTATCGGCCGACCGCCGATACCCCTTGCAAAGTCAGCTTAGAATTCCTTATCAAAACCAAGCATGAGCGTTGTGCCATAAATTGGCGCGTACATCATTGCGGCATCGTCAATATCCCACTGTTTACGCTCCTGTACGGTATTCGTAAGGTTTTTACCAGCCAGGTAGATATCGAGACCAATACTATTAAAACGCTTGTTAATGCGGGCATCGACCAGTACATACGGATCTGTTTCGACGACCTCTTCCAGGTTTTCGCCCGGGTAGTCCGCGATATCGATATCGCGGGAGATATACATCGATCCGAGCAGGCGAGCTCCCATGTCCAAACTCCACCCGTCTGTAAAGTCGGTGCCTGCTCTGTCCGAGAAGAGACCGAGTTCCAGAAAAGCATTGTGGCGCGGTGAACGGGGGACATATTTACTCTCCTCAATTCCGGCAATCTGTTCCTCTTCATACTGTGCATCGGTAAAACCATATCCAATATCAAATGAATAGAATGAACGCTTGTACCCGGCGTTTAGCTCGATTCCCTGGGTGTAAGATGTACCTTCCGCGTTTTGCCAGGTTAAATCGTAAGCTTCATCCGGTTCTTCATACTCAGCCAGATCCACTTTGTCCTGAATATTGGTGCGATTAAGAACAAGTCCGGCAGTGAAGTCGTTTTTGCTATAATCAAGAGAAACATTGAAACTCGTTGAGCGTTCCGGTTTCAGCAGAGGGTTTTTCTGAATGCGCGGCGCTGATGCGCAGAGATGGGCATCTTCCGAAAAGTCTCCGGGAACACGAAACCCCATACCCCAAGAAAACCGGGCAGCAAGACTGGGTATCGGGGTAAATCGAAGTGCAGCACGCGGGTTTAGCGCACTCTCATCGTATTCACTTCCTGTGAGTTCATCCTCGGACTGGTGCATGTCATAGCGTAATCCGGCGATAACCCCAAATTTTTCATGAATATCCCACTCATCCTGCATAAAAAGACCGATATCCTGGAAGTAGCGTTCAAACCAGCCATCACCGTTAATATTCTCATCGACATCAGTGCGCTTTACCTGGACGCCGGCAAGCACAGTGTTATTGTCGCCGATTGGCTGAGCAACATTGACCTCACCGACGACCGTACGCTCATTGGTCAGGAATGGCTTAGGGGATAAATCGGCCAGCCCTTGAAAATCATCCTCCGTAATGGCGTCAATGTCAATGGTCTCACCAAGCAGTTTTTCCCAGGCTGCGCCATTGGTTGCACTGCGATCATGGGCAACAACATTGAGTATCCCTTTAACCAGGGTTGCACTCGGGAGTTCTTTCTCAATAGAAAGCCCGGTTTCATATCGTTCGGTAATTATGTGCTCTGCTCCCGGATCCAGCGGATTATCGATACCAAAAGAACCATTTATTTTTTCAAGTCCTCCGCCGCGTCGCTGTTCATATATAGCGCGTCCCATCAGGTTGATCGTACTTTTCTCTCCCAGCGCATCGTACCAGTACAAGTTGGTTGTACCGCCCAGGTTTTTGCTCTGTACCCGGTCGGTCAACAAGTCTCCGTTATTATCGATTTCATCGGCTGTATTGCTCTGACCGGCAACGATAGCCGCAAAGTTGCCCTTTCGATGGCTGGCAGAAAAATTGACACCTGTCATTAAAGGGGCATCTCCATATCTGTCCTCTTCATTTGCCGGATTGACACCAACAAATGCTCCCACATCCATAGAGGGCTGCGGTGATGGTTTACGCGTAATAACATTGATCACTCCTGCAATCGCATCACTTCCGTATAACGCAGAGCCTGAACCGCGGACAATCTCGATGCGCTCGATAAGCCCGGCCTGTATCTGCTGCATACCATAGACCCCGGCCAACCCGGAATAGACCGGCATGCCGTCAATCAGAATCTTTGCGTACCCGCCTTCGAGACCGCTCATGCGCAAAAGTGAAAAGTTGCAGTTATTGCACTGCTGCTCCATACGGATTCCCGGGGTTCCGTCGAGAATTTGATAAAGGTTACATGATGCATATCGCTCAATATCTTCACGCGTGATCACATCGGTTCTTACCGGTGTTTGCCCAATAGCTTTTTCCGTCTTGGTCCCGGTAACCACAATCTGGTCAAGGGCCTTGAGGGAATCGTTTGCTGCACGGTCTTGCGCCTGCAAGATGGTAAAACCGGCGGCAACCAACACTGCTCCCAGGGAAAGAATTCCTCGGTTCATTCAAAAACTCCTTTGGTTGTATTGAAAATTATAAGTAAACTCTAATTTGGTTCGCACTTTCTAACTCCATGGGATAGCAATCCCACTATTTCCATCATTATTGCCTGTATTAGCTTGCGCCTAACAATTTCCCGACCTGGTATACGACCGTCGCTGCGGTCCATGCGAGCAGTACCTGATACGCCACCGAAAACACCGACCACTTCCAGCTTTTAAGCTCCCGGATAACGGTCACCAGCGCCACAAGACAAGGGGTGTAGAGCAGTGCAAAAAACATGAACGCCAGTGCAGAAACCGGTGTGTAATAATTACGAAGCTTCTGTTGCAGGGCGGTACTTTTTTCGTTTACATCGGTGCCGACCGCGTACAGCACGCCCATAGAGCCTACCACGACTTCTTTGGCCACGAACCCGGTAACAAGCGACACCGCACCCCGCCAGTCACTCCCAAAGGGCCTGACTGCCGGCTCGAGCACATGGCCGATACGGCCGATATAGGTGTGTTTCATGATTGATGCATGTTTTTGTGCATGCAGTTGTTCGATGCGTTTTTGTTTTTTTTTCGCCGACACATCAGCGTTTGTGCGTACCGCTTCGATTTTTTTATCGTAACGGGACGCAACACGGGGCGATTTCGGATATTCACCCGCCCACCATAGAATTACCGAAAAAACCAGTACAACGCCCCCCATTTTTTTGAGGAAATGTTCGGCCTTGTGCCACATGTGAATGAGAACGCTTCTCGCGGTAGGCAGCCGATACGGCGGCAGCTCCATGACAAACGGGACATCTTCGGCACGTCGAAACAACGTTGCGTTAAAAAGGATCGCCATAAAGATGAACGCACCAAAGCCGAATACGACCTGGAACAGAAACACGACATTGCCGGCATGGCGGGGGAATAACGCACCTGCAAACAATACGAATATAGGCAGTCGTGCAGAGCACGACACAAGGGGAGTGAGTAGTATGGTTTTTATTCGATCGGTCCGGGATTCGAGGGTGCGGGTCGCCATAATGGCGGGCACACTGCAGCCCAGCCCCATGAGCATGGGGATAAAGCTTTTTCCGTGCAGCCCGATACGGTGCATGAGCCGGTCCATAATAAAGGCCGCACGGGCCATATAGCCGGTATCTTCCATAATGGAAGTACCCAGAAAGAGTATGAGAATATTGGGCAGAAATACAATCACCCCTCCCACACCGGCGATAACCCCGTCAACGAGCAGCGAGCGAAACGTCGATTCGGGAAGTACGTTGGTGGTAAGTGTCATGAGTCCCGAGACACCCGCCTCGATCCATCCCATGGGATAGGCACCTAACACGAACGTCGCCTGAAACAGCAGCCACATGAACACGAGAAAAATCGGATACGCCCACGCACGGTGGGTAAGTACACTGTCGATTTTATCGGATACTTCGACCGCATCATGACGCTGGTGTGTACTTACCGCCTCGCGCAGCATACCGGATATATACCCGTAGCGGGCTTCGGTGATAATGGAGCCCGGTTCTTCGTCGAGTAATTGCAGTATTTCTTTCTCCTGCGCGTCCCGGAAGGCGCATATCTCGTCACCTCCCGGAGCCTCGCGTACCATCGTCTCTATTTCTTTATCGTGCTCGAGCAGTTTCTCGGCGATCCATCGTTCCGGATACGCGGTGGTAAGAGATGACGCGACCATCTGCTCGAGACGATCGAGCGCCGACTCGACTTCAACAGGCAAAGGAATGCGCAGAGGACGGCCGGTACCGGCACCGTTACGTGCGTGCGAGCACGCGCGGGAAGTAAGCGCCTCTATTCCTCTGCCGGTTCGGGCAGTCGTGGGGACGACTGGAAGTCCCAGCAGTTGCTGTAATTTCTCCACATCGATCGAAATGCGCTTTCGTGCAACTTCGTCCCACATGTTGAGTGCAAGTACCGGCCGTATCCCCATCTCCATAAGCTGCACCGCGAGATAGAGGTGGCGGTCGAGATTCGTGGCATCGATCACATCGATGACCGCATCCGGCTTTTGGGTAATGAGATAGTTGCGGGCAACCCGTTCTTCCTCGGATATGGCGCTCAGTGAGTATGTACCCGGCAAATCGACAAAGGTGGTTTTTTCTCCATCAATCGATTTTACGCCCTCCTTTATGTCTACGGTAACACCGCCCCAGTTGCCTATCTTCTGGATAGCGCCGGTGATGTTATTGAATATCGATGTCTTTCCTGAATTCGGGTTTCCCGCTAAAGCGATATGTAAATTCATACGACCTCTTTTAGATTAATCTTTCAGAATAAGGCGATTCTAATTAAATGGTAAAATTTTTTTTATTCAACTACGATATGCGCCGCTTCTTCCCTGCGTAGCGATATGTTGCAATTTCTTACTCTCACCTCGATGGGATCGTCCAGTGGCGCAGCCTTTATTACCGATATCGTCTGGCCCCGGGTAATGCCAATCTCCCGTAAGCGTTTTTTTATTGCACCGCCCCCTGTAATGCCTGCGATGTTTCCTGACTGACCGGAGGTCAGTGTATTCAGGGTATTCGTGGTAGTATCCATATAGTCGTCTTTCCTTTCCGGGATCTCGTAATTACACTCGGTTTCGCAATCGATATGAGATGATTCCTTTTCTATTGCACGCTGCAGCGCCTCCGCCAGTTCCCTGTCATTGTCCAATGCAAATAAAAGACTGGTAAATTTACGGCATACCTGTGTATTCATACCGTGTTCCATTAAACACGCGACCTTTTCCGCGTCCCGGTCGGGCAGCCTCAGTACCTTAATAAAAATATCCCGCAGCACATGATGGCGTTTGTCCACGCATCTGGCAAGGCGCTCGCCCTTTTGTGTCAGCGTCACATATGAACGGGGCTCATAGTTGATCAGCCCCTTTTGCGCCAGCGTGCGTAGTGCGGTCGTCACGGTGGGCCGCCTGACGTTGAGTCGTTCGGCGATCTCCATAGACCGCGCGACCTTATGCTTTGATACGATGTTGAAGATTGCTTCGAGGTAATCTTCAAGGGTTGCGGTTAATGGGGCTGCTGCATTCATACGTTTTATTCCGGTTAGTTAGATATCTCTAACAAAATATATAATGTCATTCCTCAATGCAAGTGTGCCTCGTTGTGATGTTGCTCTGAAAAAGTAGACACATTTTTACGCAATTTTCTCCCACAGTTTTTGTTCAAATTCCGCCGGTGGCACATACCCCAGGGAGGCATGCAGGCGCTGAAAAGTCGCGCCCCTCGCGGGCGCGTGGATTGAAACGTTAACAAGTCGAGAAGGTTTAGAAACCATTGCACCTTTTATGCAGTAACGAGTGGGCGAAATATACATAACAACTCAAGTCGATTTGCACGATGTGTAGCCGTATCATATATTATATCAAAAAA
>CAZPUS010000078.1:0-6305 GCA_964589825.1 uncultured Fibrobacterota bacterium | reverse complement strand
GTGGGAGGTAATGGGGTTTGTCTACAACAAGCTTAATTCCATCGACCATCGCCTTTGCCGCGACACGGGAGAGTCGTTTTCTCTTGCAAAAGAGGACACACTCCGTCTGGGACGCATGCTTTCCTTTCTTCGCTGGCTGCCGTATGAATGGGTCGAGGATATTCTTCTGTGTATTGCAAAGCGAATCGACGTATCAGACAAGAACGAGACGGCACGGCTTTTTACCACGATACTGCGTACATTTTTTTGTTGTCATGATATTAACATGCAGTCCTTGCAGAAGCTGCTCGATGTAGTGCTGAGTCGTTTTCATGGTGAAATTCCCGTCTCTTTACGGCGTCACGTGCATGCAATCGGTGTAGCGGCCGGAGAAGCTGGGTTACAACTTATCAGCCGGAGGATAGACTCGAACCCCCAGCAGTACAACGCACCGTTTTTTTACACGATCCTTACTTTTGTGGATAAACAGGCCGCATTCGGGATGATACGGCGTAATCGCAGCCATATCGTATCACGTGCGGGAGAAGCGGCCTATATAAACCTTCTGGCATCAACAGGTGAGTATACGGAAGATACACTGCAGGAAATCCTCTCGCTATGGGATAATGATGATGCCAATCTCAAGCATACGGTACTCGATGCGTTACGTATGCTGCATTGTTCGGTGTCGTATGCTTTTTTGATGAAGTGCATACTGGGAGAAAAGGATATTACGATCAGAATGCGGATTCTCGATACGCTTACGGCACGTGCATCGTTTGACGATGTGATGGCGATGCCGCTTCGCATGTGTCATGAGCAGGAGTCGATTCTCTATTATTATACCATCGACCTCTGTCACCGGCGTATGGTGAACGATGCGCTGGAGCTGTCAGATTTCAGATATTTCGACACGTTGTATCATTTTGAGAAAGCACGGCGTGAGATGTACACCATGTACCTGTGCATTACCAACATGGTTGATATGCTACACTCGCTGTATCGACTCTGCAGCTGGGCGCAAATGGAAGGAATTAGCCATACATTCAGCATAGGGGCCGATTATACGGTGACGATAAACCAGGATGCGGCAGAGAATTCTCTGCAGGAGTCACCGTATGATATCCTTACCAGGTTTGTCAGACGAATAAACAGATTGCAGCAAATTCATGCCGGGTATGATGAATGGTTCGGCCGCATTACGGGTATACTGTCGCATTGCGGTGACCTTACTCCGGAGTATTCGGATGATATTTTTGGTCGTGAAGAGTATCGTTATTATAGCTCCCGAATGCTTCAGCAACATGAAATGAAAGGACTTTCTGCGGTGGTGGCTGCGAAAAAAAACGAATGTTGCTCTCTGATAAAACAAAGGCTTCAGAAAGCGCGGGATTCGGTACGTTTCATTCGGGATTATTTTCTTTTTAAAGAGTGGTTTGTACGCCGAGCTCCGTTTATTCTTCATGAAGAGCTGCCCGGTTTTATCGAATCCATCCGTGAAGCACGTCCGCTCGATTTTTATGAAGAGACCCTGATGGATGTCTCGCAACAGCGATACTACCGCAGTGTGTTCGAAATTTTCAAGGAATGCACGCAGCACGGAGTCTACCTTACCGACATTATCCTGCATTGTCTGCAGCAGTACCCACCGGGAGCGCGTGAAGCGCACATAAACGACAACCTTACGCATCGACGCTCGATGATCGCACGAGGCGAGATTGCCTATGACCCTTTTCGCGGTCTGGATCGGCATCTGGTTTTTACCACGTTTGCCCATATTTACAGGTATGGGAAAGAGGCCCCGGGACATCCATCCATTACCTACCTGTGGCTGCGGTTTCTTGAACATACAGAAGAGCTCATGCGTAGCGTTAAAGGGGACACCTGGCCTGAATTACCGCTTCATCCCGATATGAACGCCTGCATCGGTCCGCTGGTCGAAAACATGTATGCGCAGCATATTTCACATGCGCATAATCTGCGTGACATGCTTATTTCTCTCTATACAAGGTTTACTGAACGGCAAATAAGCGTGCGCGTTATACCAAATATCACGTACGGCCTCTTTTGTCTTGCGCCTATTATGAAAGAGTTGCTCGAGCAGGGCATACATATATCTCTTGCAGGTATCTCTTCCCGTATGTGCGATGACGAAAACATTAATGAATACGCAGTGCATACCACGCAGATATATCCAATGAAAGTGGACCTTTTCAGTACCGCAAGTAACTACGGGACATTGAATTATGATCGAATTCTCATAGTAATTGATGGAACGATGGAACCTGTAGATCGTCAGAGCCCGGATAAGGCACGGTTGCCAAAGGCACATCGGGGATATCTCAATCACCTTGTGGCAATCAACTATGTACGGGCAAAGTACGGCTATGGAATGGATAACGCGGAACAGCAGGTGGCATCCGCCCTGGGAATGTCTGAGCGGTATGTACGAAATCTTGTGCGCACGCGGGCATTTAAAAGTGTTGAGGGAAGATTGCGGCTCAGTCTGGATGCAGACGTACTCCAACAGTCGCATCAGCAGCACGGAAAAGGGAAGACGTATTATACTTTTGCACAGTGGAATCCGGAGAAAAAGGAGGTGTTCAGCGGAACCAGGGGGTTTGGACGCCGTATCGTACCGTGGTGCAATCCGGAGAGACTCGAAGCGCCCGCCATGCTCTTTGTATGCATGAATCACTATTCTACACCCGGTGCAATTCCGGCATTTTTCGACAACAACCCCGAGGTTGAAAAAGCGAGGATCGTGCTCTCACGAACCGGTGTACGTCTTGATACCGGGTGGCCGCACCATGAAGACGGGCTGGAGATGCATTTCCCGGAGGGGCAGAATAAATAACGTCGGTATAGCCTGCTCTTTACGAACAAAGAAATTCGCCGGAAAAACCAATGTCGGTTACTTGCCGGGCATAAGCCGGCGAAGGATGACCCACATCTTAAAAAGCAGCTGCTTCCACCATGTTACGCGTTTTGTCTTCTTTTTCATGACACGGCGGGCGGTTTCATCGTTTTTCATATATTCACGGTCATAGATTCCCATCCGACACATCTCCGGTTAGATGTCAATGCGGTTATCACGGTGTGTAATAACAATACGCATGCGGCAAACGTACTATTTTTATGACTGCGACGGGACCGTACACAGGTGAAAGATAGTATATTTATATCACCAAAACAGAGAGGCTAAATGCGATCTCGGCTTCGGGGAACAATATAGTGCTGCTAATCCCGCACGTGAAAGTGTCGTTCGCCGACGCAGAAAAAACTGTATCTCTTGGCAGCATTTTTTCCGTAAATAATTGGCCTCAAACCGCTGATAACGAGTTTTTTAATGGGTATACCCGCAACGCGCGCATCAGAAGAATTCGTCTCGTATTGTCTTAAGCAACGCGGCTATTCTCAGCTTACCGCGCAGGCATACAGACGCGACCTCAGCGCATTCATCGCATATTCTCACGAGAATTTTTCTTCCGATTCAGTCAACGAGCTCGTAACTGCCCCCGTAATGCGTGCATACCTTTATTCCCTGCATGAAAAAAAACTGAAAACACGCTCGATTGCACGGACAGTGGCTACGCTTCGTTCATTTTCGAAGTTTTGTGTAAGGCAGGGGTATCTTCAGGACAATCCGGCGTCTGCACTGATCACTCCAAAACTCGATCAGCCTATACCGACATTTCTAACCCAGCATCAAACCAGTGAGCTGGCACCGTCCGCAAAAAACGATTCGACCACCGCGTTGCGAAACTGTGCCATTGTCGAGTTTTTGTATGGCAGTGGGATTCGGCTCTCTGAAGTATATGCGCTCGATATTCGTGATGTCAATTTTCGGGAAAAAGTGGTAAAGGTTACCGGGAAAGGAGGGAAACAACGTATCGTACCGATAACCGCAACATCGATTACCATCGTGAACCGATACCTGAAAAAACGCGGCACATACGTCACTTCGTCATCACCGCTGTTTACCAACAACCGTGGAGCACGACTCTCACGACGTCAGATACAGCGTGTAGTACGGGATCTGCTTTCGAGGGTAAGCGACGATTATAAACGAAGTCCACACGTATTACGACATACGTATGCAACCCACCTGATAAATAACGGTGCGGATATACGGGCAGTAAAAGAGTTGCTTGGTCATTCTTCCCTGGCCACCACGCAGATGTACACCCATGTATCAAAAGCGCATCTTCTTAAGGCATACAAACAGGCACACCCCCGGGCCTGACTTTCTATGAAACGAGCGTATTATCTGCCAATCGGACTGATCATTTTTGTTATTGCCATGATGACATGGTTACTGCTGTTGTTTTTTCACAGGCCGAAAGACCCCAACGTTTCGGATGCCGTTGTACGCAATAGTATACCGGCTAAAAAAACGGTCTCTTCAGCGGAGACTTTATTGACGGTGCGCACACGGATGCAATATGAGCGGGATGACACGACGGATAGCTACGTCGGTTCAGCCCAATGGACCTGTTGTGATAGTCTGCGCGATCTGCTGAAGAGGGTTCGTGCACGCCTGGATACTGCGGATACGATACAAACCGGTATTGATACCGTAAAAGTGACATCTGAAAGACGAAATTATACTGTACGAATGAGTGATTCCTGCAGGCGTGCGCTTGCAAGGCTGAGAGCGCAGCGTGCAGAGAATGAGGCAAAGTTATCGCTTCTCAGGGCCACGCATGTAATGCGATCTCTTTTTGTCTATCATAATTTTCTGTTTCAGATGCCAGACAGCAGTGTAAGCCCGGATGAGAAAAAAAATGGCAGGACTAAAACAGTAGCACAATACAACAAAGCGGCAGAACTTCTTGGCTGGGACCCTTATTGCGATGTGCATACCAGGGTATATGCATTCGACAGAGCACATTATAAAGGTATCAGGAACGTAAAGGAGATATACGGATATGCTCCCGCTACGTTGTATTATCTTGCTAAATGCGAATATGCAAGTCCACGTACCATTTCTGCAGAGAATACGATGGTTTTTGTGAAAAAAGCACTGGTTGGTTTCAGAAGAGAACGTGCGATGAGCGGCGACACACTGACGGTTATGGATGAGCCCCGGATACAGGAGAAGCTTTTACGAAGGTGGATAAACAATCAACTCGAGCGTTTCCACCGTACTGTTCGTCGCTGAAAGAGCGCATTTGCTACAATCTGGTTTGAGCGTACGGCATAACGCGTTATTTTATGCTGTCGTGTATGTATCATTTTCAGCAGGCTGTTCTGTAGTAGCTTTCAGTGGGTGTTCAATACTATTTTACCAGAATTGAGCCATTGTTTTGATGAAAGAAGTCATGAGCCGTGCCGTTTTTGCGTTTTCACAAATGATGGCTCGACCTTATCGGTTGGCTTTTCAGTTTCGGGAACGCAAGAACAGTGCGGATCGCTGCAGATTTTCTAAACAAAACCGCTCAGCTCAGATTTTTTTGTACATTTTTTTTGTTTTGCGCCATCACCAACATGGAGCTCGCATATGGACTGGCGGATTTTTGCAGGCACATTCGGATTGATTTTTCTGGCAGAACTTGGAGATAAAACCCAGCTTGCGGCAATGGCCGCATCAGCGGGAACCTCCTCGCCATTTTCAATTTTTGCAGGTGCCGCGAGCGCTCTTATCCTTTCCACGCTCATCGCGGTTATTGCCGGATCGTATCTTCAGCAGTGGCTGCCGATCCACATTATTCAGTACGCTGCGGCGCTGCTTTTTTTCGCGTTCGGTGCATTTTTGCTTTTTTCCGCGGTTCGCGGGCCCGATGCCACGGCAGCACAACCGCTGTCAAACACAGCTGCAGAATCTATGCAGGGGCCTCTCAGTCATGCGGCTCTAAACGCCGCACTTACGTTCGAACATGCTACTGCCGCACATTACGATGACGCGGCGCGTGCCACATCGTCGGCCACTCTTCGGACCTTGTACCAATCACTAGCCGGACAGGAGCGCGAACATGTACGGACCCTGCATCGGCTTTCGGATCAGCATGAATCGCATGGCACGGGAACCAAGACCGCAGCGTCGGATGTACCGTCACAACTTCCGCCCGGACTGCATCTCAGCGATGCCGATTCCGAGGTGCTTGATGCGGCGCGTCAACACGAAGAGAAAACGGCGGAATTCTATGAAGCACTTGCGCGCCATGCCCATATTCCCGGTATGCGCAATTCCTTTACTTATTTGGCACAGCAGGAGAGAGCGCATGCGGCCCGCCTTGCTAACGCATTGTATTCGCATTCAACGTATCAGGCAGGCAATGATGCAAAGGCGTAGGCCGTACTTACCGGAATTCGCCGGGGTACCC
>CAZPUS010000077.1:0-6637 GCA_964589825.1 uncultured Fibrobacterota bacterium | reverse complement strand
AGCGGGGAGAGGATTCGAACCTCTGACCTTTGGGTTATGAGCCCAACGAGCTACCAGACTGCTCCACCCCGCAATGTATCCCCCAAATATACTTAATTGCAGGGGATAAGTCAATACTTTCGGGAGGGGAAAAGTGATTCCGGGGACTGGGGGGAGACGCGGATGGTTTTGCACCGCTCGGCCACCACCTGGCCGGGCGGGGATTTGCGGGGTTTGCGCACGAAACGCGCCTCGGTGACGTGGACCTCGGCAAATGAGGTGTGCTTGGCCTTGGAAAACCATACGGCAAGCGCACCCGCTTTTTCCAGCACCGGTGCCGGGGGGTATGTGGCCTTTTTGTCCCGGGAAATGACCACATGCGAGCCGGCATGGCTCACCACATGCAGCCAGATATGCCACGGTTTGGCAAACCGGGTGGTAAGCTCGTCGTTCTGGGTGTTGTTCTTGCCGATATATACGTCCCAGCCGTCGATGGTATAGTGGCGATAGGGAATGGCGGGCGCGTGGTGTGGTGATTTTTCACGGGAGCGGTTCGAACCGCCCGGCAGCAGAAGCGATTCGAGTCGATCACAGGCCCGCTGTATCGTTTCTGTGTCGTTGCTTTCGTCGAGGCACTGCATGCAGTGCTCGTGGGCCTGCTGCAGTTGTGAGATGAGCTGTCCGGTCTCTTTCAGTTTTATCCCCGCGATGTGTGTACCACGGTCTGCCTTTTGGGCACGCTTGTAATAAAGTTGCGCGTTTTTGGCGGCATCACACTTTGGATTGAGTTTTACCTCTTCACACTGCCCGGTATGGACGTTGTACACGGCACGTTGCGCACTTTTTTTATGGGCATCAGGAGCTTCGGCAAGAAGGCTGTCCGCGATCTGTCGGTACCAGGGACCTTTCTGAGCCTCCTCGTATTCCTGCTGCTGCTTGGCCTGCTTTTTTTCGAGGCGTTTTAGGTCGCGACGGGTACGACTGCATACATCCCGTGCACGGGAGCGTACCTTTTCGATATCGGTTTCGGGCAAATCGTGGGGGGCATGTTCGGAATGCTGCGCGCACATGGTGGTTTTGTCCTGTAGTATTTTCTTTTACAATGACTACCCCCAAAAATACTCAATCGTCGGGCAGTACTGCCGGATATACCTATCCATCGTATGAATTCACCCCGATTCTCGGATGGTCGATATCACGGTATGAGCTGTTCAGAAAATGCAGACGCTGGTACTTTTACCACTACTATCGTAAACATGTCCCCGGAGTTTCGCTTCAGAAAATAAACCGCCTGCGCTCGCTTACTACCATCGCGCTGGAGGCGGGTAATATCGTGCATGATATCGTGGAAAAATTCCTCAAACGACTGCAGAAAAGCGATGCGCAGATCGACAGGCCACGGTTTTTTGAGTATGCACGCGGACTCACGGTCGAGTACAGCAGCAAAAAAGAGTTCCTGGAGACCTATTACGGGAAAAAGCAGCTGGTGGACAGCAGCGATATCTATCCCAGGGTAAATGCATGTATCTCGAATTTTCTCGACAGTCCGTGTTTTAACTGGATATTCATGAAAGCGCTGACCAACAGAGAAAACTGGCTTATCGAGCCCGGAGGATACGGGGAGACGCGTATCCACGGAATGAAGGCATACTGCAAAATGGATTTTCTTTTTCCGGTGGATGACGGGGTCTATATTCTTGACTGGAAAACCGGAAGCAGGGATGAATACAAACACGGTATGCAGCTCAAGGCCTACGCGCTGGCGGCGCGGCATAATTTTGACATTCCGGTTGCGCGGCTTTTCCCAAAAATCATTTACCTCTACCCTGAAGTGAGTGAGTTCTCTACCTCGTTTTCCGAAGACGATCTTTCCGAATTCGTCGAGACGGTAAAGTCGCAGACCGAAGAGATGTATGCCTTCTGCGCCGATGTGCAACAGAATATCCCCCTGCCCATGGACACGTTTCACTGTACCGAAAATAAAAAAATATGCGGCTTCTGCAATTACAGGGAGATATGTGAATGCGGGGGATGAAGGATTTCTGCCGGAAGTGCTGAGATTACCTTCGCATTGTCACCCCGGCTGGCGGGCAGCCATAAGGTGATCGGGGCACAAACCGGCATTATGCGCACATCAGCGGTTATGGCGACTTCACGCGAAATGGCGGCAAAAAGTTGCATACCGGCAGGCAAGGCAACCCGAATCACCAACATCGTTATTACCCTTTTGTAATCGTTTTTTTACAACTGTGCCGATTCCTCCTGCTGCGGCTGTCCCTGGCGTCGTGCCTGTGCGCGCAGCTCCTCGATGCTGCACATCGGCTCACCAAGATGCAGGCACATGAACTCCGCATCGTCGGCAAGTTCGCTGTCAGGGGTGTGTTTGAGCACCCATTTATAATTGAGTTCCGCAGGTTCGGGCCAGTTGCGGTATTCGTCATAAATAAATCCGATCATAAAAAAGACATTGCCTTTTTCCTTTTCGGTAAGTGACGAGCCGTACAACACCAGGTAATCTCGGTAATTATCTATCGCGCGGTAATGTTTTCCGATTTCGGACTGAATTTTTGCCAGTCGCGTATAGGCTTTTTTCCCTTCATCGGTGTAGGAAAACGTGGTTACCAGTGTGGAGTAGAGCTTTGAAGCCTCTTTGCTTTTACCTGAGTCTCTTAGCGCCGATGCCTGGTTGAAAAGTTCGGCCGGGTCTTTGCTCTGGGCATCCTGCCAGTCGGATTGATAGTATTCCACCCCTCTGCGCTGACGGAGAGAGTAAAGGAGACTGTCGAGGCTCAGCTGTGCTTTTTGATTGATTTTTCTGCTGATCTCTTTGGCGAGATCGGCACTGTCGACCGGCATGGTTATATTCTTTTTGTGATCCAGCACCGCATAACGGGCCATTGCGGTATCTATGGATGCCGACTTTTCCACGTGTGGCAGGATTTTCTCCTCATAATATGTATGTGCACCATCCACTTTTTTTGCCCATTCAACCATATAGACAGATTCTTTGCTATCAGCGACACCGCGTTGCTGCGCTTCTTTACTGTATAAATTCCAGCGCAGCAGCCATCTGCCAAGATATGCCAGTTTGCTGCTGTCCTGCGTATAGAGTTTTCGTTTGGATTTAGGCAGCCAGCTGAGTATTACGTCCATATCTTCAGGTGTTATGAGTTTCCCCTCTCCGTACCATACATGCAGCGAGTCGACGTACTCCTCACCGGTCTGTTTTTTATAAATGCGTTCAAGGAAAAAGTCGTTTTTTTTCTGTTGTACGGAACGATACCATTTGTTTTCTATCAGCGTACTGTCGGCGCTGGAGTCGGGTTTTTGGGGACCTTTTATATACGTCGAATCGGGCGGCGGATACTCTTCAAGGAACCGTGCCTTTATCACCTGATTGCGCACATTGACAAAAGGTTTGTAAAATATGCTGTCTTTAGTGCCGGAAGCGGTGGTGTCGGAACCACTGTCTGTGACGGTGACAGTATCCTTATATTGTTCCTTATTTTTTTCGTACCATGCTTTGAGTTCTTCGTCTGTGGCGCCCATATTTTTGAAAAGCACATTTTCAAGATAGTACTGTGCCGGAAAATACCGCGATTTCCACTCCCAGTCATGCGTGGATAGCACATGGTTGCGTATGAAACGACCACCGGCCTCCTGAGCGAGCAATTCGGTGCGGACAACAGAAGAAATGGCCGATCCTTCCATCAAATAATTGAAAGAGGATATCTGCGCAGGATAGATTTTCTGCATGTGTTTGAATGCATCGAACATCTCTTTGGTAATGAGGTTGTTTCCTATCTTTGCCAGCGGATCGCCCTTTTTCTGTGATTGACATTGAAACTGAGTCGCTGCAAATACGGCTATGCTCAGCATACAAAAAAGTGACAGGTATGCACGTATACGCATGATGCGGTGCATAATCGATCTCCTCCCTAACTAAAAACGATTTGGCATGAAACGGTGTGGTAATGCATGTTTATACTAATAAGGCTGCAGGGACCAATTGATTACTAATCTGGTTATATATATAATGTATTCGTTCTGGTAGTGATTATATTCCCGATTTTCTGCATTTGTGCGCACAAGGTGGCGATGCCGCTCATATTTGTGCTGACTGCACTGTATCGGAATCTGCGCTCCGCCCCTCTGCGAAGTGTTCAGCCGGATTCGCTGCAGGGCTATAAGGTTTTAAGTGCTTCTTCTACTGAATCGAAAATCTCAAGCAGTGCGGTTGCACCGATAATTTCGATGATTTCGTACACATTTTCGTTTACATTCGAAATTTTAAATGAACCGCCCTTTTCTTTTGCGGTTTTATTGATATGCAGCAATACGCCAAGTCCCGTGCTGTTCACATAGCGTAATTTGTTGAAATCAGCGACAAGGTTGATGATACCGTTGTTGATCATTTCAGTGATCTGATCGCAGACATTATCACTGTTGGTAGCATCGAGATCGCCGATAAATCGTATAATTCTGGCGTTTTCGTGCCCTTTGATATCTTCCTGTTTCAGTTCAATCTGGGTATCCATCTTTTTATTCCTCTTTTACCCGGGTTACGTTTACGCTTGTTTGATTCGTAGAAAAATGTATCTTGAGATCATCCGACAGCATTTTAACGAGCGCAAGTCCGCGTCCACGGGTCGTTTCCATTTCAGGGGCCGGGTTTTCTTTGTTTTTAATCGCCTGTGATATTTTTTTCAGTTTCTTTATTTTTTCCGGATCAGATTTGCCATGTACATTTACTTCGATCCTGTTTTTGGTAATGCCAAGAGATATGGTGATATTGTTTTCGTTTGAATGTTCGCCATGTTCTATTGCGTTGTTGCATATTTCGTCGACAATGGTTTCGATCCGGAAAGCTTCTTTCTGGTTATACCCTTTTGCAAGTGCGGTTCTGCTCATGAGCTGTCGTATTGCGGGAACGGTTTTAAGCCGCTGCGGGAACGAGAGCGTTACTTTTTGAGTGTTGTCGGCATATTTCCATGAATAACGATTGAGTGCAGTAGAAATGTCCGGGTATAAAGAGAATATCTTATGAATGCCCAGGGAGCTCAGCTCGGATCGAAGATCAAAACCGAGTCCCACGAATACCACATCGCCGTTTGCCTCGAGTAATTTTTTGCGCCACTCCATCATTATCGCAATAAAGGATGACGGACAGTAGTTGACTTTTTTAAGGTCCACAATAAGAAAAACGGGGTAATTGTGTTCGAAACCCCTTAAGAGCTGCTCGTAAATGCCTTGTTCGCTGCGCACCTCATCGTTCGACTCAACGCGCAGCAGTGTATATGGAATGTGGTTATCGTGTGGTGTCAGTTCCATTTATGCCTACCTGATAAAAATGATTAATTCTCGTTGTTGTTTCTTCGTCTGACGACCCGGATCGAGGTTGTATTGTTTTCACCAACAGCCACATGCATCTCGGAAGAGAGCAGTTTTACCATTTCAAGGCCCAGCGTGTTTTCATTTATGCTTTCGTTGCCGTTTGCGGTTGTCTGTTTCGCTGCTTGGCTCAATCTGCGTTTGTCTTCAACATTGCCGCCCGAATCACTGACTTCGATTTCTATGTAATCTGTATACACGGAGAGTGTGATATTGACTTCTGCCTCGATATGGCTGCAGCCGTACATAACGGCATTGTTACATACCTCGTCTACAACGACTTCGGAACGATAGGCAAACTTGGAGCTGAATCCGTAGGAGAGAATCGTTTCGTAGACGAATTTACGCGCAGGGGGGATATAGTCCACATCCCCGGGAATGCTGAGTGAAAAAAGAGAGGGAGAAGAAGCGGGTGATTTGGTGTCTGAGGTCATGGCGGTAATTAACTCTCTTCTCCGCGAAGTATGAATTTCTCATCGTCAGAAGAGATAACGCCTTTTTTGATAAGGGATTCTACCAGACGAGAGGTTGTTGAAAGAAGTGACGTAAAACTGGTAACATTCTGCAGCTTTTTTGCCTGAGCGGACTCTTTGGCATTTTTTTCAGATGAGGAGCGAAGGTTGTCGAGTATGCATTCCATAACGAACATGATTTCGCCGTAGGTCAGGTTCCCCTTGCGGTAATTGGAGAATTCCTGAATTGCTCCGAGAATATTTTCGTAGAGTTTATTGAACTCGTTTTGATCGTCGAAAACGTTTTTATACGCACCGAGTGTGTCGGACATTACATATCCCCTTTTTTTCTCCGTTTGAACTACAAATATAATAAAAATACACATTGCAGCGTCCGGTTGCAACATCGACGCGGAAAAACCACGTCAAGGCGCAATGTTCACTGGGACGTGGAGGTATCGGCTTCGGTGGTGTCCTGCGCGGGCGCTTCGTCGTAAAGGTTCCGCCCGCCCACGCTCGGGACACTGAACACATCCGAAATGTCTGTTTTTTGCTCCCCGCCATCGCGGGGTGTGGTCAGTGAACGGTCTCCGCTCATACCGGTTGCGCACACGAGTGCAATCGTATCGACCGCAGCATCCAGAAGAGAATCCTGCATGGCGCGGTACAGTTTTGTCTCCGTCACCGCGTCGATATGAAGTTTTTCAAGGCGGTCCAGCCAGAGCCATTTGTGCGAAAAGGTATGGGTGCGGTTGATTTCGTTGTAATAGACGAACGTTGAATCGTGGAGGCTGTAAACCGCAAGATTGCAACCG
>CAZPUS010000076.1:2650-6704 GCA_964589825.1 uncultured Fibrobacterota bacterium | reverse complement strand
GTACATCGGCGTAAGAGCCTGCAATACGACTGGCCAGATATGCCTGTGGTGGAATGGTCACGAATGCCTGTACCGCTTCGTTATTTTTGTTGTCGCTTTGATTTGATGTACAGACAAAAAAAAGTGGTGCGAGCAGCATAGCTGCCATCACAAGCGTTTTCCGTTTGTTCATAATGGATCTCCTGTAATGTATTACATTGGTTAAACCTGAATTGAGTGATTTTGGCCGCCAAAAGTGCTGTCATCCCTACTGTGCCTGCGTGCAGGTGAATAATGAATCGACCAACATGACTGACCCATCATTTCAGGGAACACTGTGACAGTACGGCTCACCACAGTGTGTATCACAACAGTGGTGCAGTTCGGGTAGAAAAATACATTAATGAGGTATGCCCTTTGACATAATGAATGAGAGCGGCATCGGGTTCACGTGAATTCATAAAAAAACGCACCGGAATGCGTATCTGTCTGAACATTCCGGTGCGTTGCCGCACGTTGCGAAAGGAATAACGCGCGTGTATTATTGCAGCTTGATAATGCGATAGATCAGATTGTGCGATGCGCTTTGCAGTCGGAAAATGTACATTCCGGTTGCGCCGGGAAAGCGTTCACGCGCAATATGTACGGTATGGGCTCCTGCGTGCATCGGGCCGTCGTGAATGGTGTGGATCAGTTTTCCGTCCAGGCGATATATACCGGCATGTATATCGGCTTCATGCGGCAGTGTCCAGGCTATTTTTACCTGTGCGATAAACGGGTTGGGGTTGATGGTGACTTGTAGCGGATTCTGGTGACGACGCAATGCTCCTTTACGTGTGGATAGCGGCGGTTGCTGCAACGACCCGGTGTTGCCGGAGATGGAATAAAACCCCACAGAGGAAGTCATGGTGAGTGCGTCATAGTGAAGATCGTGAATGATTTCGCCCGGATAGCCCCAATGGTAAAGAGAAAGCATCGGCTCGTTCTCCATTTCTCCTTCTTTGGTTGTATCCACGACCATTGTATCGCAGGAATCACCTTTGCAGCAGATGATCATGCAGGAATCGCCCCAGCAGGAATCGCTGCAGGCATCATCCATACCGGTGTCCGGTTCCGGACTCATGTCCAGCAGCCATACGTATTTGCCTTGTGCAATAAAGACCGAATCGGGATCGTTTTTGCTGATATCGACTGAGGCTAAAGGTTGACTCAAATCAACACCCTGGTACTGCGGCGGCATTACTCCGTACATCGAATCGCCGTAATTCGGGGAATAGGCTATGCACTCTCCTGCGGCAATCATTATCGAATCCGCTCTGTGGTTGCGCAACGCGATGTCATATACCGGATATATGTCACCGGTAGTGGCATTGGACGGTTCTTTGAGATTTGTCCATGTCTGACCGCCGTCGCTGCTTCTATACAGTGCGCCCGGAATATCCTGGTTCAGATCGCCGAAACCCGCGTAAATCACATTGTTTCCCGCACTGTCGGGACCAATAGCAATGATGTTACAGACGGTATCCGGTAAGGTAGTGACCATGGACCAGGTTGCGCCGCCGTCGTTGGATCGGATTACACCGCCGTAGGAACTGCGAGCGCAGCGAAGGGAGATAAAAATAGTGTCGGAGGAGTAAAAGGCGATGCTGCTTGGTTCCCCTCCATTGGTAGTAAATTCCTCAAAGTCGAGTCCGGTCACGTATGAATTGTAAGAACCGCCCATCGCCTGGCCAAACTTTCCATCGCTCGTTGCACTCCAGTTGGTTTCATCCAGGGCATTTGAGGATGCATACCGTACGCCGTTGCCGTTTACCGCCCATACCTCGGCGGTATCGTATGGATTGATCCCCGCCACGTAATAGCTGTTGTTGAGCATGGGGAAAGCGCCATGGCTGCCATGCCATTTATCGGCGTAAGGCACCGATTCGTCTGTATAGGAATTGGTAATAGCGATACCGCTTTTTGTGGCAAGAACCACTTTGTCAAGATTGCCCGTATCCTGGGCAACATCGTAAATCGTTACCGCTTCGAGTCCTTCGACCGTGAGAGCGAACGAATCGTTGATTCCGCCATCGCTTTGCCAGGTACCCGCGTTTGAAGTTCCTATATAGATGTCGCTTTCAGGGATATGGCAGACTATTTTTGACGGAACATCGCCGATTTGTGCCGGGTCGACTTTCTGCATATCGTTCCACGTGGCGCCGAAATCATCGCTGTAGCGTGATCCCGCGATTATCCGTGCACCATTTGTAAAACTCGGATCCTCGAACAATTCGACATGGCCCAGGTTCGTACCCGGCTCTTCCTTGAAAATCCGACGCCAGTGTTCGCCTTTGTCAAAAGAGACATGTAGTGCGTTCAGCCCCTGGATCTGGTTGTTGATGGTCGTCGATTTTTCCCAGGCCAGCAGGGTGTCGGAGCGAGCCCCGTATACGAAGATCTCTTCGATATACGGACAGTGGCGTCCGGTCGAATCGACGATCCGAACTCGAATCGAGTCGTCTATGGTGTCGATTACGGTTCCTTTCATTCCGTCGTATTCGCTGGTGTCGATTTTTACCGTATCGATAATAGGGAACTGGTCGGACATGCCGGAGCTGTCGAATACGGCAAATTGCATGAAGGTATTCCCTCCGTCAAGGGTAACATAGGCATTCTGCATGTTCGAACCCACACCGCCATCGACCAGTGCCAGCAGGGTGTCGGATGAGTTGCCGAACGGGATAACCGAATTGAAATTCTGCATTGAATTGGGGTCGATATTGCTGTCGATAACCGTGGTATCAGGAAATGCGGCACATATTTCCCAGGTTTTTGCCGTGTCCGAAGAGGAAAGCAGAATGTTGCCCGATCCCATGTACACGGTCCCGTTATGCGTCTCTGCCATTGTAAGCCCGAGATCTCTGTCTGCATGAAGTGCTGTACCAAGCTGTGATTTAATATCGCTCTTTATCGCGTGGTCGTATATAGTCCAGCCGTTTTCACCGCCGTCAGGGGTGATGACGGCGGAGACAAGCGAGCCGCCTTCTTCCGCGTTCATCGCAACTGAAATACCATTATCGCTCGAGATACTTCTGCCGCCTCCGCCCCATCCCACTGTCTGGCCGTTGCGTTCGAATTCCAGTGAATCGGGAGGGTAGGCGCTTTCCCACGTGCTGCCCGAATCGAGTGACATAAAAAGAGAAAGTGCGCCTTCGGTTGCTGCCCATACAATGTCGTGTACTTCGTCGTAGGCGATATCGTAGACATTCGCACCATAAATGCCCTGGTTTACACGGGCGCTGTCATCCGCATTTGCTTCTGCGTGTGCCGGAAAAAATACACCCAGAAAGAGTGCTGCCACCATATAACCGTACCGCGTTGCACTTATCGGACGAAAATGCATACGACCCCCTCTGTTATAATTGAATAAAAGTACGTTTTTAACCTAAACTGAGCGATTGTTCTGAAAAATCTGCTGTGATCCGTGCTGGTAACGCGTTCCGGAAAGACATGGATCAATCTTGTTGGTTTGGCTCATGATTTTCGGGGATGCAGGAGCAGTGCGGAAGGCAGCAGATTGCGCAGACAAAATCGCTCAGCGTAGTTTTAAATTATACATCTTTTTCGAAAGATGTCTAATTATCTGATGCGTTATTTCTCCGTACACGGCTGAAAAAAATATTGACAAGATGTCGCGGAATCGCTATAATACCATAGAGTCGTATAAGTTTCACATTTTTGGTGAGTAAGAATACGGCTTACATCTTTTTCAATAAAATGAGGATGTTTGTACTATGAATGAAGATGAAATGATGCAGGAGCTGGTTTCGGAGTCAAGGGATCACCTGTCCCAGATCGAGCCCGATCTTTTAGAGCTGGAGCAGAACGGCGACAAGGTTTCCGATGATCTTCTCAATCGTGTATTCAGGGCAATACACAGCATTAAGGGCGGATTCGGCTTTTACGGAAAAAAGACCATCGTCGATTTGTCTCACAGTATGGAAAATGTACTTTCACGTCTTCGGGACAGGGAAATATCGGCAGATACCGACCTGATCGATGCGTTGCTGCAGGGAATCGATACGCTTCGGAC
>CAZPUS010000076.1:0-2550 GCA_964589825.1 uncultured Fibrobacterota bacterium | reverse complement strand
AGGCAATTCACAAAAAGGTGCGTCCCGTGATGAAGATTTGTTATCCGAACTGAAAAAAACGCATACGGATCTCACCGATGAGCATGTGCGGGAGGCTATGCAGAACGGTCAATTTTTATATCAGATAACCGTGTATCCGCAATCTGATCTTTTCGATTCGAATAAGACCTTTAAGGAGGTTTTTGCCTCATGGGAACATTTCGGGCCATTACTCAGTTTTAATCCCCCACGCAAAGAGTTAGAACAATTGTCCGCTGCATCGGATGAGGGCAGGAAAGAGGTTTCTGTAATCATGGCGACCGTTCTCGAGCCTGATCTTATTGCACAGGCACTCGAGATTCCGGAAGAACAAATCTATTCGATCGATATATCTCAAATGGCGGAATCGAGTGAAGGTACTCAACCGGGAGAACCGCAGAAAGAGAACCTGGAACCGGAGAATGTAACGCAAAAAGAGGATGCTGAAGCGAAAAAGAAAAAAAGTGCTATAGAAGAAGCGGTTCGTGTCAAGGTCGGGTTATTGAACAATCTGATGAATTATGCAGGCGAACTCGTACTGGCGCGAAATCAGCTTATGCAGACTGTTTCGCAGAGTGTCATGCACAGCGATTACTCTGAAAGTGTGGTAAAAAACATAATGGAAAAGATCGGGCAATTGCATGAGCAGTATTGCAGACAGGCTCATGCTAACGATTATCAAATACCCGAAGAGTATACTGCCGCAATGGAGACATCAATAAAAAATGCGCTTAATTTTTCGGTTAATGATTTGTTCGGGCTTAATGCGATAACGCAGAATATCGATATGGTGACGTCGGTACTGCAGGAAAATATCATGAAAACGAGAATGCAGCCCGTGTCGGTGGTTTTCAGTAAATTCCCGCGTGTTATCCGCGATCTGGCTCGAAAACTCGATAAAAAAATATCACTGCAGCAATTCGGTCAGGACGTTGAACTTGACAAATCGATAATTGAGCTTCTTTCGGACCCACTTACTCACCTGATTCGAAACAGCGCGGATCACGGCATAGAAAAACCTCAGGAGCGGGTACAAAACGGAAAACCAGAGCAGGGAACCATTATGCTCAGAGCCTACCAGGAAGGTGGAAAGGTTTTTATCGAAATTGCGGACGATGGGGAAGGGTTTGATGTTGAAAGGATAAAAGAAAAAGCGGTGGAGAAAGGGCTTGTTGATGAGGAGAAAGTGGGTGCCATGTCGGATAAAGAAGCACAGCAGTTTATTTTTTCACCGGGTTTTTCTTCTGCAAAAAGTGTGAGCGAAGTGTCGGGCAGAGGCGTTGGGATGGATGTGGTAAAATCGAACATAGAAAAACTGGGAGGAACTATAGAGTTGCAGTCTGAATACGGGAAAGGGACCACCGTTACGCTCGCGCTTCCCCTGACACTGGCGATAATTCCGTCCTTAATCGTTACCGCGGAGCAGAGAAGGTTTGCCATACCGCAGGTAGGGCTGGAAGAGGTGGTACGTATTCGTGCCCATGAAATTACAAGACGAATCGAACGTGTCCATAATGCCGAGGTGCTGCGGCTTCGGGGGGCACTTCTGCCCCTTGTTCGGCTTTCAGACGTATTGGGACTGGTCCCGACGGTGGACCATCCGGACACGGGTGAAACAATTGAAGATTCACGCTCGCGGTGGTCAGACCGGCGTGGGACGCCGCAACAGCAGAATGACGTAGAGGAGGATACAAAAGAGCGTCGAACCGGAGCGTCCGATCGAAGGACGCATGTGCAGAATGCAATAAAAATAGCGGTGCTGAGAGTGGAAAACAACCATTTCGGCCTGGTAGTCGACGACGTGCAGGATAGCGAGGAGATAGTGGTCAAGCCCTTGCCCGGCTATCTCAAGTCAAGCATGTGTTTTGCAGGAGCAACCATTATGGGTGACGGGAAAGTGGCAATGATTCTCGATGCGGGGGGGATTGCTACGATGGCACAGTTGCGTTTTGATGAGCTTGATAAAGCGGCTGAGGAGAAAAAAACGAACGCTCAAACAGAGCAGAAAGCCGCTCAGGCTAATATGCTGCTTTTTAATATCGGCGGGGCGGAAAAGTTCGCCGTTGATCTTTCACAGATCGCACGTATAGAAAAACGTGCTGTCGAGGAGATCAAAATCGTGGGTGATCAGGAATTTTTGAAATACGACGATTCGTCGCTGCAGTTGTTTCGCCTTGAACGGTTTATGCCGGTTAATGCACCCAGTCGGGAGCTGGATGAAATATTTGTGCTGATCCCCAAGCATACTCGGCAACGATTAGGTATTGTAGCGGCACAGGTGGAAGATACGGTACAGACAACGGTTGCTCTAAATAAGGATTCGGTAAAAGGCCCCGGAGTACGGGGATCCGCGATTATAAACGACATGATGACCGTAATAGTCGATATGCAGGGAGTGTTCGATACCATAGGAGTAAATTAGAATTGCAATGATTATACCTGAATCCGGAGCGTTAGCCACAAAATATTCTGCCAACTAAATTGAGCGGTTTTGTTCGCGAAATCTGCTGCAATCCGTACTACTCTTATATT
>CAZPUS010000075.1:0-6756 GCA_964589825.1 uncultured Fibrobacterota bacterium | reverse complement strand
TCCCACGCGATACTGTCCGCATCAGCGGGAGGAGTCGCATTCTCCAGCACGGCCTTTGGTGTCAGCCCTCTTTTGGTATCCGCAGCCGACGGGATACCGTCGTAAAACTCCTCACACGCCGCATCCATCGCTTTTTGTGCATCCTCGCGCATCTGTTCCCACTCTGTTACCCCAACCTTATCGAGTTCCTCTATGGCCGGTGAAGCTGGATTGTCCTTCCAGCAAGAAGCTGTAAACAATCCGATAATAACCAGTAGTGATATTATCGCCATATGCTTTTTCATTCCAGTGTACCTTTCGTGAAAATGTCGATTTTGATTAATTAGTGGTTTTACCTCCTTTTGGTATACGGACTCATACAGTTATGTTACCACATAATACCCCCCTTTCCACGGCCTTACCAGAGCCGGTTTTAATTTCGCGATTATGCCGCATCCACTGCACCACGCGTATACATGCCCATCCGCCCGAACAAAAAATACCCGCACCTTGTCCGCATAACAAAATAACACGGTATTGAACACTAAAACAAGGACTAATCAGGCCTGTTTTTTAGAAAAAAACACTGATGTTGACGTTACTATTGATAAAATCCGCACCCATGCTCCGGAATGGGGGAGGTATTGATACAGCATGCCACATATAGTATATTATCATCAAATACACCAATTGCAATGATGTGACGACGCTATGGATAAAAGCAAAGGACTCCCCGGCGGACGGGATAACTATATACGCATGAGCGTAACGCTGTCGAAGCGTAATATTCGTTTTCTCGAGCAGCTGCGCGGTATGATACTGGAGCGTACGGGGCGCAGTATCGGCAAAACGGAAATTATCCGCGCCACCCTGCAGCTGCTCAGCGAGCTGGATATCGACCCGTCATATATCACCGACGAAGAGTCGTTTTATAACGCAGTAAAAGATGCGCTGCAGGAACAATAATGAGTGTGGTGTTTTTTTATTACTAATTGGTGTATTTACACCGTTAGCTTGTTGCAGTGTGTGCAGAAGCAGAGATGTATGCCCTCGCCCTCCTTTTTTCAGGATAATGCAGTATTCGGGCGGATGACATACCGATGGCGTCACCGGGTTATGAGGTGGGTAAAGAAAGGATGCAACGGTGATACGGCAACTCGAACAGAAAAAAACACATCGCTGTGACACGAAATGGCAACCAACAATACTATATTGCCTGTTGAATCAGATCGTTTCAGTAGCAAAAAACAGGTATATGAAGATCGTGCTTAAATATGTATCGACTGCCGCGGTTGTATCTATCGATGTTGTAGTACCCGATCTCGTTATAACTCTTAAAGGTGTGAAATTATGAGTACACAAAACGGATCTGACAGACAGCTAGACGTCGGGGCGGACGCGGATCTGCTCGATGCCATACGTACACGCATTGGCGCACATGACAGAGAAAAGACCCTGCAGCGCATCGTCGACTGTCTGCAGCGCGTACACGAATCGCACGAAACCCGCCGACAGCTGGAGGATGCCCTGGTTCGGCTGCTGCAGCGCCGCGAGGGTGATTGATCACTTTTAACACAGGAGTTTATTATGGGACTACTTGGAAACGCAGGCACAGTGGAAATTGAAAGGCTACAGGAAAAATACGGGAAATTGCTTATAGAAAATGAACGCATTCAGGCAGGTTTCAAAATAATCCGGGACACCTTTGTTTTCACCGATAAGCGATTCATTATTATCGACGTGCAGGGTATGACCGGCAAAAAAATCGAATATCAATCTATCCCCTACTCAAAAATTACCTTCTACAGCATCGAAACGTCAGGGCATTTTGATCTCGATGCCGAACTGAAAATATGGATTGGAAGTATATCCACTCCGATCGAAAAGAGATTTAACAAAAAAGCCAACATTTATGAAGTACAACGAATTCTTTCCCAATACATTCTCATCTAATGAGTGCAACGTTCACATATTATATATCATGCTCCACCGAAATGACTTTTAGCAAATATGTGCCTATACCTTGCTGGTACTATTAATTACTCATTCAGTTATAAGGAGGCTTTATGGAAGCATTTATTCCTATTCTTATCGTAATCGGCGGTATCGCAGGTGTTTTCGTGTATTTCATCCCCTCAATCATTGCCTATAACAGGCAGCACGACAGCAAGGGGTGGGTGCTTTTTCTGAATATTTTTCTCGGATGGTCCGGCCTGGGATGGCTGTTTTGCCTGTTCTGGGCGGCGTTTGGGAATAACGAGAAATGAACGTATTCATGTACGCAGACGAAAAAACCTGCCTCACAATGGAGATGCGACTATGAAAACCTGTGCTCATTGTGAAAAAAATATGGGGATACTCGAAAATCACGGCACCCGAGAAATGCCTTTATGTTACGGCTGTGCCGCCCTATTAACCTGCAGCAACTGTAACGCTGCCATCGAACCGTCCGATACCCTTTGGAAAGAACAGAATCCATATTGCCTCACCTGTGCCGAGTCACTTTTAGAAAAATCTCAAAAACAGTCCGAGGAGGAGTTCCTTGCATCCCAGGAAAACAGAAATAAAAACAGCCTGTACAAAAAATACCCGACCAATAATTATCAAAACGATAACAATAAAACAAAGAAAAAATCACGTTTGTGGGTGCGCAATACATCCGTACTGGGCATTAGCATTATCCTGCTGATTATCGTACTGTTCTCCATGCTCAATGTGAATAATCCCCTTCCGCTTTTTTTGATATTCGTACTATTCGTAGGCGGCATACTCGCCGTCTTTTTGTATTTCATTCCAGCAGTTATCGCCTATCATCGCGAACACGACAGCAAGGGGTGGGTGCTTTTTCTGAATATTTTTCTCGGATGGTCCGGCCTGGGATGGCTGTTTTGCCTGTTCTGGGCGGCGTTTGGGAATAACGAGAAATGAACGTATTCATGTACGCAGACGAAAAAAACTGCCTCACAATGGAGATGCGACTATGAACACCTGTTCTCATTGTGGAAACAACCTAAACGCACTTGACAACTTCGGCACACGGGAGACACCTCTGTGTTACGATTGTGCCGCCACTCTAACGTGTCATGACTGTAAGGCCCCTCTCAATCCCGGCGATATCCGCTGGGACCACAATACGCCCTACTGCGCCTCCTGCATTGCCTCGGCTTCTGCACCAAAAGAAGAATATACCGGTAACACCGCCGGAACACCGCAAGATGCACCCCATGATACCGGCCAGCTTAAAAAATGCTTCTACTGCGCAGAATACATTAAAAAAGAAGCTATTCAATGCAGATACTGTGGCAAATCATTAAATGTAGGTGCGCGCCAACTTTTATTTCTTCTCGTTTTTTTCCTGATCGCCACCGCGATCTTTTGCGGTTTTTTTCATATTGTACCTGGTGCACCGGGTTTCCCTCCTGTAGTACCCAAGGCACATTTCACCTATTCCAAAACGGTTATAACGGTAGAAGATTATATCCGGGAATGGAATAACCGCACACTTGGTCAAGCGGTAAGAGGCGATCCGCTATTGGAAAATCTTGGTAAACACATGAGAAAAAGAGGGTGGGTGTACCCGAAAGATAAAAAAGAATCAATCGAACGCGTATGGTAACCCTGTAAAGGAGGAGAAGATGCAGCACAAAAGAATCAGTATCGCGGTAGTGGCAGGTGTGGCATTAATCGCCGGTATCGCAGGATACCTGCTGACCTCCGGCAAAACAACTGTCAAAAAGTAAAAAACGTATCCATTCAAAGAACTTTCAATGCATCCCGAAAACCAGCACCACACCGAAGCTCTCTGGCACAGCGCGCTCATACGCGGGCGCATACTTGACATCGGTACGTTGCAGGCGCACGTAAGCACCAGAGAACTGCTGCACACCTACACCAGTTTCGCCGCGATCGCGCGTGCGTATCTGGAGGGCGATGACACGGGGTATCCCCGGGGGGCCGCATATGCGCCCCTGCTAAGCACTCTCGAGCTGCTCTCCGATACGTTCAGGGCCATTACCCCGCAGGACGCACTCTACCCCGGCCATATGTACCGCAGGCTCTATGCCCCGCCGGCACTGTATACCACCGGTGACGCCTCGCTGCTCGACAGCGCCTCGGTAGCGCTCGTCATGCCGCGCGAGCTGCCCGATGCCGCAGCCGTGCGCCGCTGCAGCAGACAGGTGAGCGCATTAGTGCGCAAAGGCTACACCCTGGTGTGCGGAATCGACACCCCGGCCCAGCGACGCATACTCACGACCGCCCTGCAGCACATGGGCCGATGTGTGGCACTGCAGAGCACCGCCTTCGCCGAGCAGCGCTACACCGGCTGCGAAGCGCTACAGCAGGCCATAGAAACCGAAGGCGCCCTGGTATCGTATATCCCCCCGGGGATCGATAAGGAGCGTCTGCCCGGGCACTATCACATAACCGCCCTGGCATCAATGGCGCGCGAGGGGGTATTACTTCTTGACCCCACCCCCTCTGCCGGCACCATGCACCTGCTGCGTGCCTGCCTGCGCCAGAGCATACGCGTATACATGCCCCCGCAGGATGAGGAGGCAAACGACACGTGGACGGATGAAATATTCACCCCTGCAGCGGCATACCTCCGGTAATCATGCCGGCCCGGATACACCGCTCGTGTTCCGGTGACTGTACCTGCGGCACATACATCAGAGAAATATGCAGAAGGAACGTACGACATTCATACACAAGGAACATACCATGAAAAACATCATCATTTTCCTTATACCGCTTTCATTCTTCGCCAAAGTATCCCTTGCAGAAAATTCTATCTCACTTGAAAAAGTTCCCTCATCTGATTTCGTGGACCTGCGACATAACTCATGGGTATTAAGAGAAGCCTTTTTTGGGAAAGAATACAATACCGATATCGTTGACTACGGCTCCCTCCTTTCTGATGATTGTGCATTT
Source organism: uncultured Fibrobacterota bacterium (assembly GCA_964589825.1). Classification (GTDB taxonomy): domain Bacteria; phylum Fibrobacterota; class Chitinivibrionia; order Chitinivibrionales; family WJKA01; genus CAZPUS01. The sequence continues at coordinate 1,845 of CAZPUS010000075.1, read as the reverse complement.
GCAACAGATGATAATGAATTCGACATAAACCAAAAATCACCATATTACAAAGAAATACGGCATAACAGACGCCGTGTCTACCGCATCAGGATAGAAATATCCGAGGATGATATCACATACGATTTTCATAAAAAAGGATTCGTATTTGACAGCGACTTTTCGATATGGAGCAATCAGTTTTATCCTGATGAAGCCGGCAAATTTTTTTTTAGAAAAGGTTCATACATACCAATGTCGGAGGAAAAGGCCCATACCTTCAGGGAAGAAATAGATGATTCGTACAGCGGTATCTCCATCGTGGTTGACATACGGATATATAAGGTTTCCGAGTGGACGGAAAAGAAACAGCATAGTAACCTGGGCAAGGGCTTTATGCTCATGTTTGGAGCCGATTATCAGGACATCAACAAATCATGGCGCGTCAGGCATAGAAAAGTCCTTGTAGCACCGGTTAGATTCCAGGTGCCTCTGAATACAAAGGAAACGTATGCCGTCACTATACTGTCACACGCGGAAAAAAGAGCCCTGCGAAATGCGGGTGGCAGTTATACACAATACAATACATGGGCTAACTATCCCGGATCGCAATTAACGGTGGATGCATATAAAGCGCTTTTACGTCTCGGTCTCTCAGCCGATTCCTCCTACCGTAAAATGATAGAAGCAGGGATTGCACAAAACGAGTTTGTGGAAATAAAAAAAATCGGCGGATCGTTATCCGATCTTATCCGGTTAAAACACCTCGGCCTTTCTATAAACGACTACCGCAAAATTCAATCTCATAACGGCAGTCTCAAAGAATACGACGATGCAAAGGCCGCAGGGTGCAACTCGCTGGATATATACCTCTGGTCTCTTACGCACAACATGGCCTCTTCGGATCTTCACTTCCTTTGCGGCAACGATATTGCTCCTTCCGATATTGATACACTTTTTGCACACGGACATGATGTGGCTACATTCAGGAGGTATTATTCCATCAGGCGGCTTTCTGTTTCGGACTTTTTACGCCATATAGCGCCAAATAACATCTCGACGGAAACCTACGAAATGTGGGCACCCCATATTACCAATACAGAAGAAATTGCCGAAATGTCCGGGTATGAGCACGAGGATTTTCAGCAATACCACGCTATCGCCCCCCTTTCCGCCACCGAGTATAAACAGCTCAAGGATGACACTATTTCCAGAAGTACGTATCGTACATGGACGCGGCATGTGCAGCGTATAGAGCAATACACCCCCATATCAAAGTACAATGCCACGCTTCAGGAATATAAATACTTTAAAACGTTCGGGAAGGACGTGGATCATTACCTTACCCGGCTTGCACATGGATGGCGCGAATCGAACGATTACCTGCAGTACAAGTGGGATATCGGTCATAAATATCTATATCCGCACCGGAGAAAAAGTCTGTATCTCATGCTCGGTTGCGGAGTCTGCGCAGGACTGGGATTCACGATGTATACACTGGCCGAAGGTCTCCCGCTCGACAGCGCACAGGACCTGTATGATGATTATCAGCAAAATCCGTCAGATTCCACGTGGGACGCATATAAAGACGCATATAAAAACAGATACAACACCGGTCGTGCGTATCGTCGCACAGGTAACATATCTTTTTATACCGCCGGAGGACTCGCGATACTCTCCGGTGTAGCCTTTTTCCTTCGCAAAGAAAACCCGCACTATATCTCAACCGCCGCAACCGGCGTACACATGCATATAGGATTCAGCCCCAATGCGGTGCAACTCACTTTTTCAAAATCGTTTTAACAAGACGTATATATTGGATGGGTACGCATACAGTGATGGTGCTCTGAAAAAGTAGACATTTTTTTA
>CAZPUS010000074.1:0-7024 GCA_964589825.1 uncultured Fibrobacterota bacterium | reverse complement strand
TATTGTGTATCGTGGGCGGGATGGTGCAGAGGCGGACAGCGTGCTTCTGGGCGAGAGCATGTATTTTGATGAATTCGTTGCGGACTCGATTGCCTATTTCAGGATGTCGAATGACAGAAACCTGACCTCCGAGTATTATTTCCGACTCAGGGAAGATATTGTCGAGGATGAAAGCGACAATGGCGCGGCTGCCAACAACCGAAAAGCGCAGGTGATTGTGGAGGGGACCGACTTTAAGATTTCAGTAGTTCCAAATCCATTCGTACCCGATCAACAGGATCCCCGGCCGGGTGAGCCTCTGCAATTCAATGGCGGCGGCGGCCCGAAAAGCCACGACCAAATTGTAGAGGAAATAAATAAGGCCAAAAACTTTTCCGCAATCACCGCCAGGGTGGTGATTCCGACAGTAGCGGATCCTTCAACCATTACACTGACTATCCGGCTCTATATATACGATCTTGTGGGGAATCTGGTGTATCACGGGGCAACCGAGCCCAAAAGTGCGCTCGAAGTCTGGGAAGATGTCACAACCGGCGGCATCACAAAGGATCTGTACGTGCCGTGGTACGGATACAACGATCAGGGGATGCGCGTAAGTCCGGGCGCATATCGTGTCAAAGAAATTGTTGAATTATCGTATCGCGACAGTGACAACAATTCGGTCACTGAAAAACAAAGCGGCTTTGAAAGCATCGGCGTAAGACGATAGTATTTCGCTTAAGCGCTGAGAAAAGCCGGTCACGGCACAACTCGTGACCGGCTTTTTCCGTTGTGGCTTTTACTGGCGTTAGCAACGTCGTATTACCCCTATCGCGGCCGGAAATTACACATGCAGGGAAACGCATGTACAAAAATCCCGATGGTACGGGAACAGCTCACCTCTTCTCCCGATATATTCACCGTCTCTCGTTGAACACCCCTGCCATGCTTTCGCTGAGGTCGCTTATCACCTCACTGGAGTTGTAATGTCCCTTATCGATTTTTGCCCTGACCGCTTTTACCAATTCATCCCGTACCTGCTGCGGCGCGGCACGATTGGTTTTGCGTGAGCCGCGATATGACGGATCGTACGCAGCTTTATTCGTTGCACTCGTGTCTTCTGTCGTATCATCCGTGTGATCGCATTCGAACACATCGGTTTCACACTCACCCTCGTCATTCATATACGGGTACGATTCGTACAGCCGTGCTGCGTCTGAAAAATGTGAGAAATACGATGCATCCATGGCAATCACTCAACTTTTTGGCATCCATGCCGATATAGTAATATAGAAACATGTGCCGTTTCTCTTTTTTTCCGGCGGACAAAGAATGTGTATTCTTTGTCCGTTTCTTTTTGTGATCACTTACTGTCTAAAAACAGTACATTGTAACGTAAAAAAACGAGCGCATGTTCTTCTATTCTTATATTATCGGCATATCACCCATGAACTTTAGGCTTTTTTAAAAGAAATCCCTGATGAAACTAAAAAAAAGGGATCGGCTTATTGTATTGGATGTCAACACCGGTTTAATATTTCCCATTTTCCTCGGAAAATTGTTTCCCATTTTTGTTAAAAAAATATTGAGTCGGGTCTAAAAAGTTGACAAGTAGAAAAGGATGCATCGTCTAAACACAAGAGACGTCGTTGACAAAAGAGAGGCATATGGTTTATTTTATAAGCACTCCCCTGATTTGAATGGATAGCCCTTATTTCTCTTTTCGAAGATGTATATTCCATCTTAATAGCAGTTACCCGAAAGAAAGGAGTGTGTTAATATGAATTCGAGGAAACACGAAAACTCACTCTCCCCGCTTGACCCCTGGGCCGCAATCGGACAAGGGGCGGGAATTATGCATGCCACCGATCGCAGGCCGTTTCCTCCCCCGCCGGTTACCCGCAAAGATATCGCATGGGAACATGGCGGCGGCGCAAAGGCGCCCTCGCCAATGAAAAAAATGTCATCTCCGAAAGACTTGGAGACAAAAGTAGCGCAGCTTAAAAAGTATTACCTGCCGTTTCTGCGCGATACGCTCCCGGAAAAAACAGCGGGTCAATGCGACGGAGCGATACACCAGACAATCGATCGAATGTGGTTCAAATATATTGATACTCCCCGGATAAATCCCGTTCGTATAGCGCAGCAGAAAGACGGGTGGGAAGAAGTCGGCATTCCAGATGTGCGCGGCCCTGCCGGAAAATGGTATGGCGTATATACAACGACTTTCAAGATCGATCAGGCCCTGAGTAAATGGGGCCGGTTGTTTATCCGTTTCGAATCGGTCGATTACCGGTGCGAAGTATTTCTTAACGGCCGCTTTATTGCACAACATGAAAGCCATCTTGTCCCGTTTGAGATTGATATCTCCGATAGTGTATCGAGAGAAGAAGAAAACAGGATTATTGTAAAAATAGAAAACGATTTTGCCGATATTGCCGGCGGCAGCCGCACCGGCAACGGCATTGGCTGGGATGCACCTCTGGGATGGGGGCATGCTCCGTCTGGAGCGGGTATTTACGGGCCGGTGCGCATATTCGGGCGCAATGAAGTGGCGATTACCGACATATTTGTCCGTCCAGATATCAACAGGGCAGCACTGGATATATGGATTGAAGTGGAAAACAAGTCAGAAGCCTGCAGTATTATCAATGCACAAGGGAACACCCGCTTGGTACCGCCGTCGGTGCAGGCCGATTTTCGCCTTCGCCTGTTTCCGTGCAATTTCGACGAAAAAGATGACGGGCAGCCGCTTCTCGATTGCAAGCTGAGAGGTGGGAATATTTCGGGCGAACCGGATACATTTAAATATACGATTTCCGTTGAAGGTATCGATATACGGCTGTGGGAATGCAACAGTCCTTATCTCTATTCGGCGATCGCATCGTGTACGGTACAGGGCGAAAGTGCTCCCCGCTCGCAGCGGCGTGCTGATTTCGGCTATCGCACATTCGAATCGCGCGAAAACGAAACCCCGAAGGGAAAACTATACCTTAATAACAGAAAAATTTTCCTTAGGGGAGCAAGCACGATAGGACATTTCGAATGGGACCTTTGTTCGGGGCATCCGGGACAGGTCGTAGAAGACATCCTTATCGCAAAAGCGGCAAATGTAAATTTTTTCCGTACCGGCCCTGCCCCGCTCGACTACTTCGATCGTCTGGGCATTCTCTGCCAGTCGCGGCTTCCCATGTGCACTGGAATCTCGCGAAATTCGCTTCCCCGGGTGTGTGATATGGCCTGCACGTTCGAAAAAACCTGGCGCAACCACCCATCGCTTATCACGCTCGAATTTATCAATGAACCCGACTCCGATCCACGCCAGATAAACGACAAGGTCGGCCAGAAGATGCTTCAAAACGATGAAATGGAAGAATTTTTTTTAGCCCTCCGCTCGCTTGTGCGTATCCATAACCCCGACCGGGTGATTAAGGCGGTCGAAGGGGTCGATTCGTGCGAATATGTGCAGGAGCGCGATACGCCGTTTGGTCTTCAGGATGTGCATTACTATACGTTCTGGTATGGGCCGTTTGCCGCGGGATTCGGCGGGCTGTATGCGGGGAACCTTTACAGCATAAAAGAAGGATGGGCGGCAAGTTGCGGTGAATACGGAGCCGAAGCTCTCGATTCGCTCGATACCATGCGTAACGGGACTTTGTGGGATATTCGCTATCCCCGGGAGTGGGTACCACGGTCGGCCGACGACACGGAGTGGAAACCCGGACAAATTAATCTGTGTCAGCAGGAAAAATTCGGATTTAACTGGTACGATATCCCCCGGACCGCCGGCGAATGGATTGAGCGCTCCCAGAAGCATCAGGCATTTGCCACCCGTATTCTTACCGAAGCGCTCAGGTTGCGCATGGATATCATACAGAGTACGGCAGTGCATATTCTTATCGATGCATTTCCCGCCGGGTGGCTCAAAGCGCTGGTCTCGTTCGATCGTACGCCCAAGCCGGCATATTATGCTTTTGCCGATGCCTTGGAACCGGTTGCGGTAAATATTCGGGCTCCACAGTGGCATTACCTCGCAACTACCAGGACATGCACAGAATTATGGATATTCAATGATACCGATACGCAAATAAACGACCATAGCCTCGAATATTATTTTATCGACGGTTCCAGCCGCGAAAGTATCGCCGAAGGGAAAATATCCGCTTTCATCCCGGCATCGCGGGCTGCATACCAAGGGACTTTCGCTCCTCCTATCCCGGCAGTGGAATCGCGTACGACTTTTGAGGTCTACGCGGTACTCAAAAACAGTGACGGTAAAGCCGTCCACGATTACACGCTCGAAATCACCGCTCACCCTGATGACGATTTACCATCGGTCGAAGGAGTGCGCATAGGAATTATTGCCGAAACCAGTTGCGCGCTTCTTGACGAATACATGCGCATTTTTCCGTGGGCCCGGCGCATTGGACACAATGCCGACATGAAACAATACGATGTACTTATCGTGGCAACCCCGGGCGATCTCGAAAAAAACAGGAAGGAAATTGTCGAATGCGTCAGTAGCGGTACGGGGCTTTACCTCATGGAACAGCGCAAGGCCGCTTCCTGGAATATCCCCGAGTTCGGTATCGAGGCAGAGGTCGTGCATAATTCGAAGCGAAGGGATTATCCCGGTTCATGGGGCGGCCACAAGGCCCTCGATTTTATTTCGCGCGATACCGGCCACTGGATAGTAAATGGATTCGCGCCGGAGGATTTCTCATACTGGTACAGTGGAAAATACGACCGAAAGCATTACATGACCCGGTATTTTCTGAAATGTAAAACGGGGAAAGCCATCCCGGTGCTTCGCTCAAAAGATTTTCTTATCTGCGCTGAGGTTACGGCGGGAAAAGGCAGGATTATTGTCAACGAACTGTGCCTCGAAGGACGGCTGGAGTGCCATCCGTGCGCGCGCAAATATATAGCACGCAGTATGGAATATCTTGCAGGCGCGGGTTCATAGAAAAACAATGAAAAGACAACGAGCAAAAGACCTCTCCTATCCCAGACTTGCCTGTTTCGTGCTTCCCATGACCCTCAACATGTTCATGGTGATGGGCACAGCCCCTATTATCACTTTTGGAATCTCATGGAAATTCGGCGCTGCAGGTGAAGAAATGCATATTACCGCATTTTTTTATACTCTGTCAATAGCGGTCTTTCTTTTTGCTCACGACCTTATCGCCCGGAATATTGTAATAAGAACTGTCGCCGACCGTAAGAGTCTATTTAAATACGCATGGTTTTTTCTGACGTGGGGCATTGTTGCAGGTGTCCTCATTGCTATTATCGCCCGGTTTGACGCTATTGCATCGATCGTGATCACACATATTCTCGGGGCACAACCAGACATAGCAGATTTAATCCGCGAAGGTCTTATCATTTTTTCGGTGGTCCCCCTTATTCTTTTACTACGGGCTAATGCGCAGGCATGCCATATACAAAACGATCAGGCATGGATTGTGGGGGCCGGTTCGGTATGCAGACTTGCGGCAATGGCCCTTTTCGTATTCGGATGGGCAATGCATCGGGAAAGCATGACCGGACCGGTAATGGGTGCATGGACATACACTCTTGGCACGGGAGTCGAAACCGCGTTTAATATTTTTATGCTTGCGGGAAAACCTCAGCTCCAAGAAAGAAACGCTACGAAGATTCTTTCACCGGGACAATTCCTGAAATACAGTTTTCCCCAATTCATTGGAAGTGTCATACGCATAGCCAAAGAACCGCTTATCACAGCTATTATATCTCGATGCCGGCTTCCGGGTGAGAGCCTGAGCAGTCTGAGTTGCGTAAAATCAACAATGTGGCTTTTACTGGGAATGATAATGGCACTGGAACCGGCGATAATCAATTATGCCACATCAAAAAACAATTTCCATAAGGTTCTCATTTTCGGTATCTGCCTGTGCAGTGGCATTACTTTTTTTATTTTTCTAGTAATATTTACACCGCTGCAGGATATTATTTACCAACAGATCATGCACGTTGAAAATCCGCAGATTTTGCGGCTTATTCGGCAATCACTTTTCTTTTTCCCTTTTATCCCTTGGACCATGCTTTTTTCCTTTACGACCGCAGGGCTTCTGGTTCGTTCCGGTACAACCGGTCTGATTCCAATCGCTAACCTGGCAGGCCTCGTTGCGGTAATAGTATGGGCGGTCGTGGCGGGGCCTTACCTTCCCAACGGGATAATTGTCGGTCTCATTGCCATTATTGTCCTTCAGCTCACCATCGGGCTTGTTCAGTCGCTTGGGCTTCGTAATAATGGTTTTACACGTGCTCTTCTCGACCGTCCACTTGCCGACGTTTTGGTAAAAAAATAAGGATCTTCGGTTGTGTCAGGATTTTTTGCGTACTCATATCGGCATACTGTTTTTACTGTGTGAGCGCGTCCACATACTCGGGATTTTTGAGCAGGTGCATGTTCAGAGAGTGTTTCATACTCCATGTGGTTCCTGCAACGTAGCGTAGCCGTGCAGAGGCGAGCATCAGAGCCGATTTCCCATCAGGGAAGCTGTCCACCCTACGGCTGCGACATCGTATCTTCCTGAGTATGCGTTCGATACCGTTATTGGTCCGAATACAATGATGCCTCGTTATCCGTGTACGCTGCATCCTGCACGCCAAATAAAAAGCCCGGGGAACAAATCTGTTCCCACGGGCTTAGAGTCAATTCAGACAAAAAAGCCGGTTACGACATAATAATAACGTCTTCCGCTTTGAGCCCTTTCGGACCAGATGCAACAGCGAATTCCACGTCTTGTCCTTCCTTGAGGCTTCCGAACCCGTCGGACTGAATGGCACTAAAGTGTACGAATACATCTTCACCCTGTTGACGTTCTATGAAACCGAACCCTTTTTTGTCATTAAACCATTTAACTTTGAGTCCAGTCTAAAAAGTTGACAACTAGAAAAAAGATGCAGTGTTCACACGTAAGAAACAAGCTTGACAAAAGGGGTGTTCATGATTTATTTTATATTATATCAGCATATTATCTCTTATCTCGATACGGGGGCGGCATGTTTTATAAAAACA
>CAZPUS010000073.1:0-7071 GCA_964589825.1 uncultured Fibrobacterota bacterium | reverse complement strand
GGCCATAATCTATGAAAAAGCGCATATTTTCAGAAAACAGGCCCTTATATCAAAAAAAGCAAATCAGACCGACTTCGACATACTTGCGTTAAAAAAGTCAAAAAACGGGTAACTTTTCCGTGTTGAAGCCATGTAAGTTGCTGATATACGGTATATGTTGTTTTTGAAAGGCCTTTGTAGTACCCCAACTTGTTCAGCAGGCTTTCATTATATAATACTATACTGTATTTTGTCTGTATGTTCATTCGAGAGACCGTCAAAACCCTCAAAAAAAACGGCAAGGTATACAAATACGTACAGCATGGGCTGGTACAGTCCGTGCGCATTAACAACCAGCCGCGCCAGCAGACGCTTCTAACTCTGGGCACCCTATCCACATTGGCCGATCTCACAGAATTTGACCGGGTAATCTCACGGAATTTGACCAGCGGATCTCAATTAATTTGACCGGATGTACTCTCCATAAAGTAGCTTTCAACCTTCTTTATTTTACACGTTATTTCAAGGAGGTTGAATGTCTCGAAGGAGAGTATCTATGCGTTATATACGCGAGATTTTGTTTTATCGTCTTGAGAAGGGTGTTGGCGCGACACGTACTGCACGTGCTCTGAAGGTGTCCAAGGGTACGGTGATAAATACGGTGAAGCGTTTTCGTGCGAGTGGGTTATCGTGGCCATTGCCCTCAGATATGAGTGATTCGGCGATCGAGCAGTTGTTGTATCCGACGCCCCTGCTTAGTCTGTTAGCGCGCGATGATTTGCCGGACCCGGCATATGTTGAGCGGGAGCTTTCACGTAAACATATGACGCTGCAGCGGTTATATGAAGAATATGTGCACAATAGTGCATCACCGGTGAGCCGTGGCGAGTTTTTATCGCTACTATCGGCGTATGCGTTGTCGCCAGCCCAGTATGCCGATGGAGTACAAAGGGGGCGATTTGGTGTACGTTGATTACAGCGGTGATGGGTTGTACTACACGGACATGGCTACTGGCGAGTATCGGCCGGCAGATCTGTTTTGCTGCTGCTGGGGGCTGAGCAGCTACAGTTACGCGGAGGCCACCGAGACTCAGAACGGTCGTGATTTTACCTGTTCCCACGTGCATGCGCAGCAGTATTTTGGTGTATCATGTTAGCACCGGAAAATATTTTCCGGTGCTAACAACAGCTCCCATGAAACCTGTGATTGCGGGTATGGTACAAAACGGGGATAATGTCAAATGCACTCCACCTCATGAGAGAATAATATGATGGATATTCTTTGATCACAAAAAGGGGGGTTGACATTCTTGGAAAAAGGATGTATATTTTATGTCGACCGACGGTCGGTCTACTACGAACAATTTTGTTAAAGGAAGTAAAAACCATGTCCAACACCTCTCAGGAATCGTACAATACCAGAAAAAACGAAATACTCGATTGTGCGCAGCGGTTTTTCTATACCAAAGGATATGAGCATACCACTGTTGCAATGATCATAAATGAACTAACCATTGCAAAAGGAACGTTTTATCATTATTTCGACTCAAAGGATACCCTGCTCAACGAAGTGATCGCCCGGCTGGTCACCGCAATCGAAGAACGCATCGAGGCAATCGTTATGCGCACAGACATCACTGCACTTGAAAAACTCAATCGGTTCTTTATCGATGTAACCGAATATAAGATCGAACAAAAAGAAGCGGTTATTGCCGCTGCCAGGGTGATCAACAGCGAAGAAAATATCGTGCTGCGGGAAAAGCTGACCAGAAAATTTTTGCAAAAAAGCGAAGGCTATTTGCAGCAGGTCATTGCCCAGGGACGTAAGGAGGGTCTGTTCGATGTCGAGAATGTGCCCTGCCTGGCCAGAATTCTTCTCAATATGATGGAATCGGCCCGGGACATGGTCGTTGCACTGCTCAACGCGCCACACGTTGATCAACAACAGATACACGAACTGCATGAGGCGTATGTATGCATACAACAGGCCATGGAGCGTGTACTGCAGGCACCGCCGGGATCAATTCAATTACTTTCCCGGGAACACATTCAGGCATTTTTTACCTGAGCGGGTGATGTATTCATTTATTTAACAAGGAGTGTGCTGTGCGTACTTTTTTCAATGCGATCGCCGAAATGGTTATACGGCATACCGGCAAGGTGCTCATCGGCTGTGCGGTGATGACCGTATTGCTGATTGCAGCATCGAGCCGGCTGAGTCTGAAAACCCGTATCGTGGATATGATGCCGGAAAACATCCCGCTTATAGATGAATACATGGAGATAATAGACGATTATGCCTCCGAGTCTTCGGTCATGATAACGGTCGAAGATCCTGATAAGAACCTGGCTTCCATGAAAAAATGTGCGGATGAACTCGCCACCCGGCTGCAACGAATCCAACTGATCAGACCGGATACGTCGCAAAAACTTTCGCTGCGGCAAAAAATCGCCTCGCTGCGTGATGCACACCCCATCGAAGGGGTCACGTACGACACCGTATCACTGGTAAAGCGCATCGATTATAAAGCGGACAACGAATTCATCGACCGCCACGGCATGATGATGCAGAACACCGACGATCTGGAGTACATGACCGATATGTTCGGCTCACTTTCCCTTACCGGTCTTGTCAAAAACATAAACGACAATTTTGAGACCGAATATATCGATGATTCACAGAATATGACCACCCTTGACGGTGAGCAGGAAGCGGTTGAGGGGCTGGAGAACATTCGCCGTTTTTACGGCGGTATCGATACATGGCTGCAGACAGGGGATTCGGCAAAAGCGGCACAAAGTGTGCGCCGTTTTGTGTCGGGACGAGAGTACATGATTTCGCCCGACAACACCCTGCTTCTGATGATCCTGCAACCGTCTATTAGTTTTAATCAGTTCGAAGAACTCATGTACCTTGGATACCGTATCGATGATACGCTGGCGTATATGCAGCAGAAGTATCAAGATATTAAACTGGGCAGGACCGGGGCGATGATGCTGCAGATTGACGAGAATAACGCCATGGCAAAAGACTTCGGGTGGCCTTCGGTAGTCGCGCTGCTTTGCATACTTATACTCCTGATCGGATCGTTCCGGACCTGGAAAAACCCCTTTTTCTCCGTTTTTACCCTGGTGATCGGGATTATATGGGTAAGCGGTATACTCGCACTTCTGCTTCACTATCTGACTATGATGTCTGCAGGATTCGGCGTTGTGCTTATAGGCCTGGGAATCGATTTCGGTATCCACTTTATCTCCGGATTCAGAGACGGACGGGAACAGGGAAAATCTTCGGCCGATTCCATCCGTTACATGTATTCACGGGTGGGACGCGGTGTCATTACCGGTGCCGTGACCACCGCCATCGTATTTTTCAGCCTGCCGCTCACCGGTTTTAAAGCATATGGACAGATGGGTACGACCATGGGGATCGGCATAATCGGCGTACTCGTGGCTATGCTGCTGCTGCTTCCCGCGCTGATCATGTGGGATCATAAGGGTTACTCGGTATCGGCATCCCTGTGTCGCAGACTGCATCTGGGCTTTCTTATTCCCCCTTGGCATGGCTGTGGCCGTCTGTTGCGGCGTTTTTTTGCGCTGGCACCGTTCAGATTCACCGGCGCAGTATTGCAGTTTCGTTTTCTTGACACGGCCGGACGCGTGGTACAAAAACCGGTATATGCGGTGCTGGTATTACTTGTCAGTGCCGTATTATTGTGGCTTTCGGTACGGGGCGGGCTGAATATGGGGTTTGAATACGATATGATGAAACTGGTGCCCCAGAATACGCCCGGGCAGATCACACAGAACCATATCATTGACAAATTCGAAATGTCGCCCGACTTTGCAATGGTCACGGCTTCTTCTCTTGACAGCTGTCGAAGCCTCGTACATGAATTCAAAAAAATCGGTAACCGCACGGGCCTTATCGGCCGGCTTGATGCGATTTCAGAATATATCCCCGAACGACAGGTACAGGAAAAAAACCGTGAAATCATTCTGCGGTTCCGTGATTCTATCTCCGCAATGCCCCTTCAGACACACGTAACCATACAGCAAAAAGATTCGCTGTATAGCGAACTTGTAAGACTGCATCAGAACATCGTTGAAATCGGCGAACTTTCGATCATGAGTCTGGGAGAAAAGAACAAGATTATTCGCAAATGTGACCAAATCGTGGGGAAAAGAAATGAGGACAGCGAAATTCTCTCACTTGCCGAAACGGTGCGGGCGCAGGAAGACCCCGGTGTCCTGGACGGGTATGTACACAGTATGTCGCGCACACTAAAACAGCGTTTACTCAAAATGGCGTCGACCGATTTCATTACTCTGAAGTCACTGCCCCGTGACATCACACGCCGGTATACCAATCCGCATAACGATGCTCTTCTTATCTATGTATATCCAAAAGGGTATATCTGGGATCAGAAACGCCTGGAGCGCTTCAACGAATATACCGCCGGCGTGACGCCGCGCATTACCGGCATGCCGGCTATAATGGATCTTATGATAGAAATGATGATTGAAAAGGGGCGCCTTGCCGTACTTATCGGGGCGGTGGCAATCGCGTTGTTTTTGCTTCTGGATTTCAGGTCCCTGTTTTACACCATTTGTGCGATGATACCCCTTTCTGTGGGCTGCGTGTGGATGGTCGGCCTTATGTCACTCACCGGCATGTCGTTTTCCATAATGAATTTTATGGCATTGCCGATCATCATCGGCATCGGCATAGACGACGGCGTGCATATGCTGCATCGCTATCGCATCGAGGGGCCTTTCTCCCTGCCGGTTGTGCTGAAATATACCGGGCGGGCCATTCTGCTTACCTCGCTTACCACGATGATTGGATTCGGCTCAATGGGGCTTGCATCGCATCGTGGCCTCGCCTCCCTGGGCCAAAGCCTCTTCTGGGGAGTGGGCGCATGTTTTGTGAGCTCCATTATCGTATTGCCGGCCATTCTCACACTGGTCGAACATGCAAAAACATTAATCAAAAAACACTAACCATATTACAGGAGGCAGCTATGTATCTCAAAGTGTATTGCGTTATTGCGTTGGCTGTGCTGGGGATCTTGTCGGCCACGGATGCCGTAACCGTGGATGCCGTGCTTGATTCCATGGAGGCGAATGAAGAACCGCCTGCAGCACGTACCGAGATTACCCAGATCGTATATACGCCCTCGGGACGTGAAAATCGCTCGGAATTGATAAGTTTTTCAATTGACACAGGTCAAAAAAGCCTTATGGAGTATACGGCTCCCGCGCGTATCGAGGGCATGAAGATTCTTATGCATAATGAAGGTGATGATATCTGGTTTTATTCGCCGCGTACGTCGCGTGTACGAAAGATTGCCAGCCATCAGAAGAACCAGTCCGTGGCAGGTTCTGATTTTTCTTACGAAGACATGTCTTCACGCGACATGCGAAAGGATTACAACGCGGTGCTCAAAGGCGAGCAGTCCCGTGCAGGGGTGCCGTGTTATTACCTGGAAATGACGGCAAAGTCCGATGACAAGACCTATTCAAAGGCCCTTCTGTGGGTTGACAAAGAAAAATATGTCACCGTTGAAGCCCATTTCTTTGATGAAGACGGCCGTCTCTGGAAAAAACTCACGGTAGATGATATCGAACAGATCAACGGCTACTGGACCCCCCGAACAATTGAAATGAAAAATGTGCTCAAAGGCAGCAGGACCGTAATGCGCATGAAAAAAATCGACTACGATGTGACCCTTGACCAGGAGATGTTCTCTCAACGTGCGCTGCGCCGATAACCCGAAGGTACACGAATTGTACGCATTATAGCGGAAAGGAATACGTATGAGAAACACTTTTTTTGCCGTATCGGTACTGGTGCTTTGTGGAATTGCAGACACCCGCGCAGAAGAATCCGGCTTCCGTTTCAGCGGGTATATAAAAAACCATTGCAGCGACATCGTCGCCGACAGACACATGTTCTCCGATGTGGCCACGGCAAGGATCGAGGGGTACTGGGATTACGGCCGGCGCGCGGGTATCGAGACGCATGTGCTTCTTACCTCCGCACTGCAGCCCCTTGATCCCTATGTCAATGTACGCGACAGCTCGGCAATGGCGGCCGCGATTACAACGCTTACCCGGACTCTTATGGAACAAATGGATACCTCTGTTCTGTCGATGTTCGAAGGTGCTGCCGATCAGCATACAATGGACTATCTTCCGTACTCGTCCATGTATCAAAAAGACAATGTAACTCTGGACCGGGCCCTGATAAAATATTACTTTTCCGTCTGTGACCTGTATGTGGGACGCCAGATGATTGCCTGGGGTACGGGCTATGCATTCAATCCGACCGATATATGGAACCGCAAGAGTCCGCTCGATCCGAATGCACCCAAAAAAGGCGTAAATGCGGTGCGGACCGAAATACCCTTGGGCTCACTCAGCGGTCTTTCCCTGGTAGTCTCCCCGGGTCCGGATGTAGAACATACCGGTGCAGGTATGCGTCTGAAAACATATCTGAAAGGATTTGATCTTTCGATGTGTGCCATGCGCATACACAATGCAGACCGGGGCCTGCTGGGACTGCCCGAAAAAATGACATGCGGCATGGATATGGCCGGTCAACTCGGTGATGTGGGCGTCTGGTCCGAAGTCGCGCTGCATAATCCCGTCTATCCCGGACAGGCATATTCGGACTTCGATTCACTGTATGCCCAGATCGATGCCGGAGCCGACTATACCTTTGAAAACGGTGTCTATATACTCGGAGAGTACCTGTATAACGGCCTCGGCGAGGAGCGCGGCGATAATTACGGTATGCAACAGCTTCTTCGTATACTCGGAGGAGACATGAGCGGCTTCGGTATGCATTACGGTATGGCCGGAATAAAGAAAACCCTTCTTGATTTTTACACGCCGTCGTTGTTTATTCTTGTCAATGCATCGGACAGATCCGCCATGCTGCTTCCCTCTTTTGAGTACATGTTTTCGGACAACCTTGTGCTCGAGGCTAGTGCGCGCATCGGTATTGCGGATTCAAAAAACACGGAATATGGATCCCTGTATCCGGGTATTTCTTTTAAAGCAACCGGCTATTTTTAGGGTCACTAT
>CAZPUS010000072.1:0-7169 GCA_964589825.1 uncultured Fibrobacterota bacterium | reverse complement strand
CCCAATGGTTGTAAAAGCTGCACTGTGGTTATTTGTGAGTATTTAGCTAAGACAGAATCTGGATTCTGCTATGAGTGTCCGAAATATCCCTGTCGAAGATTAAAAACACTTGACAAACGCTATAGCACAAAATATGGTATGAGCATGTTTGAGAATCTTGCTTTCATTAAAGAGAATGATTTGGAGAAATTTCTAAAATCAGAAGAGAAAAAGTGGGCTTGTCCGAACTGTGGCTCAGGATTGAGTGTTCATAGAGACAATTGTTTAATATGTGAGTACAAATACAGATGAATAGCATTAAGTTAAGACAGGCGGCAGAAGGAGATGTCAGCCAGATAACGCAACTATTTTTTGATACGATTCAAAACATCAATATAAGGGATTATTCCCAAGTAGAGGTTGACGATTGGTCGTCATGGAACGTGGACATTGTTAAGTGGAAAGAAAAAATGCAAGAACAATATTTTATTGTAGCAGAAATACATAACAAGATTGTGGGTTTTAGTTCATTGGCACAGGACGGATATTTGGATTGTATGTTTGTGCATAAAGACCATCAAGGACAAGGAGTGGCAAGTCCTCCTCTATGGTGCGTAACAATATACACCCCTTGTGCTGCGGGAAGGGATCGTGTGTAAAAACGAATTGCATGGCCGCGGTATACCCGTCTTCCTGAAAGGGTATACACCTCGATTATGTGTTTATCCGTGAGGTCCTGTATTAGCGGGCCGGGTCCGCATACTGCCTCGTTACCGGCAAAACAGGTGACACGGGTTTCTGGGGTGGCATAGCTTGCCGTATGGTGCATCTTATCACTTTTGCTGGTCCCCGTTGTATAATACTCATAGGCACCAACATCCACGTCGCTTCCCTGAGGCCGGGCGGTCCCATCAATGTCGTGGGGCGGGGCCCCGTCCGCACTGCCGCTGTCTACTGCCGGAGAGCCGGGC
The DNA here is from genome assembly GCA_964589825.1 of uncultured Fibrobacterota bacterium. Lineage (GTDB taxonomy): Bacteria > Fibrobacterota > Chitinivibrionia > Chitinivibrionales > WJKA01 > CAZPUS01. The sequence goes on along the minus strand of CAZPUS010000072.1, from coordinate 6,219 downwards.
AACAAGTGAAGGTCACGGTCCGCATAATCAACAAAAAAAAGGTCCGGATCGTCTATCTCGATGTTGTGGTCCCTGGTGACCGCCGGTTCATGATCGATACTGAAAGAAGTACTGAGATTGTTGCGTATCACACAGCCGCTGCTGTGGCCGCGGGTTTTATGGTCTCCGATACGTATCCAGGGCGGGCCGGGGGACCCGGTATTACAGTCGACAACCGTGTTATTCACGATTCTGCAGTCAATGGCTCCATAAAGAGATATTCCGTGCCAGTGATCGGTAATAATTACATTATTTGCGATTGTCCAGTCTTCGAAAAAACCGTCAAAACATCCGATACCCTGCAAAGAACCCCTGAAGGGCTGGTTGGGATCCGTATAATTGATGATCGTGTTGCCGATAAGGGAGATGCGATACACGGTGCCTTCTCCCACGTTGCCCTGCGGTCCGCGGGACCAGGACTGGAACCCGTCGTCATGATTCGCGTTCACGTCGTAGCAGTTCATCACCGTATTGTGCATAAAGGCGAGATCATTGCCGGTACCGCGCAATCCGTCACCTGAGAAGTTCTCGATACGGTTGCTTTTTATCAGGCAGGAGTCACCTGCGACCGAAATGCCGAAGTTAATGTTGAGAAGCACGTTGTTGCGTGCCGTACAGCTGTCACCGCTGATTCCGATACCGTTACACGAGAGGGTGTTCCAGTCATCCTGCGACCAGCCGGAAGCATCGGGCACCGAATACAGGGTACAGGCCTCTGCCGTGATATGACGGCAGGGACCCGAGTAACCGTGGGTCTCTATGTCCATCAGCGTGACGCGCTCGAAAGACTGTGCATATACGGGACTGATGGTCAGATGAGAAAAAAACCAGTGATACGCACCTGTCAGCCTGATTCTCATCAGTTGCGGAGTGTGTCCCGGCTGTGCGATGACCGAGACAGGAGCAGTGTTGAAATAACTGTTGATATGGATGTCACCGTGATATCCGGAGCGAAGATACAGCGTGTCTCCCGCACCAACGGGAGCGCCCTGATTTTTTGGCTCGAGCGCATCACCTGCTTCATACGGATAGTCGACCGGCTGACGCGATTCGATCTTGCCGGCATCGATTACCTCTTCGAGTGTAGACCACGGTGCTGCGGCGGAGCCGTCGTTGGTCATGCTGCCGTTGGCCGGGTCAACGTAAAAAACATCCGCATGCGCGCCAGTGTACATACAACTGGTACATACAACACAGAAAATCGCACGTGTAAAGGTGTTCATGACGGCCTCCTGCAACAGGGTGAAGTGCTCGTATGGGTATACAGGTATATTCTATAATAAGGGTGTGGGATATGCAAGGGCCGACTGCCTGGATACAACAACTGCATAGTGTACTCAAAGGGTTTACACAAAATACCTGCGCACGGTTGACGATAAGGCTCCATCTATGTATATTACAGACACTGAGGCATTGTTTTGATGAAAGCTGCTGTGAGCCGTGCTGGTAATGCGTTTTCGAAAAGAGTGGGGCACCAGTGTCGGATGGTTCATGATGTTCGGGGACGCTACCGCAGTGCGGATGGCAGCAGGTTGCACACACAATAATGCGCAGCGTAGGTGGTAGTAAACAGTAAAGAAAGGATCCCATTACTGTGCGCTAAAGGGAATGGTATGGTCACCATTCCTGGAGCGGCATACATGCAAGGAGGTCGAGTATGGCATGGTTTTTTAAATCAATAAATGCTGGTAAAAAAGGTTGTGGCAGGGCCGGTACTTTGAAAAACGGATCTGTGCGGGAGCACCTCACATCATACGTTTTTGGGCATGAGCACAAAAGGAAAATTGGACATGGGGCGTGTTGTAGTATCAGTATGCTCGTGTGTATAATGACGATGATATGCATACAGCCAGTACCGGCGAACCCTTTACTTGGGCATGAGCAATGTCAGGTGACCGAAATATATGTCAAAGATTCGTCCCATTGGTTTATTGAGGTAGGATCGTACGATCACTATGCGAATAGATTCTTTAAAACAATGTTAGTTGATTTTGAACAGGAAGCCTTTCCATGTACCACCACCACGATTTGGTTAAAAACAGAAAATATGGCCGCACCTGAAACGGCACGGCTGGTAGTTGACACCCTGTATATGCACACACCGGTGGTAATCGAACCCCGTCATTTTGACGAGGAGGTGTATCTGCATCCGGGAGAACGTATTACACTATATTATCGCGGCGTAGAAGTAACATATGATTGGGTTCAGGAAGACTATTTGATTTGTGGTATGTATAACGATACGATTTCGAAACATTATTTGTCTCGAATTCACATGGTATTGAAAGGCTTTCCACCCAGGACGCATGGCGACACCTCTTACGAAACGGTCCCGTATGATTCTGTTCAGCTCCCTCCCTCAAAAGGGTCGCTTCTCGTGCATACGCAGGGTAGAGTCGTGGATGCAGACAGCACGGAGATATCCGGTGTGCACATACAAGCGCCTCTTGGTCCTCAGGATACCGCAGCGGATACAAGTGATCACAACGGTGGCTTTTCATTACCGGTCAAGCCCGGTTTTTATGGTGAAAACGCGGTGTCTTTACAGATGCAACTCTCGTTCGCCGGTACCCACGAGCAGGAGGAATACGAAGTCACCAAGACCTTCGGTGTGGCCAACGATCTGGGCGGCATCGTCATCATGCCCACCGCAGTAAAAGAGCCTGCGTTGTCACGTGCCGCGGCAGACGGGAAGATGCATATCGAGCTTGCCGGGGTGACCGTGCACCACAGGGGCGTGGCAATAAGCGTGTACCTCGCCCTCCCGCACCGCCGGGGCGTGACCGTTACCATGTCCCGGCCCAACGGGGACGTGGTCGGTGCCAAAAGGGTCCATACCCTGGGCAGCGGCACCTACACTGTACGAATGCCGACAGGAAACGCGCTCGGGTCCGGACAGTATGTGATCACGGTGTCTGACGCCGATGCGGTGCTGTATACACAGCGCACGCAGGTGGTGCGATAATGGCCGGCGCTCCGGATCCGCACAGGCCCGTGCACAGCGTCACGCATCCAGCTTGTACCCGGCGATGTGACATGACAGCATGTGCCGCGGTCGGACGATGGGCATGCGCGAGCGTTTTGTTGTGGTTTTGTTGTAGTATGTCACAGGGCTACGCACTCGATTTTGTCAAGGAAGAGATTCGTATCAGCATACAGGACGGGCAGCGCTACTGTATTACCGGCACCTATTTTTTCTCGGGTGAGCTCGGCTCCGCGCGGGTATACCCGCTGTATTATCCCTTTCCGCGTGACAGCTTTCTCTCGTTTCCCGACACCATTGCGGTCAATGGTGATGTTGTGACGCACGCGGGCGAAACGCATGTGAAACGTGGCAACGGCGTCGTGTTCTCGGTAAGTGTGTCCCCGGATTCATTGGCCAGGGTAACGGTCCATTACTGTCAGAAAAGCGCTGCACACACGGGGCGCTATATCCTCACCACTACCGCACAGTGGGGCAGGCCGCTGCAGCGGGGTGACTTTGCAGTATATACGGACAGCGCATATACCCTTTCGTATGTCAATTATCAAATCGATACCGTGGCGGGCCGCGGAGGGACAATGGAATACCGCTTTGCACGCGAGTCGTTCATGCCGGGTAAGGATATCGTGTTTGTCTGGCAAAAACTCCGTCGATAACGAGGACCGGAGCGGGGTATGCATTTGACCGCTGCTGAAACTATTTTATTATCGCATGCTCCGAACGTCAGGTGTATGCACATGCCTATTACAGAACCAGGGGACACAATCGGGAGACAGACCATGGCACAGAAAGTGATTGTCGTTGGTGCGGGGCCTGGTGGACTGGCCGCAGCCATGCTGCTTGCAGCCGGCGGGTATGAGGTGACGATATACGAAAAAAAAGATCATGTCGGCGGCCGCAATGCCCGCCTCTCACTCGGTGACTATCATTTCGATACCGGTCCCACGTTTTTGATGATGCTCGATGTGCTGCAGGATATTTTTACCCGTACGGGACGCGAGCTGAGCGATTGCGTGTCGCTGCAGCATATCGACCCGCTCTACCGGCTTTCGTTCAAGAGGGGGGAGAAGGAATTTTTCCCATCACGGGACCGTCAGAAGATGAAGCAGGCGATGGAGGAATTTGCTCCCGGAAGTTACGACGGATACCTCACGTATCGGGAAAAGGAGAACGAGAAATTCGATAAACTGATTCCCTGTCTGCGGGTTCCCTATGGCAGCATCAAGGATTTTCTGGGCTGGAAATTCGTGACTGCGCTTCCGTATCTGGATGCGCACGTAAGCCTGTACGATGTGCTGTCGCGTTATTTCGATGACGAACTGGTAAAAACCGCGTTCACCTTTCAGGCAAAATATATCGGCATGTCACCGTGGGAAGCGCCCGGAACCTTCAGTATCCTTTCATTCATAGAGCATGGCGGAGGGGTCTGGCATGTGGAGGGCGGACTGAATCGTCTTGCCGATGCCATGAGTCGGGCGGTACGTGAAGACGGCGGGACCATACACCTTGACACACCCGTGAAAAAAATTCTCGTGGAAAACGGAACCGCAAAAGGAGTAGAGCTCGAAAACGGGGAAAAAGCCCACGCCGATTACGTGATGATCAATGCGGATTTTGCGCATGCGATGACGAATATCGTCGATCCGTCGCATCGTAAAAAATATAGCGATAAAAAGATCGGATCGTTCAAGTACTCGTGTTCCACGTTCATGGTATATCTGGGGATCGATACCGTATATGAAGACCAGCCGCATCACAACATTCTCTTTGCGGATGATTACAAAAAGAACGTGGAAGAGATCGTCACGACAAAGGTACTTTCACAGGACTTTTCGGTCTATGTGCAAAACGCGTCGGTAAGTGATAAAACACTCGCGCCGAAAGGAAAATCAACCTTATACCTGCTTGTGCCGGTGCCCAACAACACTGCAGGCATCGACTGGGAAAAGGAAAAAAAGAGTTTTCGCGACAAGGTTATCCGGCTCGTGGAATCGCGCGGATTCACCGACCTCTCTTCCCATATCGAACAGGAGCATATCATTACACCGCAGGACTGGTCCGATAAGTACGGGGTGTATCGCGGGGCGACATTCAATCTCGGTCATCAGATATCACAGATGCTTCTGTTTCGTCCGCATAACAGATTTGAGGACATCAGAAACTGCTATCTGGTAGGCGGGGGCACACATCCGGGAAGCGGACTGCCGACTATTTATGAGTCGGGCAGAATTTCCGCGGATCTCATCATGGGAACAAAATAAAGGGGAAAAACACATGCATATCCCCGGATTTATTCTCCTGCTTCGTGAGATATACGGCAAAAAAAAGCCGGATCTTCAAAAGATCGAGAAGCGGGGTCTGCTGGCGGTAAAGATTGCACAGCACTATGCGCTGCGTATCGATTTTCTGGATGAAGAGGTGTGCCGGCATCTGATGAAACTCTACGGTCACGCATCCAAACTCGACGCACAGGCGTCCCGCTCACTCCTTCAGCAGGTCACGCCGTCGGGATGGGAGGACCAGTTTTCCAGCATCGAGTATGAGCCGCTTGTTGCCGCATCAGTGGGGCAGGTTCATCGCGCAAAACTGAAAGACGGCACCGATGTAATCGTCAAGGTGACAAAGGCGGATTATCTGGAAAGCTTTTTGCGTGATCTGCGTCGGCTCAGACGATTCATGAGGCTGGTGATATTTTTCTACCCCCGGCTTGCCAGAGTCTTCGATCCGGTCGGCATTCTCGACTATATCGCCGATTATACGCGACGGGAGCTCAACCTTATGGATGAGCTGAAGGGGCAGATTACACTCAGGGATATTGCCCGGCGCGATACCTCCGGCTATGACCTCTCCCGGCTGCGATTTCATACCATGTACGACGACCTTTCGGGTGAGCGGTATCTGGTAAGTGAAAAAATAGCGGGCGAGACACTCGACGATCTTATTGCGCAGGGGAGGGTGAGTTACCAAATACTGCTGGAGCTTTTCAAGATCCATGGCTTTTATCTCTTCGCCATCGGAACGTTTCATGGCGATATCCATCCTGGCAATATTATGATGGATGCGCAGGGATACTTCTATTTTGTCGATACAGGGGCGATCAGTACGGTGTCGAATACGCTCAGCTACGGGCACTTAAATTATTTCGAATCGTTGTGTGTATTCGATTACGATACCTCTGCACAGCGTATCAATGCAAT
>CAZPUS010000071.1:0-7520 GCA_964589825.1 uncultured Fibrobacterota bacterium | reverse complement strand
TGTATACCCTTGGTGCCGGACGGCAGCTTATAGCCAATACCATCTATTGTGAAGATCCCGAAGGCACGGAAAAGCCGCACATCGGCACGGTCGCGGATGTCAACGTGGAAAAGGTGGTCTCTTTGCAGCCGGATTGTATTCTGACCTCCAAGTTGACTACCAGAAAACAGGTTGAAAAACTGCAAAAAATAGACATGCGCATTGAAGTATTCGACAGGCCGAATTCTTTTGAACAGTTGTGTGATCAGTTTTATCGAGTGGCCCGACTGACGGGGAAGACGGATACCGCCACGCATATTATTACACGCGCACGTTCGTGTGTGGATTCGATCATTCGGAGTACGGATACGCTGTCCCGGCCGCGTGTGTTTGTACAGGTGGGCAAGAACCCGTTGTTTACCGTTTCCCGGGAGTCATTTATTCATGACTATATTCGTACTGCCGGCGGAGAAAATATCGCTGCAGATGCAGGCTCCGGTTTATACAGTATCGAAAAGGTCGTGCAGCGCAACCCGGAATTTATTTTTATTTCAACTATGGGCATGGAAGGAGAAAAAGAGAAAAAAGAGTGGATGAAATACCGCTCAATAGCAGCCGTTGCACACGATAATGTGTATGTGCTTGACGATGACCGCCTCTGTAGTCCTACCCCCGAGCAGTTTGCTGAGATGGCTGAAAAAATGGCACACATCATACATCCTCAAAAATAGCCGCTGTACATACTATGAATCGAGATATATGGAAACGCTGGTTTCTTCTTCTGGGCGCTATTGTCTGCGCGACACTGGTGGCCGCCTTTTTGGGTTTGTGCATAGGCAGCAGCGGGGTCGGGCCGTCTCAGATACTTTCCTTTTTGCGATCAGGCCAAAGTGCGATGACCGGGGATATACTTATGCGCATTCGAGCGCCGCGTGTGCTTCTGGGATTCTCTGTCGGAGGCGCGCTGAGCCTGTCCGGTGCCGTACTGCAGGGGATTTTTCGTAATCCGCTGGTAGAGCCCTATACCATGGGGATATCGGGAGGAGCTTCACTCGGAGTCTGCCTCGGTGTAGTATTGGGATTGCCTGCATTGTTGGGTAGTGCCGCCTTTCCGGTATGCGGTTTTATCGGTGCGTTTATCGCTATTGTTGCAGTCTACGGCATCAGCACTAAAAAAGGTATGGTACATACCAACAATATGCTGCTTACCGGTGTGATGATAAGTTTTATCGCCTCATCGTGTGTGATGCTTATTCTTTCCATTTCCCGTGCCGAAGACCTGCATGGAATTCTCTTCTGGATAATGGGCTCGCTCGATCAACCGAGGATTTCACTTATATGGCTTTCATTCGGTGCAAGTATTGCGGCATTGGTGGCGTCATATTTTTTCTGTATAGATCTTAATGCGTTTGCCCTCGGAGAAGAGGAAGCAATGCATCTTGGAGTATCCGTGGAGCGTGCCAAGCGGATACTGTTTCTCATTGCTTCGGTGGTGACCGGCATAAGCGTTTCGGTTGCGGGTATAATCGGCTTTGTTGGTCTGCTCATACCTCATTTTATACGAATGTACACGGGACCTGACTATCGCATATTGCTTGTGGCCTCTTTCTTTGGCGGGGCGGCATTTCTTATGCTGTGCGATACCCTTGCACGTACCATTATTGCTCCGATGGAACTCCCGGTGGGGGTGATTACCGGCATTATCGGCGGTATTGCCTTTGTGTTTGCGCTGCATAAAAGGAGCGTTGTGTTATGAGCCCGGTTATTCACGGAGAAAATATTGTCGCAGGCTATGGGGACACACCGGTGCTGCACGATATTACCTACGGTGTGGCAAAAGGTTCATTTACCGGTATTATCGGTCCTAACGGATCGGGGAAAACGACTCTGCTGCGGGTATTTTCGGGGGTAATGAAGCCGGATAAAGGAGTGGTTGCAATAAACGGAGAAGCTATGCATGCACTGACACAGCGCAAGATCGCCAGTGAAGTTGCGGTGGTCTCTCAGTATGTCGATCCGGTGCCGATTTCGGTATATGAGTATGTCTCTCTGGGACGGATTCCGTATTACAAGTCCCTGCAGTTTTTTTCAAGTCGTGAAGATGCCCTCCAGATAGAAAAATATATGCGTTTGAGTGATGTGTGGCATCTTAAAGACAAAAAGCTGACTTCCATAAGCGGCGGAGAGCGCCAGTTGGTGCAGATTGCACGAGCATTGGTGCAGCAGCCCCAGATAATTCTTCTTGATGAGCCGATATCGAATCTCGACATATCGCATCGTATCCAGATACTCGACAGCATCAAAACGCTGTGTACACGACTCGGGTTTACCGTGCTTGTGGTATTACACGATCTCAATCTCGCGGCAGAATATTGCGAGCGGATAGTGCTTATGCAGCAGGGTCGGATTTACAAAACCGGTACCCCGGACGAGGTGTTGACCTATTCGTGCATCGAAGAAGTCTATCATACACAGGTTCTTGTGGAGGTAAATAAACTTTCCGGTCGTCCGTTAGTTGTTCCTGTCACCGAAGCGATGCGCCGGGGAGCGCATACCTGAAGGAGGGCGTCGCCCGCAGTGTAGTATGGAATATTTTCTTCCCGATATCCCTCAGCGTATTGCGATACTCTTTAGTGCCACACTGCTCGATTTGTTGGCAGGCGATCCCGAGCGGCCCTGGCATCCGGTACGGTTGATCGGTATGGCAATTAGCCGTATGGAGCGATTCCTTTATACCGGGGAGGCGTCTGCCGCGGTAGTACGTAATCGTGGATTAATTCTGGTGACGGTAATAGTGACGGGAGTAATGGCAGGCACGTGGGCACTCATCGCACTCTGCCGTCTGATCCATCCGGTTATATCGTATACCACACAAACCATACTCTGCTATTTTGTACTCTCCACGCGCAGTCTCGGAGACTACAGCGGCGGTGTCGTTACGGCTCTGAGAGAAAATGGCCTCACCGAGGCGCGACACCGGCTTTCGATGCTGGTAAGCCGTGACACGTCGCAGATGGACCGGACCGCAATTATCCGCACCTCGATCGAAACGGTTTCAGAAAATATAACCGACGCAATTATCGCCCCCCTTTTGTACATTACCATTGGCGGAGCGGTATGTGCAATGGGTTATAAAGCGATAAGCACCCTCGATTCGATGGTCGGCTATCGAAACGACCGCTATCGATATTTCGGCAGGGTGGCTGCCCGGGCGGACGATGTCGCAGCATTTATTCCCGCCCGTATTGCCGGCTTTTTTATTGTACCGCTGGCTGCATTATTTACGGGCAAAAACGCAGCTGATGCCTTGCGGACCGTGATACGTGAGCGGTTCCATCATGAAAGTCCCAATTCGGCCCATGGAGAAGCTGCGGTGGCGGGGGCTCTCGGGATATCCTTCGGCGGGTCGGCTATGTATTTTGGTGTTCGGCATGAGAAGCCGGTGATCGGCACCGCATTCAGTGAAAATGAAATACAAGAGGACCATTTTTCACAAGCCCGTTTGCTTATGTATGTGAGCATGGTTTGTATGGTGGTATGTTGTAGTGCGGTACTGCTGCTGTATGGTGTACTATGATACACGCGGGTGCAAAAAGTGGATTCATTGACAACACACAGGAAACAATATGAGAGAGAATATTCACGGCGGTCATATAAAGAGGCAATCAGGAACAACCGGTTCCGGCACAGGAGACGTTATCGATTTTTCTGCAAATATCAATCCCTGCGGTTTTCCAGATTGGGTTCGCCCGGTAATCAATTCGGCAATAGGATCGTGTGCACACTATCCGGATCCCGCAGGCCGCAATATGAAACGTATCGCCGCGCGATACTACGGTGTACCGCAGGAGCGTATCGTGGTCTGTAACGGGACGTCGGAGCTTATAAGTCTGCTTCCACGCGCATGCGGTCTTTCCCGTGCAGTGATCCCGGTACCGGCCTATCTTGATTATGAGTACTGGGCACAACAGTATCAAATGGATATAGACTATCTTTTTAATAAACCAGAGAATACTTTTCATATCGATTACCGTGCACTTGCCGAAAAGTTGACAAACAGGGAAATGGTTTTTCTGGGGCATCCCAATAATCCTGATGGCGGCCTTCTTGACTACGACGAAGTGATTGCTCTTGTAAAAGAATTCCCCCGCACCATATTTGTAATCGATGAAGCATTCGGGGAATTCGTACCACATTTTAAATCGTTCTCCACAAGCGAATTCAACAATATTATCGTGATGCATTCGCTGACAAAGATATTTGCACTTCCGGGATTGCGCATGGGAGTCGGGATTGCCCCTGTACACCTGGCGGATGCCATTGCGCACCTGCAGCCGTTCTGGTCGGTAAACACACTTGCACTGGAAGTGGGATGGCATGCGCTGCAGGATAGTGAATTTATTTGCAAAAGCCGTGAGTGGATAACGGCACGAAGGCACGAGCTCCGGAACAGTTTGTCCGCTTTTCCCCAGTTATCGGTATATTCCGCTGCGGCAAATTATCTGTTGTGCCGGATATGTAAGGGAGTTAACAATCCTCAACACTTCTACAAGGCCTTGCTGGATCGGGGTGTTGCCGTACGCAATTGTGCAAATTATACCGGACTCGATTCGACATGGTTCAGAGTCGCAGTGAGAAACCGTAAAGAACAGGCCGCGCTGATCAACGCGCTGCAACGGGAACTCAACCCGTCCGGCGATTGTGCTCACATGAAGGCCTTCAAAAAGAGACCGGCATGCATGTTTGTGGGTACTTCCTCGCATGCAGGAAAGAGTGTACTCACAGCAGCGATGTGTCGCATACTTTTGCAGGACGGATTCGATGCAGGATGTTTCAAGGCGCAGAATATGTCCCTTAATTCATTTGTGACGCATGACGGAAAGGAGATGGGAAGAGCTCAGGTTGTACAGGCGCAGGCGTGCAGGTTACGGCCTGATGTGCGAATGAATCCCGTGTTGCTCAAACCAAAACAGGATGACGGCTCCGAAGTAATGCTGATGGGAAAATCCGTCGGCGTTATGAAGGCAGACACGTACTCTTCGTATAAAAAGAAAATAAATGCAACTGTCAGACAGGCCTACGACAGTCTTGCGGCAGAGCATGAAATAATGGTGTGTGAAGGGGCGGGAAGCGTGGGAGAGATAAATCTGAAACATCACGATATCGTCAATATGCCTATGGCCGCATATGCCGAAGCGGCAACATTTCTTGTGGGTGATATTGACCGGGGCGGTGTGTTTGCATCTTTTATTGGTATACTTGACACGATGCAGGAGTGGGAGCGTCGTATGCTTGCCGGACTTATAGTGAACAAATTTCGGGGAGATGCACAACTTCTCGGATCTGCGTATTCCTATGTAGAACGGTATACGAAAAAACCCGTGCTCGGTACCGTCAAATATATCCATTCCATCGCAATTGCGGAGGAGGATTCGGTCGGGATCGATTACTGCTCGGCAAATGAGGAGACCGGGAGTACGGAAAAGGTGCGTATAGGGATGATACAGCTGCCTCATGTGTCTAATTTTACCGATATGGATGCACTCAGAATTGAGCCGGATACGGAGATCGTCGTCGTGACCGAACCGTTTCAGCTTGATTCTCTCGATGTGATTATTATCCCGGGATCAAAAAATGTATCTGCCGATTATGCCTTTTTACAGGCACAGGGATTTGCAGACAAATTGAAAGAAGTGTCGCAGAATCGGCGTAAGGAAATTGTCGGAATCTGCGGCGGGTATCAGATGCTCGGAACCACTGTGTGTGAATCGGGACAGGAGCCGATCGTGACGCTGGGGCTTCTTGATATTCGTTCCGAATATGGTGATGAAAAAACGCTCACACGTGTAAAAGGCACTTTTATGGACGCGCAGCTTCCGGTACACGGTTACGAAATTCATTATGGGTATACCGTATTCGGCAGTAACGTAACACCGGTAATTACCTCGCACGAAGCATCCACCGACGGTGGGGGACGTCAGAAAGGGAGCAATTGCTGGGGATGCTATATGCACGGTATTTTTGATGCGGATGAATTCAGACGCTGGTTTATTGACAGGGCCCGGCAACGTAAAGGATACGCGCCCCTGCATGAAGTATGTGCGGTGTATGATCAGGATGCAGCCATAGACCGGGTTGCTGATATAATGCGAAGCAGCTGTGATATCCCACGCATGTATGCTGCAATGGGACTTTCGAAATAGGCGACACTGTAGAGGAAAACAAAGAAATGACGCGCTGCGGGTTTTAATCGCGGAAGTGTGGTATTCGCAGCCGATCGTGTGCCGGCGGCTATTTTTCGTTCATGCGGTTTCTGGATGCCTCCTGTTGTTTCTGCAGGTGGCGGATATAGTTTCGCATGATTTCGGCACCCACGAAACTCGAATGCACGGTCCAGTATTCACCGTGTACCGTTACCACTCCCACTGCGATCTGTTGGGCGCTGTCGCTTTTGTGGGTTGCAAAGCCGCTGAACCAGTCGACCTTACCCAGATTGTCCTTGTTGATAGAGCCGGTTTTGCCGCCGTAGTCGATATTGTTGAATCGAAACGAGCGTTTGACATACCGGAATGCACTTCGTGCGGTTCCGTATCGAGGAACCTGCTGCATACATGTGGAAAGATCCCCGATTGTCTGCCGCGAGAGTATTTGCGTTTTCCATGCAGCCGGTTGTGCATCGTAGATTTTTTCATTCTTTTTTTTCGTGGTGACACTGTCCAGCAGCAACGGCTGCATTATCGTGCCGTCATTGACCAAAGCCGCAGAAATAAGTGCGGCATGCAGGGGAGTGAGTTCGGTTTGAGCATTAAACCCCGAGGCGAGCTCCGCGATATTGAATGCCGAGTCGGGCTGCAGCATGGTGGAATGCGCAACCGGAAGAGTGAAGGGGATGTATGCATTGAACCCGAAGCGTTCGCCATACTCATGCAGGGTTTCTACACCGAGCGTATGTATTCCGATTCGTCCGAATACCGGATTGATCGAATAGGCAAAGGCATTTTCGAATGTAAGGGTGCGGTAATGTGTGAGCTGCTTTTCAAGCTGAGAAAGATAGAGTGTGTGATTTCTTCCCCTGATTTTGACATGTTGCTCAGGACGCACATTTTTCTCTTCAAAGTAGGCGGCGGCGGTAATTATCTTGAACAGAGATGCTGCGGGAAAACACGATTCGGTACACAGATTGGATGACCGGGAGCGCTGCTGAGGATTGGTATATGATACCATGGCGAGAATCCTGCCAGTTGCGGGCTCGAGTGCAACCGCCGCGCCGTAGCGCGGATGATATCGTCGCAGCAATGTACGGGTATAGTCCTGCAGGTAGGTGTTCAGCGAATAATGAAGTACCACCGGGTTTTCACTCAGGTAGAGTGTGTCCCGGGCATGTGTCAGCCGGGGCGGATAGAGATGAAGAAGACGGGAAATCTGAAGGCGTGTTTTTTGTGACGGTCGATTGGAACCGGAAAGTCCTTTAACGATTTTTTTCGCTTGTGACTGAGCGGTTACGGGATCGTTTCTGTTGGCAATAAATACGACCAGACCGA
>CAZPUS010000070.1:0-8374 GCA_964589825.1 uncultured Fibrobacterota bacterium | reverse complement strand
CACTGTCTGTGCCGGATCATAACGTTTTTTTGTACATAATACGTGCAAGGGTTTTAGAGGTTATACAGGTATTTTACTTGTACAAAAAATACATTGTGGCGCGCTTAATTGCAAATACATCAACTTATTAAAGCCTGTTCAGCAAGGCCTAATTGAAAATATATCATCATTTTAAATGCCGTTCAGCAAGCCCTAAATAGTCGAGAATGTTTTTGTGCCATCGCTTGAAATTCGCATTGAGAAGTACCACCATATCATGCCCGGAGATAAAAACCACGACACCCCCTTTTCCAAAAGTATGATAGTAATAGGCCGTAATGGGTCGAGTATAACGTGTGATTCATCAAGGTGTATGCACCCCGTTTCAAAGACCACCGAAAGCCGTTGGAGCAGGAGCTCGCCCAGTTACGCAGGAAACTGGCCAGCGCCATAAGGTGGCGTGTATTAAGAGGATCACGAGATATCACTCGGGCGCAAGGAATATCTTTCGTACATATCTGTCATTTTGGGCGTGGTGCATACGCATGAGATAGATACTGGCACTTTCGAGTCTCACCACATAGGGAGAGACGACACGATGGGTTGTTTGGTGAACGATCTTTCCCTGTGGGGTAAGTATATCGAACGAAGGAATACGGCGTGCGACAGGATCCTCAATCATGAGGCACTTGCTGTCTTTTTGTCTTACGCGAATGCGCAACGAATTACTGGTATTGGGAGAAGCATGTAATACATCTCCAGATGTATTACGGATAGTAAGCAAATTAGGGGACACATCCTTGATATCCTCGTTAAAATAATCCGTTACTTTAATGGCGACCTGATCCGAAATGACGCTCGTAGTCTCCACATACGCCGAGACTACCCATTTGAACGAACCCCATTGAGCATCTTCCGTCTTTATGCTGCCCTCTTTTGTAATATAGTCCCAAGCCAGTCCGTTATTCGGGGATATCTGTATTCGAACGCCCTCTACACCCGTAGCGGTCCATCGGATTATCATTGTATCTCCCACCGTATACGCTGTTTTATCAAAAGATTGCAATTCAATCTTCTGCTGATGTGACGATGAGGTGTCTTTGGCCTGTATTTCTATCCCGGCTTCGAACACATCATTGCCCTGATCTTTCTCGGCGGCAATCTGCATACCGTTTCCGTCAGATACCGTTACCGTGAACTCGGTTACCAGTGCCTTACCCGTTCCACCCGCCTCGTGGACTATATTCATATCATCAATTATTGTTTCGCCCTCGACGATGTAATCCATTGCGCGGTTGTCCTCGTGTTCATCGTAAAAGTGAAACCGAAGCCTATATTCCCCGTTCGGAATATCGAATGAATAGCGATGATTATAATGTCGAACCGTTTTATATACCGCGGGTGGAGCCGCCATGGGAACCCCACTCGTATCGGCTATAGAAGAAAAGAAATACGGTTCACCGCTCTCGCCGTCGACCACATATTCGGCGTCGGATTCCCATCCTGGGACAGACGGATCGTTGCCGCCGCAATTCACCTTGATATGAGAGGGATCCACGACGGTAATACGGCTGGAACCGGTTACATCCTGTGCTTGTGCGATTATGGTGAAGGTCCCGGAAGTGTCATGAGACTGGAACACCCCACCGGAATCGGTCCTTGACACGAGCTCTCCTCCGCCCGATACCGTATACGATACCCCATCCTGAACCTCAATGGGTTCTCCGAACTGATCCAGAAATGCAACTCGTAATGCCACCTCTTCTCCGAGTGCGATTGTCGTATCCGGGGGTGTAAGGCTTACATAGCTCAGTGTAGGATCACCGGCAGATTCGATGCCAACCCATGCATCGGGAAAATAGTCGGGGATATTGTCATTCTGAGTAATACGCGCCCAGTCTTCGAACGAACGATAATCGGAGGAAAACCTGCCCACATATATTTCAGCATCGTCACTGCTCGAATTGCTGTGATACCCCCCCGTAATCACTATTATCCTGTTGCCGTGCGAAGCGAATTTCGGATGATAAAATTCGTCGTCTTTGGTACCGGATGGCAGGGGGGTGGGGTCAAACGCCACATTGGCAATATAATCGTCATTGTGAAACACCTTGATCTCATCGTGGGGACAACAGATAAGATGAAACCAGTAATGACTGTTGTCACGTGTGACCGAGGACCAACACCCATTCGATATTTGCGTTTTTTCATTGGATGCATAGGCACCGTCGGTAATATAATAGCACGTACTCCAAGGCAAAAAGGCAATGGCAATTTCGCCATCACCAGATATTTGATACCAGCTTTCAGGTTCTGTTTTGCTGGTCTGAAGCTCTACTTTTTGTGAGGGATCATCAATGAGATATCTGCTTATAGGCCCCTCCTTTTTATCCTGCCCCAAATTGGTCTCATGGACAACTACCCATTCCTTACCTGTTGATGGGTTCTTCCAAATATCGGTAGCCTGTCCGTCCACAATATAGCTCGGTTGTGCATTTTCTCTGTAGGCACATGTATATATCTTATCGTCTATGGTAAGAATAACACTGTTGCCACCATTATGCAAAAGCGGCCGTTTATAGGTGTCATGAGCCTCCAGTAACGTAATCTTTTTATCCTCGTCAGAGTCATATCCTTTCAATGTCCCACCGTGGAATCTGCTGCTACTGCCCTGAAGCCATACGACACGGCAATGCTGCCCGCCGGTCACGTTATTCAAATCGGATTGAAGATCTGCATATGTCTTTTTGACCGGGCAAATAATGAAAAGTATCCCACATACGAAAAGTAGAACTGTCTTTTTCATAATTTCTCCCTGTATTGTATTAAACGTATTTGCTTTTTTGGCTCTTGTGCTATTAACGGCGGACTACGGGCGATAACTCAGCTCCGGCTATCTACTTCTCAAATAAAAACGCTTCGTATCAATATGCGTATTATCGTTAAATATCTGTGCGATACATATACCGTCTGCGCTTTTTTGAAAAAAACGTTTGTTACACATCAGACGATTACATTGTTTCACTACAATTTTCGATCTGTACACCATCCGACCGTTCGGCTTTAGTATTCGTATGTGCATATCTCCAAGAATCGAATTGTTCTTTACAAGAAATTTCATTATTGGCGCTGAAGTGGAAGGTATATATATATTGTATTCTTTCAGCTTTTCGTCAATATGCTTTGACCTTCCGAGTTTAGTTTGTTTTTCATATGCCTTTATAGGTATACCGAAAAACACGGGCGCCGGAATCCCGCGTTCGTCGGTCAGATAGCTGATATCTTTTTTATACAGCCACGAGGCACGCCCGTAGCTTATCGCTGATGTCGGAGGTGCTTCGCGTGTCAGCGTTATCCGTAATTTGTTAAATGCGATCCGTTCTACCGAGTCGTACGGGATCATCATCGCAGGATAATCCTGGTAACTGAAATTCAAAGTATGGTTGTTTTCGTTCCACTCGTTTGTATCGATTATAAAAAAACCGAATCGGTCGGGATCGGCATCTGTGTCGTAATTTTTCAACGAATCTTTTACATTATCAAACTCGACATGTATCAGAGTACGGCTTTTATCTGCAAAATATGCATTTTTAAAAAGAGGTCCCCAGTTCGTTTGCTTACCGTGAATGAAGTTCACCGCAGCATAACCGACCCGCCTGCCAATTATAGTGAGCTGATCGGCTGAAAAATGAAGCATCGCTTCCTGATCGTATGTCGGAGTTATAACGCAATTGGGATCGTTTTTTGCAACTGCAAACTGTCCGCCTCGAACCAGAATTGCGCCATCGGGATAGAGACTTCCGGTTTGCACAATTATACAGGGGAGACTGTCTTTGCCACAATAATTCCTTACATGGTAAACGAGTTCCCGCATTTCCTTTTCATAATTGAGCCCCCAATGGTATGGTTCATTTGGATTGTCATCATCGCGTTCCGAATCACTTTCTCCCTGAAACCACAAAAACCCTGTAATATCATTGCCGGCACGATCGAGAGCTTCTGTCAACCCACCATAGCATTTCTCGTTTTCATCCCAGCAATTGATTCTTCTCCCACCCATCGACATCCGGACAAAGCCGATGGAACGCCCTGTATATTCGTACACGACCTTCCCGAATTCAGCCGAAAGATTATGCGATGTAGGCAGCCAATCTTCATCGTATCGTTTGTATTCCAGCACATGGTCGTGTGGGTTCGCTTCACTCGTCCCGCCCATATTCGATTGACCCGCAGTAACCCATATTTCATCGATTTGAGACTTGGATACTGCAAACCCGTTCGATACGGTAAGAAACACTGTAATAATAAGCGATAAATATTTCATCCCCACCCCCCCCAATCTTCGAGGTGCGGCCAGATGTCACATAAACGCTTCGTTATGTCCTGAATTATCATTGCTTCTTCAGCCCCCGTAATTAAAAAAACCTTATCTTTCTTCTGCATATACCTGATGCAAACAAAAATGAAGAAAAACAGTGGATGTTTGAAGAAGAAACGTTTATTTCTTAAATAATGAGATCTATTCCCAAAAGAGACTATTACCCGGAATCAACAATCATAAACACACTATCTGAAACATCATAATCAACGGTATTCGTACTGTCCTCATATGGCCCGACAGCTTTTACTTTTACATTATCCGATGAAAGCCACATTGTATCACCATGATAATCAAGGAAAGGTTGAACAATCCATTCATAAAAGCCAATTTCGCCGGAATAGTCAGCAAGTTCATCTATATCCTTATCTATAATCGTATACCAATTGAGTCCATTATTGGTTGACATTGTAAGCGATAATCCTGTAGTAAATCGTACACTGTCTTTACGCCATACTATTCGCATAGTATCGCCTATGCGATATTTCTCTCCGCCGTTAGGGCGCAACACCTTTATCGAACGGTTCTTATCATAAGACGAATCGGGTAGTAGAATCGTAAGCTCGTTTTCGCTAGAATCGCGCGTCAACTCTTCTCCCGTACTATCATAAATGACTGCGGTAACGTCCCAGACACCCTCCTGCAATGCACAAAAAGTGTTATCGGGTACAATCCATGCTGTGTCGCTGCGGTACTCGGCTCGAGTGCTCTGGCCAGCCACCGAAACAACGATCTCTTTGCTGTGAGCATTGTACAAGGTACCGTATAACGCCGGGGACGCATCCCTGGTGATGAGTGAAGAAACAGCAACCTGCGGGTGACTTTTACCCTCAGGGTCCGCTATATCGCATCTGCTCATCAGCAACAACATGCTGAGCAACAGCCCCCCCCACAGGGCAAGTATTTTACTTGCTCTGTGGGTTCTGTTTAACTTCTTATCATTGTGCAATTGCATTTTATCCGGGGGAGTGCTCTGTTACTTTTCATTGATGTAGTTGAACCGTATTGTTTCGGATGAAGCGCCATTATCTCCATGAATTTTGAGAAGATAGACTCCTGCCGACGCAGAGTGTAATCCAGAAAAAGCTTCATTCCATTTAAGAGTTCCGGTAACATTCCTGTGATACCCGACAGTTCTTCCCAATACATTTGAGATCGATATGGAAGCAGCCGCATCATCGTTCACACGAATGCCGTTGGGCCCAATTTGGACTGCAGGGCGAAACTCACGATTCATAAAGTAATCGTGTGACACGGAGCTCAGATCGCCAACCCAGAAATCACCATGATCTACATCGCTCGATCTGCCCGAGGTCACATTAATACATTTCTGATCATTCCAGTTAATCAAAATTTGAGCTTCCCGTGCATCGTGCGCATCACTACCGACTACGATACACATCCAATGCGGATGGTTCGTAGCTCCCCCGCTGTTGAATATCGCGTGATTGTCATTAACACTCCCACCTCCGGGTGACCAGTTCAGCGCATCACTGTTTCTAAAATCCGTTTCTTTGCTTGACGGGGAATCATATTTTTTAATATCGAAACCGTCATGTCCTTGCCAGCCGTCTATTATATAATTCCCGTCAGACGATACTCCGGCGGCACAATGCCATCCACCACCTGTAATCTTGCTTTCATCCAGACAAATCTGTGAAGCGCTGAGGTCCAAAGGCATTATTCGACCGTAGGGGTCAGTATTGCTATTATCGTCGTCACTTCGCACAACCGCACTCTTTCCGTCATTTGCCACATGAAACTGTGCGAGTCCCGCATCGCCGCTACAGCCGTCATTTTTCACCGTACCTATATCCTCCACGGCTTTGCTGGAAATATTAACCTTCTTTAATTCTCCCGATTCCGGATGTTCGTGGAACGACCCCATTGTAAAATAGACATAGTCATTAACCGGAAAATCGATCTGGCTGTTTTCATGTGCATCACACAATTCTACTATGCTGCCGCCCCCGCTGGGAACCATACAAATTTTGCCATCATCGCGCACAAAAGCAACATTATTTCCGTCAGGACTTATAACCGGACGACTGTATTTTTTATCAGAAGCCAGTTCCACTGTTCCGGTTACTTCATCGTTTTCAATATTGTAGCGCATTACTTTTCCATTTATCGCACCATAATGTTGAAGTGTCCCGGTTCCACCGGCAATACTAACGGCAAAACCGTCTACCGCAAAAACATTAGTGGCCAGATAACACACAGCCCCCACCATGAGCATTAGTCGAAAAAGCATAGTATACTCCTCCTCCGTTTAATTGATAAAATAAAAAATCAAATTATTAAATACGTTCATATGACTATACATAAAAAGATGCACTCACTACTTTTCACGTAATAAATTAAAGATACTATTTATAACGGCAAGTAAACAACCACATTGATTCTCAGATAAAAAACTTTTAACCAATTGAACGGTTTTGTTTTCATTACACATGATTTTAATTCTAATACCAGTTACTCCTCATTTCTATTTCAGCATAATCCTGCGATGCAAAATTCCACGGTCGGTTTTTACCTGAAGCAGATACAGACCTGATCGACTCGCGGTAATTCCACGATGCAAAATCTGTCGCAAATCGGAAGATCCACCAAGCTGACTCTTCGTGAGCGTAGTCACCAGTTTTCCACTCACATCAAAAACCTCAATCCGCTCTATCATTGACAGCGAAAAGGACTCCTGCGTAGAAGAATTCATGGCTTTGCGATGCTGTATAGCGCTTGTGAACCACGATTCCTCATTAATGGCTTTCTCAGCGTACTCCGCTGCCTGTGATTCAGACGCACTTTCCATAAAACCAATGGAAAAAGAACGTGGCGTTTGAGTAAATTCATAATCAGTTCCGCCTCCGCTTCTTCCAAACCCGCATACAGTCATATGATCGAGAGAACCAACATAATCGTCTACGTTATCATCCTCATGATTAATGAAAAGAAGTGCTCTGCTGGTGGATTCATGGCCGAAATAAGCCCATTCACCCTGACCTGACGTACCTTCTATTTCACCCTTACCCGGCGCACTACCTATAGAAGTTTTTGCATCGGATGAGGTTACATAGTATACATCGTTTGCATCAAAATCATCATATGGTGCACCTTCATAAGACAAGGTGTAATTATCACTCGCCTGGGTAACGTTCCACGTCACGTGGGATGGATAGAATGTCCATGTACATTCACCTTTATCCGTGCTGGAACTTATCACGATTTTATCACTGGACTCTGACTCTACAGTCGTGGTCGCATCTGAAAACTGCGGCCTGAATTTTATATCATTTGCCTGAGGAATCCCACGCCAATTGCCCTCGGACTTTGAAGAACTACTGTGGCCGACCCAATCCTTCCCGTCCTTGTCTATAATACTGGCGAATCCCCCTCCGCTATTTTTGTAATAATACGTCGCCGCAGGAGTTTCTATTTTCAGACAACCGTCTATTCCTTTGGGCGAAGTCGTATTTTCTTCTATGGATACGCTCCACACCCGTGCCACAAGTATCAACCCGAGTACTGCAAAAAACACATTACGTTGCTTTTGCATAACCCCTCCTTAAAATATTATTAATAAAAACATACACTATTCCTTATGCAAAAATATTTTGGTAACTATTTTTGTACGTTCTCGATAAAAGCATTTAATGCAATATACGCTTTCATTGCTTCATATCTACCCGTTCGAACGAACACGACAAGTCGAGTGTATAAGATCTATACATCATTTAATCTTGTCCCAAGCGTCGTTGCCTCTTTTTTGTTCTCAAACCGGTAATATATACTTAAACATCATTCATTATCGTATATATGTTGCGCTTTCAACTACCTCCATTGTACCTGTTCTTAATTTAAAAAGATACCATCCCGCAGCATACCTGCGCATACTTCGGGTAAAAGTATAATGTCCCGCGTCAATACGACCGTTAATAAGCGTACCCGCATGTTTGCCATGAATGTCATACAGCTCAAGAGAGACTTTACCTGCCTGACTCATTGCCTGTGTTACCG
>CAZPUS010000069.1:0-8514 GCA_964589825.1 uncultured Fibrobacterota bacterium | reverse complement strand
ATTCCACCACAGGCATATCTGGCCAGTCGTATTGCAGGCTCTTACGCCGATGTACATACGCTTATACCGGGTGATCAGAATCCGCACACGTATGCACCGTCTCCCTCACAGCTGCAGAAGCTGAGCAATGCGGATATCTGGTTTCGTATCGGGATTGAAATTGAAACCTCTCTTTTGAAAAAAGTGAAAAGCCTTGTCCCGGATCTCGAAGTCGTCGATACCCGGAATGCCGTCACACTGCGCCCCATGGAACATGGCGTTACTGCACAAAAGCAAGACGCGGCGCATCACACACACGAGCACAGCCACCACATGGACCCGCATATCTGGCTCGATCCGGTCAGAGCGAAATCGATCGCCTCGTATATGTGCAGCAGCTTTGTTGCAATCGATTCTTCCCATGCCGCCGCATACCGCAAAAACAATGCAGCGCTCGTGCACGAGCTGGATTCACTGCACCTGAACCTCGAGAGGATGCTCAGTCCTCTCAACGGACAAACAATACTGGTATTTCATCCTGCATTCGGTTATTTCACCCATCGCTATGGTATGAAACAGATGGCCGTAGAATTAGAGGGCAAAGCCCCCACTGCTCGTTATCTTACAACGGTGTTGGATACCGCACACAAACGGGGAATCACGACGTTATTTGTCGAACCGCAATTTCCAGAAAAACGTGTGCAGCCCATTGCAAACAAACTAAATGCCACAGTAGTCGCAATCGATCCACTGGCTTATGACTATATCGAAAACCTCTCCAATGTGGGCGCCACTATTTCACGTGCGCTCTCTTCGGCTGCTGATAAAAAGGACAGCCAATGAAACAGATCGAGCTTCAGCACGTTTATTTTTCTTATAATACTCACCCGGTACTCGAAGATATTACCTTCAGTATTGAATCGGGTGAAATCGTGGTTATCGTCGGTCCAAACGGCGGGGGGAAAACCACCCTTCTTCGGTTGATACTCGGACTCGAAACACCGACACATGGTACGGTTCGCCTGTTTGACGAATCACCGGTAAAATCGCGTACACGTATCGGCTACGTGCCCCAGCAGACGCTCTACGATCCGCAATTTCCCGTTCGTGTGCTCGATGTTGTCCGAATGGGAATAATAGAGAGACGCCCACTCGGTTTCTTTACTAAAAACGACACGAACAATGCAATGGAAGCACTCGAAAAAATGCAACTGGGTGAAATCCGCAATGCCGCATTCGCCGAATTATCGGGCGGACAGCGGCAACGGGTCCTTATCGCACGCTCGCTGGTCTCTTCCCCCGAAATCCTGATGCTCGATGAGCCGACTGCACATGTTGACACGCACACAAGCCATCAGCTTTATCAAATTCTTAAACAACTCAGTACGCATATGACCATACTCTTTGTGTCGCACGACCTGGAGGTCGTCTCTTCGATAGTGACCAGTGTGTTGTGCGTAAACAGAACCGCAAAGTTTCATCCTACCCGGGATCTTACCGGAGATGCGTTGCGCGAACTTTACGGAAGTGATATGATGCTGGTACGTCACGATCACCGCTGCTGTGGTGCACAAGAGGGTGGTACGCATGAGTGAATTCTTTTCGGCACTGGTTAAATTCCCTTTTCTTCAGAACGCGCTTGTGGCAGGCCTTCTCGGTTCTGTTGCATGCGGTATTATCGGTACCTTCGTTACCGTGCGTCGTATCACCTCGATTGCCGGTGCAATAGCCCATACGTTACTTGGCGGCATCGGGGCGGTAATATTTCTTCGTCATCACTACGGCTGGGAATTCATCGTGCCAATGCATGGTGCCCTTGCGGCCGGGATTTGTGCCGCTGTGATCATAGGTCTTTTTTCAAAATACGGCAACCAGCGCGAAGATACGATATTAAGTGCGCTGTGGGCAACCGGAATGGCGCTGGGAATACTCTTCGTCTTTGCGACTCCCGGGTATACAACACATCTGATGAGTTACCTGTTCGGGGATATTCTCATGGTGGGAGCCCGTGAACTGTGGATTATGGCATTGCTCGATGTGATTATCGTTATATTTACCGTTATTTTTTATTACCGGCTGCAGGCGATGAGCTTTGATGAAGAATTTGCGCGTCTTCGCGGGATACGCACCGGATTGCTTTACATTCTTCTTTTGTGCCTTGCATCTTTATGCATCGTAGTGATGGTACATATCGTAGGTATAATAATGGTCATCGCACTTCTTGCACTCCCTGCCGCTACTGCGATCCATTTTGCACATCGGCTCTGGGTAATAATGGTGTGGGCGATACTGCTGTGCGCCGCCTATACCAGCAGCGGAATCGCACTCAGCTACGCTCCCGATCTCCCGGCAGGCGCACTGATTATTCTTCTGGCCGCGGGCGTCTACCTTCTGGTATGCGTGGGCTGTTACGTGTACCGTTCATGGATAAAACCCTCGTTGCACAAAGAGTTCTGAGCAACCGGGTATCACGGTATACGCCAACCGCAGAGCTGCCCCACTGCAAATCCTCCCACCCATCAGGACCGAAACAGGCATATATTACACGTGCACCGCTATACACGGGATCGAAACAGCACGGCATATCCACCTTTTCCCCCTGCGTCAATCGGTAACTTTACACTCGCAACGCTGCAGGATACTTTTTTCATACAGAAGCACCACGGCGGTTTCCGCTCCGTACGGCAACTACGCCATAGCCAATAACAAGAAGTATATACAGCGCAACGCTTGCGGCAGTTACCTTTCGATACTTCGTGGCGATCGAAGAGCTGAACGTGTATTCGACTCTCGATTCCCCGGCAGGTATAACCACTCCTTTCCACAAATAATTAACTGCAAAAACCTCGACAGGTTCCCCGTTGACAGTCGCACGCCATCCTTTGAGATAATTCTCCGAACATATGAGTACACGCGGCGCATCGCTATCGACCTTTACCACCGAATGGCCTTGACGTGCATCGTATGTAAGGACTTCTACCTCACATCGCCCGATTGCCGTATCTGCGGAATCGACCGCCTGATCAACCTTTTCGACCAGATGCGAGTGCTGCGGCTCGATGAGTGCAAAATCGGGAGACAATGACGAAGCACGCAATTTATCGAAGATGGCATCACGGGGATTTTCACGTACGATAATCTCGTCCGCACAATAATACCGTGGAAAATAATCGGAGTTTTTGTATACATGCACCTTGATCTTTCCCGAATATAAGGACAATTCATCGATTTTTTTTAATACGGGCAGTTGTGTCCGCGCACCGGTGACTACATATTTTGTATTCAAAAAACTCAGGATGTTTTTAAATTGCCGCATGGACCGGGCGTTGGTAAGTGCAGTATACAAATGATGGAAGCGTTTGTTCATAAAATCGTCCCTGCGTGCGGCAAGCTCTACATCCGGAATTACACTTTTGCCCATTCCGAGCATGGTATGCACCCTGTATAAGGACTCATCCTCTTCATTAAAATACCGGGACAATTTATTGATGGACGCCACATGGGTTTTATAGGCCTGTTTTGGCTTGGTTGCGTGCGCCAGAAACGGCCGTGAGGCCCGAATGGCGTCGAATAACACGACAGCAGCAATAGTACCCACAAATACCCCGAAGGGAATTTTGCCTTTAACCCACATAAAATAGACTGCAAAAAACATCGCCACGGAGATAAATGCGACAATCGCGCCCGCACGTATCTGCCCCATGTGCTGCATAAGCGCCCGAAACCCGCGTGTATTCTCACCGGGTCCCATTGTCCGTGCAATCGACGGTGCCGTGAGCATAAGTATAAACAATACGGCTACACATGCCCCCGAAATCCACATCACCCTTTTCCACTGCAGTGCGGAAAGATTTATCCTGGCACGAATCAGCTCCTCCATGGCAAAACACGCAACTACGATACCCCCGAAAAAAACCCATATATACATCATGCTTGGTGCACGGAACGATTTGATCCCGGGTATGAGATGATAGGCCATCCTGTGTACCGGCGTATTTGGCCCGAGTGTAAAGAGAAAAGCGAATATGATTATTCCGGCCCAGACATACTCGTAAAACGAGCGGCGTCTGTACAAAAAGAATAAAAAGGCAAGCGCCACGAATACGACTCCGAAATATTCTGAATTGAGCTTCAGCGGATTCTCACCCCAATACGTCCCTCCCCATCCCGAAAAATCGGGAACGATAAAAGAAAGCGCTTCTTCAGCATGAAGTGAATAGGAGGCAGCGTACTGATACCCTACTCCTCCGGCGCGTTTGGAAACCTGCTGAGTATGGTGCATTGCGGGGAAGGTACACATGGCGGTCATGGTAGCCGCAAGCACCAGCGAAAAACCAAACGCCCCGCCGCGTGCCAGCGCATCTTTGAATGTCACCTCCTTTTTTACAAATGCATAAAGCATTTTTACCACAAAGTAAAGACCCATCAGCAATAATACGAAATACGCCATCTGCAGATGCCTGGAGTAAATACTAAAGGCGATAAAAACCGGAAGGCCCAGCATTGCAGGCCACGACACTTTACGCAATAACTGCTCGGTGCATAACATGATCCCGGGTATCAACGCGATCACCTCCATCTTTGCAAAATGTCCTGCGAGGACAAGAGACTGCATTGCCGGCATACACATAAAACCGAGCCCCCCGATAAAACAAATCCATCGGGACACTCCCATATACCTGAGAAACCAGTACATCAGCAACCCGGCCACGATTGTCCAGAACAGGTACTCCAGGGTACGCGCATAATATTTGGGAAAGATATAATAAAAACCGAATGCCGGATTAATGAATTTGCCGAAGCGCCTGTCCATCACATTGGTTCCAGCATTTTTCGGGGAAATACGGTCGTCAATATTCTCTACCGTCCCGCCATAATACCCCTTTTCGTACCAGTCGTCGGGAGAATCATCGGACCCGGCGATCATTACATTCCCGCTGAGGTGGGGTAAAAAGTAAAGCACACCGACAAGGATAAGAAGCAACGGCGGCATCCATCGTTTTTCAAAAAACGCAGCAAATGAGGAGTGCGATGATTCTGCGGGGGTTGGCGACTGCCGATTTTTACTTTGTGTCATGAAAGGACTCTTTTCGATACGGGATTGAGGATGAGAGGCGGCATATTATAAACTGCATGCGCCGCTATCAACGGGTAATAAAAAAACAGGCAATAATCGGACAAAAAATACAGGATTTCATCGGAATGTGCATAGTAATCCGCTTATTGGCAATGAATTATTTATTCAGCCGTAACACAGAAATGCCTGAAAGCTTACATTTAAAATCGATTAACGAGTCATAACCTTCTATGCTTATGCGGGTTAATCGCAATAAATCAGGAGGAAAAATACTGAAGCGCTCATTTACTGCACATGCACACACAAACCCATTATCTCTGAGAATCGAAATGGTTCTTCCATCGTAATTATAATCCTGACCATAAGGATATGCGAACGTGTCACACACAGTGCCTGTATGTTGTTCAATTGCTCTTTTTGAGGATACGATTTCATTCTCCACCGTTTTATCCGATTGATGAGCTAATGAAATGTGTACACATCCATGTGCACCGAACGAAACAACGCTTTGCTGCATCTGTGTTACTTCATCCCAAGAAAGATTGGTCCGTGCATCCGGTTTATCTTCTACATGACAATCTAATACCCGACATAATTCTTCAACACCTGCTTTAATTTCATCCTTTTGTTTCAATTTCAATAAATTTACTGTATATCTGAATAATGTATATCTTCCTGCAGCAGAAGAGAGGTCGAAAGTATGCCCGTTATAATACACCTTCTTTTTTTGGGTCCGATTAACCACTAAATCAACTGTATCAAGCCAAATAGTGTGTTTACCCTTTATAAACGATGTGGTTACAAAAATGGTTGCAGGGACATTATACTTTTTAAGAACCGGCCA
The DNA here is from genome assembly GCA_964589825.1 of uncultured Fibrobacterota bacterium. Classification (GTDB taxonomy): domain Bacteria; phylum Fibrobacterota; class Chitinivibrionia; order Chitinivibrionales; family WJKA01; genus CAZPUS01. Next base: position 2,614 of record CAZPUS010000069.1, on the reverse strand, counting down.
GGCATTTAGATAGTTATCTCTGTATCCATCGTCAAATGTAATCGCCACGGTTTTATAAGGAAGCAATTCATTGTTTTTCACGCACGCTGCAATTTCTTGTAATGAAATAAAAGAATAGCCGTTATCATGCAGATACTTTATTTGACGGTGAAATGCTGATGGAGTAACCCGTGAATTGTTCTTAAAAGTACCGCTTTCGTGTTCACATATCCGGTGATAAAGCAATATCTTAACAGATCTTTTGTTTCTTCCTGACACAACTGCAGGTATGCCTGAAAAAAACAGCATTCTGTTCAACGCTTTTTTAATAACTCTTTTATATATCATATTCTATTTTTTCTACGTAAATGGTCAGCAATTATTTCATTATACGCATCAAGACGACGTTTAAGAAAAATCCTCCTGTCAAACTGACGGCCATAATTAATTGCACTGTGGGAATAACGTTCTCTTTTTTCCGAATCTTTTAAAAATGATAACATTTCGCTGGCAAACAGATCAAAACGCTCCGGGGGTAGTAATGTTCCGCTGTTTCCATCAGAAACCGCAAATTTCAATGCCGGTATATCAGAGCCTATAACCGGAGTCCCGCACACCTGGGCCTCTATAGCAACTCTTCCAAATAATTCGAACCTGGTCGGAAATACCAGAAGCATAGCTTTTTGCAAAAACTCGTACTTTTCCCCTCCATCTATTCTTCCAATGCATTGACAGATGTCTTCAATTTTCTTTTGTGTTATCATTCTTTTAAGCTTTGCCATATCTTTTCCCGTACCTGCTATTTTGCACTTTAATCCGTGTTCTCTGCAATACTCCTTTATTTGTTCTATAGAATTAATGAGTATATCAATCCCCTTACCAAACATCTCCAGCCTTCCCAAAAAAGCAATATAATTTTCTTTAAGTACATTATCAGCCAGGGGGATTTCTTCCAGATCTATGCCTACAGGTACAATAAAACATTTTTTCGATTTAGGGATATATTCTTTAGTTAAGGGTGAAATCGTGGTATAGTAACAATAAGAAGAAAGTATTATTTTTTCAAAGAAGAATGACGGCAGCGCATAGGCCAGGTTCTTTCTAAACGTCATTTCCCGAAATAACGCAGTCACATTCGCTACAACCGGCTTTTTCCCCGAAAAAAGAAACGAGAATGTCGGGGAAAACGGACTAGTGTTATCTACCACTATGTCATACTTGTTAATATTCCTTAACAAATAATAAAAAGCAGAAAGTGCATACGTCACGCGCGAAATGAAGTACCCCCATGTACCTGTACCTATTCTTGTTATCTCAATCTTGCTATTCTGAGTTTTATCCATGCGCACATTTGGATGATTACCACACACCAGCATAGTACTATGCCCATGCGCTGCCATATAATCAGCAATAATTCTTACGGCTATAGGTCCCCCGCCGTTTAGCCACGGATTTCCCAAATCATCGTACAGCAGCTGCAATATCTTCATAAATATCTATTCTTTATTTTACCTAACTTGAGCGGTCTTGTTCGCACAATCTGCTACAATCCGCACTACTCTTATATTTTCGAAAATCATGAGACAACCAACAAGGTTGCCCCATGGTTTTCGAGAACACAATAGCAGCACGGCTCACAGCAGCTTTCATCAAAACAAGCACTCCATTTAGGTCTAAAAAAAATCAATCCCAATCGAATCTGGTATCCAAAAGATTAAATAACTCCTGATTTGCTGGATGGAAAATGGATCGCAGATAATTACGTGCTTCTCTATCTTCTTCTTTTTCAGAGTTACCAACTCTTCTTGGCGTCAAGTCATCTGGTATGTAGCCAAAATCTACTCCAAGAAACGCGAACGTCTCTTTAATTAACTTGACAGGTTGTAAAAAAAGTGTTTCACTTTGCAGCACTAACAACTGCTCGCGCGAAAAAAAACGCAGAAACCTTTTCAACTGCTCTGCATACATGCCTCTTTTAATATATGAATAATGAAAAAGTGCATACTGTTGAGCCCTGTCATATTGAATTTTATTTTCCTCAGAACTATGAAATGGAATCCTTTCAGATTCATTTTTAAAAGCTTTCATCATGGGTAACTTTTCACGGCCTCGTCTTACATTGTGCCAATAATGCGAAATCGCACGATCTACAGGATTTCGAAGCAACACAATCAGTTTAAGACGTGGAGAAAAATTCGATATTGCTTTCGCGGTATCCGGCCAGAAAATATAATTGGTTGTAGCTTCACCAGTAATAGCAGTGGTTTCCCCAATGTATATAAGAGGGAAATGTGCACGATACCACGAAAGGTGTCTATCTCTGTTAAAATCAAAAAAGCTAATCTCTTTAGTGAATGGGGGAAAAATATCGGGGTGTTGTATAAGATATTCAAAAAAGGATGTCGTGCCGGATTTATGCGCACCAATGAGCAAAAAATCAGGCCATTGTCTTTTATGGGCGGTAATACGTCTCAGCGTAAAAGGGATAAAATGAATTACCGATTTTATTCGATCTTTTGTTTGCTCAGATAACCATTGTATACGTACATCAGGTTTTCCGTCCGGTGGAGCCATAGGTGGATAACCCACTTTCTAACACAATAAATTGAAGAGTAACCAATACCTATATACAACC
>CAZPUS010000068.1:0-8862 GCA_964589825.1 uncultured Fibrobacterota bacterium | reverse complement strand
AGCAACGGATTTCTAATCCGTAGGCCGCAGGTTCGAATCCTGCTGGGCGTGCCAGAAAAAACAAGGACTTACGAATTTCGCGTAAGTCCTTTTTTTATGCGTAATAATAGGGGACGGTGGCTTTTTATATTTTTAAGGTATCATTTGCGTTGCCTGTCCCCCTTGCCGCATGGCCTTAATATGAGAGTTGTTCCGGAATTGGCATGCAATTATAACTACTTAAGGGCTCGTTAGTTACGAAAAACGCAGAAATAGTAAGTAGAGGTATAGTGATACCGCTTAAAAATATAAAAAGCCACCGTCCCCTAATTACCTAATTATAAGTTGTTGGTTATTAACGGGCAACAACATCACTCTCCTTGATCCTTTCCCCAAAATGTGCCGAACAACATCCCTGTTTTGCTTCAAATGACACTGAGCGATTGCTTTGATGAAAGCTGCGGTGCGTCGTGCAGGTTTTTCATGTTTCAAAATGGGTGATCAACCGTGTTTATTGCTCATCATTTGCAGCAACGCCAAAGCAGTCCGGATGGCAGCAGATTACGCGAATAAAATAACCCTCTCGGGTGGTAATATTTTCTGTATGATAACGCACATTTTTCCCGTGGTATACCCAAATACACCGTCTCTGTATGATCCGATATGCTATTTGTAACGAATGAGCCTTGTCTGCCATATTACTCGCTTTTCAAATATCCGCCCGGCACTCAGCTTCATTTAAAACAACAGGTTGAGCCTTTTCATCCTTCAAATATTGTTGAAAAGACATACTGCAAAATCTGAAAAAGACTATTTCCCTTCATGTTCCGGTTACGTACTATGGTATGGTACTTGCATACAATAAAGATAAAGAGGTTTAAAACACAGCGGTATACATACGCAACGCACGTTTGGCCTTATAGCCGGTTTTTCACCTTATTTTTTCACATATCCTCAAGGGAGGTAGTATGCGCTACACCATTTTCACGATCGTCGCTGTTGCAGTCGCGTGTATGGTATCATGTGCAAAGCACAATACGTTGACTGAACCCGAACACAGCCCGGAGACCGGCTCGGTGCATGTAACGTTGCATGCCGGACAAGTTGGCGCATTACACAAAGTGGCAAAAAGCGCAGATATAGAAATGCACACCTTATATATAGCCCTTTCCGCAAAGCAGCAGGATACATTGTATGATACGCTCACTCTTACCGGAGGGAGCCAACAGCGCACGGAACGCAAAACCTACTCGGGATTGGTTGCGCGCAGCAAAAACGATATGGTGAAATGGCGACTTAGTGTGATGTCCATGGATCGCAACGAAAAGGTTGTTCACTCCGGAGATACGGTTTTTACCATTGTTCCCTTTGACACTGCAGATGTCGCCCTCTACCTGTATGCACAGTATTCGATGCTGAAGGCGGTTTTTAGGCCCATTCCTGCTGCGGTTAACCGATGTGAACTCGTTGTTAACGGCAAAAGCAAGGCCGATTCATCGTTTACTAAGAAATCACTGCAACGCAATGAAGTGCGGTTATCACATGACTATCTTCATGCAAGCCCGGAAGGGGTTTCCAATCGTATTGAACTGAACGTATATGGGAGGGTCTGGGGTGTCGATACGCTTCTATATACCGGAGCCACCACTATAACGGTGGTATCGGGCAAAAGTGCGAGTTATAAAATACCCCTTGCATATGTCCTGCCCGAAGCCCTGCATGGCGCGGCTGCAATGACAGTAACCCTGGGTACGGTAGAGACCGTAACGGTAGAAGGTATAGTAAGAAGAAAACCTTCGCCACGACGCCCTTAAGACGCTGTGGTAATTGATCGGTTCAACACATAACGCGGAATAATCTCACCTGTAAAGCCTCTGATTTTTAAATCAGGGGCATACAGGCCTTATCTGCGTTTGCGGTTTGAATATCGACTTGAACCGTTACTGAATTTCTTGACATACCGAAGCCCGGAGTATTATTACGCTAAACCATAACAGGTATGTCAACACACCAATAAAAAGAAGTACAATACAAAAACGCTGTATGTGGCGAATGCGCCCGGCGCAGTAAATCAAAAAACAGGAAAAGGTTTGGACAAGCTCGGCGGATTTGAGTATAAACGACTGGGGAAAGTGTAGCGGTGTTTTCAGAGCGACATCAATTCCTCTGTCTTACAGTTTAGATACAAGCCGTGGTGTAATCTGAGAGCCAATAGATCCGTCATGCCCGGTTACACGGAAGCAATTCATCTTCGGCGCTATTGCAGGGGAGGGATTTCTTCGTACGAAGATACGATCGTCAGTGCTTTTCTGCCCAGGTTCGTTAATTTAAAAAGCCACTGCAGCATTGACTTCGGATCGGTATTACTGTTACATATGTAAAGCTTTTTGCCTTCGTGTGTCATTGCTTTTGAATAATGTACAAGCAGTCCCAATGCATAGCTTTCGATAAAAGAGACTTCACTCACATCGACTATCGCGGCTTTTTTATCCGTGGTGCTCAGTTTATGCAGATGCTTTGAAAGCTTATCCGATTCTTCATCCGCGATTTTGCCCCACATGATAAGTACATCCATGCCACCGTATTTGTCTTTCTCTATATTCATTCTCATGGGCAGTGCTCCCGGATAAAAAAGTGGCTATTGCAGTTATGTCCTCAAAAATAATACAATAAATGAATGACTTGTGCTGCGTTACACGCAACAGCCCGCGATCGCTACGACGCCGACAGTGCTGTAGACGCTCGAACAGGTGAAAAAAACGGTGTCGGAGCATCACTGATATGGGTGTGGAATCGATTCGAAAAAGTGAATATACTTTTTTTAGATCCGCACAATATTTGCCTGCCGGGCGTCGTAACGTAGATGATAAAGATAGAAAAGAATAAAACTTCACTAGCCCCTTCTTTATTTTTTGCCCACCTGTTTCTTGCCCGGGGTGGCAGATGACTTCGGTCAATGCCACCCTTTTTTATATGTGCACATCGGATAGGTGCTGCTGTCGATGAAAGGGGCATAGGATGATTTGAGGTCATTGCCCTCCATTGCCTGCTTTTATTACTGGTTCTACCTCGATTTGACTGGATGAATGTGTAATCCACCGCATGGGAGGAAAAGGACATCCTTTAGCTTATTGCCAGTTTTGTAGCCATATGCTCTTTTTGTATACAGGACATTTATCAAATTAAACCCTTTTCGTTGTTAAGAATACGGCCGACCGATCACATGCGTACCCGTCTCAAAAGGCTACTTTTTATGGAGTGATTTATATTAGGATGATATGCAGTTTTCAAAGATCAAATACTCTATTCACTCAAATCAGTGGAGAACCTTATTACTTATCTTATAGGTACATGTCGTGCGTAAGGGCTATGTCGCTGTCGCCGTTTCGTCCTGATCCAATAATAAATTTAACCAAGCTTTTTTTTGTTTTTCATTAATCCGCGGCTTCGAAAAATTATTATATGTCTTATGTGTGTGTAGGAATTTCTTCTATATATGAAAAAAAAACACATGTAATATGAAAAAAAACACATAAATTTAATTTTTTTATTATATTTTTATAAAACAGAATTGAAATATTACACCATTAATTTAATAGGAGATATAATCATAATGCGAAATGTTACGGGCCCAACTAAGGCAAAAATCACAGGTAGATGTACCCGTACCGCTGTAATCCTCTGTATGTGTATGGCATTGTTTGCCGGTGCGGACACCTTTTATGTGGCACCGGATGGTGCAGATACTAATCCCGGAACCATTGAAGAGCCGTTTGAAACGATTTCTCACGCAGCCGACACAATGAAGGCGGGAGATCATTGCTATATTCGAGAGGGAATATATTACGAAACACTTCGTCCGGGGGCATCCGGTACTTCACAGTCTCCTATAACATTCGAGGCTTATCAGAACGAAACTGTGGTGATAAGCGCTGCACAAAAGCTTACAGGGTGGGAACAATACGAAGGCAATATCTATCGTACACAGATGGACTGGGACCTGGGACCGGGTTTTAATCAGTTATATGTCGAGAGCGAAATGATGATAGAGGCGCGGCATCCGAATCTCTACCAGGAATATGATACGGCAACTATGTGTGAATATATTGAGTATGGGTGTCCCCAGGGACCTTATGGGTACCCCAACAAAGATTTGCCACGGCAGCTCGCAGTGCCGGTTTTGTGGGAATTCGATTTTGGGGGACCTGAATGCGACGATTTGGGATGGGCTCGATACGGGTATTGCAAAGACCTGTGGATAGAATTTGCACCAGATGATGAACTATACGGTGACGGTACGCATTACCCACTGCCCGATGGGATTAAAGGACAGCCTGAAGATTATTTCGAGGGAGCAACGGTATGGAAGGTGGGCTATTTTGTTAATGAGTCGGGCTATATCGAATCTTCAAAAGAAGACGGAGATAAAGTGCATATGGAAGTTTGGGGTGGACAATGGCGCGGCACTACAAAAGGAGGATATATTTCCGGCAAGCGCTCACTTCTTGATACAGAAAAAGAATGGGTGTTGGAAGACGGGTATGCATACCTGTGGGCACAGGATGGCGCGGATCCGAATTCGATGTATGTGAGTGCAAAAAGACGACCGATAGTGATAGATCTGGATCAGCGGGAGTATGTACACATCAAAAAAATCCATGGCATAGGGGGAAGTATATCTATGGATAGTGCAACGGGTTGTGAGATAAGGGAGGCTCATTTTAAGTATTTGACACATTATATTTACAAGTTTGACCGGTCTCATGAATATGTGAAATACGACTTCGATACACTTACCGAAAAGAAAGGGTGGGGGGTAGGTGTATACGTATCCGGTTCCGAGAATGTTATTTCAAGGAGTTCTTTTGCCTATTCAGCAGGAGAGATGATGCGGCTGGACGGAGAATACAATGAGGTTAATAACTGTGACATTTATGCTATGGGGTATTCGGAAATAGGCAGTGTCTGTATCTCAGGAGGACATTGTACGGTACAACAGACGTCCCTGCATGATGCAAGCAGGCAGTGTATAAGTTTTTCCGGCAAAAAACCGGGATATCAAACCCTGAAATTGTGCGACATTTACAATGGTATGTTATTTACCAAAGATGGAGCATTATATTATTCCTACGGACCACATGGCAATAATAGTAACATTTCCTATAATTGGTGGAGGAACTGTTATGCACGAGGGCCGGCGACCTATATATATTTTGACGGGGGAGGTGGGGAAAATGTACATATTCATCACAATGTATTTTTCCCACATCGTCAAACAGGCTCCAGATTCATTACTCTTGCCACCCCATACAGGGAATGGCGCATTTATAATAACACCTTTGCGTTTATCGGCCACGACCATGGCGAAGATCTATACGCCTCGCAGACATTTGAAGAATGGCAAGATCAAACGCATCAGGAAAAAAATGATGTAGCTGTAAACAATCTTGATGTATATACTGATACCGAACTATGGAAATTCGTGGATACCGCGGCTGGTAATTATCGCCTGCAAGAAGGCTCTGCGGCAATAGACTCCGGTAAGGTGGTATCTGAAATCGAACCTGTAGATTACGTAGGTGATTCGCCTGATCTGGGAGCGTACGAATACGGCGACGATGACTGGACGCCGGGTCATACGTGGGAATATTCCTGGCCTTTAATGTCGAATATAGACAATTCCAATGATGTCGGGAGGCTAAGAGATGACGTTGGAGCAGTATCCCTGTCGACTCTTTCATTGCGAGGCGATATGGTTTATTTCCATCCGAAAGGTACGGGTACCGCACTGCATGTACGATATTTTAATGCACGGGGAGCATGTGCCGCTGAATTTACAAAATATAGCGCGGGTACGTATACGCTAAGGCGTCCTTTGTTGCCATCAGGAGTGTATTGTGTGAGTATCTCTGCGGGGAGAAGACGATTTTATAGAAAATTTGTACACACGAATGCGGGATACAATCGAAACTAAGTCGGAATATTTGTTGTAACTAACCAGTGTATTTTTTCAGCCAGTTAACAAAGGCAGCCGATAATGAAGCAATACAAAGTAATTTTAACTGTAATAACAATTGGTATAGCAATTAGCTATGTGAATGCGACCAATGGCATTGCGGTGTCCGAACAATGGGAGGGTACCAGGGCGTGGAATGATTACAATGGATTCGGACGAATCGTTAAGTATATTATTGAAAACGATGATGTCGTTTCGGCTGATACTATATTTGATGGTGAAGCGCGTCAGGCCACCATAAACGTGAGTGGCACCTATGTGGCCTTTTTTAACCGAAAAGCCGATGCGGACTATGTATCGGTTATCGATATAGATGGTGGGCAGCAACAGGATCTTGTGACGGTACCGTCAGGGACAGGTTATTTGAGCTGGCCGGCAGGAGATTGGATATATTACAATAAGGGGGGGCGGGAAAAAGAAGAACAAAAGTCAAAGATAGTAATGAAGGTAAATTACAAAACAGGAGAGAGTGTAGAGGCATTCCAGTTTAAATATATGGTTTGGCAGTGGACGCTCTCTGCGGATGGAATGAGGGTAAGTGCCGATGTGGATGACGATAATGCGGCGTATAACGATCACGTACGGTGTGAATTGACTAATGACGGAAGCTGTGAACTCCCGACTAATTGTCCTATTTATTATCATCAGGGGAGAGAATGGGGTTGTGTGGCATATGGATGTAATAATGCAATTTCGCCGGGTGGCACTTATTTTTGTTGGACCAGTGATCCTTCACATGCCAATGTTCAGCTTATTGCATGGGATGGTATTGTTGATGATCTGAACACACAAAAGGAAAATCGAATTTTAATCGGCCGTGATACTTATAACCAGTGGGCGGTCAATACAGACGAGATCGCCACTGTATGTGGTGATAAGACGGTTACCGTGGGTACGGGATTTCAGGGCAATCGCTTTTCCGTAAATTCAGATCAGTGGATATGCATGGGTCTGGGCTGGCCGGGACACGGGCGTTTTGGCGAGTGTTCCTCAAATCAGGTGTTGTTAAACTGGAAAAAGGAAAAAACCGTTATGGTTTCATTCAATAAACGTTCATGTTCCAAAGACAGGACAGTTGCCGAATGTGATAAACACGTCCCCGATCAGGTTAAGCAGAATGCGGCGGGGACCTTTTTAGTAACTGGTCCAGAGGATGAGATATATCCCGATCTGAGAAAATATGTTGATATAACGGATGTCTCATCAAAAAGGCAGAAAAAAGCAGCAACACGGCAGCGGTGTACGATATACATGCCTTCACCTCATACGATTGTAGTGGCGCTGAAAGCTGTAAGTCAAGGTGGTACGGTACGGCTTTTCGATTCGCATGGCAGGCTGATAGATACAAAACAAGTCCATATATCCGGCGGTATGCATGGTGGCGTCAGTACACGGGTACGTTTTTCGGACATTAGGGCTGGTTTGTATATTGCTGAGGTACAAACAGGTGCGTACCAGCGTTCATTGTCCTTTGTCGTACCATATAAATAATTAGAACCTAACTTGAGCGGTTTTGTTTGCTAAAACTGCTGCAATGCACTAATCTTAAATTCTCGAAAATGATGAGACAACCAACAAGGTTGCCCCATGGTTTTCGAGAACACAATAGCAGCACGGCTCACAGCCGCTTTCATCAAAACAACCGCTCAATTTAGGTAGAATGTGGTTTTTTTTAACCCCATAATAGGAGGTGTGTAGATGCACAAAAAATCAATTTCCTGGCTATGCCTTAGTATTATGTGTGCTATGTCTACAGTACACGCAAATCAGCAAATAGTATACGATGGTGAACTTACGTGGACAGGAGATAAAGGAGACGGATGGAAAGCCATTGAATGGCAGGGAGATGCTAACTGGGAGGATCTGGGGTATTACAGCGGTGAATTCTACGTACGTATCGAAGTGACAGAAATGGAACAGGATCCGGTATCATCTGATTTTTACTTCCAGATCTGCTGTTGGGATGGTGGTGAAATGTGCATGAGCAACGGCGATCTCAAATGGAAAACAAAGGGCGTGTATTCAGGTAATCAGGCCCCGTCAGATTGGTGGACGAAATCATCCGCCTCTTTTAATGATCATTATGATGAAATGAAGCCGGTTTTGAAGTATGCTAATAAGTGGGCAGATGCAAGAAGTAAGAGCTTTTGTTACGGACCCGGAATAAGCTCGGTTACACCGCTTACCATGCGGCTGACGGTTATTACCGCTACAAGTGGAGAAGCCGCGGACATCAGCTCATTTGATTGGCCATGCCCCAGCAATTGGGATTGTCAGGCGACAGATGTCACTTCACACGTTAATTCATTTAAGAAAGCCGCAAGTGGGATCCGGGTCACCCAGAACGCAATTGTTGTGGATGATGCAGTGAAAAATGCGACGCTTTCATTGTATACGCCCCAGGGTAAATTACTTACTCGTGTGAATACGCAGAAGACGCAAAAAATCGATGTAGGAAATTTCGGTACAAGGGGTATGTGTATTGCGGTAATGCAGACTCCGAACGGCGGCCATCATTCTCAGCCTGTGTGTATCCGGTGAGAAATTATATTACCTGAACTGAGCGATTTTGTTCACGAAATCAACTACCATCCGCACCACTCTGGCATTTTCGGATATTATGGGTTAACCTTTTTGGTCGGCTCATTTTTAACGTGAATGCAATAAGAATCGTTCAGTTCAGGCCTTAGGGCGACGGACAAATTATAGTAAGGCAAAGCTGATGAAGCGTGTAACATATGGATACAAAAACGGTTCTACCTCGATTTGAGTGGATGAATGTGTAATCCTCTGCATTCGAGAAAAATGATATTGATGTTGCTCTGAAAAAGTGGACACATTTTTACGCCATTTTCACCCACAGTGTT
>CAZPUS010000067.1:0-9018 GCA_964589825.1 uncultured Fibrobacterota bacterium | reverse complement strand
TACATCCTACCGGTCAAATAACGTGAGACGGCGTGGTCAAATTACTGAGATCGAGTAGTAAGCTTCTGCGTCAATTTCCCATAGGTTTTTATGAAACCCTTGCTGGTTTTCGCGACTGGGATATCGCCCAGGACGGCATGCGCCAGCATATAGCCGATGCGTGAGTAATCGGGAACACAGATCGAGATTCCCTCGTGGTAATATGCCGGATCGTCTTCGAGGCAGAGTATCGAAATATCGCCCGGTATCGCTATTTTTTTATTGCGTGCTTCCACGCATGCCCGGGCCGCATCGGCGGACTGCATGAAAATAAGAAGATCTGTTTCGGGCGACAAGGGGAACAGCGGTTCTTTAGTAGTGAATTTTATTTGCCGCTTGAGCGCATCAACCGGTGTTTTTCCATATTTATCCATGAGCAACTGCATTTTGTTTATCCGCGATGCATAGGGCTGTATCCATGAATCGAATGAGGCATGCGTGCGGTCGGTGCCAACAACGAACTTCAGTTCCGTTTGCGGCGCTGCGGCGCTGAGTTCGGTACGCATTTTAATCATCGGCCAGATAATTCTGTCGAAACCCCATAAAGAGCCTGGATGGCGGCCGCAACAGACGACATGCCTGAAATTGTTCTCGATTATAAACCGGGTAAGCAAGCGGCATACACTTGTCAGCACACTGCCGCGGTTAATCATCCAAGTACCCGGGGGCCAAATCGAATAGTCACCCAGCACCCAGTCGACAACCACACGAGGTGAAGACGGACGGCAGGCCTGGAGGTATCGCTTAAGCGGCGGCATGTATTGTCGAAATCGTTTGTCGTCGGCGCCGAGAAAAACAAGTCCCCACGGCATGCGGTTTCGATGCTGCAGATCTCTGATAACTTTCTCAAAATCATCGGCGCTCTTGTGATATATCACTGCACCGGCATCATAGAGAATCTGCTCCATTGTCCGATATACTTGCGCCAGCGGCGATTCGTTGAAAAGATACTTGAGATCGTAGGTGAATGGATTGAAAATATAAACCGAAAACGCGGACGCCGACTTCTCTATCGATTCCAGGTTAGCGCCAACCCAGTAGCTCTTGCCTATTCTGGTAATATACCCCTGCTTCTCTAATTGACGATATGCCTGCGAAACGGTTGTTGCCGAACATTTGAAACGGATGCAGAAATATTTTATTGACGGAAGCACTGTCCCCAGTTTAAAATAACCCTGAGCGATACTTTCGTATACCGCCGAAATCGCACTGCTTTGAGGAGTGTGGCTCGGCGACTCAACCGCATTTCGTGCCGGCTTGCCGACATAAGTTCCCCGTTTCCGAATTCGGCAGATTTTACCTTCATTGCGGTATTTCTCCAGTATTCTCTGCACGGTTTTGGGTGAAATGCCAAATTGGGCGGCAAGCTCTTTTCCCGAAGCAAGCTTTTTGCCTTCAGGACCTTCTTCGATTGTTTTATCGAGCCAGTCGGAAAATATCCGGGCCGGCCGTCTGTTATGCGTCACCATGGGCTTCCTTTTAGTTGAAAAAATGACTACTAATCAGTAATATACTTATTTATTATTCTTTGTGCAACGACCATCATGCAAATATTAATATGAACAACAAGTGTGTATGGTACCATGCAATTTAAATAGGTCACGCTGAACCACCCCCATGGAATTTATTTGTGTTTTTATGCGGCCATAGGCATATCGCTTCGATTCCCATAACACGAGCATATGGTTTATGTAATACAGGCCATGAGGCTGAAAAGAAGTCGATTCTGGCGGTATACCACAACGTTTTTCATCCTGTGAAAAGCCTTTCGCGTATCGCTCTTCAAACTTATCCCAAAGGATAAGCTCGGATTTTCCCCCTATGGGGAAAAAATCGTGCAGCATTCGCCACATGATGCGATCCGCATTGCACAGCAATTCACTATGTCCAATGACGCAGCGGCGCTGAGTATCGAAATTCTTTCAGCGGGCGCATATCATCTCAAGCTCCATTCGGCCACGGGAAGCGCAATTGGTGAAATTAAAGGGCATGGCCCGTATAAAGCGGCAATGAGAATTCCGTCTATGGGCAAGGGGGTATATCTGCTGAAAGACAGTATAAACGCTGTGCCATTTTGCCGTCAGCTGATATTACGCTAATACTCTTTTTAGCTTGCGTCCTGTATAAAGCCCACCATTTTCGAAAAATATCAAGATGATTGTTGGTATGCCGCAATGGCTATTATGGCCATTATTCTGTAACGGCGTGGGGTATTTTTTACCGGCAAGATTTTTTATAATATGTATATTTTGATTATGTGGGGCTTGAGGGAAAATTAGGTGGCTCAATTGAACGCCTCTTGGCATAATCAAGATACATAAATAAAGGTGGATAAATTCACCCACACAAAACCCGGAAACGCCATCATTTTTTGTAAACACCCATCATGCGAATATTATATGAACAACAAGTGTGTGTACGGTTCCATACAATTTAAATAGAGGAGGAAATGATGAAAACGATAACCCTTTTATGGAAAATTTTTACACCGGCTCTGGCGGTAATTATTGGGCTTTCTGCGATATCGGTTTGTTTCGCTGCCGACGATGTCTCTATTACTATTTCAGATGTTTCTGGCGGAAAAGCCATCGTGCTGGAAAACAGTGTAATTAAGGCGCGCTATCAGCCCAACAGCCATGACGGCGGCATGGTGAATTTCATCATCAAAGCCGAAAACGATGATGTCGCCGGAGGCGGTGGAGGAAAGCGTCTCGACGCCGGTCATAACCGACATGCTCCAACCGCCGCGAAGATTATTAAAGATGAACCAGATGAAAAAACCGTAGAAATCAAGTGGGAGAATGCCGAGAAAGGAACGCAGACTGCCCAGGTGACCATATTTAAAGATTCGCCGGTGCTGAAAATCAACTATGTTCACATGTGGCACATTTTCGAGTGGGGAGCGAACCGTGGAACCGCCGATGGAAGGTTCGAAATCTATGGAGCGGCCGAGTGGAAGGAGCAGCGCAACTGGTCGATAATGTATCCCGATCATAAGCAGGTTGATTTTTACTGGTATCGTAAGCACCATGGAAACGATGTACCGCTTGTATACAATGGCCACGTAATACTCGGCATGTATCACAAAGATACGAATCGTGGATTTCTCCGGGTCATGCCCATAGAAAAAATGAAAGTTCTCAAGCTCATGACCGGCTGCGGGTTCGAGTTGTATCACAACGAAGACAATATGACGGGCTATCTGTGTGCGATCACCGGCGGAGCGGATCAGGTACTTGCATGGGGGAAGCTTCTTGCCGAAGGCAAAGTGGCTGCTATAAGCGACAGCGCGGTGGCAAATGTGGCTTTTGGTATCGCTCCGGTTAGGCGGGAAACAATTTTTGCCGGGCGCGGAATCGCCGGGGTGTATTCGCTTCTCGGACGACGGATAGCTCCCGGGCGATATGATTTCGCGGGCAAGGATAATTTCGCCCAAGTCCGGCCGGCGGGTTGTTTTCTGCTTCCGCGGGACAGCCGCAACAGAGCGAAAAAGGAACTCATTATACAACAACAAATCAGGTGAATTTACCCAATCTCCACGGGAAAGGCCGCACTCAGTGATACGTGGCTGTTTGCAGCCTTTCTTTAATAAAACGCAGGGACAATTCATCTGCTCTGAAAAGGAGGAAATGTATGAAGACATACAGGCTGCTGATTTACACAATGATAATTTTGTGTGCTGCCGCCAATTCGGCGCGCTCCGGGTGGAAACATCCCTGTTTGTTTCTGACCCGGACGGAAATAAATGCAATCAAGGAAAAGATAAAAGCGGGCGAAGAGCCGTGGAAAAGTGCATGGGGAACCAAAGATAAAAGCGGCAGCGGCTGGTACGAAGCAGAGAAAGCGATGCGACAGGAGCCGCTCAGCATCGTGGGAGCGGGTGATGAGGGAAGAGACAAGCTGGGGTATTACGGCAATGGCGAATATAATGAGCATATTTATAATGCCGGTTCACTCAGCGGTGATCGTATTGACTATAAATATGCCATTGCGATTAAACGTGCGGTACGCGATCTCGCTATCGGGTGGACATTCAGCGGTGATTCAAAATATGCCGAAAAGGCGTTGGAGCTTATCCGCGTGTGGGCGCTCGATGAAGAAACGCGCATGTGGCCGGTTATCATGGGACGTCAGCAGGAAATCGAAATCGGCATTACCATGCCGGGATTTTTATACGGATGCGACCTTCTGTGGCACTACGAGGGCTGGAAGAGCGGTGAGCGCGAAAACCTTCGGCAATGGGCCTGGGAGCTTGCCGATTACTGCAGACATTTAATTGGCTCTTATTTCTGCAATCAGATGTTCTGGCTTCTGGAAACGCAGATTGCCGGCGCCATGGTTGGTGAAAACGAAGCGGCGCTTGTGCATGCGAAAAGCAAATTTAAATACAACGTTGGTGATTTGTACGATAACGGATGGCAGCCCAATCAGGATATCAACCGAAGCAAGATGTACTGCTATTATGCAATCAAGGCAACCACGCAATGTGCCGAAGGGCTCAAGCGGGCGGGAATCGATGTGTATAATTTCGTGTCCGACCGGCCCGATCACGAAAACCCTGGAATGGAAACGATTCTCGACGGTGTGATGCCGTATGTTAACGGCAAGAGCTTTCCTTTTGCCGATGGCGGGAGCAAAAGTGAGGAAGAAGGCTTTGTCGAGCCTGCGTATCTGTTCAAGCAGAAAGACGAGTACCGCAAGGCCGCCGAAAGCCGGCGGATAGTGGTCGACAGCAGAAACATGGGCAATACGACCCTGACTCATGCTTTCGGTTCGCTGCCCAATACCGGCATTATTTCCATTTTTCCGGTGGCGCGAAATTTCAATGAGGACATAGAGGTAACTCTTTCATCATCCAACCCCGATGCGGTGATACGCTACACGCTCGATGGCAGCGAGCCTTCCGCGCAATCGACAAAGTATGACGGGCCGTTTACTATTTCAAATACAACCAAGGTCATGGTGCGGGCATTTATTGACGGCAAAGGCGGATACACAGCGCATGCCGTGTATACGAAAAAAAGCGGCATCCCGGCTGTACAGCCCTCGGAGATTAAGGGCAACGGACTTTCCTATTTGTGGTACGATCTGGAAACGACGGGAAAAATACAGGAATTACCAGATTTTTCAAAATTAACACCCGATAAAACCGGTATCGTAGACACAATAAGCCTGCCCGATCACAAGACAAAGCAGTTCGGCTTGCGGCTGACCGGCTATCTCAAGGCGCCGGCAAGCGGCATGTACCTGTTTTACGGAAAGTCCAACGATGGTATGAAGCTGTATATCGGCGACAGCCTTATTATCAATACGCCCAGACTGCGAAATAATACCTGGCCGTGGGATGAGGGGGCCGGAATCGAACTGGAAAAAGGATACCATCCGATTTTAATCGACTACTATCAGAACCACTCCGCCAGGCAGATATATCTGACATGGGAGAGTACGCAGTTTGATGAGCAGTTTATTCCGGCGCAAAACCTGTTTTGGGGCGATGCCGAATATCAACTTCCGGTTCGAAGCGGAAACCGCTTCGGTCAAAATGATGCCATGGGGAAGGTAGATTATGCCGGCGGCATGATACGATGTTGGCCGGCTGGGAATGCGCATTGCAACATACGGTTGGTTAATTCGCGCGGAATAACCGTCACCCCCGCGGTCAGCCGGCGCAGCGGCATTGCATACCTCGATACAAAAAAACTGCCCTCGGGGATGTATATCTTGCGGGCTGATACTGAAGCAAAAAGCATGCGCAGGAAAATCATTATTCCATGAATCCTCACTATAAAACCATAAAAAACAAGGTTCTCCACTGATTTGAGTGGATAGAGTGTTTTGTTCTTTGAAAACTGCATATCATCTTAATATAAATCACTCCATAAAAAGTAGCCTTTTGAGATAGGTACGCATGTAATCGGTCTGCCGCATTCTTAACAACTAAAAGGGTTTAATTCGAAAACAATCCTGTATACAAAAAGAGCATATGGCTATAAAACTGGCAATAAGCTAAAGAATATCATTTTCCTCGCATGCGGTGGATTACACATTCATCCACTCAAATCGAGGTAGAATCAAAAACAAAAGGAGGAATGCAGATATGAACAACTTGATACGAATCAGCACTCTATGGATGTTTTGCGTGGCGGGATGTGGCTTTCTGTTTTCGTCGGCTGCCGCTTTAAATCATCCTGGGCTGCACATCAACCAGGAGGAAATCGAGCGTATTAAACAAAAAATAGCGGCCGGTGAACAGCCGCAGAAGAAAACATTCGACAAGCTCAAATCGAGCAGTCTGGCAAGTTTATCCTACACGCCGCATCCAAAATCGCATATAGACATTCCGGTCGTGACCGTCGAAAAAAGCATTACCGATGATTCGCGCGCCGCACTCACTCAGGCGCTTCTCTGGGTGCTCACCGGAAACGAGCAGTATGCCAAAAATGTCATTAAAATCCTCGATGCCTGGGGAAGCACATTCAAATCTATAGAAGGCGGCAACGCTCATCTGCAACTTGGCTGGTCGGGGCATCCCTTCGCGCGCGCGGCAGAGCTGGTCAAGCATACCTACAGCGGATGGGACCCCGATGCGGAGCAGCGGATTGCGAAAATGTTCAGGGACGTCTTTATTCCCACTGTAAAAGTTTACCGTGGCGGAATTGCAGGAAATCAGGGCGCATTGATGACCAATTCCTGTCTTGCCATCGCGGTGTTTCTCGATGATCAGGCCTTGTTCGACAGTCAGATTGAAAATGCCCGAAGGCGTATAAACCGCTACATATACGAAAACGGACAGACCCAGGAGACGTGCCGGGATCTGGGGCATTCACACATGGGTATCGGTGCGTTGGCGCGGTGCGCGGAAATCGCTTGGCATCAGGGCATCGATCTATACTCAGAAAACAATAACGGTATATACCGGGCCGCGGAGTTTCAGGCGATGCACGTGCTGAAAATGCAGAACCGACCTCCAGCCGACCATTCATCGCCACACGGTACCTGCTATATGAACACCGATTTGCGTAATATGAAAAACCATAATGAACGGGCAAACGGCTGGGAAATAATCTATAATCATTACCATAACCGAAAAGGCCTGTATGCGGAAAATATAAAAAAGATGGTCGATGATATCCGGCCGGACGGTATACTGCGATGGGGCGAAGGGCCCGGAAGCCTAACGCATGCCAACATGGCTACGCCCCCTGCGGTCCTTATTATTCCCCACGGTGGTTCGTTTCTTGAGCAGGTATATGTGACACTGCAAGCCGACGGCGCACTCGATGTGTATTATACTCTCGATGGTTCATCACCGTCGCCCTCATCCACGCAATACACGGAGCCGTTCACTTTAGAAAACACCGCGACGGTCACCGCCGCGGCATTTGAAGGTAGTACAATGAAAGGCGAACCGGTGAAAGCTACTTTCACAAAGGTAGCAGCGCGGCCTGCGACAACACCTGGGGGCGAAATAAAATCGGGTGTTCTGTATGAATACCACACGGGATCGTATACCCGTCTTCCGGATTTCAATCCTGTAACCCCGGAACGGACGGGTACGATCGCATCTTTTAACAAAATCCCCAATGCCGCCGATACTGACTATGCTGTCCGCTATTACGGCTATATAAAAGTCGAAAAAACCGCGGCGTACCGGTTTTACACCAAATCGGACGACGGGTCAAAATTATTTGTCGGCGATACACTGCTTATCGATGCCGACGGTCAGCATTCAGCTACTGAAGAATCCGGGGTCATTTCTCTGGCTGAAGGGTATCACAGGATTATGGTGGGATATTTCCAGGCCAGCGGGTCGCAGACACTGGACGTTTTCTTGGAGGGCAGAGGCATTGCAAAGAAAAGAATACCGGCGGACATGCTTTTCAATGACGGCACCGTCCCGGCGGTATCGACAATTGTCATCGCCAAACAATTCAAGCGTGCACCGGGCATTCGGGTCGTTGGTCGACGATTCATGATATCTCACGACAAAGAACTGCTGAAATCAATCGTTCTATTTGATTGTCGCGGGAAGGAAATCGACGGTGCCTTTAATGCGCATACCGGTTGCTATGTACCGAAACAAAAACTTGGCGCCGGTGCCTACGTAATGCGTCTGCTGTTTCGTGACGGTACCGGATTGCATGCCAAAGTCATTATGAAATGAACTTTTTATCACAAGGGAGTCGTGAAATGAAAATAAAAAAACTCGGCCGTCTGTTTGTTTTGCTGATTCTGTTCAACGCGATTATCGCAACCACTCTTGCCCAGCAATTCACCTTCTTCGACACCGAACGCGAATGGAAAAACGGCAAGGGATATGTCCCCTATAACCGTGGCCAGGACGACTGGCGAAAGCCGTACGATTATGTGAACGGTACGATGTACCTTCGCTATGAGGTTATCGAAAAACCAAGCAGTATCGAATGCGAAATGCAGATGGGTATCTGGCAGCTTACAGGAAAAGAAACTCCAGTATATAACGAGATGATTGCCAAAGTGCGTCCCTCCTTTACCGGCACCGGTGTTATATACGCCAATCTCAAATCGCCCGGAAGCTGGCATAAGGTCGGTGATCGCTCGATTGACTGGGGCCGCGAATTTCATCATACCGAAGTGCTGCTGAAAGCCGGAAGAAATCTGCTGCGTACAACATGGTGCGGCAGTCATTGTTATGAGGGCGGTGATATTGATAAGCATATTCCGATAAAATACCATGCCACGGCGATACTGGTTGCCGAAGGCGAAACCCTTAATCCCCCCCAGTGGTGGGAAAACTGCCCCGATGGGTGGGGGTGCGGAGAGGTCGCGGCGACAAAATATAATGCCACGATTGCTTCCCGACAGGAAAATATAATTGTAAAAAATAGGGGAAATGAGTACCG
Organism: uncultured Fibrobacterota bacterium; assembly: GCA_964589825.1. Lineage (GTDB taxonomy): Bacteria > Fibrobacterota > Chitinivibrionia > Chitinivibrionales > WJKA01 > CAZPUS01. The sequence goes on along the minus strand of CAZPUS010000067.1, from coordinate 97 downwards.
CATTGTGCTTCCCGCACAACGAAATCCCGGCCGCGCAATGATAATAGATTGCGCCGGAAAACACATTGCAACTCTCTCGGGCGATACGTTACAGGAT
>CAZPUS010000066.1:0-9199 GCA_964589825.1 uncultured Fibrobacterota bacterium | reverse complement strand
AGATATCGATGATGTGCGGGTGCGAATCCCGCGATTCCTCCCTTGACAAGCGGCGGCACACCCAGAGAAGTTTTTTCAGCCGATGCGGTATCCCCGCTCTTTGCGACGGCAGTCACCCCACACATAATTATCGCCGCCATCATACACATCGCATATCCCACCCATATGTACGGGCAACGTTGCGTATATGAATGTCGCATGTGTGTACCCCTTTACGGTATGTCACGCGATTTTTTTATTGTCCCGATATTTGTAGGTAGGTGTGCGTCCCGAAGAGACCACATCCTTGGTGATATGACAATGCGTTACATTCTTTTTGGAAGGAAGATCGAACATAATCGGCATGAGAACACTCTCGAGGATGTTGCGCAGTCCCCGGGCACCCGTTTTTTTCGATTTGGCTCGCTCCACGATTTCCTTAAGTGCACCGCTGGAAAACGTGAGTTCAACATTCTCCAGCGCAAAAAGCTTTTTGTACTGTTTTATCAATGCATGTTTGGGTTGTGTGAGAATCTTCTGCAGCGCCTCGGCATCGAGATTCTCCATTGCATAGACAGAGGGGATCCTTCCCGCAAGTTCGGGAATGATACCAAAATGTATCAGATCATCCGGCTCTACCGCCTGCAGAATATCGTAGGAGTGGCGATCGACGTTTTTTCGCAGCTGGGCGTTAAACCCCATTCTTCCCTGGTCCAGACGTGCTTCGATAATTTCTTCGAGCCCCACGAACGCGCCGCCACAGATAAACAGAATATCGCGGGTATTGATCTGGGTCAATTCCTGTTCCGGGTGTTTTCTTCCGCCTTTGGGAGGAACGGACGCAACCGTCCCCTCAAGTATTTTAAGCATCGCCTGTTGTACGCCTTCTCCGGACACATCACGGGTAATCGAGGGATTGGCGGACTTGCGCGCGATCTTGTCGAATTCATCTATGTAGATGATTCCCTTTTCCGCTTTGGCGGTATCGTAATCAGCTGCGGCAAGCAGTCGCACCAGCATGTTTTCCACGTCTTCACCCACATAGCCGGCCTCGGTAAATATCGTGGCATCCACAATCGTAAACGGCACCTGCATGATCCGGGCCAGCGTCTGCGCAATAAGCGTCTTCCCGGTTCCGGAGGCCCCAATCATGAGCATATTGGTTTTTTCTATCTCGGTACCGTCGTCATCTATCGTCTTGTTACGTGACTGAATGCGCTTGAAATGATTGTACGCCGCAACACTTATTCCTTTTTTTGCCTGCTCCTGTTTTACGACATGCTGATCAAGAAGCTCCTTGATATCCTGCGGAGAAGGGATCGATTCAAACATCGGTTTCGTATCGACTTTTTCCTTGTCCTCCCGCAGGATCTCATTGCACATCTCTACGCATTCATTACAGATATGCACCGAAGGACCGGTGATCATTTTCTCGACATTTGTGGATGTCTTTCCACAAAACGAACAGCGAATTTTTCGGTATTTCGATTTTGTTGTCATGCGCTACGCGCTCCCATGAACGAACAGAAATGGCCGTCGTTCAATCTGAGTTCATTTTTCCCGTTTTGTCAGTATCTCGTCGATAATCCCGTACTCTTTCGCCTCCTGTGCATCCATAAAATAATTACGATCGGTATCTTTACGGATCTGGTCGATCTTCTGTCCGGTATGCGAAGAAATAATTTCGTTGATCGTTTCGCGTATTCGAACGATTTCTCGCGCATGAATCGCGACATCCGAGGTCTGGCCCCCCGCACCGCCAAGAGGCTGATGTAACATGATACGAGAATGCGGCAGCGCATAGCGCTTCCCTTTGGTTCCTGCGGTCAGCAGCACGGCCGCCATACTCGATGCCTGACCGATGCAGATGGTCGAGACATCCGGACGTATATACTGAATGGTATCGTAAATGGAAAGGCCGGCGGATACATACCCGCCAGCCGAATTAATGTACACGGTGATATCTTTATCGGCATCCTCGTATTCCAAAAAAACCAGCTGGGCAGTCACCACATCCGCCACTTCTTCGGTAATACCCCCGCCGAGAAATATTATCCGCTCCCGCAACAGGCGGGAATAAATATCGTACGAGCGTTCTCCCCGGCTCGTTTGCTCAACAACCATCGGTATTAATGATGACATACCATTTGTCTCCAATTCATTTCGGGTGCCTGTAATAATTCCTATTCGGTTTTATTGTCCCGGGCCTCTTTTTCAGCCTGGGGATCGTATTCTCCGATGAGATAATCAAGTGTTTTCATCTCCTTAAGATCTTCCCGGATTCGATTCGTGGTGCCGTTTTTCCTGAACGCCTTTTTCACCTCATCGAAAGGCTGGTGATACTGATCGGCGACCTTCTGTATTTCGGTGTCGACTTCCTGCTGCGTTGGTTTGATCTTTTCCTGTTTTGCAACATAGTCAATAATTGCCTGCCGTTTTAACATTCGTTGCGCATGATCCTTATATTGTTCCTTAAACTGATCATACTCGGGCAATTCGGCATTCTGTTGCTGTGCACGTTTGTTCTGTTCTTCATAAAGCCGCGCCAGATAATTTTCTGTCCGTGAAGGTGCGACTTCTATGTTATTTTTTTCGATGAGTTCATCGATTGCTTTTTCGTGTGCTTCGTTTTTTGCCCGTTCTTCGTGCTGACGAGCCAAGTCCTTTTCCACGAATTCCCGCAGCTGCCCTTCGTCCTTGAAATCACCGAGTTTCGACACGAACTCCTCGTTCAGTTCCGGCAGATGGCGCTGCTGTATTTTCGATAGTGTTACATCCATCTCCGCTTGTTTCCCGGCGAGTTCTTTGTCGTCGTAATTCTCGGGAAATGTAATCGAAAGATGTACGGTCTCACCTGCTGAATGGCCAATAAGCCCATCATCGAAATCCTTTATTTTGCTCGCTCCGAGTTCGATCGGGTATTGTGGACTCGACACATCGCTTTTTTCCTCTCCGTCGACCACGACTTTCTCGTACACAAGGGTTACCATATCACCTTTTTGGGAAGGACGTTCGACATCTTCGTAGTTGGCAAAACGGTTTCGCACGTTTTCGATCGCCTCGTCGATCTCCTTTTTCGTGACTTTTTCTGGTTTTTTCTTTACCTTGAGTTTATCATATCCCGTGACCTCCACGGTGGGATCAACTTCAAATTGTGCCGTAAAATGCAGCGGTTCACTTTCTTCGTTTTTTATATCTTCTATACTTGGACGACTCACCGGCATAATATTGTTGTCCCGGCAGGCCTGTTCAAAAGAATTCTGGACAACCTCTTCGAGGACTTCCGCTTCGATCTGCTTGCCGTAACGACTTTTTACAATTTTCGAAGGCACTTTTCCCTTTCGGAATCCGTCCAGCCGAATTTTTTTGGCATATTCGGACACTTTCCCGTCAAAGGCTTTCGTCACATCCTCTCGGGGGACCTCCACCTTTACCGACCGTTGCCATGACTGAGGTGCTTCAACAGTTGCGTTCACCCGGGACTCTCCTTGTTAATTACAGAATGGGCACAATTGATATTGCATTTTGCGAGAAGGGGGAGTCGAACCCCCACAGGAAGTTCCCACTAGATCCTAAGTCTAGCGCGTCTACCAGTTCCGCCATTCTCGCTGAACTATAAAAAAATAAGTGATTTGCACGTTAAATACAACCTGCGCCCCCCTTTTGTATTGGCTAACACTTCGACAAGCCGTACTGTCGTTGCGTTTGCCCAAAAAAGGTGTTATCCGGGCGGGATGTGCGTATGGTGCTCGGAGACACCGCCATAATGCGTTACACCACGGGCCCGGAAAATACAAACATCCTAACTTGAACGCTTGGTTTAATGAAAGCTGCGGTGGGTGAGCCGTGCTGTTATTGTGTTTTTGAAACCCATGGGGCAACCTGGTTGGTTGTCTCATGGGTTTCGAGAATATAAGAGTAGTGGGGATTACCGCAGATTTCGCGAACAAAACTGCTCGATTTGGATACACTTTGTTCAACTATAAACGAATCAGAGATAATACTACGGGCGACGTGCGTATTACAAGTCGCCCGTTATTAAGGAGGGTCCTCTCAATGATCTAATAAATGTAACCCTGCCTGATCGATTGTGTGTGGATGAAAAAAGAAAGCGGGCACCCACTTTACCCTATTCTTTTGATCCCCGTACTGCTACGGTGGTTGTTCCCTTGGCCGAGTTGGCGAATCGGGCGAACCGATTCGAGCGTATCGGTCAAAGCGGAATTCCCTGCGATATATTTGTTAGGTCAAAATTATATCGTGAGTAAAGCAGGGCCCCTTTCAATTATTTTTCATTCACTTCAATAAAGGATTCGATTTTTCGGCTGATTTATTTTTGTAAAAAGACTGTGTGAAACACATCGTGTTCACGGCTACGACATCTTTTTAAGAATTTACAATAAAAAACGTTTTTTGTCAACTGGTATCATGTCGGTTTTTTATTACCTAAATTGAGAGGTTGTTTTAATGAAAGCTGCGGTGAGCAGTGCGGCTATTGTGTTTTTGAAACCCATGAGGCAACCGAGTTGGTTGGTTCATGGGTTTCGAAAATATAAGAGTAGTGCGGATTGCAGCAAATTTCGCGGACAAAACCGTTCAATTTAGATGTTACAATACCCGGGAAGGGAAAAATGAGCGCATTTATCGTAGAAGGCGGTGCACGCCTCAAAGGAACATTCAGCATCACCGGCAACAAAAACGAAGCGTTGCCCTGCATTGCGGCGGCATTACTGAGTGACCAAAAGGTTACTCTCAAAAATATTCCCGATATCGGCGACGTACGTGCCATGCAGCAAATTGCAGCGGAACTCGGTGCACAAGTCGAAAGCGAAAAAACGGAATGTATAACGCTTCGTACTCCTCATATCGAAACCACCACGCTTCCGATTCCTCTTTCATGCTCAATCCGCGCATCGATCCTTTTCGCCTCTGCATTGCTCGTACGTACCGGGAAAGCGACAATCAGCCGTCCCGGCGGAGATGCAATCGGGCGCCGGAGACTCGACACCCACTTTCTTGCTCTCGAAGCAATGGGGGCTCACTGCAGTGTCTCGACCCACGACACCGACAACGCAGTCTCGCAGCGTGTCTATACCCTCGAGGCGCCCCGGGGGATGAAAGGAGCGGACGTTTTCCTCGACGAAGCCTCTGTAACCGCCACCGAAAATGCGCTCATCGCCGCTGCCGGGGCGCATGGTACCACCGTGATCACCAATGCCGCCTGTGAACCACACGTACAGGGATTGTGTCACTTGCTTCAGGGTATGGGTGCAACGATCGAAGGAATCGGCTCCAATGTCATTACGGTACAAGGCTGCACGAGCTTTTCCGAAGTGACACACTGTGTCGGAAGTGATTACATCGAGACCGGTTCGATAATCGGCCTTGCGGCCGCCACACGTTCACAGGTGCGTATAAAGAATATCGAAACGCTCCACCTCCGAATGATACTCATGCAATTCCGTCGACTCGGAATAACGATTGAAGAAGATAAGGATAACGAAACACTCCACGTCAATCAGGAGCAGCCCCCTCGAATACGTCATGATATGGGAGAGGCCATTCCCCGCCTCGACGATGCTCCCTGGCCCGGCTTCCCCGCAGACCTTACCTCGATCCTTCTTACTACCGCAACACAATGCCATGGCACATGTCTCATTCACGAAAAGATGTTCGAAGCACGTCTTTTCTTTGTAGACAGACTGCAGAGTATGGGTGCGCAGGTTGTGCTTTGCGATCCTCACCGTGCAGTCATCAGCGGCCCGACCCAACTATACGGCTCACACATTACGTCGCCCGATATCCGCGCGGGCATGGCGCTTCTTATAGCGGCGCTTGCAGCCCGGGGGCGCAGCGTAATTCAAAATGTGCAGCAAATAGACCGGGGATATCAGCGTATCGATGAACGTCTCAACAGGCTCGGAGCGTCCATTAGACGCGTTGCTGACCGCAGACGGCACACGTCGCTGGACTCATGATGCGGCTGAATGACACCGGGCGTTAAAAAATATCCCAGACAGGTGTGCACCTTAATTATTTTGTCAACAAAGAGTGCGTATTCTACCACATTAACGCGCAGCGACGTTCATGGCCCTCTGCAAAAAATCGCATGCGGTCACGCATCTTTCCTACGACGAAACAATTGCCTATCTGGCAAGGGTGACTATATTTGCCGGCATTGATGAAAAGGGGCTGAAGCATCTGTACGAATACGCTTCGGTATGTTCCTATGCAGAAAATGAATACATTATAAAAAAAGATACACCGGGCAGAGAAATACTGGTTCTTCTCGAGGGGCATGTTAAAATAATGCTCGGGGTCGAAGATAACGAAGAGCGTTTTGAGATTATCGAGCTGAAACCGGGAGACTGCTTCGGTGAGGTGTCGATGCTTGGCATACTCAATCACAGCGCCACGGCAGTGGCATCTACGCAGAGCTCGTTGCTCGTGCTCAGTCGGCAGCTGTTTATGGATGTTTTCAATCAGAATCCGCGGCTGTTCAGTATTTTAATACTCAATATCGCACGCGAGCTTGCCAGGCGGCTGCATAAAACCGACGAAATATTGCTGCAGTACACCAAAAAAAAGACCTAATAAAGGACTCGGGCATACTCATGGCTTAGACAGGTTATATCGCAAAACTGAGTCTGGTGCCAGGCTGTCCGCACATAAAAAAATTCCTTATACAGAGTCGGTTGCGCCCAGTATACTTGATCGCCGGTTCACTATGGCAACTGCGGCGAACCAGTGCTGGGTCAGTAATATAACCTATCTGCCCAGTCGTATCAGCTGGTTGTATCTGACGGGTATGCTCGATCTGTATTCCCGTGTAGTGGTTTGCTGGAGCCTTTCCACATTTCTAAGTCATGAAAGCGTGCGTGCAGCGCTGCACAAAGCAGTATGGAAGCGTAACCCGGCGAAAGATCTTCTGTTACATTCTGATCGTGGCGTCCAGTATGCATGCCATGCGTTTCGCAAAGCCCTTATGCTGTACAAAATGGAACAAAGCATGAGTCGCAAAGGAAATTGCCGGGACAACGCGGTTTCGGAGTCCTTTTACAGAAGCCTGAAAACAGAGATGATATCCGATCTGGAGCTGATTAACGTAGATCATCCGCAAAATGAGTTGTTCGAGTAAATCGAAGTGTTTTTTAATCGTCAGCGGCTGCATGCCTTCCTGGGGTATGTGCCACCGGCGGAATTTATTATTCCGGCAAATATTTATTACTCATTGTATGAGAACACGTGTGGTGTGACACTTACTCCGCCTCGGGAGACACTGGATTTCGGGCTGCGCGGGAGTGGCTGGTCTGGTGCACTTGTGACGCACTCGTTGTGTTCCATGTAATCAACGAAATTGGATAGCATAACATTGTGAAGTATTTTGTTGCCGAAGTAATAAACAAACACTGTGGGTGAAAATGGCGTAAAAATGTGTCCACTTTTTCAGAGCAACATCAGGCCGGACTATGGAAGGATTAGCCCCGCCTGCAGAAGATATCCCGTGCGTTGCCGAGCCTGTTGGATATGTTTGTGATACGGACGGAATACTTCAACACCATCTGCAGAAAACAGTGCCCAGATTATAGCTTCGCGCTTGACGCCCCGCCCTGGATATTGACCAAACTTGCATTTTTGATTTTCCGGAACCTATCTTTTCATATAAACAGGCTTTGGCGAAAGAGGACGGATGAAATGGGTCTCCTATAATTTCCTAATGTTAAGCGTCGATGATGGAATTCGGCAAAGCCGATTCTGAAAACAAAACCAACTATCAGTCATCAAGGGGGAACCGATGAGGAAATTCGCTCGGAATGAGTATAGCATGGCAGCAGCATTTTATGTATTCTTTCTTTGTTTTATTGGTATACGTGCTGCAAACATTACAGTCGATTGCTCAGTAAGGCAAGGGGTACTGCCGCGATATGAGCAGCACAATACATCTATAGATAAAATGTCGGCAGCCCATAAAGAGCTTATGCGGCAGGTAAAGACCAAATACATGCGAATTTTCTGCATGAACGGCGAGAGTTATCCGTGGGTAAACCCTTCCGATGTCGTGCAATATACCGACCAGATAATCTTTTGTATTATGCAGCGTAACGACGACGGGATGACTGATTTTGCCGGATATGGAGAAAAATTCGAGGAAACATTGCGCTCTGCAAAAAATAAATGGCCGCAGCATATCACTTATGTCGAAGTCGGTAACGAACCGGGAATAAACAGTGTATGCGGCGGCGAATGCAACCACAACAAATACCGTGAGGCGGTCGAAGCGGTTGAAAAAATCAACAGTGAATTACCCACAGATGTCCCGAAAATGAAAGTAGGCGGTATCGCCTTTTACAAGCTTGAAGAAGATCACAGTGTGTATAAAAAATATCTTGATTTCGTGCAGCAAAACGATGTGCGTCTCGATTTTGTTACCTGGCACCAGTATTCATACCATCCGATAGCCCAGTACAAGCCAGCTGCGTGGCTTAAAGAAGAACTGGCACGGCGGGGAATGGATTCGGTTGAGCTGGTTATAACCGAAGGCAAAACGGGAATGGGTCATCAGGCGGCCGGAACCGCGGCCATGAATTATTATCGCTACATGGTACCAATTGATATCGGCTGCCACTGGGTCGCCAACGGTCATCATAGTGAAGGGCGGAATATGCTGCATGGCAGTGATGGGTATTACCCGACGTTCAGTACGCTCATTTTAATGGCAATGCATAAAATCAACCGCGTGCAGGCAACGACCGACGGGCTTGACGAGAACGGGTTCGGGGCCGGGGGTGTGGCGACCATGGACTCCAGCGGCCTGGCTCTCCTGGTGTGGAATTTTTGGGACCCCGATGAAGAAGTTACCATTACCATAAAAAACCTGCCAGCAGCATTCAGTGCCGGGGAGGTACAGCTCGAGCGATACCGAAGCGGTGATTCGGAAACGCCGAAAACATCGGACACTAAGATATCAATGGACGGAACCTACGCCGAAAAAATGATGATAGAACAAGACGATGTGCACATGCTCATATTCACCCCTTCACAAAAAGTCGATATGGATGAAGTCCTGGCCATCAAGCCCCGTCTCAACTATGTACGTTCTGGTATGCCGGCGCCCTCCGGTCACGCTGGTCTTTACGCTCCCAATGGTGCACTGCTGCCACACGCGGAATGTCAAGATATACGCAGTACCCTTGCTCCCGGTGTATATATGATGGTGCCC
>CAZPUS010000065.1:0-9571 GCA_964589825.1 uncultured Fibrobacterota bacterium | reverse complement strand
CCGCATTACACATAAAAAACTCTCATTTCAAACGTGATACTTTTTGGGGGAAGGCTGCACCTGGTCAAAAAAAAAGAGATTCACTGGTCAAATTCTGTGAGATTACCCGGTTAAATTTCGTGAGATCGGCCATGCTGTTTGTCCGGATCCCAATACGACACCGACTTGTAGGCGTAAGTGACGCCACTTTTTTTATTGATTTGATACACGATGGCGGCCATAGACAATCTATCCTTCCCTCGTTATAACCATATACATTACAACGAGGCTAAATGCAAGAGAAATCGTGCTTTCTCTTTTACTGGTATAGTCTTAGTACTAATTCATCGTTACAATTTACCGGGAACTCAGGTAAACAGGATACGTATTTCTGAAGTATTGTACACATATCCTTCAAAACAGATACTGTTTTGGGGGTGCATAATGCAAGTTTTTTAATTATATTATATGCTTGTTGGTCGGTTGGCCCTTTTTACGTTCATTTAGTATATTAGTTTAGTTGATAATTAGGAAAAAATTTTTTTTCTCATTAAGTATATCTTTAGGGGGATTTTTATGCATTTCATGGCGAATAACTCATTATTTTGTTCATGCCTGTGTTCCGTGGTACTTCTTTTTGCATCTTCTTCGGTCTATGCTATTTCTTCGAATGATTTTAGGCAGTATGAAATCGATAACAGCCGCGACCGTTCATTCGGTCAGGGGCATGGTGATGTGGATGGGGACGGCGATATAGATATATGCTCCGGCGACTATCTCTACCTCAATAAGAATGATGCGCTTAGCCAAGGTGAGAACAACTGGGAAAAAATCGGATTGCCCAGTGCATTGGGTGATGCTCTGGAAATGATGGACGTTGATAACGACGGTACGGATGAAATTATTGGCGTCAGCGCACCGAATGTTATTCTTGCATGGCCGACAGATGGAAACATCAGAAACTGGGATACCAAGCAGGTAGCTTCGGGAATAAGGAAAGATCATGCGAGTAACGAAGGTCAATGTCATGCGGATTTATTCGGAGACGGAACAGAAGAGCTGCTTCTCAGTGAAGGAGAGGGGGGAGACACCTACCATCTTTTAGTACCCGGTTCCACCCCGTACGATGGCAACTGGGATCACTATGAAATCAATACGAACGCTGGTAACGAGGGACTCGCGGCGGTTGATATGGACGGCGACGGGTTTAAAGATGTCGTGGGTAGCCAGGGCGGTGAATTTGGTAAAGTCGCATGGTATAAAAATCCGGGTAGTCCCCAGAGTCACTGGGATTGTTATACAGTTGCCTCCGAAAATTGCAAGATCGACCGCCCAGGTGCCGCAGACCTGGACGGTGACGGGGATATAGATATCTGGGCGGTTATAGAAAAATGTACGGGAGAAAATGTAAAGTGGTATGAAAATCCCGGGGATCCCACCAACGACGACTGGGACGCACATACGATCGGAAGCGCCGGTGGACAGGGCCACTCCGGGAGTGCTGCGGATTTTGATGGCGACGGCGATGTAGATATTTTAAGCGGATCGACGACCGACCAGAAGGTCGCGATTATCTGGGAGAATGACGGGAGTGGAAATTTCAGCCGTGTCGAGCTGCCTGGTAATGGGGATCTGCATAATGCCGGGGATGTTTCCGATCTGGACGGTGACGGGGATTGGGATATCTATGGTTTCGGCTGGGACAATGACAATATGCGTGTGTGGGAAAACCTGATGGATGTAGTGGCAGTAACTTCTCCCGGTGTATTGCGCAGCCACATTGCCGGCAATAGCTTCGAGAAGGTGCGCCACAATGCCAATGGGTATGCCACGGATATTCGCGGCCGAAAGGTAAATAGAATGACACCGGCGACAGGTATATATATCCTGCGTACGCCGAAAAATGACGGGTATAAACGTATCCATTTGCGGTTGTCCGAATGATTATTTACCATTTTTAGTCAGTTATTTTTCTTCGCGTTAGCCATCACTTCTTGTCAGTTAGTGCTGGCTACGCGCGAAGGGCATTATACAGGCACATCCATGAGAGAGAAGGGGCAGGGCGTGAGCGTAATAGCATACAGGGGTGATATTGAGGGAGGAGGAGTTTACAGGAGGGTGTCGGCAAGAGCCCCCTGTGACGGATGGGGCGTTAAGAATGAATGCATAACTAAACATAACCGCATTATATATAAGCAAATAAAAATTTTGACTATAATGAATATATATATTATATTTGGTATTAAAATATCGTATATCACTAAAGGATAGTTTTTTCCGATTTTTAAAAGGAGATGAATTGTGCATTTTTCCCCAGTTAAAGCGAGTCTTTTTTTGTGTATCCTTCTGGCCTTTGCCACAACCCTGTACGCACGAAACTTCGCTGATTCGAAGCTGAGTGTCAGCGGGGTGGGTGTTCTGGAGTACGGATCCATACCAAAGTCATCCGATGTGTCCAATGACCACAGGTATTCAGGGACACCGCTGTTTTGGATATTGGGATTAATGAACGTGCATGCGGATATAAACGAAAACTGGACGGCTGATGTAGAAACCGGGGCGATGCTGTATTTCCCCGCACGAAGCAGACTTTCCGATGCCTACCAGGTAAACAGAATGTCGCTGGTCGTGCTTTCCAAAGCGGTTACTTCGTATTCGATAGGTACCTTTGACAACCCCTTTTTCGCGATCGATATCGGCTATTTCCCGGTTCGTACCAATCCATATGTGAAAAATCTGGGTGAATATCTTCTCCGGGGGCCTGTGTATCCCGGCTATCTTTTTGGTGGATTTGAAAAGGTCAATGACATAAAAATAGCAGGCGTGCGCACACATGCAAGAATCGACAGCCTTAAACTCGATCTTTACGCAATCAGTGAAACCGAGCTCAAGCCTTTTTATGATATATCCTTGGCCGCTATGAGTTCGTATAACATGGGTGGATTTGCCGAAGTCGGTGCGGGTGTCAATTATTATCATATCCTTCCTATAGAGGAAGAGCTTACCAAGTATCCCGGGAGAGTGCTGCAGAGCAGTGGTGACGATCCTTCAAACGACGAAAATGTTCATCTTATCTTTGAGCCTCGTTACGACAACAGCGGCGATACGCTTCGGGATTCAGAAGGAGACGCACTCTATGATACTACCTACCTGGATCATCAGGGGATAAAGATCAGCGGTCGGCTTATGTTCGATCCGAAAAAATTTATGCCGGAGACCCGTTTTTTCAAAAAAGAGGACCTACGCATCTACTCTGAGGCTGCAATTCTTGGTGTCCACGGACAAAAGCACTACTACGACGATATAAGTGAACGTATACCGGTTATGGTCGGGTTCAACATGCCGAGTCACCCGCTTATATCGTATGGATCTCTTACCCTGTTCAATATCCTTGATCTTATATCAGAACAAAATGACGATATGAACATTTTCGGTGAAAAGATAAATCCGCCGTCTTCGGTAAGTGCGGCGATTTTGTGGCCGGTTACCGGCATCACCACCTTTCTTGTGAATAAATTTTTTGGAATAGATATGGGTCTGGACGTCATGGCGTATGAAATCGAGTATTATAAATCACCATACCGGGGTGATTATAAATACCTTAACGAAAGAATGTCCGCCGCACCACGTCCAACCTCCGAATATACGGTATACTCTCCCGAGGCCGGAGAAAGCATATCGACTTTTTCCCCTCATCGTGATGACATAAAATGGTCGGTGTATGCACGAAAAGTAATCAAGAATCATTTTGTTGTTTCCGGGCAGATCGCAAATGATCATTTCCGGACCTCGGGTTCGGGGTATTTCCCCACATATGATGAGGCCAACTCTGCCCCCGTAGACTGGAACTGGAAACTCAGGCTTATGGTGTTGCTGTAACTTTTATTTATTAACGACGATTTAAGAAGGAGGGTGTTTAGATGAAGAAATTGTTGCCAATCGTTGCTACAATAATATGCGTAGTAGTTCATTCTACGAGTGCAGATAAAATACGAGAAAAAGTACCGGAAAACTCGCGTGGATTCGTGGAAACACAGCAGAATGCTTATATGTACAATTGGCTTCGTTACTTGATGTATGTTCCGAAAGAGTATGCTAACTCGGCTAAAGATTATCCGCTTATCCTTTACTTTCACGGTGCTGGACAAAAAGGTACTGATGCAACCGATCTTACATATTGTTGTCTTAACAAACAACTAGAAGGTGATAAACGCGGCGATTTTCCATTTATTGTGGTTTCCCCGCAACTTCCCGGTCCCAAGGGTTTTTCTATACCATATTCGCTTGACAGAGGGAAGTGGTACAATACGGATTTTTTAAAATATTGCAACAAACTGTTAGATCATATTATTGAACGCTATGCGGTTGACTCAAACAGGATTTATTGTGTAGGGGCAAGCATGGGAGGCTACGCAACATGGAAGATGTCGATAATGTATCCTGACCGATTTGCTGCGATTGCGCCGTTATGCGGTGAAGGCGACCCGGACAACGTGTGTGCAATTAAAGACGTTCCGGTATGGGTATATCATTGCGAAGAAGACGAAGTAATGCCGGTAGGCAACTCGGACAAGATGGTAAAGGCGCTTAAAGATTGTGGTGGGGATGTTACCTATGTACGGCCTGATGGCGGTGACCATCATCAGTGTTGGTCAAACAGATTCAATCAGCTCTATGATTGGCTTCTTACGCACGAAAAATAAGGATCGTTGCTTCTCTTTTTTACAATCCTCAAGACAGCGCGTACGTGGTAGTGCCAGTTTGTTTTCTTGTAATCAGCCTTACCTGAGTGCTCAATTAAGGCAACGCACATAATGGCAGTGTGAAGCCGGGCGGAGGCTATTTCTACCCGGCTTTGCGGTGACCCGAACGGAGAGATTTTGTTCACGAAATCTGGTACTATCCTTACTGCTCTCACATCCCCGCAAATAATGAGCCAACCACACGGTTGATCCATCATTTCCGAGAACGTAATAACAGCACGGCTCACTGCACGCTTTCCTCAAAACAATCGCTCAGTTTATGTGTAATTATTGCAGCATAAGGGTGATAGTTTGTTTTTAAAGCGTTTCTCAACTATAACAAATTCACGGTTCACCCATTGGTTGCGTGCGCCCATGCGGCGGAGCAGGTACACACATTGCAATGCGCATAACTGACACATATAACTGACACATATGACAGATATAAGATTATGCTTATATATAATAAATAAGCCAATTCTGCAATTCCTTAATTATATTTTAGGTAGTAAGCTGGGGGCATGATAGTGCATGCCACAGAATTTTGTATTCATGTATACTGGTGTGACAAGTGGCATAACACGCTATTTCATAAAAAATGTTAGGGACGAATAAATTGAATTATCCAGGTTTTTTCCAAGGGAGATAATTATGAGAATAATAGGTGGCCTCACGATAGGAGCAATAATGATGTGTTGCGTTTTGTTCGGTGTGGTTCGTGCAGAGGATACCGCCGATTTTGAACTGACAGTATTGGAGAACAGCGTTCATTATGGGGTGTACGATGCGGCAGACATCAACGGAGACGGCAGCAACGATATTGTCGGAGGTGGTAGTGGCAATGTGTGGTGGTCAGATTGTTCAACGCCTGCGCAGAGGCATATGGTGGATCAAAATGCCGCTGTTGGGTATGAAATTCATTCTGCAGACATTGATAATGACGGGGACATGGATATTCTCACGTCAGGGGATGGAATTACCTGGTGGGAAAATCCGCTGTTACCCGATGGCAAATATCCTTCCTCCGATTCCTGGACCAAGCATAGTTTTGGATCGCACGGTACAAGTATGGCAGGGGGCTCACACGATTTTACCGTAGGAGATATCAATGGAGATGGAAGAATAGACGCGGTAGAACGGGACCGGGAAGCGACATTCTGGGTCTATTTTCAAAAGGAAAGCGACAACGATGTTGATTTTGATGTGGTTACGTTTGATACGCCGAACAGCATAGAGGGGACGGTGCTTGGAGATATAGACGGTGATGGCGATCTCGACATTTCTGATGGCTGGTCGTGGTTTGAATGTCCTGCCGATCCGATACACGACACGTGGCATCGCCATGATTTTGGTGGGGACCATCATGGAAAAATGAGAGTGGCAATTGGTGATATAAGTGGAGATGAAAAGCTCGATGTTGTTGTTGCTCCTGCTGAATTCGGTGGTAATAAAACACTCTGGTATGAAGCTCCATCTGACCCGAAAAACGGAGAGTGGACACCGCACATGTTGTATTCACGTTCAGACCCTAATTTCCATACATTAGAGGTTGGGGATATTGATGCTGATGGAACGACGGATATTTTGTTAGGGACAACCGCGTATCATGATGAACCATGGGGAAAGCGAATAACCATTCTCTATAACCGCAATGGAGATGGATCTGTGTGGGATTCTTTAAAGTGGCATACTGAGGATGGTGTCTGGCAAGCCAACCTTGTAGATGTCGGAAGTGACGGGGATCTTGATATACTGAATGCTGATTACCACAGCGGTGTGCAGGGAGAGTTTTGGGAGAACACCAAGGATCCCGTAGGCATAAAAAATGGCGGACGCATGAAGAGATGCCCGCGTCGGGACAACCAGCGTTTTTCGATACAGGTAAAAAGGAAAGTATTTTATATGCATGAAAGAGATCACGGAGTATTTATTTTTAATAGAAATGGTGACGATGCCATGACCCTATATAATTGTATGGGGCGTTCCCTGCAAAATTTTGTTCCTTATAAATGATATTACATTAAGAAAAGGAGCTTGTATGATGAAATCAGGTTTGTTGCTCTATAGCGGTATACTAAGTATAATCCTGTGTACCGGGTTATCTGCCAGCGATCTTTCCACATGGTCATGGGACAAACAGACCATTGATAGCGATAAATCGGATGGTCGTAAATTCGGGTTGCATGTCGGTGATCTGACCGGTGATGGAAAGCTGGACATTGTTGCGGGCAATTATTTGTATACCAATCCAGGGGGGGAATTTGGTGAAAATTCATGGGAGGCCACACAATATTCGCCAAACGATCTTGATGCAATGGCACTTGTAGATGTTGACGGGGATGAATATGGTGATATTGTCGGGGTAAAAAGCGGCGACGCGTTTTACTGGGCAGAGGCTCAACAGACCGATGGTTCTGAATGGGGGGAAACCAAGGTGTATGACGGAGCACCATCGTCTCATTCGGGAGGGTCGCAAGGATATGCCTGTGGTGATATTGTGCCGGGCGGAAAGAAGGAAATAGTGGTTTCCGATATGGGAAACACCGGTAATGTTGAATTCCTTTATATACCTGATAATCCGGCCTCAGAAAACTGGACTATGGTACGTATCGATAATACTAACAGCATAGGAGTTGCTGTAGGAGACATAAATGGTGATGGGGCTTTGGATATCGCAGGGGGGAAGGGTGCCGTATTTTGGTTAGAAAATCCGGGAGTGGATAATGTGCTAAACGCGTCATCATGGGAGAAACATGATTTGGCGGATGTCTCTACAGGTGAGCTTGACCGCGTTGAAATAGCGGATATAGATGGTGACGGTAAAAAAGATATTATAGTCGCGCCTGAATGCTATAACTGTATGGCGGATATTTTCTGGCTTAAAAACGGTTCATGGAACAAGACGGTTATCGGTACTCATAAATTCGGCGGGAATTTATCGGTGGCGGATATTGACCACGACGGCGATATCGATGCTGTAGTGGCAGAAGGTCAGGATAAAGACGGTGACGGGTATGACACATATATTTATGAAAATGATGGTTCCGGTAATTTCAATGCGCGTTTAGTAGGGAGATCTGATTACCAGCCACACCTGGGGTGTGCATTGGGTGATTTTGATAATGACGGCGATTTTGATATTATTCACCATTCTTTTTTGGATAATAGCTATATATTCGGATACAGATCGAATTGTCCTGATTGTATGACGTCGGCTCTTAATACTCGACACATTTCACCAAGATCGAATGTTACGGTATCTCATTGCATTAAAAAAGGACAGCTTTCTATCACATTGCGCAACCTTATAGCAGGTAATTATTCTGCACGGTTGTTTTCTCTCAGGGGGCGACAGATCGCTTCTTTGACGGTTTCTCATGATGATTCCCGTGCTTCGGCAGTGTTCCGGGTCGAATATGTGCCCGCGGGAGTAATGGTGTTGTCATTGCAAAACGGCGCAGTGCATTCTCGGTACCGATTGGATGTGACCGAGTAAATCGGATGTGTGTAACGCGTCTTTTCCGCGCAGCCATTTTTCCATAAAGAACATATCCGCATTTGGCGATTGATTCGTTTGTGGTTGAGTTTTTTAAACAGGCATTAACATATTCTGGTTCTCCACTGATTTGAGTGGATAAAGGTTTTTTCTCTTTTTGAAAATGTATATTCCATCTTAATAGCAATCACCCTAAAAAAGGAGCGCGTTAAGATGGATACAAAGAGTCTGCTTTCTGTTGTACTTGGATTGAAAGATTCCAGCTGGCACATTTGCGATGTTGATCTTGATACCGAAGAAGAAACGGTGTATGTGACACTGCAGTACACGACTCCTTTGCATTTTCATTGTAAAAAATGCGGTAGCAGCGAATACAAGCATATCCACGATAATAAATCAAGGATATGGCGTCACAAGGATTTATGTGAATTTATGACAGTACTAAAAGCCGATGTGCCGCGAGTCAGGTGTGCACAGTGTGGTTGTGTCAGCCAAATAACGATACCGTGGGCGCACGTATTTATGCGAATTACCCATTCCTTTGCACAGCAGATACTTAATGGATGTGTAGTCATGTCGCTTTCAGATGTACAGAAGAGCTACCGGATATCCTGGTACACCTTATCAAAGGTCCTGAATGGGGCGGTAGAATCTGCTCGAAAGAGCAAAGATATTTCCCGGGTAAATGTGTTGGGAATCGATGAAGTCGCAATACGGAAAGGACACGTCTACCTGACGCTTTTCTATGATCTGGGGCGTGGTGAAGTTATCTGGGTTGGTGAGAACCGCCGCAGTGAAACAGTACATCAGTTCGTAGACTTTTTTGGAGAGCAACAATTCAAAGCACTACGTTTTCATCTCGAGCGATTGTCGCAGGACAACAGCGATATCCTGAAGGAAAGGCGGACAGCGATGTAATAGTATTCAACTGAAGACACTCTCGACACGAAACTATATACTCTCCCCTTTTCTTACTCACTCCTATGCCGGTTTTGTGGTGTGGCGAGGCGAAAAAAAACATTATCCAAAAAAGCGGAGCATGACGAGCAAACTGATCGCTCCCTGCGGGATTATTCAGCTCCTACGATAAAAACACGGTTTTGACTGCCTTGGCGGGTGGTCCAGGTAAGAAGGTATGCACCGCTGGTTGTCACACGTCCAAGCGTCCCGTCGGCCTTCATTCGGTCGGTGTGAAATACCTTCAAACGTCTCCCGTCCAGAGTATACAGCGTTGCTGAAATGAGGGTGCCCGAACCATGCAGGCAGCGTATGGTCCCGTCACCCGCCATGGTGAAGATGGGGTTTTGCGGTATCCGGTTGGATCGTTTCTTCGAGGAGCTACCGTACTCGATAG
>CAZPUS010000064.1:8028-9577 GCA_964589825.1 uncultured Fibrobacterota bacterium | reverse complement strand
AGCAGGGCCTCGGGATACTTTTTTGCCAGGACTTCTGCATATTCGACGCGTTTGTAGTCCCATGCAAACGTAAACAGCACATCCACATGTTCTGGCAATGGGTCGCGGATGATGAGCCATCTGCCCAGGTGACGAAAGGCATATACCCCCAGTCCGGTGAAAGCCGCAAGGATGATGAGCATGGAAATGAGCAGGGAGCGACGGGGCATTGTTGTATATGGTTTAGTATTTTTGGTGTATAGTGTAGTGTTTCATGCGTACCTGTACGCCCGTGCGGCATAGGCATACTGCAGAAAATAGCGGCACCATTGTGCATTCTCGCGTTCAAAGTGGCCAACGCTGATTCGACGTGTTTTCGTCGGGCGCAGCTCCAGATCATCTGTTCAGTGCCGGCGGTGATCAGCCGCTACCCGTTCCGGACAGGCCGGATTGTTAATAGTAGCTGTGCGTAGCGCACTCTTTTTTTATTACCGTTCTAAAGGTTGACATGTTCTCCAATATTTTTGAGAAAGGTATCAATGTCGTCCAATTTGGTGGTTAAAATTGAATACAATTCTTTTTCATCAATATCCCAGTATAAATGAACAAGTCTGTTTCTGAACTTTGCCATTTTCTTAAGCTCATTTGAAAAATCTTCTGTAATTATGCCATTTTCTTCCAAAACAGCAAAAGTATCCGCATAATCTTCCGGAGCCCGCAAACTGTTACGCGAAATGATATGGTTCGACACATCGATTACAGCTTCTATAGAAGCAATAAAATTATACTTGGCGCTTGACTGTATATGAACATCTTCCATGAATTTTTTCTCATCACGCTTCGCAATATCCGCCAGGAGATTGTTTGACTTACGAATCGAGCTTATTAATTTTTTCACTCTTTCATGATCAAATAAAAATCTCATCTGAGGGCCTCCCTGAGGTACTCTTCTGCTTTTGGCCTGAAATCAAAATAGTGCACCCGGGCCATTAATTCAAACCGCTCTCTTATTAAGGGATTGGTATCGATCAGTACTATTCCGTGTGTCACGACACTATACCTGAAAGAAAGAGGTGCTGTATTAAGTATCTGGATATCCACCGGCACACCAATCTCTTTCTCAAGATTTTGTTCTGCAGGTATAATATAATCCATGGTATTGTATTTACCGGTGTTAACCATATCATTCTCAATGTAAAGCCCTATATCAATATCATGATACGTTTCAGAAGAAACGGCACTGCCATGCATATAAGCAAACACAACACCATCTTTCTCTTTAAGCAGTTTTTTTATTACGGCTATTGTTTTTTCCGACACTGCAGACATAATGTAAATCCATGGTATATAATAATGCGTGATAATTCATTTCAATAACTATATTAATCCACAACAACATATCCGCCGCTCTTTTTACTCCCTTGTCTCCTGATCAGGCCCTTTTTTAAGAGTACTCGTATATGTTTATCAATTGTACTGAATGGGACATCAAGCTTTTTTGAAATCTCACCGGCATTGATCCCTGTGTTATTGGCTATGCACTTAAGAGTTAAAGCCTGATTTCTATTTA
>CAZPUS010000064.1:2654-7928 GCA_964589825.1 uncultured Fibrobacterota bacterium | reverse complement strand
ATTCGCCATTTAATTCGCCATTTAATTCGCCATTTAATTCGCCATTTAATTCGCCATTTAATTCGCCGGTTAATTCGCCGTTTTTAGCATTAGTTTTTTTGGAGTTAAGAAATTTTATTACAAATTCACCCTGTCTGTGGAAGAATTCAGGAGGAGGAAGCCCTGATTCTTTAATTTGTGTTATTATCCTCAGAAGTCCTGTGCCCCATGCTTCAATCATGTCTATTTCATGAAAGGACCTCCCAATGGCCACCTTTCTTCGGTCCACTATAGCGTAATCGGCCCTGCTTACGCAGCTTTGAAGCAGCTCGTTCAACCGCGCTGACCGATTTACCAAGGTGCTCAGCAACTTCCGAGAGCGTCAAATGAGAATTTTTACCTAAAAGCATCAGAACAGCTTCCGGCGTTTTTACCGGCGTGGTCTTTGCCGACTGACGCCCCCTATCCGCTCATTTCATCTCCCGGTACACCGCCTCCGACACCCCTACGTTATCCAGTTGCAACGTATTGCGGATACGGACCACGCGCAGTGCATCTTTTTTATGCGCACCCGCCGCAGCGGCGGCCCAGTCGAACGCATCGTCCTGTGTGTCGGCGACTACCGGAATGAAGGCCCGGGACAGGAAGGTACTGGTGCGTACGTTTTCATAGGTCTTCTGAAAATCGATTTTTTCATACAAGCGCCTGGTGATCACATCCGCAAGCCCCACGCCCACGGCATTACCGTGCGTCTCCGGCGTGAGATCGCAGGCCACGATCTGATTGACCCGCGGCGAGACCGGCTCCTGCACCCCAAACAGGCGCATACGTCCCACGATTTTGGTATCCATACCAGTACCGCTTATGTTTTTTCCTGTTTCATCGACAATAAGTATATCGATATCCTCCACCGGCAGCCGCGGCATGTTATCCACGGCCATACGCAGCAGGTCGGGCTCTCTTGCAAGGATGCCCCGGGTATCACTGGTATCGAGATATTCCACGTGCATGATCTCGTCATACGCATCCTCCACCAGGGCGATGCCGCCAAGGAACTTGCCGGTCGCAAACAGGTGTGCGGCCGCATCCGGCATCATATCCCTGAGTCCCTGTACGCCACAGCGGTGCATTTGCTGTGCCATAGCATGCTTTCCCACGCCGATGCAGGCCATCTTGACCAAACCGCTTTCATAGTCCCCGTAATACGCGGTGTGCGGCTTGATCCTGTTTATCATCAGTATATGGTCGGCGTTCCAGGCATACGCATCAACGAATACTTTATGCGGCAGACCGGGGGCATCGATCTCCTCAACTTCCATGGATGCACGGACGGGACAGCCGAGCGCTGCTTCGGTGATTCCGAGGCTGGTAAGCACCTCACGCTGGCCCTGTGCGGTCGCACCACCGTGGCTGCCCATGGCCGGGAACACAAACGGGTTTGCACCGTTATTTTTAAGGAAAGTAACGGTCTGTGCCGTGATATCCGCGATATGGGCGATACCGCGACTGCCCACCGCTACGGCGATGGAGGCATCCCGCAGCTTCTGTGAAGGGATGGTACGCAGCTGCGCATCCAGTGCCACATGCAGGTCATCAAGAGCGCGACGGGTAAAATGCTGTGTTATGGGGTAAAGCCGGGGAATGGGCATTGCACTCCGGGTGCAGCGAGATTTCAGCCAATGGTGATATCTTTAATATTATACACCTCACCCCGGTCGGCGGTACCGGATCAATACCGCCTACTGTAACCATTAAAATACAATTATACCACACATACATTGCTCTGTCAACGGCAGCACACAGATACCTACATTTTCCCGAATCACCTTTTTTTGTCACGTTACCCGCCATCACCCGTCCCGAATGTGCTGCTCAACTGCGAATATATCCCAGCACCGCCTCTTCACACAACTGCGGTATCGGTATATTTGCCCTGTAATGTCCAAGGTAATGATCGGGCTTGCTCTCTCCGTGAAAATCGGAGCCGCCGCTCTGCAGCAATCCGTGCTTTTGCGCAATTCCCCGATAGAGTTCTACTTCCCCGTCATCGGCATAAGGTGTATAAACCTCAATACCTGCGAGTCCGAGCGGCTTGAGCTCTTCAACCAGTGAATCCACCTCTTCGGGTGTAATCTTCAACTGCGTGGGATGCGCGAGGATAACGAGCCCGCCCGCTTCATTCAGCAGTTTTACCGCATCGGGAGGATCGAGACGATAGCGCTCCACATAGGCGGGACCGCCTTTTGCGAAGTATTTGTCAAACGCCTCCTTGACAGACCCGACAATACCCTTATGGTGCATAACACGTGCCATGTGAGGCCGCGACACGACCTCTCCGCCTGCGATCGCCTCAACCTCCTTGAGTGTGATATCAACTCCAAGCTCGTTGAGTTTGCTGATAATACGCTCGTTACGCAGGTTGCGGCCGTTACGTATCTCGGAAAGCGCGTTTTCGAGCGGTTCATAGTCATCACGCACATTGATTCCGACTATATGACAGTTTCCTTCAGGCCAGTTTGCCGAAACTTCGACACCACCGATGGCATCCAGACCCTTCTGTTTGCCTTCGGCCACAAATCCCTGTATTCCGGCTGTGGTATCGTGATCGGTAAGCGCACAAACGGTAAGTCCTTTGTACAATGCCTGTTCAATCAGTTCCGACGGACTGAGCGATCCGTCCGACTCGTTACTGTGTGTATGAAAATCGCGCATACACTCCCCTTTGCGATGTGACAATGTTTTTACGGTTTATTATCAACTCACTTTTTACCAAAATGTGAAAATACTTCCTGCACCCGACTGCGTAGTTGCTCCACCCCGGTGATATCAATCCGCTCCCGATTTTCGACCAGCAGATGAACCGGCCCCTGCATCCGCAGCGCCCGCTCACGCTTCCACCATTCAAACAGCGTACGCTCACATTCAGGGGATATCCGGGTAAACCGTCCGGGCGATATTCCCATGCTGTCAAGAACACCTATCCAGGAATGCGATCCGGGCTGTTGGGCGTATCGCCGGAGATACTTCGGGAACAGATCTCTGTAATCGTTCTGCATACGACACCATCTGCCGGCGATCTCGAGTCTGATACGCTGCACCGGAGCCAGGTTTTTTTCTGTCGGATCGGTCATTACCAGCGGTTGAATGTGAAATGTGTGTCCATTGTCGCGCCTGAAAAACGGCGATATGGATTCGAGCACTTTATCGATTTGCGGAAACAACGGATCGACCGCGAGCACTATATCGTTCTTCACTCTCTTTTGTGTCAAAAACAAGGTACGATTCACCGCCCCCGGCTTGAATACATACCCTTCTTTGCGCGGCTCGAGCCTTGATTCGATCTGCTCAAAACGCACCGTATTCTCTATATTTTTCCCAAAATGATACCATGGCAGTGCCTCAATTGTATATGAAGCACGCAGTTTTTCTGCCCCGGGCGAATCGAGCGGTATCGAGCGTACTGTCAAACCGGGAAACAGCCGCTGCATATGTGCAATAACCGGCTGCTGTGCACGGGTGAGCATTTGGGGCGCGATCAGTACGGTGAGAGTGCATGCTCGCGCGGGAAGGTACTTGCACCGGGCGGCTTCGGTATCGCTTTCCACACACACACCTGCCATACCTTCCCTGACACAGTCCGCATCTTCACTGCACTCGGGCATTGTTTCACACAGCGTGTCGGAAAGCATCCCTTTGCTGCAGGCACGGGAAATCATGTGCTGTGCTTCGACAGGTTTTTCAAAAGATGAATTGTTGACAAGCAGCGTAGGCGATGCGGTAATACCGAGCCTTGTCGATCGCAGATAATGCATTCTCAGTACAGAGTCTCCGTGCATCCTCACCCATTTTGCAATGCGCGCAGTGTCAAGCTGCAGTATCCCGGCCAGCGAGTCCGCCGGACCGGAGGAATGAGCCCGAAGATATAAAAAACGGTGCCATTTATCGGGTTCGCACTCCCTGACGGCAAGCCAGTACATCTCCTCCTGCACTTCCTGCTCCCCGTGCAGCGAAACCAGGGATCCGTCATCCGCTACAGAGCCGATAAACCATATACGTGTGCGTAGTGGCGCATCTTCACGATACCGCATAAATTCGGTATATTCTTTAAGTGCATCGATACCGTAAGGGCATTGTCCCATCATGTACAGATCGAACAGCATACGGGATACCGAATCGATACGCGCATCGTGCGTATGAAGCAACTCGTCGACGAATGGATCGCTTCCCCGCGACGTGTCGACCGTACACATGGAAGAATCGATTACTCGCAGCACTCCGCTGTCCTGCCGGAGTGTGATACTCGAAAGCCACTTTCCCTGAAACCCGAACTGCATAACCGGCTTCCCCGCATGGCGCAACAGAGGACGCGTCGTACTTTTCCGGTGTCCGTTGACAAAGAGGTCGTATCCCGCAAGCGAATCGGCAAGCATACGTGTCATACGCTCGCCGCAATGTGAGAGTACGATGCGATAATCGGAGAGGTTTTTCAATGAATCGATAAGCTGCCTGAGTGCATCGGCCGGTTCGGTTATCCGGATTTGTGCTGCATTACTGCTGCGTAAGAGAAATCGCTCCTGCGTGGTCACCGCTGTTATTGCGATCCGCATGTTGCCGTACTTTTTTATTATATATGCCGGGAATGCCCGTGAGCCGTCGGACAAAAAACAATTTGCCGATATCAGCGGCACATTGATAGAATCGGCCACTGCAGATAATCGTGCGATATCGTGCTGCAGTTCTTCATCGCCGATGCACACTGCATCATATCCCATGTGCGCCATACTACGCAGTGTCAGATGTGTTCGCAGGGAATCGGCTTTGGCACCGCGGGTATAGGTATCATACACCCCGCCCGCTGCGAACCCTCCCGCATCGAGCAGTAGCACATGGTCACCAGTTGCACGCACACTGTCGATAATGATCGAGCGCTGGGCAAGTCCGCCGCCGGGGGTATACGGACAGTCACAGGGATAACGCATGGCGTGTGTCTCGGCCCCGGCAAGTATTGTAAGACGTCCGGGACCGCGTTTGTCTCCATTTACCGTACCCGTCAGAATAAACAGCACCACTGCCACACTACTCACAGTCTTGAAAAAAGTGCCGGCAGGCATGCATCCAATTAAAAAGGAAGGGGGAATTCTCATACGTCCACGTATTGCGTTTGTAAAAAAACATAAAATACCATGAGCGCATTTGCACTGCAAGTATCCGGGGCGGAATTAAGCTGCATGTTAAGATGAATCCCGCCATTCTCACCGCACTTTTTTGCATGACGTAATAATGCACATTGTCGAA
>CAZPUS010000064.1:0-2554 GCA_964589825.1 uncultured Fibrobacterota bacterium | reverse complement strand
ATGCACATTGTCGAAACAAGGACGACTTTCTCCGGACAAGGGTTGAACCGGATTGTTTTTTATTCAACATGTACGTTTGTTTTATCTGTGCGTTTTTCGTGATGTATTTTTACTTTCCGACAATATAATGCGTTACAAAATAAAAACCGGAATATAAAAAAAGGAGTGAACGCACAATGAAAACCATATCCGAAACCATCCTGAAACACGCGCACACCGGACTTTCTTCCCGCGTACTCAAAGCCGTACTAGTCATATCCGGGTCTCTGCTGCTCATAGCCGCGTCGAAAATCGCGATCCCGGTACCCTTCAGTCCCGTACCGGTTACGGGACAGACGTTTGCCGTGCTGCTTCTGGGAGGATTGCTCGGTCCGGGAGCCGGCGTTGCAGCCGTCGGGCTCTATCTTCTTCAGGGGCTGGCAGGACTTCCCGTATTTGCAGGTCCCGGTGCAGGGCCGCTCTATTTCTTTGGCCCCACGGGCGGTTATCTTATCGGCTTTCTTCCGGCTGCCTTCATTGCCGGAACAGGTATGCAACGCAGATGGTGTAAATCGCTTTTTTCGTGCATCGGGCTGTTAAGCATCGCCTCATGCGTTATATTCGCATTCGGCCTGTTGTGGCTTTCCGCATTCATCGGATTTGAAAAGGCGTGTATTACCGGCGTGCTCCCGTTTCTTCCCGGCGCTGCCCTCAAAATCGCACTCGCTTCAGCTATATTGCATGGATTATCGCGATAGCAAATGGCCGTAAACCATCGGTTCACGGCTTATTCTCCTTTTTGCCACGACTCCTCTGTTTCCTCTTTTAATTTCGCTTCAAGCTTGTTGAATCGTGTGGTGAGCTGATTCAGTTTAAATTCGATTGAGTGAAGGATCCAGAATTGAAAATGGTCGACTTTCATCTGATTATGCATCATCATGATTATTTTGAGCGAAACCAGCAGTATGCCTATCTGAAGAGAAAAAAGCTCCGGAAGCGGTACGGGTATATGAAAATAGTGCCGTGATACGTCTATCGCAAACAACACGATAATCGCAATAATGAATATAACGGTGATACGCCGTGCCTGTTTGGATGATTTCGCTCCCCCGACCTGACCGATCAGAGAGCGGATTTTTTCCTTCTCTTTCTGAAACTCATTCAGCTCTTTGTCAAGCTCATTATATGTGGACTGCGTCATAACACCCCTCAATATATCGAAATAGAAACAAGTTTTTTTCTTCAATTCATCGATCGTTAAAAAAAAGAGCTCACGACACGCGATACGGCGATGACTATCCGAAAATATTCCGTGCGGCCGGGTAATGCCAACGCGACGGGTTGTGCCGCAGTATTTTCGTTCAAAATTGCTCAATCGGAACCTTATTTCTTACAAAATATATTATCCACTTGTTGCGTGGAAAATCGTACCGTTGTGCGATGCGCCTGACCGGCGTTATTGTATTTTTTGATAAACAGGCACTATATACCATGCCGGTAAACCATATTTCTACAGAAAGATGATGTTACATGCGTATAAGCGGCTTTTCCTTTGTCAAAAACGGAATATCTCTTTACTATCCTGTTGTTGAATCAATACGATCGATACTGCCGCTTGTCGATGAATTCGTAATTGCGGTAGGCCGGGGTGATAACGGCGATACCACCAGGGATGCAATTGCGGCAATCAACAGCCCCAAAATATCCATAATCGATACGGTATGGGATGAGTCGCATTTTAAAAGAGGAGCGAGTAACGCGATACAGACCGATATCGCCAAAAAGGCCTGCAGCGGCGACTGGCTCTTTTATCTTCAGGCTGATGAGGTGGTGCATGAAGATTCACTCGAGATAATCCACGGTCGCTGCGCTGAGTACCTCGACACTCCGCAGATCGAAGGCCTGCTTTTCAAATATTATCATTTCTGGGGTGATTATTCCCATTATCACACCGGCCACGGCTGGTATCCAAAGGAGATCCGCATTGTTCGCAACAGAAACGACATCCACTCCTGGGAGAGTGCACAGTCGTTCAGGAAATTCGATTATTACGAACATCCGCACCAGCCGCACGGACATCACAAACTCACTGTCGCACCTGTCAACGCGCATATCTATCATTACGGATGGGTCCGGCCGCCGCATCTTATGCAGACCAAACGCAAAGCCCTCGATACGGTGCATATAGGCAAAAAAGATGCTCATGAGCGATATTCGCACAGAACAAACCACTTCGATTACGGCCCACTGGATCGGCTCTCCGTGTTTAAGGGCACCCACCCTGCAGTTATGAACAATAAAATCGCCGAACTCGACTGGCAGGATACACTGCAATACCACGGTAAACCTGATCCCACGCGCGAACTTTATAAACACGAGCGTCTGAAATATCGGCTGTTGAGTTTTATCGAACGCGTTTTTTTCAACAGGAATCAGATCTGCGGATTCAAAAACTATCGCCTTGCAAAAAACCTCCGTTCTCTATGATTATCAGTCACCGTTTTCGATTTATTTTCCTTAAAACCAGAAAAACCGCCGGTACGAGTGTCGAAATCGCGCTTTCCAGATACTGTGG
>CAZPUS010000063.1:0-9852 GCA_964589825.1 uncultured Fibrobacterota bacterium | reverse complement strand
GAACGCTACGGGTGTTTTCCGGCATCGGTACATGCGGACAAGATATACCGTACGCCAGAGAACCTGCGGTGGTGCAGGAAGAATAAGATCCGTCTTTCAGGACCGCCTTTGGGACGGCCTCCCAAGGAGTGTGAGGCGAACAAAGAAGAGCTCGCCCGACGGCGCCGGCTGGTGCGTGCGGATGAACTCGACCGCATTGAGATCGAGGGCAGATTCGGGCAATCGAAACGGCGCTACAGCCTCAACAGGGTTATGACGAAACTGCGAAATACTTCTGAATGTGCGATATCCCTGGTCTTTCTGGTAATGAACCTGGAGAAGGCCCTTGCGGCGCTTCTTTTTTGTCTTCACCATGCAATGCCATACCGCCTGTATCGACTTCTTTTCAGCCTCACGGCCTGTATTACAGAGACCATATACTCGGGTTATGGGAATCAACGCCCTATGCCTATGACCGCATAAACCGTAAATAAAAATCAATGGTTTTTTCAGCAAGCCCTATTGTAACGAGGTTGGCGGAGTAACGCCTAATTTGGCACACAGCCCCATTTGTCGTTTTTGTTGTCTCACCGAACCGCAGCTTTTGCCCTGAGGCTTTAAAGCATTCGATAAGGTCCAGTTCATCAAGCACGTCTTGCAGTGTATACTGCTTAAGTAAATGGTGGTGCTGCATTTTTTGCGTGATATAGGATACGTATATCAGTGCAATAAACCGGACAAAAAGTTTGCCGTCAAGGCTTTGCTCCGATGAGACTGCCATCAGACGCAGATTGAGTCGTTCTTTCAGATTGTCAAACGCCTTTTCAACCATATCCTTGTTACGGTAGACCTGCAGTGCCCGTAGCGGATCCTTTATCTCGTTGCTTAAAAGCGCAAAATAGCCGTAATTGCGTGTGGCCGCAGCTATTGCCTCCTCTCTGGGGATTACTTTTATCCCGCGCACCGGTGTGCTCTTCACTTCGAAATAGGCTGCATACGGGGTCTCAGCCGATCCTTTTTGTGACGACTGCGTTGCGGCAGTAACCCTACGCTTACGGGTCGGTACGATTGTATTCGTCGCAGGATCAACCCGACCGATACAATGTCGCCTGGCTCGGGACTGCTGTTTGTCCGGATCCCAATACGATACCGACTTATAGGCGTAAGTAACGCCGCTTTTTTCTTGGTTTGATACACGATGGCGGCCACATAGACGATCTCTCCCCCCCCCTCGTTACAATAAAATGCATTATAACGATGCTAAATGCAAGAGAAATCGTACTTTTCCTTTTACTGGTATAGTCTTAGTACTAATTCATCGTTACAATTTATCGGGAATTCAGGTTTCCACGGCCCATAACTGTTTGTATTGCAACGCGATCTGTGTCGCATCTATCTCCGTATTCGTATGTAGCACATACTTGCCGCCATAGCGTTGTCCGGCAGCGATTTTTTCTACGTCAATGGCAAAATTGTTCCCCTATGTCCACAAATAGCACCGTTAGGCTTTATTGCCGACGAACGCCTTATCACCTTTCTTCAACCGCTCCCGCAGGGACGAAATAGTTGCCTCGCGTTCATACCGTGTATGACGTGCTTCTTCTTCGTTATAACATATGATATAGCGGGTGGCTCCCACGCGTACGTCTTTGACCTGCAGCGGTGCGGGTACACTCTCCCCGGGCCGCCGCGTCCAGCACCGTTAACTTTTGGCAAAAGCGCAGTCCCGTTCGCAATAAGGCGTCAAGCTGACCAGTCTCCTGCAACACATCAAGACGACCCAAGGTGGCCCGTACTCGTTGTACGACTTTCTTGCCATCACGCGAATTCTCTACTATTTGCAGGTAACGGTGTGGGCCTCGTTTTTTTACACGTACGAACATAGGCAGCCTCCTTTTTAGGTCACTACCTAATATATAGTTAAATGTACATGCCGTGTCAATAGTTATTTGAATTCTGTGGCACTACATTTTGGCCGTTTTTCCACTTCAATCCGTGTAACGCGTTGATATTAAAGAGACGATCTTATAAAACCTCTTAAAAACCGTCGATTTTCCATTTGACAGAAAAAAATGTGAGCCGGATTTGCAACAGGCTACAATTACAAGCCTGCATAGTGGCGCTGGACACAATCGTGGCGCTGCGATGGTATCCAAGCGGTGACACACGTATGGCAGTGATTAGCACATGGGAGTTATACTGTGCGCATATGTATATCGAGAGAGCGAGTGCTGTGGGTAATGGAGCCACAAGAGATAAAATCCACCCCTGTGTCGGCAAATGACACGATATTGTTTCTGGTTACTTTGCCGCTGGCTTCCAGCAGTATCTGCGGCGCATCTGCATCCCGGTGTTGCACGCAGCGTTTCATTTCAGATACCGGCATATTGTCAAGCATTATAAACTCGGGGTGTAATCTGCAGGCTTTGACAAACTCATCGAAAGAGCATACTTCAATTTCTATTTTAAGACGGGTCTCTTCCCCTCGGGAGGTATTCCATTGGTGGGCGCGTTGTAATGCCGGCTTTATGCCCCCGGCGATAGCTATATGATTCTGTTTAATCAGTATCATATCGTAAAGCCCGAGACGGTGATTTGTTCCTCCCCCTGCAGCAACAGCCTTTTTTTCGAAAAGGCGCAGATTCGGCGTGTTTTTTCGTGTGTCAAGCAAACGTGCACCGGTATGGCGTAGCAATTTGCTGAGCTTTGCTGTATGTGTAGCAACCCCGCTCAGATGCTGGAGAAAATTTAGCGCAATGCGTTCCCCTGCAAGTACGGCGTACAGGCAGCCCGTAAGCCTGCAGATTACCGTCTGTGGATTAAGTGAGGAGCCTTCCTGCAGAATGTGGTCGATTTTTAGGGTGGGATCGAGTTTTTTAAACAAAGGTTCGATAAGGTATACACCGGAAAGGACCCCTTCGTCTTTGCTGATTATAGAAGCATTGATTGTACGGGAGGTACCGAAGAGCGCTTTGGTGGTGACATCGCCTTCCGTGTTCAAGTCCTCTTCAATACATTCATCGAGCGTACGGTCGATAACCTGTGAAAACACCTGATCCGATATCATAGCAGTCCTTTAACTATTGCGAAACGCAAGGTTGTGAAAAAATCGGGTGGATCTATCCGTTTATTCGGGGCACCGAACTCGCCATCCTGATTGTAAATATCGACGAATCGAACATCTATACCCCCCTGAAAATATAAATTGTACGCCAGTGGTTTTGTCGTAATGCTGAATTCTACAGACGAGTTGTATGCATTGAAGAGAGACCCTCCGGCAGGAAAAAGACCCCCATGCAAGGAACGAAAAGTAAAGCAGGCATATGCAATTCCGGGTAGAAGGGAGTCATCGATAGCGGCTCTTACATATAGTTTGGTATTTGTAAAGGAGAGCGTGTCGTTAAGCGTATCTTTTTTCCAGGTATTATGGTTGGATATGTATGCGGTCAGTCCGGTCTCAATATCGATATGATTGCCTATAAGCTGTGAATATCCCAGTCGCAGCCCGCTGCTTCGTCGAGAACGTGACAGCGCATCGGTGTAATACGAGTAAGCCACGGCATTGGAAAAGGTTGTGTCGAATACCCCCCGAAGTGTGGGATACGCGTGTCCGAACTGGCCGTGTACAAGCTTTCCGCTCTCCGCGACAAGTCCCCCGTCAAACCGAAACGTGCGCCATTTTACTGAAATCCCGGGGACATTGCAGACATATCCAATAACGGAAGAACTCCCGAGTCGTTGAGCAAAACCACCATATACTTCAATGTGGTGGGTATAGGTATGCATGATATCGACTGAAAAATTATACGAAAGAAAGTGCTGTATCTGTGAGGCGGTGTCGTGTCGTATCGTTTCAGAAGCAAAGAATCTGCTGTTACCGGATGCATCCAATTCACTGTACGTATTCAGGTCGAAGAGATAACCCGCCCCGGCAGTGTATCCTTCAAGCGAGTAAGCCGCGTGAACACCTGCATGGTTCAGTGAAGCGATATCTCCGATAAGAGCCCTGAAGCGTGCATTGTGCAACGCAACCTCTCCGGCAAGGCCGCAGGGATGCATAACAGTATAGTTATTATCATTGGAATACCTGTGAACCAATGCCCCGCGACCAAATGTGATATCCATAAGATGTCCTGCCTGAATGTTCACGGTCATTTGCGAGTCCGGGCGTATGTATTCGGTCGAAAGGCGGGTGATTAGTGCACATATCCCATTTATTGAGGAGAATTGATACAAGCCGCTTCCCTGTACGTCTGTATGCATGTCAATTGCGGCTTCGAGTGTAAGAGCGTTATTCTGTACACAGCCCAGCAGACCAATTTGCGGATAAAACCCCGACAGTGCGATGGCAGGCAGTGCACGGACGCCAACGGAGATGGGGCTGGAGGTATCTATAGTGTGCGTTTTTCTGATTGTATGATAGGAATAGGCATCCTGTTTCTGCTGGTTCACAATATGATTATACGCCTGGTTCAAAGAGAACTGACGCTTTTGCAGATGCGCGTCGGTTCTCGCCTTTTTCCTCTCTTTTCCCTTGAATTGCAGCCTGGACTGGTAGCTTGTAGTCGGGGTAATGTCCGCCTCGTCGATTTTTTGCTGCACGTATTGATTCCCGAAGAATTTTTTCATCACCTGTACATGCTGATTGGTGATGTACAACGGTGCAGTTGGCTCTTTGCCCGGTAAAATCATAGTGGTCTGTCCCTTTACCAAACGAGTAGCCTTTTTTTGTGCAATATTTCGGGTACTGGCGGAACCCTGTAAAAGCTGAAACCCTGTTTTTCCGCTTTTTTCCTCCAATACAGCGGAAATGAGGCCACTGTCGGTTTCCGCAACCGCATTGGAAGTATAAATATTGATGTGTGCCCTGTTCAATGCCTGTGCAAGCACGCCGCCGTTAAGAAGCGTAATACTGGTAGCCAGTCTTGATTGAGGCTGCGATTGCTCCAGTTCGATATTGAGAAGAATTTTGGAGTTTGATCCGAGACTTACGATGTTTCCACGTCCAAAGGTGAGCGAAAGCTGGGTCTGAAACTGAGAACGTAGTATATCGTTGTCCTTAACCTCTTGTCCGATTTTTATTTTTTTCCACTCGGTTTCTCCAGAACGCTGAACCTGAGCAGATCCCTTGAGCCTGGTAACTCTGAATACAGGCTCTTGTGCCTTGCATATGCGAACAAAGGAGATTATTAACAGTAGCCAGAGCCATATACAATGTGGCCGTGAAAATAATAAAAGTCGGTAACGATCCATTGCATCCCGAGGGTAAGTATGGTACAATAGTATATTAGTGCTGCATATCAGCAGTCACAATATAAAAATACATATCGCTATGAAACTATTCATACAAATACCCTGTTTCAATGAAGAAAACAATATTGCGGAGACCATCAGATCGTTACCCAGGCATATGGAGGGGGTGGATGAAGTAAAAATAATCGTAATCGACGATGGATCCAACGACAATACCGCTGCACAGGCAACACATAACGGGGCTGACAAAATACTTCGACTTCCCCGTCATAAAGGACTGGCAGACGCCTTTAGTACCGGTATAGAATATGCCTTGTCCCAGGGAGCGGACATCGTGGTCAATACCGATGCTGATTTACAGTATCCATCTGAGGAGATTCCCTCCCTGATACAACCGATACTCGAAAACCACGCCGATATTGCAGTAGGAGATCGACTCCATAAACGACCGGGGGCATTTCCTTTTTGGAAAATGACGCTCGAACGACTGGGTTCGTTTACAGTGCGTCTGTTTTCCCGGGTCGACGTCAACGACGCCGCAAGCGGATTCAGAGCCTTTAACCGGGATGCAATGGAGATGATGTACATCCACAGCAGCTTTTCCTATACCATCGAAAGCTTGATCCTTGCGGGACTTAAGCGTTTGCGGGTTGCAAATGTAGCGGTAACCATTAATAAAACGCAACGCAGCTCACGTCTTTACAACTCCGTGTTCGGATATGTTTCACGTACCGCGATCACGGTGGTACGTACCTATCTTATGTACCATCCGCTCAGTTTTTTTCTCAGCACCGCATTTCTGTTTCTTGGTGCCGCTTCGGTGTTGGGTGTGCGCTACCTCTACTTTTTTATGATAGGAGAAGGTACCGGGCATGTACAATCACTTATTCTACTAACGATTTTGTCGGTCACCGGTTTTCTGTGTATCGTGCTTGGACTGCTGGGGGATGTAATCGCGGCAAACCGCAGGCTTCTGGAAGATATACGCCGGCGAATGCGGGAAAAGTATCTCGATATGCCCTGTGAAGAATGAGAAAACGGCGAGCGGTCTCAAGGGGGGCAAAACAGCACTTGCCATGCAGATCGGTTTCCAAAAGGGTTAATGCCATCAGAAAGCCTGATTTTTATCAGTTTTTTGTGCGCAGTAATGTATATTTAGCTGCACCCGTAAAATGGGGCAGTATAGTCGTTGTGTCGCATACTATTTCACGCTGTGCATGAGCGGTTTCACTCGTACAAGGAGCGTATGGTGAATATTATAGAAGTCAGAGGTGTGACCAAGGATTATGCGCTTGGCAAGACAACGGTCCATGCGCTTCGCGGTATCGATCTACAGATAAAAAAGGGTGATCTTCTCAGTATCGTTGGTCCTTCGGGAAGCGGTAAGACGACGCTTCTTAACCTTATCGGCTGTATCGATCGGGTCACCAACGGTACCGTCAATGTAGCCGGTAACGAGGTGACGGCGCTCAACGATAAAAAAATCACCGAGCTGCGGCTTCACCATATCGGATTCATTTTCCAGACATTCAATCTGATACCGGTGCTGACCGCACAGGAAAATGTCGAGTTTCCCATGCTGCTGGGCAAAAAAGACTCCCGCGGCCAGATACGGGAGAAGTCGCGAAAGCTTCTCGAGACGGTCGGACTTGCAGACTATATTACCCACCGGCCGGCGGAGCTTTCGGGTGGACAGCGCCAGAGGGTTGCCATTGCCAGGGCACTTGTTTCCGAACCGGACATCGTTCTTGCCGATGAGCCGACTGCGAATCTCGATTCTGAAACCGGCGCGCAGATTCTCAACCTCATGAAAGAGATAAACGAACGCCTCAGTACCACGTTTATCTTCTCAACACATGACAAAAATGTGCTCGAGTATGCACGTCATGTGGTCAATATAAAAGACGGGGTAATCGCGGAGGCATAACGCTATGGGCATCATTATCACTATCGCCTGGCGCAATTTATGGCGTCACAAAGGCAAAAGCCTGATCGTGGGCGCAATTCTGTTTGTAGGTGCCGCTATCATGACTATCGGTACAGGCGTAATTACCGGCATGAACCAGGGGCTGAGCACGCACATTGTGGACGGCTTTACCGGGGATATGGTACTTGTCTCAGAAAAGCAGCAGGGTGACAATGTCTTTATCAACATGATGGGACAGGCGATCGAACCACTTCCCCCCTATCAGGATATAAAAGAGGCGCTGCGCACTTCCCCCCTCGTAAATTCGTATCTGCCCATGGGCAAGAATATGGCCATGGTACTCAACGAAGAAGGCGGTTCGATGGACGGGGCGTTTCTTCTGGGAGTAGATATTGCGCAGTATGACGCGTTTTTTGACGATAATTTCGAAATGATTCAGGGGCGCACCTTAACGCCGGGAGAGCGCGGGGTGCTGCTTGCCACGGGCTCGCAGAAGATCTTTCTCACCTCGATGGGGCTCTTTTTCATGCCCGAGTCGTGTGCGGTCGATACCTCGATCATGCCCGATGAAGCAAAGCAGATGGGCAATGACCTTACCATCAAACGCAGCATGGTTTTTATGGGATTTGGCGACAACAACGCCAGCACCGACATACGGCTTCCCATTCGCGGTCTCATGAAGTACAAGGCGCTGAATACCCTCTGGGGTGGGTTTATACTCATGGATATCGAGTCTTACCGTCAGTGTCTGGGCTATATATCCGCCGCGCAGCAGCAGGTGCAGCTTTCCGACAGGACAAAGACCCTGCTGTCGACCGACGGATCGGATATCGAATCCCTTTTTTCCGGCAGTGAACTGCTTGTGGAGAACGAACGAAAAATCGACTCGGTGGTGTATACCACAGATGAGAGCGCTGCACAAACGAAAGGGGAGGCAGCGCAGATCGATCTCGATGCAGGCACTTACAACCTCGTACTTGTCAAGCTGAAAGACGGGGTAACGGAAGCGGATGCAGGGCAACATCTCGATTCCCTTTTTGCAGCACGGGATATCGGTATAAAGTCGATTGCGTGGCACAATGCCATCGGTACGATCGGCAGCCTCGCCATGCTTATCAAGTCCTCGCTTTTTGTGTTCGTAATGGTTTTATTTTTCGTGGCGATCGTGATCATAATAAATACCCTCACCATGGCGGCATTGGAGCGTACGCCCGAAATCGGCATGATGCGGGCGATCGGGGCGTACAAAAGGCAGATCAGTTACATGTTTATCGCAGAGACCGGGCTCCTGGCTGCATTTTTCGGGTCGATCGGAATTGCATTCGGCTGGGGCGTGGTAACGGTGCTTTCTGCACTCCACATAACCACCGGCAACGACATGGTGCAGCTTATTTACGGGGGCGACCGCTTTCATCCGTTTCTTACCGGCGGCGATTTTGCCCTGGTTGCGCTTCAGCTTTTTCTGGTCGTGTGCATCGCGGTCGTCTATCCGCTCATCGTGGCACGCAACATTACCCCGCTCGATGCGGTTTCAAGGGAATAGAGAAGGAGAGTGTTCGCTATGTTTCTCACTATAGTTCGTATAAGCCTGCGAAATCTTATACGGCAGACGCGACGCAGCGTGCTGCTGGGTATTGCCATAGCCTTCGGCGCGATGATTCTGGTGGTGGCAAATTCATTTTCCCGCGGCATTTCGGACGTGCTGTTCAATCAGGTCGTGGTTTATGTCTCGGGACACATAAGTGTCAATTTCTCGGAACGGGGTAATTACTTCAGACAGATTTTCTACAACAAAGCGCATATCGATACGACCGTAACCCGGACTGTCCCGGGGATAAAGTCCAGGGAAGAGTCGATCGGCGTCTTCGGCCGTGCGGTGGGCAAGGGCAAATCCGACAATATCATGATCGTGGGTATGGATCTCGATGCAGAAATCTCACCCCGGGAGCTGGAGCGTGCGCAGAATAACTTTCGTATGCTCGAAGGCTCGTTTATGGATCTTCGCGACTCGACCGTGGAAAATCCGGTAATACTCGCAGCGCAGAAAGCGGAGTATCTCAATGTGGTAAAAGGTGATATTCTCAGGGTTCGATTTACCAACGCGCTGGGGCAGGAACAGGCTGCACGGTTCACGGTCGT
Source organism: uncultured Fibrobacterota bacterium (assembly GCA_964589825.1). Taxonomy (GTDB): domain Bacteria; phylum Fibrobacterota; class Chitinivibrionia; order Chitinivibrionales; family WJKA01; genus CAZPUS01. Next base: position 554 of record CAZPUS010000063.1, on the reverse strand, counting down.
GGGGATATTCAAGCCCTCGAATATTTTTATGGCATTTCCCGTATTCGTGGAGCTGCACTATCTCAAACCACTCATGGGCTACGGTCCGCACCAAACCGGACCTGTTTACATAAATATAGATAACCCCAAGAAAAATGCCGCCCGGTATGCCGATTCTCTCCATGCACGGCTCAGACCGCGCCCCGCGCTTATTCCTGCCTATCTGCAGCAGCGCGACAGTCCCGGCAGGCCGGTTCCGATTATCGGGTATAAGGACGACAGCAGCTCGCTGCGGCTTCTTGATTCATTGGTAACTACCCGACACGGCCGGTTGTCGGCCCAGAAGACGGTGGTTACCGGCGCGTTCGCCACCCGGTACGGAATGTCGCCTGGAGATACCCTCACCTTTACAAGAGAGTCGATACACGATAATAAAAACTACCGGGCCGGCCTGCGTATCGACGATGTCGTTACGGTACCCCAATGCAGCAGCGGATGTGTACTTGTCAATCCTGAAGATTTTTACCGGCTGTTTTATTCACACTGGCCTGCAGAACATGCCGGGCTTCGTGCTG
>CAZPUS010000062.1:2544-9998 GCA_964589825.1 uncultured Fibrobacterota bacterium | reverse complement strand
TTAGATAACAATAACTTATATTTTTGACACCTCAAAAAACCGGCGAAGTCAGGAACGGTAGGGATAATACCATCCGCGTGATGCATACATGCCTGCTGGATTCCACAGTATATCATGGAGCGCAGCCAGAACATGCCGGACCGCTTTTTGCGTAAGTACCGTCGCGACGGGGAGCATAGTCGCCGCTGCCGCTGTACGGGTAAAATTTGCAAAAAAATGCGGTTGGGGGAGCGCTTTTTACTGCGACACCTCTCAGAAAAAAGGACTCAATGTGTCCCAAGAGTCTGATCGGCATACCGCATCAGATCGCTGATGGGCAGCCCCTGGGTGCAGGCATTTTCACATTTTTTGCAGGCGGTGCAGGCATCCGCTTTGGGCCCGTTGATTCCCTGATACTGTTTGCGTGCGGAATCGACGAATCCGAAATATTGGGCTTCGTGTACACAGGACATAATTCGCGGTATATCGATTCCCTGCGGACAGGGCATGCAATAGTTGCAGCGGGTGCAGAAGCCGGCACGTTCGGGCGTAAGCTCGTGCACGAACGATTCGATACGCCGGCGTCGGGCGTCGGTAAACTGCTCACGTTCCGCTGAGGCAATGGTCGCGTCCACATCATCCGCTTTTGTCATCCCGCACAGTATGGTGTCGACATTCGGGTTGGACAGCACATATCTGACCGAGAGATCAGCGAGCGATGTCGCATCCATCTCCTGTATCAATGGCTCGAAGACCGGACTATGCTGTGCGAGTTTGCCTCCGCCAACGGGATTCATGACGAGTGTACCTATCCCTTTTTCATGAGCGGCCTTAATTGCGGATGCATAGGTTGGATTCAGGATATTGTAGGTAAAAAGGATGATTTCACACCAATCCGCCTCTTCGATATAGGTAAGTACATTTTCTACCGAATCGTGTGTGGTAAAACCCGTATGTCCAATCAGGCCTTCTTCTTTGGCCTTGAGAATACCGTCGAGCATTCCGTTTTTTGCAATGGTTTTATCATAACATTCCCTGCTGTGAATATTCCATGTCTGATAAAAATCGAGGTAATCGACATCGAGACGTTTCATCGATTCATCGATGCGCCTGCGGACACTATCCGCTGTTGGGGCATCCTCGGGCAGAATTTTCTTTATCCATGGGGCCCATTTGGTGGAAAGGATCACTTTTTCTCGATACCCGTCCTTCAGCGCTTTTCCCAGAAGCCATTCGCTTTCTCCATAGCCCCGGGACGTATCTATATAGCGCATCCCGGAATCGATTGCATGACGAATAAGCTCTACCGTGCGGTCGAGGTCCTGTGGGACGCGCATTGCTCCTATGCTGACGTCTGGTACCGAAAAGCCGCTTCTTGTACCGAATTTTTTCTGCTGCATAAAGGATGCTCCTTTATCAAAGGGATTGCGCTAAAGTAAGGTGTGGATGAAGCCTGTGCCTTATACCGCTCGATAATATGTAATTGATGGAAAATATGTATTTTTGGACGAATAATGCAAACACGATCAAAGGAGTTTTCGCTGTATGAAGTCCGAATGCAAGATTTACCGGGCAATGGAGAAGATCAGGAGCGGGGGAACATGTAATACCGCATTCATTGGAGGATCAGTAACGGTAGCAACCGGTGCCAGCAACAATACCGCCACCACATGGCGCCGTCTGTTTGTGGAATATCTCTACACCAAGTATCATCCGGTCTATCATTGTCAGCCGGGAGAGATTATGTGTGCGGTTGGTGCCATGGAATCTTTTGCAGGAGTCACTCTTATTGAGCGCAATGTGGCCCGGCAGAACCCCGACCTCTGTTTTGTCGAATTTGCGATAAATGATAGAGGGGCACCGGACAAAGAGCTGGTGAAAAAAGGGGTGGAGGGGATTATCCGGCAACTCAAATCCCTGAAGACCACACCCGATGTGGTTCTGATTGGCGGCGGTCGCAGGAAGGGGGATGATTCGGAAAATGAAGATTTCGTCGATCATACCCTGCATCGGGAAATCGCGGATTATTACGGGCTCGGGTTTATCGACGTGCAGGAATACATATACCGCAAACTTCAGGAGCGTGGCCAGAGCTGGGATGATGTCGCGGTATTGTTTCTGGATAACGATTCAGTACACCTGAATGATTACGGCAATATGCTCTGGTTCGAGGCTATGCGCGAGTGGTTTGAGCAGCAGGAGCGTTTTTTTATGCAGAATCCCGCAACCGGTCCCGGCCCCCACCGCAAAGAAGAACTGCCCGTACCGCTGTATTATGACGAATACCAGTATACCAGATTGATAGATCCATCGCGTAAGAAAAAAAGTATCGTACTTGAGGGAAGCTGGGAAAAAAAGAATCCAAATATCGTCCCCTGGTATATGGATAACCTGCTGGTTGGAACACCGGGGGACACCCTTACTTTTACATTTAAGGGGACTGCCGTGGGTCTCTGGACGCTCGTGTATCAGAACGGATTAAAAATTGAGGCAGTTCTCGACGGAAAAGAAATCCGTGGCGCGTTCACCAAGTTTCACCTGCAATTCGGCAAGTTTTTTACACTTGCGCATGGACTGGAAAATCGCGAGCACACACTCCGGCTTACTGTAGCACCCCCTTCCGCAAAACTACACAAGCTGGAAAACCCAACCGCAGAAATCGGCTATATCGCCATAGCGCAACCGCCCGAATAAAGGGATACTATTGCTGTTCTTTCTGCAGTTTCTCGATGTATGCGGCTGCGTCACCGACCGTTTTCATCCCGAGTGCCTCGTCTTCGTCCATTTCGACATCGAACTCCTCTTCAAACGATGCTACCAGTTCGACCGACTGCATAGACTCGGCACCCAGATCATCAACAAATCGTGATTCGGCAGAAATCTGAGCGGGATCTTTTTTCAGCAGATCGGCGCTCACCTGTATTACGCGTTCGAGTGTGGTACTCATTAAGACGCTCCTTGAGAAAGGTAATGGAATAATCAGTCTGCGGGCGAAATTCCCGTGTGGAAATAAGATGAGTTGTTTCTCGGTGAGGCATTGACGAGTGTGTAGGTATTCATCGCGATCGCTTTTTCCTCATCGGTAGGAATGACGAGTATGCGCACCGGCGACTCGTCGGAGCTTATACACTGTTCTACTGCAATTGCGGAGTTATTTTTCTCATGGTCGATGAGAAAACCGAGCGTGGTCATATTCTCGAGAATCCGTCGACGTATTTCAAGACTTCGTTCGCCAATCCCACCGGTAAAAACCAGGGCGTCGCAGCCGTCAAGCAGTGCCAAATATGATCCTATCGCTTTTTTTATTCTGTAGACAAATATATCTATGGCCAGTTGTGCATTTGCATCACCTTCGTTTGCTTTTGTTTCCAGTACCCGCATATCGTTCGATATTCCCGAAAGCCCCAGCAATCCTGATTTTTTATTGCAGATGATATCGAGCTCTTCGGGGCGGTATCCTTTTTTCTGGAGATAAAAGATTACCGCCGGATCGAAATCACCGCTTCTGGTGCCCATGACTACACCTTCGAGTGGGGTAAAGCCCATACTCGTATCAATACAATGTCCGTTTCTGATCGCACCGATCGAACACCCGTTGCCCAGATGGCACGTAATCAGCCTGCTGTGTGTGGTAGCGAGTAATTCTGCAGCGCGGGAGGAGACGTACTGGTGTGATGTGCCGTGAAAGCCGTAGCGTCGTATGCCGTAGCGATCATATAATTCTTGCGGTAGCGCATACATATATGCTTTCTGTGGTATAGTCTGGTGGAAGGCGGTATCAAAACAGGCGACATGCGGTTTGGTCGGGATCGCATTCATCGCTTCGAGGATTCCGGTAAGATTGGGGGGGTTGTGCAGCGGCGCCACATCACAGTGCGCTTCGATGATACCGATGACCTCTTGATTTATGAGAACCGATTCTCGGATTTTTTCTCCGCCATGAACCACACGATGACCGGTCGCATCTATTTCGTCGAGCGAATCAAGTGGTCCGCCGCAAGGCTCGGTCAGCATACGGATCATGAGTTCGACAGCCTGGCGATGATCCTTTATATCCGTTGACTTTTCGATATTATGATCACCGATTGTCTGCGTGCCGCGGGATTGAGAGGTTCCAATCGATTCTATTACACCACGCGCACAGACCCGTGCCTGTGGCATCTCGAAGAGCTTGTATTTAAGAGAAGAGCTTCCGCTGTTGAGTACGAGGACTTTCATTTATGCATCCTGTGAATCGTAGGTTCCCGCCTGAACCGCGGTTATTGCAGACACATTGACAACGTCATCCACCGTTGCGCCACGGGAAAGATCGTTAACCGGTTTTTGGAATCCCTGCAGAATCGGGCCGATTGCAGTGGCCCCGGCCAGATATTGCACGAGTTTGTAGGCGATGTTTCCTGCATTGAGGTCCGGAAAGATGAGTACATTCGCATTGCCGGCCACCGGACTCTGCGGGGCTTTTTTATTTGCCACCCGGGTGACGATGGCTGTATCCGCCTGCAATTCTCCGTCAATATGCAGCTCGGGTGCCGTGTGCTGCGCTAGAGCCACAGCCTCCTTCACCTTATCTACTTTTTCATGAGAGGCGGAGCCTTTGGTGGAAAAACTCAGGAAAGCGATCCTGGGCTCGATTCCCAGCAAAGTACCCGCATTCCTGCCGGCGAGCACCCCGATTCCGGAAAGGTTTTGGGCATCGGGATCCACGGCAACCGCGGCGTCAGCGAACACCAGAATCCGGCTGTTTTTTTCGGGATATGCACAGGAGTCGGGGAGCTGCATCAGAAATATACTCGAAGGGCCGCTGATGCCATCGGACAGTCCGATGGTCATCGCCGCATTCTGCAGGACTGTGGCGGTTGCATGCACGCATCCGGCGACCATACCGTCTGCATCATTGGTACGAACCATCATTCCGGCCATAGCGAGCGGTTTTTTAACCAGCTTCCTGGCTACTGCAGGTTTAATATCTCGTGTTCGGGCATATTCCTGTGCATACCGATCGATACGATCCCGGCCCGAGTTGTCGCATATGTTAAATGCGTCGGTTTCTATTCCGGCATTTTGGCCGGCATCGTGTATTTTATCCTTATCGCCGACCAGTATGGGATTGACGATCCCTTTGTGAGAAAGGATCTCTACTGCAGCGAGAACCCGTTCGTCAGTGCTTTCCGGGAACACGATTTTTTTTATATTATTTTGTGCACGATGAATGAAGGAATCGATCAATTGCATTGAGACCTCTTTTGAATCCTGGTGATGTTCTGAGACCGGGTAGGTGATTGCTCACTGCGAAAACGGTGAGTGTGATAAAATACTTTTTTGAGCGATATCTCTTCAATACCTTATACCGGAGAGAGAAAATGAGTAATGCCAACGTAAAGGGGAAATCGGTTTTTATTACCGGAGGAGCCCATGGCATAGGTCGTGCCATTACCTGTGCGCTTGCCGGTGCCGGCGCGCATATCGGAATCCATTACAATCGCTCCGGCGAGGAAGCGATGTGTATCAGAAAAGAAATACAGGATAAGGGTGGGGTATGCACGCTGGTCCAGGGTGATTTCGAACATCCCGAAAATGCGGAAAAAATATTTACGTCTGCGTGTGATTCGCTGGGGCACATCGATATTCTCATTAATAATGCCTCAGTGTTTTCTTCTGAATCGTTTGATGAATTCGGGCTTGAGGATGCGATGCGTCACTGCAGTGTCAATGCGTTGTCACCGTTTTTTATTTCACGTCGATTTGCAACGCAACAGCATACACAAAAGGAGCGCGTCATTATAAACATGGTCGATACACGGGTACATGCACGTGACAGGCTGCACTACCCCTACCATCTCAGCAAACGTATGCTTTTAACAATGACAAAGGATATGGCAAATGAATTCGCGCCCGATATCCGTGTCAATGCGATCGCACCGGGACTTATTGTTACCGATGCAAGTCAGAAACATGACTATTACGCGCGCCTTGCACGACGGTATCCTCTTGGCAGGTACGGAACACAGGACGACATCCTCCAGGCATTGTGGTACTTACTCGGCGCACGATGCGTTACCGGGCAGGTGATTTACGTTGACGCGGGTGCCCATCTTAATACCGATCTGTATGGATAATCGGTATTCCCTCGACAGTCTGTCTGCGCGCACTCCTGTATTATGCATGGCAATCAAGGCGTGGTTTGGTCCTTGCATTATCAATTGACGTAACCATTGTGGAGGATAATTGGCTGGCCGTCGTATTATCTATCCCGAAGAAATTATCCCAGGCTTTCGAATAGTAAGGGCAGACGGTACCATTTTATCAAAACCGCCGCCATAACGAAATATGCTGAAACGTTAAGTATCGATATAACGCTGCAGTTGCTCCTTGAGCATAATCATGTAGTTGCTCCCCAGCGCGTCTATTTTGGCCCTGATTCGTCTGCAAAAGTAAAGAATCGCTTCGTATTCGCGTTTTTTAATGTGGTACCAGGCATCTTTGAGAGTTGTTTCGTTGATCAGCTCGTTTGTGGAGATTTCGAAATGGATATGAGCGTTTTTTGTGATCCGTTTGTACGCATCCTGGATGATGTGAAGTATGTGGTTATAGGTGCTTTCCTCGAATTTTGACTGCAGCTGTGTTGTCGAGGCATATATCTGATCTGTGAAAAATGCGGAATTGAAAACGTAATGACGGTTGTTTTTGAGTACAGTGGGGTCGTAATAATATTCACCGATTACTACATCGCTTGTCGTCTTCACGATGGATTTGGGAATCTGCGGAGTATCCGGCGCTTCTTTTTGTTGATAAAGGGCTTGCGCAGAGACACCCTCCCCCTCTGCCTGTGAGGTATGCATTTCTATCGCGCTGCTGTGCGCGGCACTGTCGGAGGTGTCGTTCGTGATTGAGGTATCCTTTTCAGCATGCCGCGATGAGCTTGTCGTGTCATCCGAGCTCTCTTCGTAAGGACGTGTTTGTTCCGAAGGCTGTTTTTGTGCGTGGGATGCGGAATGGGCCGGGCGAGGAGTCGGACTGGTCGATGGCGTTACTTTTCCTGCGGTGATGATATCATATAACCCGGCCACGATGAGTTCCTGATTGGAGTCGAGTTCATTAGTCAACTCTTTTTCCGCGCTGGTAAGCTTGTCTCGTTCCACGAGGAGTTGGCGTCGCTTTTGCGTCAGTTTATTGATTTGATCGCTATAATCATTTATCTGCGAAGTCATTGACGTGATCTGCTCTTCTTTTTCCTGTTTTTCTTCGAAGAGCTTTTTTGATTTCTGGCTTGTTTTGGTTATATATTCCTCTTTTTTTCTCAACACATCGAGCTTCGACTGATAGTGATCTATCAATTCTTCTATCTGAGAATGATTTTCGCTTTTGTTAAGGGTGCTTTTGAGTTTCCACAGTTTTTCGAGCATGCTCTTTGCATTCTCTTTTTCGTTACCGAGAATGGTTTCGGAAAGCTCGGACATATTTTCGGCGACCTCGTC
>CAZPUS010000062.1:0-2444 GCA_964589825.1 uncultured Fibrobacterota bacterium | reverse complement strand
TTGATGTGAAGGGTGAGCCGGATGCCCACCCCCGTACTGCGTTGTCTGAGATGCCGTGTTTTTTTTGTCCGGGGCAAAATAACGGTAATGTGGGGGTTTTGTTTCCTGTTGGGATTAAACGGCAGGGTAGTATTGAACCTGTCTTGAGCGGTTTATTCCCGAAATCTGCTGCAATCCTTACTACTCTTTATATTTTCGAAAATCATGAGAAAACCAACAAGGTCGCCCCATGCGTTTCGAGAACACAATAGCAGCACGGCTCACCGCAGCGTTCGTCAAAACAACCGCTCAAGTCAGGTTGAAGTGCATTCGTGCAGAATGTATATTAACCGTCGGTATCCATTTCACTCAATAAATTAGAACAACGTATTATTGCCGAGTGCGATGTGTACGGGTTGCAAATGGGTTGTGCAGCAACCGAATCGGTACGGAATTCAATGCATAACAGCAGGCAAAACCCGCGGTACGGTATCACGCACACTGCAATTCACTATTAAGAGCAGGGGAGGATGAAGGTATGCATAAATCAATGGCTGCAATTTGTATATGCCTGTGCATAGGCGCAACGGCACATGCCGGATTTGATGAGTACATAGCGCTGTTTACCGATCTGAACACGCAGGATTCGATCGTGTGTTTAAAACTGATGGTTGGCTCGGAGGGTAAAAAAAGGTTGAATGTGGTGGTGTACAATCGTACAAATGGCCACCGACGCACCGAACAGGTCACCGACCGTTCGGACGTGATTGGGCGCTTGCGGGCATATTCAGCGCAGGAAAATATCCCGGTAATTACACAACATGTACCCGGCTTTAAAAAGGAGCGCACAGATAGTGGTTCTGCAAAGGGTACAAGCGTACAGAAACGTATACCCGAAGATTCTACCGCAACGAATATCTCGTCTGTTCGACGAAATAAAATACGCTACATTCTCTCTCAAACCGCGTTTACCGGGTGGGTATATGGGCCTGCTGCCGCGATGGCTTTTAATATTCCGCAACAGGCGGGGGCCTTTTCACTCCTTTCGGTTGCAACAGGAGCGCTGGGGCATTCATTATTTGCCTGGGACAGAATGTTTGAGGATGCACATATTGCCGGGACCAATTATATGAGCAGTGCGGCTGTGTTTACGTCATATATGGTGCCCGGGTGTCTGCTTGGCTCCAGCGAATATGATTTTAATCTAGGTAACCAGTTATTGCTACCCGCATATCCGCTGGCACTGTGGTACGGGTTTCATTACGGAGACCGCTATATCGACAATCCGGGCCGTATTCATCTGCAATCGCAGTTTGCGCTCAACGGGATCGCACTCGGAGGGCTGGGTTGCTTGACATTGTTCGAATCTGTGGAAACCAGGAATTACGAGGTCGCCACCCGGCTGCTTCCAATGTCACTGCTGGGGGGAGCGATTGCCGGGCACTGTTTCACGAGCCTTTACCGCCCGGATGATGTAATCACCCGGGGAGTATCGTCAGGTATCATGCACAGAACGATAATGGGTGCTCTGATCGGATGGGATTTAATAGAGCTGGGCGAGTTCGAACGCAATATTGCGTTGACGTTTCTGCTGACCACGGCAGGCGGATTCGCGCAGGGATTGTATGCGTATCGTGACAATTACGATACGTTCGAGCGAGGGGTGTACAACACCCTCGGTATGATCGGTGGCGCGAGTTTTATAGCGGGGATTATATCACTGAATAAGGATATGGCTGCACCAAAGGTAAGCACAACCCTCACGGTTGGTGCGGCCATAAGCGGCTATGCATTGACAAACTTTCTTACACGTGGTTTGGAGAGGGATCCGGCAGCCAGACGTGTAAATACACAAAGCGGACATTCTCTTTCGTTACTTCCAGTGCCGTCTTTACATCAGATACCGGAGTCCGAAGATGCATCCGTGTCGCTTAGCTGGCGGGTACCGGGGCTCTGTCTCAGATGGTAAAATGACGTGATCTGCAAAATCAGGCCAATCCATAAAAGAGGCGCGCACCAAAGGATGCTGCGGTGCGCGCCTCTTTTTAATACACATCAACGTAGACGTCACCCGTAATTCCCGAGTCCTTCCTGCTCATACGGGAAATGTTTTCAACGGTATTCATCACTTCGAGCTGCAGGTTGTTGCGCTTATGCGTGCAGCTGTCGGTGATATCGAACGTCGCAGGAGGGAAGGTAAAGTCACTGAGTATGGTATTGTTTACCCCCACTTTTACACACCCCGTTGCTTTGGGAACGCGCAGCAAAAGCCGGGAATATTCATTCGGGACTTCCAGCGGCTGAGAATAGGTGGTAATACCGCTGAGAAAAGGAAAGCCGCGTCTGGTCCAGGAATCACTGTCCGAATCCGGCGGAGCAGCGCACACTTTGAACCCTTTCTTTCCCATGCCAACGTGAAAATCACCTGCAAGTACAGGAGGATAGAGGGTGAGTTCACTTTCCGG
>CAZPUS010000061.1:0-11776 GCA_964589825.1 uncultured Fibrobacterota bacterium | reverse complement strand
TGGTGTATGTAAACTGGGCGGAGGGAATCGCCTATACCCATCTCGCACAAAAGGTGCTCGAAGAAAAAATGGGGTACGACGTAACTATCTCTGCAGTGAGTGTGGCGCCTGCCTATGCGGCAATTGGCCAGGGAGACAAGGATGCGTTTATGGAATCCTGGCTGCCAACCCTGCATAAGTCCTATTATGAAAAAAACAAGGATGATGTGGTCGATCTCGGACATGTCTACGAAGGAACACGCAGCGGACTCGTGGTCCCCACCTATATGGAGATCGATTCTATTTCTCAGCTCAAGAATGTTAAAGACGAACTCGATGGAAAAATAACCGGTATCGATGCGGGCGCGGGCATTATGAAAACCACCGAAGAGGTAATAGAGAAGTACGATCTCGATTTCACACTGGTGCAGTCAAGCGGTGCGGCAATGACCTCGGCGCTGAAGAAAGCGGTTCGGGATTCTGCGCCGATCGTGGTTACCGGATGGAAGCCTCACTGGATGTTCGGTTCGTTCGACTTGAAATTCCTGGCACAGGATTCAGGTAAAAAAGTCTGGAAAAAAGGCAATATCCATATTATGGGCCGAAAGGATATCGAAAGCGATAAACCGGAACTTGCCGCATTTCTGAAAAACATGTACTTTACGGATGCACAACTTGCGGACCTGATGCTTGCGGTAGAGAAATCACCTCAGGACATTACTAAGGCAATAGATACCTGGATGGCGTCCAACGAAGATCTGGTCGACTCCTGGATACCCAAAGAAGAGACCGCTGCAGCGGAGTAATTCCTGCATGCGTGCAGAAGGACCGGCATGCATATCCTGTCTATAGCGACCACGTACCCTCGCTGGGCAAACGACAGCGAACCGGGTTACGTGCATGCGCTCAATCGCGAACTGTGCCGCAGGGGGCACAAAGTAACCGTTGTGGTGCCCCATGCGGCAGGTGCGCGCCGTCGTGAACGGCTCGACGGGGTAGAGGTAATCCGGTTTTCGTATTTTTTCCCCTTTTCGTGGCAGAGACTGAGCTACAACGGCGGTATCCTGCCTAATTTGAAACAAACGACCGTTGCACGGTTCAATCTTCCGTTTTTTCTCATCTGTCAGTTATGTGCCGTACTTGTGCAGCTTCGGAAAAAGCGCATAGACCTGCTGCATTGCCACTGGCTGGTGCCAATGGGTTTTTTCCTTGCGCTTTTGCGTGATATCGTTCGTGTTCCGGTGGTGGTTACGGCCCACGGCAGTGATATTTTTACCGACCAGCGGCTGTTCAGATACATGGACAGGGTTGTGCTGCGTCGCTGCAAAGTTTGTACCGCCAACAGCGAACGCTCGCGCACGCGTATGCTGACGCTTTGTCCTGGGGCCAGCGTGTATACGATTCCAATGGGGGTTGACACACGTACCTTTACCCCTGCGGCGCGTGAGGCCGGCATGCGCCGGCGCATGGGAGACGGCAAACCGCAGCTTCTTTTTGTCGGCCGATTCGAGACACGTAAAGGACTGCGCTATTGTATCGAAGCAATGCCGGATATCGTCCGTTTATTACCCGATGCAAAACTCGCGCTAGTAGGGTTTGGTCCCCTGTATACGCAGATGCACAGTTGGATACGGCACTATCGTATGGAACGGCATGTTGACATTGTGGGAAAGGTTGCACATTCGAAAATGGCTGCCTGTATGGCTTCTGCAGACATATTCGTACTGCCGTCATTCAGTGAAGGGCTCGGCGTGGTGCTGCTGGAGGCGATGGCGTGCGCATGTCCCGTCGTTTCTACGCCGGCGGGTAAAATGACGGGCCTCGTAAGGCACGAAGAGACGGGGCTTGTATGTAATTTAAACAATCCCGGTGATCTTGCCGCCGCGTGCATCCGGATGCATGGGGAGGAGAGGCTGCGCGAGCGATGTCGAGAAAATGCTCTCGCGATGGTGCGACGGGATTACAGCTGGGAGTCGGTGGGGGCACGGTTCGAATCGTTGTTTAAAAAAAGTTCCGTCTGATATGCCACCGGTGCGTGTGAACCCGGAGGGTATACATCCGGAGCACGTGCTGGGCAGTTACTGCCGAAGCGTGCCCGGGCAGGCGGCTTTGATTTTCCAAATACCGATCTGCCGCCGTAGCGGTATGAAACGTTTTTTTCATTGCGGATAAATGTGTTATACCGATCCGCTGCGTTTTGGGGATCCGGTACAAAGGTGGAATCGAGTTTTTGCTGCGCAGTATGAAGCTTTTTGAGCGCGTCGCGTTTATCTGTATAGCCGATTTTTGCCCTGTCGATCGCTTTTCTCAGCATCGAGAGAGACGTATCGTATACCGATGTCTGTACAGGGTAGGGATGCGCATCTTTTCCGCCGTGCGCAAAACTGAAACGTGCAGGATCGTTGAAACGGGATGGGGTGCCGTGAATTACCTCGCTGACGAGTGTAAGCGAGCGAAGGGTTCTGGGGCCAAGGCCTTTGGTGAGCAGCAGTGACGCAAAATCGTTGTGGCAAGCTTCATAGGCGCAGGTAAGTACGCTACCCAGCCGTTTAAGGTCGCAGTTGCGGTGCGATACGTGGTGATGAGCAGGCAGACGCAGCGCCCGGATTTCGCGAAGCATCGCATCGGGATGTTCGTGGCTTATGGTAAGAATTCCGTCCCGGGTAGGCGCAGCGTTATTATCGGTGAGATTGATGATCATCCCTTGATGAGGACCGCAAATGGATGCATGCGGCTGTTCCACAAATGAAGCGACTCGGGGTGAATGCCAGTGATAGCGTCGTGCGGTTTTGTCCGTCTCGTTCATTCCCTGCTGAACTACCGCCCATTCACCCTCACGGGTCAGGATAAAGGAGTGGAGATAGATCTGAAACCCGTCCTGCAGTGCGGTGTTGTCTATTTTTGCACTCAGGCGGCTGCAGCGTACCAGCGAATCTCCCGCCAGCCCGGTTCTGTCCGCTATGGCACGAATTTCATCCGGGGTGGCGCGCGAGTGCGAACCTCTTCCGCCGCATATGTAAATGCCCAGACTGTCTGCCACCGGGTTGACGGCATGTTTGAGCGCGCCCATCACCGACGTGGTGACTCCGGAGGAATGCCAGTCCATACCAAGTACACACCCCAGAGACTGAAACCAGAACGGGTCACTCAGGCGTCGCAGCACCTCCGAGGGTCCGTACTCCTGTACGATGGCTTCGATAATGGCGCCTCCCATGCTGCGCATACGTTCGTAAAGCCATTTGGGTACCCGTCCGTAATGCAGTGGCAGGTCGGCATATCCTGAACGTTTCATTTTGTTTTTTCCAGTGGTCTGAATCGTCGCAGTGGTGATTGCATTTCGCGCTCGATCCGTCGCTCAATCCGTCGGTGAAATGCATTGGGACAGCATTGTACGGACCGTTGCGGGGTTTTCTATACGGTACTGTGCGAATGTCGACCCCATTCCCACGCAGACAGTCCATGCATGAGACGGCGAATGCGAAAAGAGAAATTCATCACTCCATTCGTCGCCACTACCGAGGATAAAATCGGATTTCTGTGTGTCGAGAATTTTTTGTGCCGCCGCTTCTTTGTTACCCCCGCTGCTTTTGAGTTCTATACGCCGGCTGCCTTCGAAAATCTCGAAATTATGATGAAGCGCCATTTCTCGAAAAAATACAACACTTCAGCGGTGTTCTGGGAGAAGATGATTCCCTTTAGCCCTCAGCCGTTGCGCATCGTGTCTCAGTTTTTCCTTATAAGCCTTCTGATATCAACCTCGGTAATACCTCGTACCAGCCATAATACCAGAAAGTAGACACATGCGCCTGCCACGATATTCAGCGTAAGGACCATCACGCCTGAAACCGGTATTTTCCATATTGCCGCCAGCATAGATATCGATGCGATAACGGATTTAAATGTCGATATGACGAGTTTCTTGTAATCGATATATTTATCCTGGGAAAGCGTAAGAATAAACCAGAGAATCATGAGCGAAGCGGAGAGTGCCAGCGCGGCGCCTGCGGTTCCCAGTAGCGCCGTGGCTGTTGCGCATAATACTATGAAAAGTGCACAGATGGATGCGGTGACACCGGCAAGGAACAGGCCTTTGTTATGCGCCTGCAGATATTTGATATTCAAGGGCATATAGCTTGCAAAATAGAGGGCGGGGAGAAGAAAAAACGAAATGTGTGCAGCGGGAAGATACGAGGGGGCAATAAAAATGCGGATGGCGGGATGTATAAGAAAGGCGACGCCGGCGATAATCGGAAATATGAGTACGGTGATGTAGCGCCACGTTTCGTTGTAAATGGAGCGCAACTCATCGAAAGCGACTGAATCATCCGAGGAGTCGTGTTCCTTTAGCAGCTCTACGACACGGGGAAGGAGTCCGAGTGCAATCGATTTCGGCACTGTACTGAGCGTCTGAAAGATCAGAAACGCGAGCCCGAGGTGCCCGAGCGCAGCCAGATCCCCAACGAATTTCTTGCTTATCGGGACCATGAGCCGCTGCATGATAATAAAGAGTACGTCTCCCGCAAACAGGAAAAAACCCGACCGGAAATACCAGCTGAACGCACATTTTTTTATCGGCCCGCAGGCAGAAAGATTTCTGACAAAGGGGAGCGCGTAGACGAGCAGGTAAAGCAGACCGGAAACGATTATGCCGAAAATAATACCCCTGGTGTTCCACAGCAGAAAAAATAGAACCACACACCCCAGACGACCGAGCGATTGCAGCGGGGCCATTACCGCAAATTTGTCCATTTGCTTGAGTCCGTAAAAAAACTGGCCCGTCAGGTTGACAAGCGAATATACACAGGCACCGGCGGTAATAACAAGCGCGGTCAGAGGCGTATCCCTGAATACGGCGAACACGAGTACCGCAATAACCGCACACAGAACCAGTTTGACCAGGGCGGTGCGATACAGTAGCGATTTAATACAGCCGGGATCCTCGATTGCCAGTTCGGGGATAAACCGCTGCAGTGTCTGATTCCCCCCGAAATTCATGATAAGAACAAGAATCGAAAAGATAGAGAACCAGTATGAATAATAGCCCATATGTTCAGGACCGAGTACACGGGGGACAATGAGAATGAAGAGAAATCCGCTTATCACTCCCGCGACCCGTCCTGCGATAATAAAGGTGGTGCCTTTGGCGATTTTCATGATGTGGTGCTCGTAAATGGATAATAAATGATAACAACGCGGCCAGCAGTACCGACCAACATCTTACAGTCGAAAAGGGAAAAATACTATATAGGACTTGAACTGAGCGGGTTATCTCGTCAATAATGCTGTCATTCGAAGTATTACCTGAATTGAGGGGGTGTTTTGGAGAAAGCTGCGGTGAGCCGTGCTACTATTGTGTTCTCGAAAACCACGAGGCAATCTTGTTGGGTGTCTCGTGATTTTCCATAATATAAGCGTAGTGCGGATTAAAGCAGATTTACCGAACAAAACCGCTCAATTCAGGTTTTATTAGGCTTAGATCAGGCAAGGGGATCTCTTATGACTGCATGAACTATTTTTCGAAGCTTAATCGATCTGTTCTTTAAAGAAGTGATGCGCCGTGCGTGTGAAAGCGGATGTTCTAAAAAAAAGCTCAGTTCAGCGCAAAATGAATGTAGGTGTATTCTTCTACGAAATCAGGAAAGGACTACCCCCATGCTTTCTCCAATTCCCGAGGAAACCCAGCACCGAATAGACACACTTCTCGACAAAATGTCGATTGAAGAAAAAATCGGACAAACACTATGTCCCGTTGCATGGGATTTTCACGAAGAGGCAAGTGACGATCTTATAGAACGCACGCGAAAACGCATCGAAGAGTACCATATAGGGTGTATGTTCATTGCAAACGGTAGTGAAGAAAATACACGTAAGCTAAAAAAGATGCTGAAAGGAATGCCGGGAGTACCTGTTATTGAATGCGCAGATATGGAAAATGGCGCCGGAGCGCGGGTCCCTGGAAAACTGGAATTCCCATCCGCCATGGCGACAGGCGCAGCCAATGACGAAGATCTGCTGGAACAAGTGGCAGAAATTACTGCGTTACAAGGACGGGCACTGGGCACCCACTGGACACTTGCACCTGTTACCGACATGTGCAGAAACATAGATAATCCAATGACGTTTGAACGGACCTACGGCTCGTCTCCCGAACACGTGTCGAGAATGACCCGGGCCTTTATACACGGTATTCAAAAAGATGGCCTTATGGCCGCGACGGCAAAGCATTTTCCGGGTGACAGTTGCGAACAACGGGAACCACATATCTGTGCGCCGGTCAACCTTCAGACAAAAGAAGAATGGATGGATACCTACGGTAAGGTGTGGAAAGAAGTTATAGAATGTGGCGTGATGAGTATCATGATAGGACACATCGCCTTGCCCTGTATAGACTCCACTCGCGATTATCGCGGCTGTGTCCCGGCAACGCTGTCGAAAAAAATCCAAATTGATTTTCTTCGCCATGAGCTGGGTTTTAAGGGCGTAACGATTAGTGACGCATCTTCTATGCTTGGGTTCAGCGCATACGCGTCAGTGCGAGATCGTTGTTGGCAAAATATCGCAACCGGCTGTGATGTTCATCTTTTTTCCTATCCTGAAATCGATTTTCCGGGGATGCTGAAGGCTGTGGAAAGAGGAGAGCTTACCGAGCAACGCTGTACCGAGGCTGCCAGGCGTGTGCTCGAGCTGAAAGCACGAGTCGGCCTGTTCGATGACCTCGACATCGAAGATCCGCCTGCAGAAGTGGTGAACAGGTATACAGAACTTGGTGATGCAATTGCAGAAAAGAGTATCTGCATGGTTCGTAATGAAGGGGAGATACTGCCCCTTGAGCTCGAAGAAAAAGACAAGGTGCTTACGATTTCTCTGGCACATACCGAAGGGTTACGCCATGGTCAGGCGCCTGAAGTACCCTGTGTGGACGAGGAACTCGAAAACCGCGGTTTTAACGTAGATCATTTCGTCAATCCCGGCTGTTTCAAGGTAAAAGAACTGATAGAAAACAACGAATATAAAGTTATTTTTATTAACCTGGTTGTACCACCGCGGTATGGAACCACAAAGATGTACGGTGATATGGTACAGACTTTATGGAACGGGTTCTGGTCTCTGCATCCTCGGGTAGTCTTTTCTTCATTTGGTGATCCTTTTAAATTATACGAAATTCCATATGCCCCGAACTGGCTGATGGCTTTTTCGCATTCAGAATTTTCTCAACGTGCAATGGTAAAGGTCTGGCTGGGTGAGATCAAGGCACAGGGTCAGTGTCCTGTGACATTGCCCGGCTTTTTTGCCGCAGAGGTTTAGGCAAATGTTGGTGGAGGGAGTCTGTGAAAATTGCGTAATCGGTTAAATATGTACCACCTAAATTGAGCGATTTTATTTGCCAAATCTGCTGCCATCCGCACTACTCTTATATTCTCGAAAACCATGAGACAACCAAGAAGGGCGCCTCTTAATTTTCGAGAACACAATAGCAGCATGGCTCACCGCAGCTTTCATCAAAACAACCGCTCAATTTAGGTAGCAGTCATGTAAATCAAACCACTGGGTGATCGCGCAGCGTTTTTTGGGGTTTTCAATGCGATTGAATATGAGTAGCGCATGAATCGTTCCGATGTTGTATTGACTTCGGATATAAGACTCATGTATTTTTGCGGTACCCGTGTACGTGTTCCGGTCGCGAAGCGGGTACTATGCTATCTCGCCATTAATGCTGAAAACAGATGAAAAGGATGCGGATTTATTTATGAGTGAAGAATATTCGGACCAGATGAACGTACGCCTCGAAAAGGTTGACAAACTGCGCCGGGAGGGGATAAATCCCTATGCAGAGCGCTATCCCAGAACGCATACACTGCAGCAGGCCTATGAGTGCGAAGAAGGAACAAAAGGGATTGCCGTTGCAGGACGGGTGATCGCGGTGCGCCATTTCGGAAAGCTTATTTTCGGTCATCTGCAGGATCTCAGCGGCAGAATTCAGTTCGCGGCGCAAAAACAGCAACTTGAGGAAGAGTTCGGCCGTCTCAAGCAACTGGTCGATATCGGCGACCATATCGGCATCCAGGGTGAAATGTTCATTACCCGCAAAGGCGAAAAAACACTCAACATTCACTCGTGGACGTTTCTTTCTAAAGCGCTTCGTCCCCTGCCCGAAAAATTTCACGGACTGACCGATACCGAAACCAGATACCGCCAGCGGTATCTCGATCTTATCATGTCGCGTGAGAGTATGGACCGGTTTATCAAAAGAAGCAGCATTATTTCGACTATCCGGGGATTTCTCGATTCGAACCGGTTCCTGGAGGTCGAAACACCGGTGCTGCAGACAAAAGCCAGCGGTGCCCTGGCCACTCCGTTTGTTACCCATCACAATTATTTCGATATCGATCTCTATTTGCGTATTGCCCCGGAAACCTGGCTCAAACGGGCGGTGGCGGGCGGCATGGAGCGGGTATACGAATTTGCACGTTCATTCAGAAACGAAGGGGTCGATCCCTCACATCTGCCTGATTTTACGCTTCTGGAGTACTACTGCGCCTACTGGAACTATGTCGACAACATGGATTTTACCGAAAAACTCATGACACATCTTCTCGAAACGGTGCACGGATCGCTTCAGTTGCAGTACCAGGAAACAACGATCGATTTCAGCGGCACGTGGCGGCGAATTTCGTTTCGCGATTTACTCTACAACGACTGCGGTATAGATATACGTACAGTTGAATCGAAAGAGGCGCTGTTGCGTGAGATAGCGTCTCGCGGTATCGAGCTGAGTAAGGATATCGATTTAAAAAAAGCAGGATTCGGGACACTCATCGATACGCTTTACAAAAAGGTCTCCCGTCCGTCACTCGTTGATCCCACCTTCGTGACGCATCATCCTGTCGATATTTCACCGCTTGCACGTAAAAACGATGAAGAGAGCGGGGTCGTGGATCGGTTTCAGCTCGTGGTCAACGGCTGGGAGATCGTCAACGCCTACTCCGAGCTTATCGATCCGGTCGATCAGCGCGCACGCTTCGAAACTCAGCTCGAAGCACGTAATGCGGGTGACACCGAAGCCATGGATGTGGATATGGACTTCGTGCGCTGCATGGAGTACGGGATGCCGCCCATGTCGGGATGGGGAATGGGTATCGATCGCGTGGTCGCACTGCTTACCAACACAACCTCATTACGTGACGTGGTTCTTTTTCCGCTGATGAAGCCAGAATAAGGGTGGCTCACTCCGCACAACCTTCAACCCGGTATCTGCATGGAACGATTCATTGCGCTGCGCTACCTGCGCGGCAAGCACAAACTCCAGTTTATTTCGATCATCAGCTATATCTCGGCAGGCGGTGTGTTGCTGGGTACCTGCGTACTCGTGGTGGCCCTCTCTATTGCCAACGGGTTCGAAAAGGAAGTACGTGACCGTATTGTCGGCATGTTCGCGCATGCCCGGGTTTCGAAATATTTTAACCGGGAAATAAAGAATTTCGACTCTCTCAGAGTCAGGCTCGAATCCCATCCGCAGGTGCGTGCCGCGTCCGCCTATATAAACGGCAAGGGTGTTATAGAGAAAGACGAATTGCAGGAAGGGGTTCAGATATTCGGCATCCAGCCGCAGCGGGAACGGGAGGTCTCCACCCTCGACAGTACGATTATTATGGGTACGATGGAGCTTGACAGCGTGCGATCGGAAAACGATCGCTTGCACCCCGGGATAATTGTGGGGATCGGACTGGCCAACAAGCTCGGTATACGCCCGGGTGACGAAATCGTGCTGCTTACCGTCGCCTCGGGTGACGAGCAGGCAATGGTCGATCCCATGTCTGCGATGCGGGCGGGACGCTATACTGTTTCAGGGGTGTTCGAAAGCGGCATGTATGAGTACGACCGCAATCTCGCCTACATTTCGCTTAAAGCGGCGCAAAAGCTGTTCTCGATCGACGGCGCGGAGGGGGTTTCGCTGCGGTTGCGCAACGTGTTTGATGCGGACAGACTCGCACCGGAGCTTACCGAATATGTCGGCGGCTATCCGTATCGTACCGTTGACTGGAAAACGCGCAACAAGTCGCTTTTCAAATGGATGAATCTCGAACGTCTTATAATCTTTATCGTCATATCCCTGATAATTATTGTAGCTGCATTCAATATTATTTCATCGCTCATAATGATCATACTTGAAAAACGCCGGGAAATCGGTATTCTGATGAGCATGGGAGCCACGCCGGCAGCGGTGATGCGCATTTTTATGCTCAATGGTGTCATAATCGGGCTTATCGGCTCGACCGTCGGCACCTCGCTCGGAATCCTGCTGTGCTGGATCCAGTACCACTGGAATATAATCGGCCTGCCCGGAGACGTCTACTTTATTACAACCCTGCCGGTACTCATTCGGCCCATGGATGCGCTGATGGTGTTTATAAGCGCCAATCTTATCTGTTTTCTCGCAACCATTTACCCGGCCCACGCCGCATCGCGGATTATGCCTGCAGAGGCGGTGCGCATCGAATAAACGTTGCGGACGTTTCTGCGGCATCATATACAATTCATCTCTTATTTCAACACACAAGGTGACGGGTTCCACACCGGGGGTGAAGCCCGGATCGATTATCGCGGAGTTGTGTGCAAATGGTAACACTGCATAATATACGTAAGTCGTTTTTTGAAAAGACCAGAGAACTCCAGGTGCTCAGGGGGATCTCTTTTTCGATTGAAAAAGGGGAGATGGTTGCACTGGTGGGTGATTCCGGCACAGGAAAGACCACGCTGCTACAGATAATGGGCGGCCTTTCACGGCCCGGATCGGGCGAGGTCGAAATAGAAGGCGAAAATATCTACTCGCTCTCCGCATCCCGGCTGGCATATTTCAGAAACCGCTCGATCGGGTTCGTGTTCCAGTTCCATCATCTGCTGCCGGAATTCAGTGCGGTCGAGAACGTGGCAATGCCGGGTATTATACAGGGCAAGTCACTCAACACATGCACACCGCGGGCCGAGGAATTGCTTTCACAAATGGGGTTGCACGAGCGGATGCAGCATCTGCCCGGTGAGCTTTCGGGTGGGGAGCGCCAGCGGGTGGCGCTTGCACGGGCGCTGTTTAACGAACCGGCCATTCTGCTCGCGGATGAACCCACCGGTAATCTTGACGTGCGAAACAGTGAACTGCTGCTGTCGTTTTTGCAAAAAGCGAATACACAGCTGCAGCAGACGATTGTAATCGCCACCCACAGCGAGCATCTCGCAGCGGGTGCGCACCGTCGGCTCACGATGCATGAGGGGCTCATTTAAGGGTAAGGATGCCTCTCGCAGGACCACATTTGCGCGACACTGAAGACGCTTGGAGTAATCCCTCCTAACAATTGCTATTTATGTGGGGCATCGGACTTTTTATTGGGTGCCCCCAAGATATAGCGTTTTATATTTTATGGATATGGACGAGAAACAAGTATTCAATTATCTGCTGGGCCTGACGCGCCCATGGGATGTGTCGCGGGTTGAAATTGATGCGCAGAAGCATCGAGTCGATGTCTGGATTGCGCATGAGCGCAACATTGTGTTTGCGTGCCCGGAATGCGGGAAGCATTGCCCCATATATGACCATGCTCCGGAACGTGTACTTCGCCACCTCAATGCGTTTGAGCATGAGACGTTTCTTCACATTCTCCTGCCGCGCGTGCGGTGTGCAGCGCATGGAGCGAAGGTGATACTTTCCGGCTTTGGCGAAAACAATTCCGCAATGACGTATGCCTTTGAGTCGCGCGTGGGCGATCAAGGAGAACCTTCGTCATCTGTGGGACTACAGGTACGA
>CAZPUS010000060.1:0-12553 GCA_964589825.1 uncultured Fibrobacterota bacterium | reverse complement strand
TGGTTCAGCTCACCAGTGATATATTACCCCTTCAGTGGGGATTTTCAGGCTCTCAGTCCTATTCCGTGACAGTGGAACGCGCGTCACGTTTTGTACAGGAGGCCTATTTTGTCGGCGAAGGCCTGGGTGAGTACGAGCTCGATTCGACATCTGCCGCACAACGCTTCACGCCACGAGAAGGCGGCGCATGGGTGGTAATGCAGCGGGAATATGCAGGATCCGGCATTTCCCGAAACACTCGTAAGAACTCCCTGCAGCTCAACTGGAGACTAAAACCTGAATACGCAGACAGCGGAATTCTTGCAGATATGCATTTCAGCGGGAGCGGTAAAATTGAAGAGCAGATACAGCTGCAACCCCAACCACCGGTACGTTCGTGGATTCCGGGCGCTATGAGCCTGGCTCGATCACTCGACACTTCCCTCTATGCCTCCCGTTGTCACTACCGCCAGACTCTACAGTGGTTTCCTTCCCCGGCACCGGCCTGGTCATTGCGACTCACTATAACGCCTTCAATTACCATAAGTCCGGGTTACAATGAATCCCAGCTGCATACCGAACCCCAGCTGCGCAGACGTAAAGAGCATCTCTTACTTCACGCGGGACTTTCGTTTTTTTCACTGGCGCATTCTCCGCGTCCCACTGCCTACGGAGCACCCTACGAGGTCAATGAACAATCTCTATCCCTCAAGCAGCGATACTCCTTAGACAATGGAATACAGCTGCATATAAGCGAACAGGGAGGACGTACCCATAAACAAGAAACCGGATGGTTCGCCCGCATAACCCCCGGATTAGACTGGCAAATGAACGACAACGGATGGCTACGGGCGGAATACACCATTGCATGGGTTAATGCGGACAACAGTCTGGACTACCGGCAAGCCGGTGGTTACAGAAAAGGACTTACCCAGGTTATAAACGCAATGATGCAGTACCGTACCCGTAAAGACCATTCACTGCACGGATCCTATCGTGCAGAATTCTCTCGCCATTTCCCGTCCTACGGGCTACATACGCTCTCTACCGAATTCAGAATGCGTTTTTAGCCCTTTCTCTGAAATCGATTTTTTGACATTGCGACGTTTCTTTTACTATTTTTATATACATATGCGCCAGTAACTCAGCTGGTAGAGTAACGCCCTTTTAAGGCGTGAGTCGAAGGTTCGAACCCTTCCTGGCGTATATATCTCCTCTTTTTCAGGGCAGTTGCATCAGCTTTTTCCTCAAACCACGACTCATCATACACGACGGTGCAAAACCATCTTGCCCGGCAAGCCATGTACGAATATCCTCAATCGTATCAATATCGCGGCGTTTATCAAGAAGATAAAGAGAAAGCGCAAGGCCACGGCATCTTCGAACTGTCTCGTCGAATACATTCGGAGTACTCCACGGCATATTGGTAAACAGCTGGTCATACAGCCGTCGCATACCAATGCAGTAATAGCCCCCGTCATACGCGGGACCTATCACCACATCGTGCACCGAAAGGGCATCGAGTGCATGATGCAGCAGCCGGGTATCGACACCCGGAATATCGCTTCCAACTACCACTGCATGTGACGCGCCCTCGGAGAACATCACTGAAAAGGCATGTGCCATGCGCGATCCGAGATCGGATGCGGTAGTCTGGCGCCGCATCCGCAATCCCCTTCCGCAAATACGCCGCATCTGCGGTACATTCTGCGCACCCGTATAAAAACAATAGGCGGTTGTTTTTCTTCTTAGCATGCGCATACATCTGCAGATATGACGAAGCATGCGCGTATATACCCACAGGGCAAAATCGGCCCCCGCTTTTGCGGCAAGACGGGTTTTGACTTCCGCCTTTCGCGGATATTTGGCAAATACCGCAACCGCCCCGTTCCCGTAACAATTCGCACGTGTATACATCCGGTAAAGAACATACGGCGATACACCCAGATACCAGCAGAGCATTATTCGTGCATTCATAAGCTGTTGCCCTATTCCATGATAACGTGTGAATGCACGGGCGGATGTCGTTACTGCTGCAGGGAATGAATGAATTTTCGTTTTTTTGCGCGCTGCGTTAAACAGTCCCACATCCTCACACAGGGGAACACCTGCAAAACCGCCGATTTCATAAAAAAAAGACCGGCGAAGCACAATACACTGATCCCCAAACCGTGTCAGCGGCGTATCGAAACGGGTGCACCATGCATAAAGGCGCATGAGGAGCCGATTGCTGTCGAATGAGAGCCTGAAACTTCCGCACTGCACCTCTGTACGGCCAAAATAGTCGTCAAGCAGCGCGAAGGCATTGGAAGGCAGCCTGGTATCCACACGCAAAAAAAGAAAAACATCCCCCTCTGCCGCATCAGCTCCGGCATTGCACTGCGTTCCACGGCCACGGTCGGATATACAGAGCGTATCGCACAAAGGCCGAGCGTAATAACGGGTTTTGTCGGAGCTTGTACCGTCCGCCACGACGATCTCGATGGGCCGGCCAAACGCACGCAGATGCCGAATAGTTTCAACAATCCTTTCCTGCTCGTTATAGACCGGTATAATAACCGAATAGTTCATGCCGGGCAGCTCACTTTCATGCGCGCATTTTTTTATGTTCGAGCTTCAGCACACCCCGCGGACATACGTGTGCACACAGCCCGCATCCAACACACGCAGCCCGGGTAAACGACTCGTTTTTTTCCGCATATCTTCGCACGTCGATCCCCATTTCGCAATAGGTCGAACAATTGCCGCACGAAATACACATATCCTTTTTTACCCTGATGCGAAAGCGTCCCAGTTTTTGCAAAAGCCCCAGCAATGCCGCCATGGGACAAAAGAACCGACACCATACGCGGGAACCCAGGGTGGGATAGAACCCCACCCCAACCGCACCGGCCAGTACGAAACTCACCCCGTAGCCGTAGTAGCGCTGCAATCCAAAAGTAAACTTCGAGAAGGCGGGATACTCCGAGCCGATCGCCCAGTTGAGAATGATACATACGGTCGCGATAATCGCAACCGCAAAAACAGAATGTATCGTGACCTGCTCGATTCGCCACGCACGGCTGCTTTTATTCGACAGATGCCGCCATCGGTCACCGAATGTTTCCGCCAAACCACCACATCCGCATACCCATGAACAATAGAAACGCTTACCAAGCAGTATTCCCAGAAACGGAAACAGCACGAGCGAGCCGAGAAAACTGTATAGAACGATGGGCAACGGATAGGAAAAAATGGTGGAGGGATAGAAGTACTCGATCTTCAAAGGCCAGAAATAACTGAAATAGAACTCTTTTTGCCCGAACAGGTACATGGTAAAGGGTATTGCAAACGCGGCAACCACCTGAAAAAAAATCACCGATACGGTTCGTATCCGCTGATAACGATCGTGCCATCGCTTTACAAGCGTTACAATGCCAAAACCGAAAATAAAAAGCGTGTAAAGCACCCCGTAAAGCCACCATTTGTTGCCAAGCCCCAGGCGCGTTGCCGCAGGAGTAAACGCATCGGTAGTATAGAGAAACACGTAAAACGCAATAAGCACGAAGGATAAAAGATAATTGCGCCAGGGCAGCCTACGGTCCACGAATGCGCACATCGCAAGAAATATAAGGACGGTATTTGCGATCGCCCCTACCATCTCATAGTCGAAAAAACCGAGCAGATAGAGCACGATATAAACAGGAATGAAACTTAGAAACAGTAATCGTTTCTCCATATACTGATCTCTCTTAAATATTACGGCGCATGTACAGTGCGTAAATCACCAAAGCTGCGTTCAAACGAATGGAATTCCGGTTCGAACCACGCTTTTGAAAGATTGTCGAGTACATACGTCAGTGTATGACGGTTGTGGATAAATTCATGCAGTACTTCATGGTTCCAACGTGCCCCGATCATACTGAAGCCGATCACCCGTTGCTCACGATAGACGATTCGGACGCTTCGTCTGCCTTGGGAATCGGCATAAAAAAAATCATTTTCATCCTCGCTGTCAGGAAGAAATTTACCCGCGGAGGTATATTCGAAATCGAAGAATTTCGCGCTATTGTACCACATACCCGGCTCATAAACGACCGAATCGCCGCACATATTCGATCCGGCAACTCTTCCCATATCACGCGCCAGATACCAGATTGACATCACGAAATTGTGCGCCTCCATTGACTTTTCGATCTCCACACAGTCGCCGGCAGCATAGACATCGGGCACGTGGGTCTGCAGCCGGTCATTGACCAGGACCCCTTTCCGGCAGGGAATCCCACTGCGTGATACCATCTCGATATTGGGTCGCACACCGGTCGCGACGGCCACGGTCCGGCAGGCCAGATCGCGGCCCTGCGTGGTGGTTATGCCAGCCACACACCCGTTCGATCCGTAGATAGTATCGAGGGAATCACCGGTAATGACGTTGACTCCATGTTCATTCTGCATATGTCGCTGTACAAGCCGCCCTTCATCCTCAGAGAGTGCCTTGTTCCAGAATGTCTCGCCACGAATCAGAAACGTCACCTCTATACCGAAGTGTCGCAACACCTCCACAAGCTCTATGCCGATGAGCCCGCCACCCACCACCACCGCTTTCCGGGTTTGGGGAATAAGGCGCATCAGATTTTCCAGGTCCTGATACAGTACGAAATTGACAACACCGTCGAGCCCGGATCCTTTCCAGCCGTGCATTGCCGCGATCGAGCCGGTGGCCACGCAAAGCTTGTCGTATGCGATTGGAGAGTTATTTGCCAGTATCACTTTTTTATTCGCCGTATCGAGCGACGTCGCGGTATCGTAGTATCGCTCGATACGCATCCTCTTGAAATCCCGCGCTTCGAGCGGCTGTGTATCCTTAAGCCGCATATCGCCCATAGCAATATACATAAGCGCAGTACGGGAATAATACATGCGGGTTTCATCGGAGACCACCACGATTCGGGCCCCGGGCGCTTTGGCACGGATGGTCGTTGCTGCATTGATTCCTGCCACGCCATTTCCGAGTATTACA
The DNA here is from genome assembly GCA_964589825.1 of uncultured Fibrobacterota bacterium. Lineage (GTDB taxonomy): Bacteria > Fibrobacterota > Chitinivibrionia > Chitinivibrionales > WJKA01 > CAZPUS01. Next base: position 7,575 of record CAZPUS010000060.1, on the reverse strand, counting down.
TATGTCATACAGGTTTTCTCCGAACTCGGGTCTGTAAATGAACCAACTTCAAGCGTACGATCATCGAGATGATTTTCCAGCCGGCAGCACATACACTCCCGATACGTGCGCTTACATTCGAGCTGCCGTAGCGGCGGGCAGTATAAAAAAACGGGATCTCCTTTATCCGGAGACCCTGCATAATCGCCTTTACCTGCATCTCTACCGTCCATCCGAAATCGCGATCCCGCATGTTCATTTTTATCAGGTCGTTATACTTAATCGCTCTGAATGGCGCCATGTCCGCCATCCGCACACCCCACAAAAGATATATAAGAGACGTTGCAAGCAAATTACCCGCCCGCTGCGCAGAGCTCATAGCGCCCGGTTCTACAGGTGCATGTACCCGGTCAGAAAGCACAAAATCGTATTCGCCGTTCACGATCGGCCGGACAAGAAGCTCCATATGCACCGGATCGTCACTGCCGTCTCCGTCGATAAAAACCACCAGCTCGTCGTGTTTACATTCAGAAAGGGCCCGAAGGCATGCGGCTCCATACCCCTTACGGGGTTCTGTATATACCTCGGCACAGTAGCGGCGGGCAACCGCCGCAGTCGCGTCCTGCGAACCGTTATCCGCCACGATAACCCTGTCCACAAAATCGGGAATGCGCTCCAGAACGACCGGAAGAGACCGCTCTTCGTTATATGCAGGGATTATTACGGTTACCGGGGTATAACCATACATAACTTTCTTGACCTGTTCTATAAGAAAAAAAGTACAGCCATATGGCTGCCGCGACTACCGGCACTGCACAAAAAAATACTAACAACCTGTCCGAATAGTAAAAGAACCCTACAGAGGCGCCCCTCTCATTGTAGCATTACCTGGTAATACGCATCTTGTGCCCTGAATACGGTGGTGATATGTTATTTATTGATCGTTCGTTACACTAAGGCGCTACATTTCATAAAGAGTTTCGTCATGTCTGGGCGGAAGTATCTTACGCAGATTCGGCTTCTGCCCTTTCTTTTTAAACGGCAGCTCATCACCCTCAAGCGCATCTCCCATTTCAGATTCTATGGTCTCGGGGTCTTCGCCCGATTCGAGTCTCGACAGCGCCGATTCCATGGTATCGTTGTATTCGACACCGGTCATGTCCGAAAATTTGCGCATTAACCCCGCCATGGCTTTGGGATCATCTTCATTTACATTTTCAGCCTCAGAGGCAAGTCTGCCGACCGCATCTTCGAGTGTGGCCTCATCCACCGGCAAATCGCCCCCCTCCTCGTCTTCATTCTGCGCATGATCACCACTGCGTGAAATCCAGGCAAAACGGGAGACCTGACGGCTCAGATCGCTTTTTTTGCATCCAGGACACGCAGGGGTCGTATCGGTCTGAACACGACGCGAGAGAAAATTATAGATAACATGACAGTGGGGACAGTAGAATTCATAGATAGGCATGATTTACTCCATTGTATTAAGTGTCTGTATACAAAGCCCCTAAAAAATACAATACGCTTCATGATTTGATGCACGCGGGATCGCCGACTGCAGGCATCATACTGCCCTCACTACGGTCTGACCAATAAAAACGCATGCTGTAACTACAATGGCAGCCTTACCGCTGCATTTGTCCTGGCCGTACCTGTCCTTTTCGCCAATTGAATTCAGCTTTTCTTAACCTGTCCATAATTGCCTTTCCGATCCCTTTTTCAGCGACCGGCTCAGCTATTATAACCTCAATTTCGTCATCATCCTCAAACCTGTGCATCGCGTCAAAAAGCGTTACCGCATACTCTTTCAGGTCTTTTTTGTCCGATGCTTTTATTACTTTGTGGTACCCCTTTTCCAGCTCGCCCGAAAATGAAATCAACCCCGCTTTGGTTTTATCGATTTCCGTTGTGGCGTCACCTGCTATCAGCAGCGTTTTCCTCGGGCTGTAGTGTGACTTCATCATCCCGGGAGCCGATACTTTTTGGGTGTGTGCAGTGTGATCGAACGCAATAACAGTTTCGATCTCCTGCTGTGTTATAATACCGTGACGAAGAATTGCGAACCCTTTTTCTGTAAGCCTGATTATCGTGGATTCAATACCTACGGTTGTCCTTCCGCCATCAATGATATAATCAACATCCGGCAATTGTTTTTTAACGTGCGCTGCGCTCGTCGGGCTAATACACCCAAACTTGTTGGCACTTGGCGCTGCAATCGGGCAACCGGCGGTTCGTATCAGGTCCAGTGCAAGTAAATTGTCGGGCATTCTGATGCCCACGGTTGGCAAACCGGAGGTAACGATATCGGGCACGATATCGCTTTTGGGCACAAGGATCGTCAATGGACCGGGCCAGAATTGTTCGGCTAATGCATCTACCCTCTCGTCCGTGGTTTCCACCAGGCTGTCCATATCGTCCAGGCTGGCAATATGAACAATTAACGGTGCAAAAGAGGGCCGTTGTTTGAGTTCAAATATCCGCGCAACAGCCGATGCATTCAACGCGTCCGCACCCAGTCCATACACCGTCTCGGTGGGGAACGCAACCAATTTACCTTCCTTAATAACACGTGCCGCGTCTTTCATCTTACTGGACGGGTTGTCTTTTCCTCGATATCATGAATTGATGCAAAAAAAGCAGGCTGCCAATAAGACTCATAAGGCTCGCGACAACAATCGAAAAAAAGTATGTGCCTGAAATATCAAAAAGAAAACCTCCGATGGACGGGCCTGCGATGCCTGCAATTGCATATCCCAGAAATACATAGGGATAAATGATACCAAGATTCTGCACCCCGAAAACCTGTGCCGTCTCTTTTGCAAAAAGCACAAAATTGCCGCCAAATCCAAAACCGATAAAAAAGGCAAGTATCAAAAAAGAGACGCCGCTTTGTGTAATACCATTTAACAAAATAATAGCAAGGGCCTGTACAAAGAGTGCCCCGAAAATACCTAAATTCGCACCAATGTAGTCACTTAAAAACCCCCATATCAGTCTTCCAAGAAAATTTGCCACTGCGAATAACGAAATACCGAGAATCAGATAATTTTTGGCAATGCCGGCCTGCTCTCCGATAATTTTCAGGCTTCCAATAATCAACAAGCCGGCAAACGTTCCCAGAAACAATCCGTAAAAAAGCTTTCTGAGAATTTTGGAGCCGATAAAATCGGCTATTTTGACCGATTTCGCATTTTTTTCACTGACAGAGGTTCCCTCGAACTGGTAGATGAAATTTGAAAAAACAAGGATAATCAAGCCGTAGGCTATTCCTATGAAGCGCATTAAATCCAGTACCCCCTTGCCCTCCGCAGAGAGGAGCCATTCAGAAATTTCGGACATGAAAACTGCGCCCAATCCAAAACCTGCCGCGGCTATTCCGGTAATAAGGCCTTTTTTTCCCGGAAACCACTGCACCGGCGATGTAAGTGCAACCCAGTACCCGAAGCCTGTGGCCATTCCAACCAGGATGCCGACGCCGAACAAAATGATTATGAAATTTCCAAGTGAAAAGCTTGCGACAAAATATCCGAGAAAAAACAATACACCACAGATGTAGCCGATATATCTGTAGTTGATTTTTTTACTTAATTGCCCCACAAAAATCATTGTCACCGGGAAAACGGCTATCAGCGTGCCGAATATTATCTGAGACAGGGAGGCCGGGAAATTATAGTTTTCGATCAGCTCGGATGCAATAATACTCCACGCATAGAGACCGCCAATACACAGCATTATTATGAATGACGCAACGACATTCAAATATTTCTTCATTGATTCATCCCCCCTTTTAGAGATTAAGGCTGAAAAACATGTGTTACGTGTTCAGATTCTCTGATTTGGTTATAACCTTTTCTTTGAGCTCTTCTTTATACGCTATAATTTTGTCTCTTATCGAAGAATCCTTTGACGATACAATTTGCGCGGCAAGAATCCCCGCATTTTTCGCGCCATTGAGTGCAACCGTTGCAACGGGCACACCACCGGGCATCTGCAGAATCGAAAGTACGGAATCCCATCCGTCGATAGAATTGCTCGATTTTATCGGAACGCCTATTACCGGCAATGGTGACATGGCCGCGACCATACCCGGCAGGTGGGCGGCACCTCCAGCCCCGGCAATGATGGCCTCAATCCCCCGCTTGTGAGCGTGGGATGCAAATTCGTAGAGTTTTGCGGGAGTACGGTGGGCTGAGACGATGTCGATTTCATACGCGATACCGAATGTATCAAGAATTTCGGCTGCCTCTCCCATCACAGTCAGATCCGAATCCGAGCCCATTACAATACTAATCAGTTTTTTCCCCATGATGTTACTCCTATTAATGTTCTCACCTTTTCCGCTTTTTTCAAGGCACTTTCCAATGATGATGAGAGAACGGTTATGTGCCCCATTTTCCTGTATGGTCTGGTTATTTTCTTGCCGTATAAATGAAGCTTTGCACCTTCAATCGCCATAATCCGGCTTAGCCCTTCATATCGTACCGGTCCTTCGTATCCGCACGATCCCAGAATATTTATCATAACCGAAGGAAGTATTTGTTCCGTACTGCCCAGCGGCAAATTGAGTATCGCACGCAAATGCTGCTCAAACTGCGAGGTAAGTATGCTTTCGATCGTATGATGGCCGCTGTTGTGCGGGCGTGGCGCAATTTCGTTTACAAGCACCTCTCCCTTGGAGTCAACGAACAACTCGACGGCCAGCATCCCCTCCATATTAAGCCCTTCAATAATGCGTCTGGCCAATGCAACCGCCTTGTCGGCTTGCTCAGAGGAAATTGACGAAGGGCAGAACAATTTGTCCACGAGGTTCGCTTCCGGGTCAAACACCATCTCAACCACAGGATAGCATTTACATTCTCCATCGCCGTTTCGTGCCGCTATTATGGACAACTCCTTTACAATATCCACCTTTTCTTCCACCAGCGACGGGCCCTCAAGAAGGTTTGGCAAATCGGTCTCGTTGTGTATCACCGCCACGCCACGTCCGTCATAGCCGCCGTTTCGTAATTTCTGTACAAAAGGATATTCTATTGTACCCTTTTCAATGCCATTCAGTATAGCGTGGGCTGTGTCGTATACCTGGAAGTGTGCAGTTGTAATCCCGTTGTCTGCATAAAATTGCTTCTGCAACCCTTTGTCCTGCAGTAACTCCAATACGTCAGGATCGGGTACGATCCGATGACCTTCGGATTTAAGCTTTTGCAGCGCGTCGATGTTAACACTCTCGATTTCGAACGTCAACACATCCACCATTTTCCCGAACCGGTACACATCGTCAAAATTAAATCTGCTGCCGATTATGTGCTTCGAGGCTATATTGGACGCAGGACAATCTTCATCATCATCAAGGATAAATGTGGATATATCCCACTTGCTGGCTTCCTGAATCAACATTTTTCCGAGTTGTCCACCTGCAATAATCCCAACTCTTATGTCTGGTATTCCCGTTTTTTCCATCAGCATCTCTGTTTTATCACGAATCCACTCAAAAAGCAACACTTTTACCTAAAATGAGCGGTCGTTTTGATGAAAGCTGCGGTGAGCCATGCTGCTATTGTCTTTTCGAAAATTATGGGACAACCTTGTTAGTTGTCTCATGGGTTTCGAGAATATAAGAGTAGTACGGATTGCAGCAGATTTCGCGAATAACATCGCTCTGTTTAGGTTATATATACACGAGAATATATATTGCGCCTCCCATTTTTTGCAATGAGTATCGTCCCGGCATTTGGGCTTCCTCCTTGACATTGAGGCATAAACCACGACATACGCATCTTTACCCGGCCCGTATCATGTACCTGTGGTATTAATCATACTGAATGACGAAAAACCGCTCAGGTGTTCAGCTCGGTAAGTACCTTCCAGTTTATCTGGTCATACGAGCCGAGTACGAGAAGAGTACCTTCTATTTTATGGGTACGACGAAAGCTCTCTATTGCCTCGAGATAATCATTTTCATCTCTCACTTCGTATACATTTTCGTGAGATGGTGAATAGATCCTTTCTTTTTCCATAAAGGAGACATAAAACATAACTCCCCCTTCCTCTCGCCGGAATAACTACCACACTGGTCAAATTATACGCCCGAAAAGATATTCTGTCAAGAAGCCAATGTATGTCCGGTTATTGTGTGCAGATTCACTGAAATGCGTCAGCCGCCCCCGGAGAAAGTATGCCCCGAAATTATGAACAGAGTAATCCACGCCTGAAAAATTATCGTCACCGCATCATGATCCCGGGGGTATAACATTCTTGGGGAATAACACCGTATTGCAAATGCTATTATTGTACTCTTGTAAGGTACTCACTTTGCATAATTCGGGCAGGAAACAAGACGCACCGGGTAGTAAACGGCAGCCTGAGTGTATCGAACGAGCCTTTACAAAGGTCGATCCCGCAGACACGATACGCTTTCCACACCAACTCGGTACAGTACAGGCTCGAATCGCTGTGAAGATCGAACGCATTATCAAAGGGAACTGCCGCCCGTGCCCTGGAAAGAGCCCATGCAGCTGCCTTTGCGGACAAAGAATCATTACTTAATCGATAAAACGTATAATGCGCCACCTTTTTCTTCTGTAAAAGCTCTTTCAAAGGCTCACACCGGATTCTGGCATACGCCTCGCAACGAGTGTCCGGATCGGCATGAATTACATAACAGTTGCCCCCTCGCAGAGATACAACACCCATATGTGAGAACCTGCTCTGTCCCGGCTCCAGCAGCCTGACAAATCTGCTGCGCATGCTGCGGCCCTCCAGCAGCACGATATCGCCCTCTCGCAGACGGGATGCAGGGATATGGTCACATTCATACCTGGAATACACCCTGCATCCCATAAGCGTACATAATATACAAACAGCTACTATCTTATACATCGCGGATCAATTCACGGAAAGATACCACTCTCCTTCTTCTTTCACGCAATTCACATTGCTTTTATCGGTGTCTCCGTTACCGTATTCTACTGTATACGACACCTGCGCCTTATCACCATCGATTTCAGAACCGGTAATCTCAAAAGATTTCACACCATCCTTTGATTCTATACTCTGTTTTGTCATGCCGGAGAGTTTCTCCTTTGCGCCGGGCTGCTCTGTAACCGACTTTGCGTAACATTGTGAGACCTTGCCGTAATTACCGGATTTGGCATAGGTCAAATATTTTTTTACAACCCCTTCCGGGCCGGAATCTCCCCCGCTGCAGTTGACCAATGCAACAGAAAAAATCCCCGATACCAGTATTGCCCAGAGCAGTTTTTTTTGATACATACCCCCTCCTTATAGATAGTAATAGTGATTAGATACGACGTAGAACGCCGCTGTCTTGTTATGCTCGCATTGCAAAACCTTTGCATATATCTCTGCCAACCGTCGACAATGCTGCCACATTGTCAAGTTAATTATACATTCTTGTTATACAGGATGCAACACTTTTTTTCCTGCCCTGATAATTCATTAATTGTGCACACAAAAGACGGAAATACCCTTTATTAGCCCCTATGTAGAGTAGGTAACAGGAGTTTCACCTGAAACCTCTCAGCTCACACGGCTCTTCTCGTTCAAGTCCCGATTTGCTGACCCTTAGTGACAGTTTAC
>CAZPUS010000059.1:0-12850 GCA_964589825.1 uncultured Fibrobacterota bacterium | reverse complement strand
GGGTTTTGCGGTATCCGGTTGGATCGTTTCTTCGAGGAGCTACCGTACTCGATAGTGTTAGCACCGGAAAATATTTTCCCAAAAATGCCGGAAAAAGATTTCCCAAAAAAAAGGGGCGTCCGTGTTGTGACAGGGTATTTTTTTGTAGAATCAATACATTAAAATACTCTTACAACAGGAGCCCCTATGGGAGAATATACAATGAAGCAGGCGCTGCAATTGTACAACGAGGGAGTGAAGGTGCATGAGATAGCTCGTCGTTTAGAGGTGAGCCGATGTGGGGCAATGCTTCCCGCATTTCGGGCACGTAAACACAATGTTGCGCTCATGCTCAATCCAGACATCGACTCGATGCTTCTGCGCATCAATTTCAACCCGCGACACATCCCATGAGCGCGTCAGGCCCAGCAGATAATTGAATACTTGTTTTTCGTCCATATCCATAAAATATAAACCACTATATCTTGGGGGCACCCACGGAAAAGTCGGAACCGCCAATTATTTAAGAAGTTATAGACGTGCCGAAGCCCTGAAAAGCACCTGTTTTTATCAGGATATCACCAACTGATTGGTATGCGAAAAGGTCGGGCAGGAAGACCAGCGCTATTGCGCAGCGGATGAGGGGGATCGTCTGCCCATGCGTACCGTACGCAGCTGGGATTAGAGATAACATCATTCCATACCACTATCGAAGTTTCCTGAATACGCGCGCGGGCAGGATAAAAAGATCCACTACGGTCGCCAATTTCGAAACCGTCGGCAGGGCCGTCAAAGCAGAGACCGTCTGCGTGAGAAAAATCTATGCATATTCTGTTGTTGACAAGATAGGCGTTAATGCACTCCGGCCCACTCATTTCGACTTCGTGTCCATATACCTTGTTTAGCGCCAACAATGAGAGCCGTTTGGCAACGTCAGATTTATTATCCGGATGAACATTGTCACTTTCGCCGCAGTCCAAGGCGACTGCCATCCCGGTTTCGGGGAGGGACAATGCGCGCTGCTGAATTTCACGCATGTGTGCCCATTGGTAATGCAACTGCGTTGAATTATTGTGAGGATTGTATCGGGGTAATTGCACAAAATAAAAGGGCAAACACCCCTGTTTCCAGTCATGGCGCCAGCGTGAGATTAATCGTGGGAACAAAAAGCCATATCTTTCATACTTGCTCACATCGGATTCTCCCTGATACCATAAAAATCCGCGAAGTGAAAAATTTTGCAACGGGCTGATCATCCCATAGTAGAATGCACATGGCTGTATATTCGGCATATTTCTTCTTGGGAGTTCTTTTTCCACTGTGGCCCTCCACTTTCCGCTCAGATCGATGCATTTTTTTTGATGTTTAGGGCCTTTATACAGCTGCATCTTACATTTTGATTCAGGGATAAATCCACCATCGTCCCATTTATTGAATACCCGTACGGCAATAACATTTTCACCCGGTTTCAAAACGTCCTGAGGAATCCTGTAGCGACGTAATTTCGACCAAGAATATAATGTTTCTTTCCCCGTATGACCGATACAGAGCCCATTTATGTAAGTATCATCGTAATCGTTAACAGGGCCGATTTCGCATGTCCATCGTCCAGGAAATAAAAAGAACTCCTTCGCGACGTGGAATTTTTTTCGAAACCAGACAGCCCCGTTTATATGAAACTCTATGTTCGAAAGAGAATTCGGAAGTAGTACGCCTTTCCATCCTGAATCGTCAAAATCACATAAGTGCCAATTGCGTTTTTCCCCGGTATTCTCAGTATCTTCAGCAGGGCAGACCATTGGACGGTCAAGATATCTGACAATATCACGACAGCGAGGTTCTTGGGTTAATATATCCCGGGGTAACCATTGATCAATTTTTGAGTTATCCACCGCACAGACCACCGCACCAAGCGGGATGTCGATGGATTCACGTATGTAAGAAGAGAAAAAATATGCAATAGCGGAAAAATAATAAATCTCTTTGGGAGTGCAGGTTCTCCATTGTCCCCTTACGTCTTCTGCATTATCCTTACAGGCATTATATTCAGCCGTAAAGAATCTTATTTTTTTATCCAGTGCCTGCGAGGTAATTTCTTTTGCGTTGCTGAGACGCGATACCTGCATTACCATATTCGATTGTCCGGCACACAACCATACATCTCCGGCTACCACATCATCAACGGAAATTGTATCAACGCCATCGCAGATATCGATTTTGAAATGCTGGTGGTAGGCGAAGGGCCCGATTATTACACACCACTTTCCATGTGTATCAGCTGTTGCAGTTTTTGTGCATCCCAACACAGTGACAGTAACGGTGCTGCCCGGAGATGCCCAACCCCAGACAGGAACATCTTGGTCAGCTTGAAGCACCATATGAGAACTGATAATCGCAGGAAGACGTAAGGACATGCGTTGTACTGTGAAAGTATATTTTTTTTAGTACAATGCGATTTTAAAGCCGGCATTGATTTTAAGCTGTTGAAGGAAGTCGTTCCAGTCCGGCATATCCCAGTGACTCTTTGACGTTCCGCTGTCATTTTGTCTTTGGTCATGTATAGGTAAACTGAGTGCAAAGAACAAAGGCGGTATATCAGCATCGGATGTATATTCTACACCGTAATTTATTGAACCGCTCCATGCCTGGTGATCGGGATCAGGACGTGGATCGTATGAATCTGCTTCGAACCCTGGAATCCATGCAACTGCGAGAGGAAAAGAAAAAGTAAGTCCCAGCGAATGCAGATAATGCTTCATGCCACGATAGGCCCAATACGCAGAGAAACTAAAACTGGGTGGGGAATAAGCCCCCAGATCATTTTCCCCATATGGTTTAAAAAAATAGTCAAAACGTTTTTTATTGCTTTTGCTGTTTGCGCTCCATTTATAAAGAGAATCCGGGTATTTATCCGGCAAATAGAATTTGGTGTTTTTACCCGAGAAACTCAGTGTAACAGGATGCGTGTAGGATCCGTTAATCATAATTAATCCTTCTTCGAGATCTTTAGTGTAACTTAATCCAATATTAGGATTGTATACACCGCTGCCTTTCTGGAGATTTTGGGGCAGATACCATTTGCGTTCATCACTTCCACGTTTAATATCATATTGTCCGGTGGGTATAGAAAGACCCAGTGAAAGCGAGTATTCTCCATTCATTCCGAACAATCGGGAATAGTCAAATGCTACATCGCCTATACCTCCCGTGACATGTCCTGCTTCTTCTGCGAGATTGGTGCGTGGTTGTAGCGGACCGATATTATATACATAGGGGAGAGTGATACCAATCTGATCTTCATAGGTCGGATTATAGGCTACCCGGCTGTTGAGAGTTTTGGAAATGAAGTTTTGTCCCGTTGATTGAGTGTACATCGCCTCAAGTTCGAATATTGCACCAGGTACCCCTTTGCCGATCCATGTCGCCTTTGCACCGCTTCCGCCGCCGGATCCACCCACACCACAGCCGCCCACGCTTTGCCAGGGGGTCCACTCTGGGGTCGGAGTACGAAAATTGCGAGACAATGTAAACAATCCACACATACACAACAGTATAACGCTACTTAGTATGTATCCACACCAGTAGATGTGGGCTGGTGGATGCTGAGATGGGAAAAAGAGGCGTACTATTTTGTTCATTGCGTAACCTTTCTTTTATTTCGTGTCTATCCACAGATATGGGCTTGCGTTTTCCTGCATTCCGAACAATTCATCGTTGTTTATTTTGACTGTTTCCGGAGTATTGTTTACTGTAACCACATAACAGTCATAAGGATCAAGAGCCTGGGTATTTTCCTCCGCGCTTCTTGTTTTACTTTTTGACAAAACAATAAAATAATCCGGATGGTTCGACCACTCAGGATCCTGCCATTCTCCTCTTGATTCCGAGAAGACCTCATTCTTATTAAATGAAAACACACTTTCATTGTTAATGTTCACTATGTATACGATTTCGTGTTGTGAATAGGATGAGGTGTCATTTGCTAAGTTTTGTCGTCCACCGATATTAAGGAACATCATCCTGTGTCCCTTATGACCGGTATCGGGACTTATTGACCCGTTACAAGCCTGCTTGTCCGGATTGATGGGAATCAGGGTGCTGTCAGTACGATCATAAAAATGAGCGCTATAATCACCGGTACACAGAAACCTTCCATCTTTGCTTAACCCGCCATTAAAAGCATCGTTTGCGAGTAATACAGGTTCACCAATTGTTACCACCGGACTGTCGGGATTTACTTGCTGAAGTTTAGTATATCCGGAATCTTTACTCACATCCCCCCTGGCTTTATTACAATAAACAATAAAAAGAGAACCGGTGGTATCCTCCCACCAATGCGGATGTGCTGCATTTTCAGACATCTTTACAGGCAAGGCGGCTGTATCGAGTTTCTGTATATATGTGATATGTGTTTCATCTTTATCAGTTAAAAAATAGGTGACCCATTTCCCATCTGGTGAAATTACTGGTGCTTCAGGCGGGAAACGCAACTCTGGGTTTTGTTCAATAGGCATTCGTAACGATTGAGCCGATATCAGGCTGTCTGTGGCCGAATAGGATGAATAGTCAACATACGCGATTTTTCTATTAGCCCCGCGTCCCTGACAAAAGGCTATTTTGAAATTCTCTTTGTTGATAATTTCCTGTACAGGAGGTTTTAATGCAAAGTCGGCTAATACCTTTCGATCGGGCGTTATGAATTTTTCTGGATTATAGAACCATTCGTTGTTACATGAAAAGATACTGGCGCACATTACCACATACAATGCCATAAAAAAGCAATGTTGTTTTTTCATATATACTCGCTATTTTCTGGTTTAGGACTACTATAAATACAAATGGTTAATGCCTCATTCGAAAACGGGTAAAATTTTTCGTCTTCTGGCGGAGGAAAGGATCCGAAGTCGTTTATCGACGAGGTATACCCGGCATATATTTGAGAAATAGCCAATGACTAAAAGTATGTTTTTTCATTAGAACTCATGTCGATTCCATGGGAGCCCCTCAAGGTAAATCGTCGGGTTATTTTTTTCATTGATCTGCGTGATTTCTGCAGTTGTTTTTTTGCAAACAGGTGAAAAGTGGTCAGTAAGCTTCGTCTTAAAAGTCAACCGGCAAAAATATAAGTATTGGATACACCGTGTCGCAATTTATTATTCCATACGAAGGCGATTCATAAAAAGCTGCCCATACATCCATGTACTTAAAAATACATTTAATAATACAGAAACATGCAGTGAAAGCAACATTTTTTTTTCCCATAAATTATGTTACTATTGTTGTTTCTTTAAAAAACGAAAGGATGTTTTTATGCGTTTGACGAAGCTACTTTCTGCTTTTCCTGGGGCATGCCTCTTCCTTACATTCGTAGTAATCTTTCAGATAAAAGCCCAAAAAATATATGTATGCGCCGAAAACGGCAGTGATACGTTTGAGGGCAGTTTCGCACGACCTTATGCAACGATTACACGGGCTGCAAAGGATGCATATCCGGGCGACACCGTCTTTGTGCGTGGCGGTGTATATAGGGAACGTGTCGCTCCGCCACGCCAAGGAATAAAAGACGCACCTATCGTGTACATGGCAAAACCTGGCGACAGCGTATATATTAAGGGCTCAGACGTGTGGGATCCTGTATGGGAGAAGCATCCGGACTATGAATCCATATATAGTTCTCATCCGGATGCAAATCTCTTTACCGATTCGGTACATATTGACGGCGGCAATACATTCGAACTTCGATACCACGAGGATGCCGAACTGAAATATACGCTGGGACAAATATTCGTTGATCACGAACGCTATTGGGAAAAGGAAACGAAAAGTGAGATGATTGCAAAGACCTCAACCTGGTATTACGATACAACGGCTGCTGCGATATATGTGCATTTCCCCCCGGAGATAGATCCTCAAAAAGCATTGGTAGAAATAACTGTACGACGACGGATATTCGCACCACATAAAAGGGGCCTGGATTATATAACTGTATCCGGCTTTATCATGGAACATTGCGGTAACAGATACCCCAGTGGTTTTTATCTTTCGGGTAATGAAAAAAGAGCACAGGCAGGTGCACTTGGGTGCCGAAGTGGTAGCCATTGGCTCATTGAAAACAATACAATTCGTTATGCGACCGGAATCGGCATTGATTGTGGTCGTGAAGCGGACGGTGATATCGAAGAAAAGGATAATGGCAATTACTATTCAACCACCGGTAATACAATTCGGCATAATGCCATTTTATACAACGGTAGCGGCGCGATTATGGGCATATTGGCTACCCATTGTGTAATAGAAGAGAATCTGGTAATGGGTAATAATTGCTATGATGTAGATGGAGCCGAAACCTGCGGTATCAAAATGCATGTGTTCAGAAGCGGTACTATACGCAAAAATATGATACTGAACAATAAAGGGCCGGGTATTTATCTCGACAACAGGTATGAAAATGCGACTGTATCACGGAATTATGTATACGGCAATTATACAGGCATGTTTTTTGAGCTGTATAATAAAGCGAATCTGGTACAAGTAGATAACAACTTGGTATTGTACAACCGAAACGCGGGAATTTTTATCCAGGACGGCTCCGGTGTAGACGCCTCCCATAATCTTATCGCCCGCACCCACGGCAGTAACCAGTGGGGCCTCACCGGCGAAGCGGTATTCATTCGGATAGTGACGGATCGCGGTGTTGCGGAGGCAGTGCATAATTCGTTATACAATAATATACTTATAGCTAATTACAAAACCATAAGCATCCCCTATGAAAATTGTAGTAATACCCGTGCGTATGATAATATCAGCGACTATAACATTTATTACGGCGATTCAACCACATCTCGATTTTACGTAAATAAATATTGTGGTGGAGAAGGCCCATGGGGTTCCGATGTGTCTAGTATGCTGGAGCACGTCTATGAGGATCTGGGCACCAGTGCCCCCGATGGCGTCTTATCACTATCTGCGGGTTCTTATCCTGCCGCCCAGTTAACATTACAGCAATGGCAAGCACTCTGGCAGGCATACGACATGAATAATGATTTGCACAGCAGAATGTGTTCCGATATGTTTGTGGAACTCGATACAACAAGTTTTACGCTAATGCTCAATCTACCTGATCAAAACTCGCAGGGAATTTATCCTCTTGAAGATGTGGATAGCGATTTTTTTGGAAATCATATTACCGATGAGGCGACCGCTCGACCTGGGCCATTTCAGGACATTAGATACGGTAGAAATACGATCGACCTCACCGAGGCGGATTGGATTGCGCGGTGGATGTCCCGCATTCAGCAAGAACAGGGGAAAAGTGCTGTTAAAGATCCTGTGGCCGCATGCGCTAACGCCCCTGTAAATGCACCTGCTACAGTTCAGAAAATAGTGACAGGTTGTGTGCGTATGTCTTCATTCGTGCTCGTACCCCGGGAGGCACGCAGGGTCCTGGTTTTTAGCCCTAGCGGGAGGTCCCTCGCTGACTTACGTTACGAAAATAAACACGATGCATACAGGCTTATCCACGAAATAAGCCGTGTACCTCGAACAGTCTGTATTCTCAAATACTACAATACGGAAAACAACTACTTTTCAAGCAAATAATGTGCACTATTATGCTGGTTAGATCATGATTATCGAGGATACAAGAGTAGTATGGATTGGCACAGATCTCGCGAACAAAATCGCTTAGTTCAGCTGAAAGATACTGATTTGGCTCACATTCGTAACCAGGTATAAACGCGACATACAGCGGCTGCGGTTGAATCGAAATGAACCCGCACAAAAACTCGTACGGCCTTGTTTTCATTGGTGAAAAAGGAATATTCTGTCTGGAACAATGTTTTTGACAGGCGTAGTGTTATAGAAATCAGCGAAAAGGGAATCCCCTATATGCACCGACATCTGGATAAAAACGTGATGTATCAGCAGCACAGGGTGGGGAGTTTTTTAAAATATAAAAACATACTATAAACGGTTCTTCACTGATTTGAGTGGATAGTTATTTTAATTCTTTTAAAAACGTATATTCCCCATCTTAATTGCAATCACTCACAACAACAAAGAGCGCATTAAGATGGATACGAAAAAACTGCTTTCTGTTGTTCATGGCCTGGAAGATTCAAGCTGGCACATCTGCGATGTTGATTTGAATACTAAAGAAGAAACGGTGTGTGTGACATTGCAATACGCCACACCTCTGCAGTTTCATTGCAAAAAATGCGGTCGTACCGAGTACACGCATATTCACGACCATAAAACAAGAACATGGCGCCACAAGGACCTTTGTGAATTTATGACAGTGCTAAAAGCCGACGTTCCCCGTGTCAGTTGTGTGCAGTGCGGTTGTGTCAGTCAGGTCACGATCCCGTGGGCACAGATTTTTATGCGCATTACCCACTCTCTTGCGCAGCAAATACTTGATGCATGTATGGTAATGTCGCTCTCGGACGTTCAGAAGACCTATCGGATGGAGCAAGGAAATGGGATCTTGAAACACACAAAGTATCTGTGGCTAAAGAATAAAGAAAACCTCTCAGTGTGCCAACAACAGACTTTCAACGAGCTTAAAAACAGTGACGTAAAAGCCGCACGAGCCTATGCCCTTAAAGAGCTTTTCAGTCACTTCTGGCACAATTGTACCACCGGCTGGGCGGCACAGTTTGTTGATAAATGGTACCGCACAGCCATCCACAGCGGATCAGCCCCGGTAAAACGTGTGGCTTATATGCTTAAAAAATACTGGTACGGTATAATCAACTATATCAATTATCCTGTTACAAATGCTCGTTCAGAAGGCATTAATTCGAAAATTCCCGTGTATACAAAAAGAGCATATTGCTATAAAAGTGTCACTATGTTAAAGAATATCATTTTCCTCGCATGCGGTGGATTACACATTCATCCACTCAAATCGAGGTAGAACCCTAAAAACAAAGGAGAAGACTTCAATGCATGCCGGAAAAATTGTATATACGACCGCATCCATCTTTTTTCTTGCCGCTCGATTTCTGATTGCCGGCACGAATGCGCATAGTATCGATGTTTCGAGTCATTTCGGTGGCAGTGGTGATAACGAAGCCGTGTACGGTTCGGCGATTATTTCGGACGGTACTATTGTTATGGCAGGCTGTATCGGCGACAAAACCGTTGATGGCGTTACAGCGACACTACTCAACGGTGCAACCGCGACAAGCAGCGGGGCTGTCGTGCATCTTTCGGCGGACGCTACCACAGTCCTTTCAATTACCCGTATCGCCGATAAAGTCGTCGATATGAGTATCGATAGCGAGGACAACATATACTGCGCCGCCATGGAAGAGGGGGTCATCATTCTTGATGCACAGGCGGAACATGTTCATTTTGAAGAGACTTTCGACAAACCGGTGCACCGGGTCGATGCCGGGCCCTCAGGCTATTTCGCCGTTTTAACCTGCGACAACACCGACAATCTCAGCCAGAAACTCTCCGCAGCTACTATACATGTTTTCTCGCCCCAGCATCAGGAGCTGGGTTCATTCGGCGGTAACTCACACTATACTCGAGATGTATGCGTACATGAAGCCTCGCAGACAGTAGTGTCGCTGGGATTTAAAAATATTCATGCCAATGATGGCCAGAATTCATATCCGGTCGATGTGCCTGCGTTTCAGGGAAGGAGCTACGACGGTACGGTGAAATATGAGGGGTACAACTATTCAGCCAGCGAATTGAATGCCAATGGAAGCAATATGGCTGATGCCCGCGGGCAGCGTGTTACGGTTGGGCAGAACGGCAATCTTTATATGGCCTTTGAGGTTGATGGGGGCAATTATGTATTTGATAATGATCCTCACGATGTAATGATAAATGTCACTGTGGCAGCCGGGGACTTGTATAATCAGAACTCTAACACAGGAACCGAACCCAGCGTGTTTTATGGCCAATACGAACCGTCCACCGGTGACTATATCAAAGGTCAGTACTTTACCACGCGTCTTGACAATGGAAGAGGGAACACTGTGTTTATCAGAAACGGTGCTATTGAAGTCGACAGCGAGGGTAATATCTATCTCTGTGGTGCATCCGCATCGGGGCTGCCGCTCACCTTCGATCCAACCGGTGGCTATACGGGAGGGGCATATTTGCTTATTATTAAGGCGGATCTATCGCAACGGTTATACTGTGGACGAATCGGGCGGGGTATTACTCACAGTATCGCACTCTCGGAAAACAGTTCCGGCTCGCAGAAAATTTTCTCCTGCGGTGCGGTAATGGAGACTCACGGGTACTCCCTGTATACGCGAGAGCCGTTGCAAAAAGCCTTGTCCGGTAAACAGGATGGTTTTTTCAGCCTCATAGAGGACAGTGACGGGGATCCCTCAAATACACCTCCTGTGGCAGAATTTACCACCAGTCAGGTGTCGGGTACACAGCTGGAATTCGATGCATCGTTATCCAGCGATGCTGATGGAGATGTGTTGGAATATGCCTGGAGTTTTAACGATGGTGATTCATGGGCTTTTAATGAAATTTCCTCCTATACGTATCCATCGCCAATAGACAAAAACCACCGCATTTCACTAACCGTTATCGATGAGAACGGAGGCTGGGACCAGAAACTGTTGTTGTTCGGACCACCGAAAGCGTATTATACCTTTACCCCCAGAGCAGGGCAGGCTCCAATCAGGATATCGTTTGACGGCAGCTCAACGATAGATCCGAATGACAGTATCGAAGAGCTGAAATATCGGTGGTATTTCGACCGGGAAAATCAGAGTTCGTTGAAGATGCCGTCGTTTACATTTGAAAAACCGGGGGTGTACAAGCCGATACTTCATGTGCAGGACAACATGGCCGGGGGAGATCGACATGAGGAGTTTATCATGATTTCCGAAGATGAAAGTAAAGCGAAACGATTTGATTTCGGGAAAACCGATCGAAATATTGTTGATGGATTCAGTGCGGTTGGTGCTGAAGAATATACGTCTGCAAAGGGATATGGGTTTAAAAAAATCAACGACGATGTGGGGACCGGTGATTGGAATTTCCAATGGAATAACGAATTGACCGGGGATGCTGTCGGGTTTTCAAAGTACGCTGATGGATCCAGATTTGACGGTGAATTTATGGTGGATGTCCCCGATGGGATGTATACCGTACTGATGCATTTTATGCAGAAATATAGCCGCTCATTCAATGGGGTAGAAGTTGAGGGAAAAGAAAAAATAACGAGTGTATCAGTGGAAGGCTCTTCCACAGGAAAGGGGAAATCACAAGCGGATGTTTTTACCGTTTCGGTAAGTGACGAACAGATGAATTTTATTTTTCGGCGGGGGAGTGGATCCTATCCTACTTGGTTTGTCAGCGGCATTCAGATTATTCCGGGATCCTATGATTATGAAAATATCCAGTTGCATGCCGGCAACACGTTGACAGGGAATACGAAACCAGTCTCTTACACTACACATTATCGTGTCTATGATATATGCGGCAGATGTGTTGCACAATTTATTCTTCCCACGTCTTCTCCAAGCACTCGTATTTCACAGAGTATCCGTAAGAGTCTCGGTGGGGGAATGTACATCGTAACACCAATATCGATGAACGGACATAGATACCCCACACAAAAATTGCTGATCAAGTAGCATATACTACTTCTTGTTTTAGTTGTTCTTGCCAGTGTATGCGAGTAGTTGTGTTGGTGTGTCGATAACAGAGAGGAGTTTTTCTTTCCCGGGTATTCTGTTTTTCCTACAGGGGAAATAGCTTCGAAGTGGAGACTCCCCCGATAATAAAACGAAGGGGAGACTCGAAGGCGATTGACTATATTTCCGCCCTATTGAAACCGTAGGACTACGTTGGGCACAAGAGTGCTCGAAAAATTCGGCACATCCTCTCTACGCGTGCGTGTACGGGGTACCTTTACGGCGATCCGGCCATTACCAATGGTAATATCACGCTCCGGCTGATACCCGTGGCGAACCACTGCGGGCCGTCAATGCTCATCCTTCACATGCTGCCATTGCTCTATATGCATATTCACCTCTGCCTTCATTGCCATACATAAAATCTTTTGTGCACCCAAAGGGGCAATCCCGTCAAGAGAAAATGAAGTGGGGTCAAAATCAATGCCTACGGGGTCCGTTTTACTATTTTTCCTGCACATGGCATATCCTCCTTGGAAGTTTTTGGTTTTTTTGTGAAAATTTAAAAATACTTCCGGATATGCCATGTCTTTATCTCCGATCATACACACCTTTTGAAAATAACTCGGTGCAGGAAACATAGAGGCGTTCTTTCGAAAATCCGGACGCCGTGTTGCATGCACGTCAATTACCACGCATAAAGGAGTATATCTCATGAGTAAAATTGCAATTGTCGGGGCGGGACAGGTCGGCGCCACCGCGGCGCTCTATTGCGCGCAGCAGGATATCGCAGATGTGGTCATGGTCGATGTGGTGGAGGGTCTTGCCAGGGGAAAAGCGCTCGATATCATGGAAGCGGCACCGGTACTCGGTTTTGGTGTTCAGGTCGAGGGGAGTGAGGATTTCAGCGCGCTTTCGGGTGCGGATGTGGTGATCCACACTGCCGGCATTCCGCGAAAGCCCGGCATGGAACGCATGGATCTTCTCAAAACCAATGTGAGTATTGCACGCGATGTGTCGCATCATATGAAAACACACTGCCCCGATGCACGGGTCGTGGTGGTGGCCAATCCGCTGGATGTGATCTGCATGGCGGTGCTTCGTGCCAGCGGCTTCAGCCCGGCACGTATCATCGGACAGGCCGGCGTGCTCGATTCGGCCCGTTTTCGCTATTTCGTCGCCGAAAAGCTGGACGTGCGTCCCGAAGATGTATCGGCATTGGTACTTGGCGGTCACGGGGACCAGATGGT
>CAZPUS010000058.1:0-15131 GCA_964589825.1 uncultured Fibrobacterota bacterium | reverse complement strand
ATTAGATAACAATAACTTATATTTTTGACACCTCAAAAAACCGGCGAAGTCAGGAGCACAACCTCGATACTGCGGCAGTTGTCGATATATCACCGGAAACGGGCCGGGATGAACTGCAGCGGCAGCTGCAGGGATATTTCAACGCGGTATGAATTAATGTACGATCCGGGCAAAACCAATGGGCTTATCGCTGCAGGGCGACCGAGATAGCCTGCGATCCGAGTGTATACTCTTTTTCGTAAATTTTTACCGGTATTTCGTCACCGCGGATCACCACAAACTCTGCTTCCGACTGTGTTACGGTAACCTGCAACAGGGATCCCCGGCAGGTGATCCGAAAGCGGTACCGCTGCCACGCCTCGGGGATTGAGGGCGCAAAGGTGATCGGTTCAGTATCGGTTCGCATTCCACCGTAGCCGTAGACCATACACATCCATGTCCCCGATTTCGGGGTCATGTGAAGTCCCTGCGCCGTATTTTTATTGTAATCGTCGAGATCCAGCCGCGCCATGAGGCGGAAAAACTCATCTGCATCTTTCTTATATCCCAGTTCTGCGGCAAGAATCTGATGAATCGAAGGCGAAAATGAAGACTCGTGAATGGTGATCGGTTCGTAGTAATCGTAGTTGGCCTTTTTTGCGTCATGGCTCCATTCGTGAGCATACCATACCGGAAGCAAAAGCACATCCGCCTGTTTGACCATACGTGAGCGAAGAATCCGCTCATACGCCCAGTTATTGTAAAGCGGAATCTGATCTTCCCCGATAGCACGCACATCAACGGTCGGCAGGTTGAAAAAGCCCTCGTTTTGTTCGCACACTCCGCTGTCGGGATCCTGCAGAAGAATCATTTTGTCCGCCATCTGCCGCCATTGGGCGTACTCTTCATCAGAGGCGCCGATTTTTTGTTCCACTTTAGCAAGCGCGTCCGCCGCCGATTCCCGCATTGTATCTATCCAGGAAAGGGTGTACTCAAAGCATTTTTTCGCCATATAGTTTATGTAATAATTGTGATTCACAAGGGTCTTGTATTCATCAGGCCCCATCACGCCGTAAAAACCGAATCCACCCTGAGGGCTCCAGTCGCCGCGCGATGCATAATAGCGACACATCTGCAGCAGCATCTCCATCCCTTCGGAGTAAAGAAATTCATTGTCCTTGACATGCTTCATGTAGCGCTCGATGGCCAGAAAGATCGCCTCTCCCACATGAATTTCCATGTCGGCATGCTGCCAGGTGGCACAGCTTTCGGGGCCGTCGATGGTACAGAACGGATATTTTGCACCCTCGCAGTCCAGCTGGGTTGCCCGTTCAATCGCGCTTTTTAATCCGAGATAGCGAAAACGCAGCAGCTTACGCGAAGCCTCCGGATCGCTGAAAACCATCACGTGCTGGCAGTACGATTCAACCACCCAGAACACCCAGCCGCTGTAGACCTCCGCAGTAAGCCCCTTTGACGGAATGGCGAGACGTTCATCTCCGGCATGGTAGGCCATGTGAAACTGAAAAAGATCGAACCGCACACCCTGCTGCAGATCGTCCTCTCCCTCTATGAGTATATCCCAGTTTTCCCATTTTCTGCTCCAGTATTCACGATGCTGGGTCAGTGCATCATCGTACGAGATACCGCTGCGTTGTATCGCCATCTCCATACCCCGCTCCCATACCTGCTGCGGCGACATCTCCCACGGTCGTTCCCAGAAATTGACCACGATTTTGTCGAACCAGCACTCCTGACCCTGCTGAGCGTATAGTTCGAACTCACATCCGATCAGGTAGTCCTCCTCATAGGGTTGCGGGTCTATATCCTGCGACGCATTGAGACGAAATGAGGAAACGCACGAAAAATCGGTTGATTTTGTTTGTGCCTGAATGGTGTAGAGCCCGTTTTTTAATTGTTTGTCATACATTGTCCATTTATTGTTCTCCGAGCTTTGCGTTTTTACCGCACCCTCGAGTACGGTCATGTTCCACCCGGAATCTATCTCCTGCACGGTACCGAAATTGAGCGCACTTCTGATGGTGATCGTCCCGGAAAAATTGAGCGGCTTGAACACAATTCGCTGGCAGCCCAGATTGGGATCGACCATGCTAAGAAAGCGTTCGAAACTGCAGCGAAGCTTTTTGCCCGATTTTGTTTCCCACACGAAGCTTCGCATGCCCACGCCCCGTTTCATATCGGTTCGGCGCGAAAATTCCGAAAAATTGACCTTTGCCAGATCGAGAGGTTCATCATCGATACGAATGCGGGTAAAAAGCCAGTCGACCGCATTAATAATGTAGTGTTCATTGGTCACGAACCCCTTAAATACCTGCGGGTGCCCCACTTCCTTTGTCTCGTACAGGCCGCCGAAATAGCTTCCCTGCAGATGATCGCCGCTGTAGCCTTCTTCAAAATAGCCCCGCACTCCCATAAATTCATTTGAGAGACTGAATATCGATTCCGACACACGCTGACGCTCGGGGTGAAAACGCTCCTCGGCAATAGTCCACCCGTCGCCCCTGAGATATCTGGTAGGAGTTTTACGTACCATGAGGATCCTTTCAACTTATAGTAAATAACCGTGTAGTACTGTCATTTTAATGACTGCTGCAACACTGCTGCGGTCGCGCATAACATGCTGAATCGGGTAAAAATAATAAAAAACGCACCACTGCCGTAACAACAGTGGTGCGTCGGGTATCGGGTATTGTCCCGCCGGTCAGCGTTCGATATTGTAATTGGCTCCCTCGATCTTCGCCTCCTGCACGCGGCGGCGGAATTCCTGCGCTTTTTCCCGCAGGCGCTCGTATTCCTTCTTCGTTTCGATCTGGCGGAATTCGACGCGCCGGTTCAGCGCCCGGCCACGCGCGGTCTTGTTCGAGGCAACCGGCTGCGTCTCTCCATAACCGATGGCGATAACGCTGGAGTCGGATATTCCTTTCTGCAGCAGGTAGTTTTTCACCGAATTCGCACGCGCCGCAGACAGCAGCAGATTGTATTCGTCACTTCCACGGCTGTCGGTATGTCCCTGGATTTCGTAACGCAGGTAGGAATACTGCTTAAGCAGATTCACGATGAAATTAAGATGAGTGTAAGAGCTCGTGGTCAATTCGGCACTTCCGGTCTTGAAGTTAATGCCCGAAAGGGCCATTTTGAGCTTTTTCTCCTCTTTTTTGGTCGGCTTCGGCACGCTGTCCGGGCAGCCGTCCTGATCTTCGAATCCATTGAACGATTCGGGTGTGGATATACACTCGTCGGTGCTGTCGGGGATACCGTCCTTATCGTTGTCGAATTCGGGACACCCGTCCTTATCTTCGTACCCGTCGATATCCTCCGGACGGTTCGGACACTTGTCAACTGAGTCGGGCACATTGTCGTTGTCGTTGTCGAATTCAGGACATCCGTCGTCGTCTTCGAAATTATCCCGGTCTTCGGGTTCGTCCGGACACTGATCGAGGCTGTCGGTGATACCGTCCCCGTCGTTGTCGCCGTCGGGACAGCCGTCTTCATCCTCGGTGCCGTCCTTGTCTTCCGGTATATTGGGGCATTCGTCCTTTGTATCGGGTATGCCGTCACCATCGTTGTCCGGATCGGGACAGCCGTCCTGATCCTCGAAGCCGTCCTTGTCTTCGGGCTTTTGCGGACATTTATCGTTGCGGTCGCTTATACCGTCTTTGTCCGCATCCATGCGCATACCCCAGTTAATATTGAACCCACCCACCAGCTCCATACCTTTGGAGGGCTGAAACCAGGGGGTTCCCACCGCCTTGTACGCGGCATTGATCGAGAAATACTTAAAATTGAAACTCGCACCCAGCGACGAGGCGAAACGTTCCGAGCCGCCCAATACCAGGCCCATACGCAGTGGGAGGTAGCCGCGCAGCGCACCGAGTTCTCCTCCGAGCGATAGTCGGGGAATAAACGAGGTTCCGGGCCATCTGTTGAGATTCTGTGTGTAATTGGCAGCCGCGGTAATATATTCGGACAACAGCCGCATACGCTCTTTGTCCGAATATTTCATTGTCCAGCTTCTGCTGTAGCCGATATGAAAGGCAAACGGCATGAACATGGCGAATCCGCTGGCAGGCTTGAGAGAATCTCCCGGATCGGAGATATACTGATTCGCATCCCTGTTGAAAATGTAGTAGTTGGCGCTGTCGTTTCCATCAGCCTTCTGTACCCCGTCGATGATGTCGAAAAGATCCAGATCCTGCTTTTCTATCCGGTAGGTCGCTTCATATACGTCGTTAATCCATAACAGGACGCCGATATCGCTGAAGTTTATGCTCAGCGCACTTCTATCGTTGTACAGAATTCCGCCGATATCCATTCCGATACCGTGTCCGTTTATCGGAAGTTCTCCCCCTGCGAATGGATTCTCCATTCGGTCGAAATTGCCGCGAATGCCCGTTCCCGCGGTCCTGACATGCACCGATGCATCGACTTCGAGTTCATTGGTCTCCGGATTGTAGTAAAGTTTACCGCTGGGTGCGTCCGCATGCAGCACCGAGTGCCCCATGATGTATTTGACCCCGAAGCCGCCGGCACCGTAGTCGAGTTTGAAAATTTCATGCAGACGCGGAATGGTCACGGGAAGGCCAAGTTGCAGCGATACTTCCGTTCGCCACACCCCGGTCTGTCGAAATGTCGAAAAGTCGTAGTTATCACCACGTTCGAACGATATGGGCAGACACAGGGCACCTTCCGGAATATGAAGCTTTTGGTCGAAGCCGGTCGTCACATCGATCGAATAGAAATTGTTAGTATGAT
The DNA here is from genome assembly GCA_964589825.1 of uncultured Fibrobacterota bacterium. Classification (GTDB taxonomy): domain Bacteria; phylum Fibrobacterota; class Chitinivibrionia; order Chitinivibrionales; family WJKA01; genus CAZPUS01. The sequence goes on along the minus strand of CAZPUS010000058.1, from coordinate 10,379 downwards.
TAAAAAGCCCGACACGCATGCCCGCGTAGACACCGGCCCCACCTTTACAGCGCTTCTTTACTCTCTCGGATGCTTCTTCAGCAGATCCGCTGAAGTCAAAACTTCTGGCAAGCAGTTTTTCGACCGTTTCCTCCGGCTCTCCGAAATAGCCGCCAAAAGGTGTCAACGAAAGTTTGTCACTCCATACACCGACACTGTAGTTTGTGATGGGCAGCATGAGCAGACCACCGGTAGGCGGGCGGTTAAGTCCCAGAAGTGCGGGGTTGTGATATACCGCCTCGAACGTGGTCCCGGATGCATTGCGTCCCAGAGATGACCCGGCGCTTCGCGGATTCTGGTTCACGGTTGCAAACGTGAGAGTACTGCTGCCGACACCTACACACAAAAGAACCAGCAACGATAATTTTTTCATGGGCACGAATTCCTTTGTACAAATCGGGTAAGACTATATTGGGAAATAGCGATTATCCTATTGTATACGACAGTCGTTACACACAGTCGCACGCATCCGGATATACGTAATGGATTCAAGATCGTATCGATAAAGCCGCACCGGATGGTCATGCGGCTATCCATCACTCATCTCCCCAGCTGAAAAGCGAATCGACTGAATTGATCCCTTCGAGATGAATCCAGGAGTCGACCTGAATATAATCCGAATCGTGCATTGCAGTACGGGGATCGTCATCCTCCAGAAAGCGAACCAGCCAGCGGATTGCGCAGGTGTCTGCATTGGCGATACGGCTGAATTCCTCTTCTGTCAGGCGTACCGTGCTGTTGGCCGCGCTGTCACGCGGGGGGACGTAGACCCCTTCGGTTCCGAAGAGGTTTATGTAGCCCGAATCGTGGGCCGCAGGGTCACTTATAAGAGACAGCGTACGGTGCACGCTTATGGTATCGAGTGTATCGACAAGCATCTGCATCGAGCCGTCGGCCGCCTCGAACGTATCGGGCGCCATCAGGGCAAAAAGCCGCAGGTGGACGTTGGTGTAATTGCCGGCATTGAGATGAAACACCGCCTCTTTTTCTTCTATCTTGGAGAGTTTCTTCAGCATATCGTCAATGCCGAATTTTACATATCCGAGATCGAGGGTCGCCGAGCCGTCGATCCTCCAGTCAAAAAAGGCTTTGAATGCATAGGTCGAATACGTATTGAGTGTCATCCCCCCCACCTCTTCTTCGTACACACTCTGATTGTTGATTATCCGCACCCGGGTTCCTTTTGCGATGCGGGAGCTGGAGAGAAGGCCGACACTGTCGGGAAAGGTGTTCACTATATCAGTGATATCCACCGAGCGGACAAAGGTCGAATCATTGCGCACATTGGTAAGTGTTATGACCGTGTCGTTGGTAATTCCGCTGCTGTCGGGATGGAAAAGGTGCAGGTGCAAATCGAGCGAATCGAGAAACGAGCCCTCCGGAAGCGCGATTCTGCTTTCCACCTGCTCGATCGCCTTTTTGAGTATAAAACTGCCCCGCAGCGAATCCTTGCTTTCGTCGTTCCATGGAAAGGGAATTTCGATAAATGAGGTGTCGGCCGTATCGATACGGGTCTCGGTCAGCATACCGAGCATTTCGTTAAAATTGACCGCAACGGGCGTAATAATAAACTTGAAGCTGTCGTGCTCGGACAGTGTGATACGCCTGCCGGTGGGGGCAACGGTCGAAAGTGCGTACGATACCCGCGTCACCGATTCGGAGTCGTTCCAGAACGGCAGCATACGGTTTTTGGAGATATTGATTTTTCCGAAATCGATGGTATCCTGCGGCGGGATGTTGCGGGTACCGACGGTAATGTAGCCTGAAAACGCGTTCGAGCTGTCGGTCGCATTGGCGAATTTAAAGAGGCTGTCACGATGATCGACGTTGTTTCGTATACACGTGGAGGTGATCCACAATCCGTTGTGAACACCCTCAACCTGCAACGGCAATCCGGTACGGTTCATTATCTTGTAGCGGAAAAAGCCCTCTTCTATATCGATGTAGTCGATCTTCATGCTGTCGGTAATTTCGTAATCGCTGCTGTAGGTCTCTGACATGGAAAAGACCGAATCGAGTGCCGTCAACCCCGAAGCGGTCATATTCTGCATGGAAAACGTGATGTCGATGGCATCACCTGCGGTAATGGTGGCGCCGCTGTTAAAAGTAAGCTCGGTGCGTACCCCCACGATGCTGTCGAGCCTTCTGCCCGCCATATCGTATTCGAGCGTCTGCGTTGCATTTGGGGCAAGCCCGTTGGCCGTATCCCGGATCGTATCGCCGCTGTGTGTGCCGATACCGAGTACGAGCCGGTCGATGGTCGTGCCGGTGGAATTGGTGACATCGACCTGCAGCGCAGCGGAGTTCGCATGAAAAAGAATGGTATAAATATTCGTGAGTGTGACATTGTCGGCTGCATTGAGTGAGGTTCCCGCGGGCACATTGCCGGCACTGAGCCCTATGGAGTGAGAAACCTGTGGTGCATCCTGCAGCGGAATCGGACCGATAGAATCCTTGATTGTGTCTGGATCGAGTGATTCCCGGTCTATTTCAGGAGTCGCGGTATCGTTGAACGTGACGGCAAAGCCGGTCGTGTCGCCGTCGATAACGGTATCCCTGCCTTCCGGTGTGGTATCGTTGATGCCCAGCATATAGAAATTGTCGACCGTGTCGAGCCCGAACCACTCCTGGATATCTTTTGCGAGATTGAATTTTTTGTTAGAGATCGGGAAATCGTAGGTTGACTTCCAGCGTACATCCGATGGGTTCGAACAAAAAAATGCGGTAAGGGCGATACCGCATACCGCAGCAAGTACAACCGCTTTCGTGCAAGAAACAATAGTTTTTCTTTTCACGCCATTCTCCTCGTTTGGTACCGGTTCGGTGATGGTTCGCACCCGCCTGTGCCGCTGCGTCGACACATGAGTTCGAGCGTTTCGCGACTCGAATTACTGTTGTCGTGAGCTATTAACAACTATACATTTAATAATATACGTTACTCATACCCGTGAATGCAAACAACAAACACATTTTGCGGCATCGGCACTCGCGGGGGCGTTCACAGAGGAGGATCAGAATCCCTGCAGACCACAGCAGCGGGTACATACCGGCATGAGCCCTTTTTCCATCTGGCGCCTGAATTCCTTGAAGTTCTCACCGTTCCAGATATCGTAAAACGAATCCTCGTTTATGTTTCCTGCGGTGTAATCCTGATAGTCGCGGCACGGCGTAATTCTTCCGTCGGGCGATATTTCGGCGGTCACGTAGATACTCTCGCATCTGGAATAGCCGCAATCCCATGCATGATCGTCATAGTAGCGCTTGATCTGTGCCTCGCTCGAAAAATCGGGGATAAAAAGCGGTACCGACTGATGTCCTTTTGATCGCCGTTTTGTCTCACGCACCTGCTGTGCGGTCACATGCGCATCGACTTTGTTGAAGCACGATTTCAGATATCCCTTGTGATTTTTCGGTTCATAGCCGAACCGTGCTTTAAAATCTTTTTCGTGCTCCCGGGCGCGGTCTTCGGGAATGAACCAGCCGTAATAGTAAGGGTGCAGCTGTGTGCGGTCGCGCACCAGAGAGTGAATCTGTGCAAGACGCGAATAATTCTCGTTCGAAATTACGGTAATCGGAATCACGAAGGGGAATTTGAGACCCTTCTTTTTTTTAAGCTCATCGGTTTTTTCGATTACCCGCATGGTGCGTTCGAAGTTATCGCTCTTTTTTCCGCTTGCAGGAGAGCGCATCAGGTTCTGTGAATCGGCATCCCAGCCGTCGAGGCTCAGGTAGAGAATTCCAAGCGCCCCGGTGTCGATCAGCTCTTCGAGCATTGGCTCGAGTGCCTGCGAATTGGTGACGATGGAGGCATAGAGGTTGTTTTTGCCAAGCTCCTGAAACACCGGCAGCAGCGGCTTCCACATCGTCGGCTCGCCGCCCCAGATATAATAGAACGGGCGGTCTTTTTTTGTTTCGTATATAAGGCGTTTTACCACCTCGAAGTCGAGTTGATCGAGTTTTTCGCCGTTTTCCAGTTTTTTGCGAAGGTGACCGTTTTCTCCCCACTGTCCGCACGAGGAACAGCGCAGATTGCAGACTTCGTTGACCCTCAGCGAAAGCATGCCTACCGGCACATCCTTTTCCGGATCCCGTTTGGGAAAATATTTGCGGTACGCAAACGGGGCGAAGCCGGGAATCGCTTTGGGATGCTGCAGAAATGCCGGAATCGTATGCTGAAGCATAAAACCGGGGGGCAGAAGCGCTTTGCCTAACAACTGTGCCATATACATAAATCCTTGTTAAATGATGTGCAGCCGGGTATGCGGCGGGGTAGTAAGATAGAACGGAATTGGAGTGATTATTTTTGGGAAAAATACTCTCTAATCCGTACTGTGTAATATAACGGCGAATTCAGGTATCCGCGAATTCAGGATAAAACTATTTTTACAAAAAGAAAACGTATAAAAATATATTCTGTGCGCGCAGTATGCGAAATCGTGCACGTCTGACGCGATATCAGGTTCCTGTATATGAAAATCGTACAGCGCATTTTTCTTTCCGAGGTTGATTCCACCCACGACTGGGCGGCACGGGCGGGCCTTTTTCCGCCACCCGGGGGTGCTCTCGCCATACGTGCGGGACGACAACTCAAGGGCAAAGGGCGACAGGGAAAGTGTTTTGTGTCGGACACCGCCACCGGTATCTGGGCGACCCTGCTGCTTGCCTGGCTCGATGACCCCTTTTTTTACAACCGTGCACTGACACTGGCGACATACGATGCGCTGTCAGCCAGATGCAGCCGTCGCTCCCTGCATATCAAATGGCCAAACGACATCGAATGCGAAGGGAAAAAAATATGCGGTATTCTTCTGCACACGCTCTCATCCGGTAAACGCAAATATATTGCGGCCGGATTCGGGGTAAATATCACCACAACCACGCAACAATTGCCTTTGCAGTTGCGTTCGGTCGCGACCTCGCTCTTTTGTGAAACAGGTCGTTTGTATCATATCGAGACACTTTACAACGAAATACTTACGCGCTTTTGCGACTACTGCAGTGTCGCAGTTTCACAGGCGCATGAGCGCTATTCAGCGCGGCTTCGCGGAGTGGGGGAGGCGGTTCGCATCGAAGAAATCCAGGGAGAATTCAGAGGTGTGGACAGCAAGGGACGCGCCCTTCTCAAAACAGCCGCACGCACCCGGGCGTTTTCTGGCGGCACGTTGCGTTTTTGCAACGCTCCGACAACAACCTCTACTGCGGAGTACACCCCATGAGCGGTACCATAGCCCTTAACCTGGGAAACACAAACGTGTCGGGTGGCTATGTCGATGTCGCGAACAGGACATGCCTGCAGCGTGTGGACCTGGGAGCACAGAGCGATCTCTCCCGCGTGCGTGAACTGGTAGCCCGTTTGCAGCGCAGTTACGCAGACGGGTTCGATGCCACGGTCACCGTGTGCAGCGTGCGACCCGAGGACGACACACCCGGCAGCGAGTTGCTGACGATTCCCGGTATCGAACATGTCCAGCGGGTCGGGTATTCTCCTTTATGCGGCATCCGGATTGACTATGACGATCCGTACACACTTGGTGCCGATCGCTATGCCGACCTGCTCTATGCACACGCACACTTTCCACAGCAGGAGCTGCTCGTTATTGATGCGGGTACTGCCGTTACCACGAATATGCTCGATGCGCACGGGGTATTCAGGGGGGGTACCATTATGCCCGGCATCGCATGTATGCACCGCAGTCTTTGCCGCGATACCGCACGGCTGCCCCATGTGGATGAAGGTCTCCTCTCAGACCGGTTGTTCGGACACTCCAGCCGTGAATCCATAGCCGCAGGTGTCACACATGCCGTGGTCGGGGCTCTGGAGCGGGTTGTCGCCCGTGCCCGAAAGCGATTTCCCGATGTGCGGGTTTGTACGTGCGGCGGCGGCTGGCCCTGCATTGCGGAGATGGTCTCGTTTCCTTTTACTCATATCCCGGATATGACGCTTATCGGCACGGCGCTGTTCTCCCTCGCATCTACAGACCGCACCACATGAAATACCGCATACAAGTGTGTGCAACAGCGTTCGGGCCGTTCACCGCCACACCCTCTCTCCCGGCTTAATTACCAGGTATGGTATAGCCCAGCGATTGCATCGGCTCTGCACACACATCTCTGAATACCTGCCGCTGCTGCGGGCTCCATTCCTCCCAGACCCTGTTTCGGTCTGTAAGCGCCTCTTTTACCGGCCCTTCGTGTGTTTCTTCGCTTTGCAGGGGATGCACAATATGACGTGCGGCATACTCGCCCGGCGCCGGATGCGGGGAAAGCCCCGCCGCCTTCCATACGGGCTGCAGCACCTCATGCGGATCGTGCACGAACTTCTCATGGCGTATACACAACGCATCGTCACGATCCATTAGAAAACGGTACGCGTGTACCCGGTCCGCCCATATCGTGCAGCGCTGCCGCATTGACATGTGGCTGAACGAGGGAAACCGTCCCATCGAATGCACCACCTCTATCCCGTTTCGTACGATGTAGACACACAGCGCCCGGGGCATAAGCCAGGAGATTCCATCAATATCATAGGATTCCGGAAACGCCTTGGCGCCCCAGCGGCGTACGCCCCCCCCGAGGCGCCACAGCGAATCTTTTCTGCGGCGATGCAGCGGATTGAGCGAAAACCGTCTCCAGGGGCCCCATACGGCGGCAAAGGCGAATTCACGCATCCTGCGGCGAAACTGCTCCTGCGACAGCGCACACGAGGACCACAGGTACTCCCGGCGCGAGGGAGCGAGATATTCCCCGCACAGCCGTCCTGTCAGGTGCAGAGACGGCGCATCCCTGTCCGCCATAAGAATGGATGGATGCTGCATAAGCGCATTGCGCAGCGCGGTGGTACCCGAGCGCACGTTACCGACCACGAATATCGGTGATTCGATGAACCGGCGGATGCGCGGGGCATTGATATGTCTGTAGAGGGTATGGAGCATGAGAACGTGATACGATTATTACGCATGCGAAGTGGTATGGTTTCCTGATTCAGTATACAATAAAATAACGTTTAATGCAACAGCTCGCGCATGTCCGGTCAGGATACGGGTCCCGGGTGGGTGGGATACGCGCAGGCATGCGTCGATGCGCCCGGATAAACCGCACATGCCTGCCAAAAATGCATTTTCAGGAAATGGTATAAAAAAATTCCGGAAAAAAGGTTTTGCGTCTGCTCAATATGTAGTGAATGGGATAAGATTTTTTCCAAAATCGGATTTTTGTTGACAAACCCCCTACACAGAGGGTATACTACATACTTAGTACAAACGGCATACAAAAACACAAAAAAACTGTGATCTACGGCAGTGTCACATACCACAGGACGCTATATTACAATAAGCGGTGGCTCGCAGGCGCACAACAGGAAGAGTACAACAATGCATCCACGGCAATGCAGATGCGGAATTATCACACAAACGGGCAAGTATCAACATACGCCGGAAAGGGTTACGGGCAATGAGCAGGGATAGTACGATCACTCTTCCATACAAACAATTTCGCATCACTCTTTCATTAGAAGACGAACGGCCCGTATCGCATTTTTTGGCAGCAACCCTGCGCGGAGGGTTCGGCTCCACGCTGCGCAGTATCGTCTGCACCACCCCGCAGCAGCAATGCCCCCGATGTCTTCTCAAACACACCTGCGCCTATGCGTACCTGTTCGAGACTTTTCCGGCGCCGGGCTCGGCACGGTTGAATAAATACCGGGCCATTCCCCGACCGTTTACCATGGTCCCGCAGCAAAAAGGCGATACCATCGAAATTCTGCTCACCCTCATCGGCAACAGCATACGCTATCTGCCCTATTTTATTTATACCCTCAACACGCTGGGCCGAAAAGGGCTCGGTAAACGAAAAATCCGCTTTTCGGTACATGGAGTGTGCGACCGGGACGAAACCGTGCTCTATCCGGTGGCCGAAAACGAAGTGGCGGCCGATATCACTCCCGATATGCTGTCCGTATATCCGGGTGAAATGAATGAGGGCGAGCGTATACTCGATTTTTACACGCCGCTCGTGGTACGTAAAAACGGTACCATACTGGAGCACTTTGACGGTGATGCATTTGTACGCACCCTGCTGCGCAGGGTGACCAATCTGCACGCGTTCTACGGTGAACCGCCGCTGCACGATATCGACCCGTCCCCGTATCTGAAGCCGGTGCAGGAGATCTCTTTTTCATCACGTATGCACAAAAAAGAGGCGGCACGCTTCAGCACGCGCCAGAAAAAACATATCGATTACAGCGGTATTATCGGCCGGGTACACCTGCAGGGGAATATCGGTTCGATCCTGCCGTTGCTGCAGGCAGGTGAGATACTCGGCGTAGGGAAAAACACCGTGTTCGGCTACGGACAGTATCGCATACAGGAGGCTGCCTGATGGCACAGCAGAGACCCGCACATACCGGAGGCTGTACCATGGCGCTTCTGTTTTCGCACACGCTCACCCCGGTGCAGAAACAGGACGCGCAGCACAATCTGCAGGTCGGACACTTTCTCCCCCTGCCCGGACAGCTGCAGCGCAAATGGAGCCAGGTGCCTGCGGACATCGATCTGCGCACCTATGCCCGGCCGTTCATCGACTGGCTGCACGCACATACCGATGCAAACGACCTCGTGCTGGTACAGGGGGAATTCGGCCTTACGGTGGCCCTGGTTACCTGGTGTATTTCCCACGACCGCCGCGCCGTATACGCCACCACGACCCGCCAGGCAAAGGAAGTAGCCAAAGGCGATACCATAGAAATGACCCATGTGTTCACACATGCGGGATTCCGCAGCTATACCATCTTTACGAGAAAGGATTGAGTGCAATGGCGAAAGTATTTGTGAGTTTTCTGGGGGCAAGGAATTATTCATCCGCAAAGTATATACTAGGCAAGCAACGACTCGATGAAACCCGATTCGTACAGTCTGCTCTCATTCAGCATTGGGGGCCGGATTTTTTCGATAATGTGAGTATCATTCTGACAGCTACTTCAAAGTGCAAAAAAATAAACGCCGGAAAAAATGAAGAAAAAGAACTTAGAAACTGGGAAGACCTGAAAAGCGAATTAGTGGATGTGCAAAAGGTTCCTGCGCATGTGGTACACGAAAAAGAAATATCCGAAGACCTTTCACCACAGGATTATGAGCAATGGTTTACCGCCATAAGCTCCTGCGTAAACGCTGGTGACAGGGTGTGGTTTGACATGACGCACGGCTACCGGGCCTTTTCCATTATACTCTCCACTGCGCTGGGATATCTGCAGAAAACAAAGAATATCGATTTGCAAGCGGTGTATTACGGTGCATTCGATCATGATGATAAACCCATTATCGATCTGAAGGAATTCTATATAATAAACGAATGGGCCGATGCCGTTGGTCAGGTAAACGATACGGCCGACACTTATAAAATGACACGTATCAGCAGCGACACAAACCTCGAAATGTTCCGGGGACTGCAGGATGAACGTATTATAAAAGCATTGAACGACTTTACCGATTCCTTGAAAAATGTCGATGTAAACATGATGGTACAGAAAACGGAAAATGCGTCCAGGCTGGTGAATGAACAAATGGCACACGCAAACGATACCGAAAAAGAGCTGCTTTCACTCGTAAATAAAAAATTCGCTCCCATTGCACAGCATACACCGGTGAGCGGGACGTATGACAGCAATTATTTCCGGCTTCAGCTTACCATCATCGAGATGCTTATCGAACATCGATTGTTTATGCAGGCATTTACGGTTATGCGGGAGTTGATGGGATCGATAGGCATGCTGGGTGCCAAGGAAAAGTATCGCGATAATATGATCAGTAAAAATGGAAGGCGTGGAAGAAAATACGCGGATGTTTTTATCAATATGGTACAATACAATGAATGGAAATTCGATGAAGACAAAAAGGAAATCGCGGAAAAACTCAAGCCGCATTACAGTACCCTGGAAAAAATCGGCATAATACAAACACTACACAGCATATGTAAGGACCTGTTGGCACTCAGAAACGGGTTTGACCACGCGTGGACCGCGGCTAACAATGATAAACGAGAACGGCTTGACAACCTGGACACGATAGCGAGAGGTTATAAAGATACGTTCGCAGAGGTGATTACCACACTCGAAAATCATGATATTATTAAACAAAGTGAGAAGTGATATGACAAAAAGCACTATCAATGTATCGCGCCATGTAGACACACAAGAAAAGCAAATGGAATTGGAAGTCCTGACCCCGATGTTTTTGGGGGGAGCGGACCAGTCTGCTGAATTAAGAGCACCCGCCATAAAAAGCATGCTCCGATTCTGGTGGCGGGCACTCTACGAAAAAAAGTATGACGATTACAAAGAGATGAAG
>CAZPUS010000057.1:3126-15352 GCA_964589825.1 uncultured Fibrobacterota bacterium | reverse complement strand
TTTTGCGTGCCGGGATAAAAAAACCGGAAAAATGGGTACAACAACACTCATTAGATTAAGAAAGGAAACATTAATTTAACATAGGATGTCTATGGCATTTATGTATGTTACCGAACAGGGGGCCAAGGTCACGAAACAAGGCACGCATATACTGGTACAAAAAGACGGTGAATGCATTACCGACCGCCTCATGAAAGAGGTCTATGCACTGATGCTGTTCGGACGCGTGCAGGTAACCACCGAAGCAGTGCTGGCACTTCTCGGTGCAGGGGCTGATATCGCATTCTGCACCCGCAACGGCCATTTCAAAGGCCGTTGCGTGAGCGCAACAGGTAAAAACGCAACGTTGCGCTCCCGGCAATATGCCTGGTTTCAAGATACGTCCCGGCGATTTGCCATGGCACAACGGTATGTAGCGGCAAAAATCCAAAACGGCATTGATGTACTCCACGATTACCACAAAAACGGGCGCAGCAGCTTTGTATTCGAACAACGTGATCGTCTGCAGGCCATGCGCGACACCGTGCTCGATACGTGTAACAACATCGATGCACTTCGGGGACACGAAGGAAGTGCGGCGCGACTTTATTTTCAGGACTTCGGACAATGCCTGCGCCATAACAGAGAGTTTCCGGGCAGAATATTTCACCCCTCAACAGACCCGGTAAATGCACTGCTGTCGTTCGGGTATTCATTCGTGGCACGGGAGCTGCAGGCGGTGCTCGATGCGCTGGGGCTTGATCCGTATATCGGATTTTATCACTCGCTCACCTATGGCCGGGCGTCGCTGTCACTCGATCTCATGGAGGAATTCCGGCATCCATTCGTTGACCGTCTCGTACTGCGTATTTTCAACAAAAAAATGCTTGGTGACGATGACTTTGAAACCGGCGAAAAGGGACAGGTCTACCTGAAAAAAGAGTCTCTGAAGATATTTATTCGCCACTACGAAGAATGGGCCAATTCAGTAAACCGCACGTTCAGCAATGACGGTGAATTGTCGTGGCGTCAGGCAATGTGGAAGCAGGGTGAGCGATTGCGCCACTGCATAGAACACGACCGGGAATATACCCCGTTTTCGTGGAAAGACGCATACAAAAAAGACTTCGACAATGATACTTCCGGAACGTACGCTGCATGAAATACCTTATCGCATTCGACATTGTGGACGACAAGGTGCGCCGCAGTGCAGTAAAAATTCTGCTGGAGTACGGCTACAGGGTACAAAAATCGGTCTTCGAGGCGATCACGAGCAGAGACTCGATAGAGGAATGCTGCCATAAGCTGAAAAAAATCATCGATGAAGACAACGATTCGGTACGTGCCTATCCGGTATGCAAAGACTGTGAAACCAAAGTTCTCATTATGGGAACCGGTATGACGGTCGAGGAGACCGAATATATTATTATCTAATCACCTGGTATCACTACTGCGGGGTGGCTTGCGGTACCCTTATATCTTGTGTCATTCACGGGACAATAACACATGTTACGTAACAGGGGAAAACAGGAAGGGAAATGAATATGGGAATGCTCATTGTATGCCTTGCCAATTCGGCTAAATCATCAGGAAGATGTATTGCGGGGAAAACATGTCAAACCGGTAAGTGGGTAAGACCAATAAGCAATCGAGATGGTAAGGAGGTGGTTGAACGCGAATACCGATACAGTGACGGCACGCTGCCTCGTGTGCGCGACATTATCAACATTCCGGTAAAAACACGACAGGCCACACTTCACCAGAGAGAAAACGTTCTCATTGATGAGAATAAAACATGGAGTAAACAGGGGCGGGACCTGGGGAACCTTGACCGCTTTCTTGATGCGCCCGATACACTATGGGGAACCGGCTTTTCCAGCTATTACGGGAAAAACGACAGAATTCCTGCACATGACTGCACTATGTACACACAATCATTATATTTAATAAAAGTACAGTCCCTGGAATTATGCGTTCAGCAGGAAGGTGCGGAATTCGACAACCCGAATAAAAAAATACGTGCCGAATTTATTTTCAATAATGAACAATACCGCCTTCGGGTAACAGATCCGGAGATCGGTAAAAGATATTTTTATGGCGCTGACGGTACCATCCCGCTGCCGGCAGATCGAACATACCTGTGCGTAAGCATGGGATTGCCTTTTGACGGTTTTTGTTACAAAATGGCAGCATCGATTATAATACAGTGAGATGCAACGGATATGGTATATACTATAGGACACTCCACCAACACCACAGAAGCATTCGACGGGCATCTGATGCATACCCATATCGATGTGATAGTCGATGTACGAAGCGTACCTTACAGCCGGTATGCATCACAATTCAACAGAGAAACGATTGCAGCGCATCTTGCCCATAAAAACATCCGCTATATTTATATGGGTAATCAACTCGGTGCACGGCACAGTGAGAATCGTTTGTTATCCGGGGAGGGTATCGTCGATTTCTCGAAAGTGGAAAGGAGCGATTTCTTTACGCATGCCATAGAAAGATTATACGAGGGAATACGTAAAGGATATACAATCGCACTGATGTGTGCTGAAAAAAATCCCCTGGAATGTCACCGCTTTTCCCTGATTGCACGCCACCTGCACCAGAGCGGCTGCAGCGTTTCACACATCGTTGACACCGATATATATCCCCATCGCTTCCTCGAACGTAAACTGCGTCACTACTTCCTTGAGCATGGTGCGGTATCGACAAATCTGCAACGGGTACTCGCCGCCTCACATATTCAAAAGAGCCTTTTTGAAGCCGATGATACCAAAGAAGCTGCAAATATATACGTACGCCTTAATAAAATGGTTGGATACCAGACACACCCCTCTCACACCCATCCTGTATGAACATATATACAATAGGATTTGCAGGGAAAACGGCCGAGCTGTTTTTCACCAGCCTGCAGGCAAATAAAATCGAACGGCTGATAGACATCCGTTTAAATAACAAATCACAGTTATCGGGCTTCGCGAATGCGAAACATCTCCCCTATCTTCTGAAATTGCATGGAATAGAATATGTATACCGTCCCGATTTCGCCCCTTCCAAACAACTGCTGGATGGGTACAAAAAGGGGCGTGTATTATGGGAGGAATATGAACAGGAGTATCGGAACATACTTGACAAAAGGGATGTCGCGCGTACTACGAATCGCGATCTTTTCGACAATGCTGCCCTGCTGTGCGCAGAACCCACCGCGGAAAAATGTCATCGTCGCCTGCTTGCAGAGTACCTCTTTTATTCAAAACCCGATATGAACATTATACATCTGTAAACAATAACGCATACACGGTATGCCTGAAAGGGAGGCGCGTCCCGCTTTGTCCATCCCCGGGCTACGATTTCACGTTGTAGAATAAACTCAGCAATAGAAGGGACAGGGGCTCACTTTACATACGAAAGCCGAATAATCAGCGGGGCTTTGCGGGTTCGTAAAAAAATTCCGGAAAAATCGCGTATTCGACACTCTGTAGTAATAGAGAAAACAAGTGACCACATCCAAAAACGGAGTGTCGTATGAATACAGCACGTGCAGAATACAGGACTATTGCAGCAACAGCATATCCGCAGATGGTAATTGCGATTTTTTCGATGGAAGGGGGCGGCGTATGAAATTCCTGAAAATCACATGGATGATTGTGCATGCAGTACTTTTGCTTCTGGGTTTAGGAGTGTTATATAACATTATCTACATGTGGGGCTATGGTGTTATCTGGTAAAAGTAAAATAAAACACCGGATGCCGCACCGGAAACCAATACCGGGGAAATGCACTGCACACCCCGGGTGTATACGATTTTATTGCCGGGCACATATAAAGACGTTTTAGCATACTACCCGACAACTAGTTACGACAGCGTTACAGCCCCGCCGAGCTACGCTTAAAATTATTTTACTGAAAAGATCCAATCTCCTGCTCTTCTTTACGAGGTTTACATACCAATGGCGATAGTGCGGCACATACATGGCAATATATTCAATTCATCAATGGGAACACTGGTAAATACCGTCAATTGCGTCGGCGTTATGGGCAAAGGGATCGCACGTGAGTTCAAACTCAGATATCCCCAAATGTACGCTCACTACACCTCTGTGTGCAAAAAAAAGCTGCTAACACCCGGAAAGCTTTTGCTGTGGAAGCACTCATACCCATGGGTTTTGAACTTCCCGACGAAAAACCACTGGCGCTATCCGTCACGGATTGAATACCTTGAAAAAGGACTTTTCAAATTCGCCCGCACATATTCGTCCTGCGGTATACGATCAATTGCATTCCCGTTACTCGGTGCGCTCTCCGGCACACTCGACCCCGATCGTGTATATACACTTATGGAACGTGTGCTGAAACCACTGCCTGATATTGAGATCGAAATCTATACGTTCGATCCGCGGCTCCCCGATCCATTGTTTAATGGTTTAAAAACACAAATTACTCACCTGCGGTATGAGGGTAAAAGCATCTATGGTATAAACAAACACATACTCAATACCATTGCTGATGGAATATCAGATGGCTCAATCCGGTCTATGGCGGATATACATACATTAAAAGGAATGGGAACACAAACCCTGCAGAAATTGTATAATGTGGTTACACAGGAGCCCGAACCACGGCATGACTGCAAGGTAGCTGAACAACTAAGTCTTTTTTAGCATAACGGGAAGGGGAGGTACGGTAATATGGACACATTGTACGCCATTATGAAATATGTCGTGATTGTCGAAGGACTGGATCTTGCTCTCTACACGTACAACCGCGTCCGTGAACGCATGTCTGTACGAAACAATCAGCATCCGCATGCGGTTTTTGATACTGGTTCACAGCGCGCCACTGTAGCGGAAAACGGCAATGCATACAGTAATAATTCAGATAGCCGGGGGAGGGATATATGAATGTAGGAATACTGGCAGGTATTTTACTTATTGTTACGGGTACGATAATGAAACAGACAAGAAGAGACGACCTCGAGGACTACGGCTTGATGCTCATTATATGCGGCATAATGGTCACCGCAATTTTCACCCCGGTGCGTGAAATGATTTTTGGCGGCTGAAACACTTGTATCACAGGGAAAAATGGATGCCGTAAAAAATGGCTAGCGGAGAAATTTTGAAATACTTATTTATACTCCTATTATCATTTGTTAGTTGTACAATGTTTAGTGTAGATGTGAATGATAACAGAAGAGTTGATTATTATAAGGATATATGTGGTCGCTCTGTGTGGAATATTCAAGAAGATGAAGGATTAGCAGAAAATTGGGAATTTTATAAAGATTCAATAGTAATATGGGTATATTACTATAGTATCTCATATCAGACCAATGGTACTCACGAACTAGAAGAATATCAGGTTACAAGCTCTATTAGATATAAAGGACCGGTTGATAGAGTTACTACGATATTAGGATATGAAGGAATACCCTTTTGCTTCGCAACATACAACGGAGAAGCGCAGGTATCTAGTTATTGTATTCCCGTTGAGTTAACATTTAAAGACACAACTGTCTTTGGTGGTGTTTATATGGGATTAGACAGGGATGAAGGCGATTCGTTTCTATATTTAAATAATAATTTATTTCTTTCACTATTTATGTCAATAGAAGGAAAAAAATATTATATAAAAGAACGTGATGGTATGATTTAATCAAAAGGAGACAATCCGGCATAACAGTGGCAAAAAAACAAAAATAATCCCGGAAAAAAAATGATGAGGCCACTCATTAATAATAGAGAAAGAACAGTATTCTTCAACAATCCGGGAGATGAAGTATGAGAAAAATTCGTGCAGTTATCACAATCGTAAAAAAATCAGCCGTTGCCGGCGAAAACATCGTCGACTTTGTCCAGACGGCACGGGATCTCGGTAAACACTTAAAAAGAAAGAGGTAAGTATGGCCAGACTGGGCTCTATCCTGCTTAAAGCCGGCGCGCGGGCCAATGCAGCCGTTACGATCGCCACCACTGCAGTCTCTGCGGTACAGATCGTGGTGAAACTGTCGAAAGCCGCCGGACGCTGTCGAAAATAGGGAGGTTTGTATTTTGTACCGTGATTTTTTGCTTCTGATTGTGTGTGCTCTGCCATATATGTTCATGCCGTTGACCACGTGCCGGGACATAACCTATATTAATGGTTCGTGTCAGGAATTCTTTACCACACATTGCTGCAAAGGAAACGGTATGGAATACGAACAACGCTACACCCAGGCAATTTACAACCTTTTTGACCTCGGCTTCGGCACGCTCTGGCAAGTACGAGAAGACTTCTGGAAGGAAAATCTGTCGGATTACGATCAGAATTCCGAGAGGACGTGGCATCCCGCGGTATCGATACGACGACAGTCGTACCCTTCACGTGAGAAAATGCCGGTGCTGTTCGGCACCAGTATACGCAGAAAACGGGCACAAATTACGGTGAAAGGTCTTACCGCTCATCGCGGACCGGAGCATGCTACATACTTTGGCAATAAACGTGCATTCGTTTCATTCAGGGAACTCGGCGGCACAGATCCCCTGGCATCTGTAAACCGGGAGCATCCGGTAGTTAAAAACGGTTTATGGGTAAAGCGGGTTCTGCCAAACAAAAACAAACGACGCTGCGAACGGCACGAACTTACTATACTCGACGCGCACGTGCGAAAAAATTTTCCGTATAGTTCCAATACCCGTTCTGAAAACGGATAATCTCACATGACACAGCCCCTAAACGAAAAAGATCGGCAGGAATACCAGGCATGGATGGAATGGAAAAAGACGTGTGCCGTGGATGCATGCAGCCCTGAAAACAGTGCTGTGCTGAAAAAGCGGTTCTCCAATTCCGCCAGAATATATCCACATATAATCAGCGCCTATGGTGAGCCCTATGCTGTTTTCGAGGCACATTGCTATTTGCATAAAAACAAGCAGGGAAAAAACTACAAGGAACATCTATTTCAAAAAGCAATGGAAGATACCGGCCAGGTGAGTATCAAATGCCTGCGTGGCTATGCAAAACGCTATCTCATAAGCGCGATAGGAAAAAAGAATAAAGATTGGGAGAATAAGTCACGCCCGTACGCCCGTGATGGAGAAGAAACTGACGAGTCGAACAAGCTGGACAGGTCTGCGGCCGATGCACACAAGAGGGTGGTGGGATTTGGTTTTCCGGATACAATACCGTTACCGGATAAGATGCATATCGCTACGTCTAAAGAGCAGGAAAACATCGCAAAAATAACCGAACGGGTCTGTGCCGTACTTTCCGCCACCGAAAAAAAGGTAATGCTTGCCATTGCCGCCGGTCTGCGTCCCACAGGTGCCGAGTTTCTTTCACTGGCCCAAAAGAGCACGTCGACACTCAATGAGGCTGTAAAAAATCTCTCACGAGGCAAAAAGATAAAAAGAGAAATCATCTCCCAGGTAGGGAATATTACCCCTGAGGAACGTGAAGAACTTACACAAAAAGTGGCGCGATGTGTGCGAGACAATATTCATTTGTGGATGAAGAAAAATGAAACAGATCCGCATCTTCGCACGTTACTCGATAAAATTGAGCCCTATAGAGACAACATGCAATTACGTAAAGATGCCGGGAATGAGCCGGTACCGGGAGAATAGCGAGATGACACACGCGCACAATGAATATTATATCACACAAGAGCAAAAAGACCATGCCAATACATGGCTTGTAGAGTGGAATGCCGGTAGTATTTATCCACAATCCGATAGCGAAGATGAGTCGACCGAGGATGAAGAGGTCATGCCCGAACATCTCCAAAAGGAAGCTGCCGGGCTTATCAAACAGTGCGATGCCCACGGCGTTCGCGGCGAACTCGTTATGCTCTCGCCGAAAATCACCTCGTCTATGCTACCCCATTATGCGGTAATTGCGACCGATCCGGATGAAAACGGCGATGTGTTTCTTATACCCTGCAGCAGGTTTTCCCATCCATGTGTATTGGGTGAATTGAAAACCAATGATACAAACATAGGGCTCGAAGTACTGCAGGTTTGGAATACCCGTAACCCGCATGTGAGTATTCTCACCGATTACAGCTGGCACGTGGATATGCGTCCCGACCTACTGGAAGACGCGATGCATCTTCTGGAGTGGATTTCGTTCGACGACAAAGAACTGCCGGAACACGTAAAAAAGAAAACCGGTGCTCCTGTACTCACGGACGACGACCCGCGCCTCGATTATCAGGACATCGAGGAAACCATGCTGAGACCGCTCGAAAATGAAATCGACAGCCGCAACGAAATAGACGATATATTATACGGTATTATAGAAAGTGGGGGCAGCGGGAAAGACGACAAGAACAGAGAAGATGCTGTGTATGAAATCCAGCCCCATGCATACGAAGAATACCTGTATACTACCATACCCGCCCCTGCCGCGGCGGATGATAAGAGACACCGCTATTCACCCCTGTTTGTGTGCGATGAGCAACAGCTTCCCCATATAGTGGAGGCTATCAAGAACAAAAAACCTACCGGGCTAACCAAAACCAATGCCGAAATGATAGATTTTAGCCGGCAAATGGACGACGATACGGCCTATTATTCATGGAAAACAATAGACGGCATCGGGAACAAAGCCATTAAAAAAATTGTGGCTGCTGATAATCAGGGACACATCATTTCCGGTAATGCGCGCTATACGCTCCAGGATGACACCTACACGATTACCCTGAAGCTTCCACACTATACGTTGGCAGGCTCTGTTCAAGAACCTGAAGACGCTGTTCTTTTTGTCGTCATATAAATACAATGAACGATTTTCTCGATACCACCTCTCCGTTAGTGTACGATAACGATGCCAAGCGTCGGTGCGGGGCGATAATGAGCTTTGGTGCCCTGCGGCAATGGAAACGTTGGAAAAAAGCTGTCGATACCTTTAACGATTGCAAAGACGCATGTCGGTTCTGGCCCCAGCTCGCCGGCCGGGAGCTGCTGCTGAAACTGCACACACCCGGCACCGGCAAGGCGCCGGAAAACATCAAAACCTTCCTGAAAACCCACGGCCCTGCAGATGATATCTCCTTTTTGGATATATACACACACGCAAAATACAGCTTTGCCCTGTTTCCTCTGGCCACATGTAACAATGCCCCCCATGCAGCCCTGCTCATGCTGGTTGACAACCACAACAAAGAATTGGACGCGCACCACGACCACCGTGAAGAGCTGGAACGCACCTGCGAGCACACATCTTCTTCGCTTTTGGATTCACGGGTACTTGTGTATATCCTGACATCATTGCCGAGCGATACGCGTACGCAACGCTTCACCGGCACGTCATGGATGCTTGCGTATTCTCTTGCCCGCGATGTACTTGACAGAGAAAGCAACACAACGCAGATATGTGCCGCTCTTGCACGTGACTGGATCTCTACGGGCGGTGTACAGGGTGACGACAAACGTATCACCCACGTTGAAATCGCAAATAAACACGACCTGGCAGATTATAATTCGGACAGGTCCTGGCTGATTCCTGAAAACACCCGGGATCAGGACACCTTCCTCTCACATATAGACAAACGCGTGTTCAGGGTAAACACCTGCAAACAAGCCTTATCCCGTGTGACGGGAATGACGGTTTACAACACTTCTCCGTCACCATGGCCGCGGGACAGAACCATTTTGCACAGCTTCTGCAGCCGTGCGATCGGTCCTTTTATCGCATCGCTTCTGCTTACACGTCCAGAGACTATCGTACTGTGGCACACCGATTCTAAAAACGAATCCATGGACTACGCCGACCAAAGCGAGGTCATCGTAGAAAAGATAAAAAAAAGCGGGCTTCTCAACCAGAATACTGCGGTACAAAGAAAGCAAATCAGCTCCACACGAATCACAGAAGCATGCGAGCAGTTGAAAGAAACGATCGATTCAACCAATACCGCAAAAACGATCATGCACATTACCCAGGGCAATTTTCTCATGAAAACGGCGGCGGTATTGCTTTCAGAATTGAAGGATTACCAGAACCTGTACTATGTATACCGTGATAAGACCTGCGAAGACGACTCTTTTATTCTCCTGACCCGCGAAAATGACAAAACCCTTCTGACGTCTCAGTGCTATCCCGGTGAGGACGGCGCAAACAATCTCGAGGCCGTGAAAGAGGCCATGAATATGCACCTGAACAAAGATGCGCATGAAAAAATACAGGGCTCTCCGCGTACACTGCACCCGGCTATTGAAAAGATCCTCTCGGGAATTCGCACCACGTAGACCTGTACAGGGCGATTTTGAAAGGTGTCATTTTAAGGGCGAGACCAAAACGGATGTCGACTTGTTACCGAAACACAGTACCTGAAAGATGCACCACAGGGTAAGGGCATATCCCGAATGTCAGTACCCGAAGCATGTACTTAAATGAATACTGCTCATCCCCTGAGCCCATTAAAATACTCGAACAGGTGCATCCCCCCGGCATAGTTGGGGTATACCGTAAATTCGGCAATACGGTACCGCTTGATGAGTTCGGCAAGCGACAGGCCGCAGGAGAGCCTGTGTACGTTGACTTCTGCATGTGCCCAGTCTTTTTTTGCCCACAGGGCCTGACGAAACTCACGTGCATGCGGAGCCGAACAACAGGTGCACATGCGATACAGTCGTTCAACCTGGTAGTGATAGGAAAGCCGGCCGTTGCTTTCCTGCAGACACTGTGCTATGGTGGCATCAGGCGGATCGGGTGCGGGTGCAAACGGATCGTTATACATAATCCCGGGGATAGCCCCGAACGGCTCATACCAGCTGGCGATAAACACACACTGTGCAAGGGTGTCATGATGTGCAGATTCCAGCAGCGATGCAAGCGGCATTACAAGCGGCCGGTCCGCCTCTTTAAACACTCCG
The DNA here is from genome assembly GCA_964589825.1 of uncultured Fibrobacterota bacterium. GTDB lineage: Bacteria > Fibrobacterota > Chitinivibrionia > Chitinivibrionales > WJKA01 > CAZPUS01. The sequence goes on along the minus strand of CAZPUS010000057.1, from coordinate 4,505 downwards.
CATTTAATCACCCGCGCCGGCTCTGTGGCAAGATAGGTCACATATCCGTACGCAAAATCGTGTGCAATAGTGTCCGCATCGTTATACTCGAGAAACGCACTGTTTTGCCAGATAAGCTGCGCATGGGCAGGATCGTCTTGCAGGGCAAAGTAGTGCTCGCGTATGGGTAGTTTTTCCATGTACAGGTACTCCGTACTAAAAGATAGCAAAATGGAGGAGACCGGAATCGAACCGGTGTCTAAGAAACCCGGGATCTGGGACTATTCCCGTTTCTTATAGAATCCATTCTCCCCCAACAGGTCGTTATTTAGCGGTTTAAAAGTAAAAACACCGAGATTACATTCGACACGCTCAACCCGATAATACTGCCCATAAGCCCGGTCATGCCGAACGCCCCGGTCAGCCACACGGTAACAAAGATATCCACTGCCAGGGGCCAGCCTTTAAAAAGCGCCCGTACCATGCCGGATACGACACACATCGAATGCGTACCGGCACGCAGCGGATTTGCCGGGGCTTCGCGGCTACGCACTCGCTTTATCTCCCGCAATACCGGCGCCCCCTCGATACACCAGAATACCGCGGAGAGCACTGCCATGCAAATACCGATGATTAGTATTAAGCTCATTTCAATTTCCTCTTGAGCAGGATTTGCTTTTATCACAAAAAATGACCAATCCGTTTTTTCACTATAACTGAGTACAGCCTGAAGGTTTTTTCCGGGATATTTTTTAAGCTTTATTCTTTATCCAAACCGATAGTTGCGCAAAATATCTTCCACACAGTGATCATCGCAGCATATCACTTTGTTTTTGATTCTTAAGGTGTCCAACACGTGATGTGCGCATACTATTTTTTACGCATTGCACATGGTGACACATGTGTGTAACGCTATGAAATTCAAAACCATCAACCGAATTTTGCTTATTGCCCAGCTTCTCGCCATGCTGGCGGTATGCTATATCATGGCAAAAGCGATGGTGCGTCTTTTCACCCTTATCCCCTCCTGAGGAGCTTCGTGATTTACTCCGCACTGCTCAACCCTGCGGTCGATATCTGCTATGCACTGCCCTCACTGAAACCGGGTCAGACCTATACCGACTGTGAGCTGCATCTGCAGGCAGCGGGTAAAGGGATCAATACCGCCAAAACCGTACGGAAACTGGGGATGGAATCGACGGTACTCGGTATCGTACCCCAGGATATGCGCATGTTTTTCCAGCGCTACTGTGACGAGCGCGGCATAGATCCGCATTTTCTCACCACCCCCGGTATGAGCAGGATCAATACCACGATTCTCGAAAAATCGGAATCGCGCAGCACACACATGAGCGCGCTGGGCAGCAGGGTGCAGCCCCAGTTGCATCAGCGGTTTGTCG
>CAZPUS010000057.1:0-3026 GCA_964589825.1 uncultured Fibrobacterota bacterium | reverse complement strand
CCCTATCCTTCGGGTGCCGGGCTGCATGTGGGCCACCCCGAGGGCTACACCGCCTCGGACATCATTGCCCGGTACCGACGGATGAACGGGTATAACGTGCTGCATCCCATGGGATGGGATGCATTCGGGCTGCCGGCCGAAAATTACGCCATTCAGACCGGCACGCACCCCCGCACAACCACAGAGGAAAACATACGGCGCTTCAGGCAGCAGATCAAATCGATCGGGTTCAGCTATGACTGGGACCGGGAGATCGCCACCATCGATCCTGACTACTATAAATGGACGCAGTGGATATTCCTGCAGATGTACAAAAAGGGACTGGCCTATATGGACAACGTCCCGATCAACTGGTGCCCCAAATGTCTTACCGGTCTTGCCAACGAAGAGGTAGTCAGCGGCCGCTGCGATCGATGCGATACCCTGGTAGAGCAGAAAAACATACCCCAGTGGATGCTCAAAATAACCGCGTATGCCGACCGGCTGCTCAACGATCTCGAGGGACTGGAGTGGTCGGAGTCGATCAAGCAGATGCAGCGCAACTGGATCGGTAAATCGGTCGGGGCGGAGGTCGATTTTATTGAAAAGCAGAGCAGAGAAGTAATAAGAGTCTTCACCACACGGCCCGATACCCTCTTTGGTGCTACCTACATGGTTCTTGCGCCTGAACATCCTTTGGTAAACGCAATCACTACCCCTCAGCAGCGCGACCGGGTGCAGCGTTATCAGCAGCAGGCTGCACAAAAAAGCGAGATGGAGCGCAGCGAACACAGCCGCGAAAAAAGCGGGGCATTCACCGGGGCGTATGCGATCAATCCGGTCAACGAGGAGGAGATACCGATCTGGATCTCGGATTACGTGATGCTGGGCTACGGCACCGGTGCCATTATGGCGGTCCCTGCGCACGACGAGCGTGACTTCGCGTTTGCACAGACCTTTTCACTTCCGATCACACAGGTCGTCACCCCGCAAAAGGGAGAGACGAACGAACTCACCGAGGCATTCGTTGACAAGGGGTATGCGATCAACTCGGGCATCTACGACGGACTCGATACCGACACCTGCGCGAAAAAGATCACCGAGGATCTCGAGTCACAGGGCAGGGGAAAAAAAGCGGTCAACTACAAATTGCGGGACTGGGTCTTTTCTCGTCAGCGCTACTGGGGGGAGCCGATACCACTGATTCACTGCAGCGAATGCGGCGTGGTACCGGTAGAAGAATCACAGCTTCCGCTCACGCTTCCGCAGGTGCAGCGCTACGAGCCTACGGGTACCGGCGAATCGCCGCTTGCCTCTATCGAGGAATGGGTGAATACGACCTGTCCCCGCTGCGGCGGTGCCGCCAGGCGCGAAACCAATACCATGCCCCAGTGGGCCGGATCGTGCTGGTACTATCTGCGCTATATGGATCCGCACAACGATTCCGCACCCGTGGGTAAGGAGAAAATGCAATACTGGTCAGAGGTCGATCTCTATATCGGTGGTGCAGAGCATGCGGTGCTGCATCTTCTGTATGCACGTTTCTGGCATAAATTCCTGTACGATATCGGGGTTGTGGATTACGACGAGCCGTTTCGCAGACTCGTCAATCAGGGGATGATCTATGGCGAAGACGGCCAGAAGATGTCCAAATCGCGAGGGAATGTGGTCAATCCGGACGAGGTGATCAGTGAACATGGTGCCGATACCCTGCGCATGTACGAAATGTTCATGGGACCACTCGAAGTGGCCAAGTCATGGGACACACAGGCTATCGGCGGGGTCAGACGATTTCTTGAGCGTGTGTGGCGGCTGGTACACGAATTTCCGGTTACCGATACAAAACGACCGGCACACATAGAGGCGGCCATGCACCGTGCCATAAAAAAAGTGACGCAGGATACCGACAATTTCCGGTTTAATACGGCAATAAGCGCGCTGATGGTCTATGTAAACGTGCTGTATAAAGAGAGCTCACAGTGCAGAGAGGCGCTGCGCACGCTCATACTGCTGTGCGCCCCGTATGTACCGCATATTGCTGAGGAGCTGTGGGAACATCTCGGCTTTTCCCCGAGTGTCTGCACCCGGCCGTGGCCTGAATTCAACGAGGAGCTCGTGCGCGAGGACGAAGTGACGATCGTTGTCCAGGTAAACGGCAAGGTCCGCGACAAATTCAATATCGCTGCAAATGCAGACAGGCAGACGCTCGAAACAACCGCTCTTTCACGGGAGAAGGTAGCAGCCCGTATCGGCGATGCCTCCATAAAAAAAGTGATCGTAGTACCCGGAAAACTGGTCAATATCGTGGCGAAATAGTTATCGGTTTCAGGTTAAGAACACTCCAGTATGGTAGCCATTGTAAAGGAGTATCCATATGAACACCCCGCTTATCGTGGCGACAAAAAACAAGGGAAAACTCTCCGAGATACGTGAGATACTTGCAGATACCGGCATACGGGTATCCGGCCTTACCGAGCACTTTCCCGAAGATACGGACATCCCGGAAACCGGCACCACGTTCGAGGAGAACGCCCGGATAAAAGCAGCATGGATCATCGATCGCTGCGAGTGCAGCGCGCTTGCGGACGACTCCGGTCTGGAGGTGGATGCGCTCGAGGGCGCTCCGGGGGTCTACAGCGCACGGTTTGCCGGTCCCGGCGCCACCGATGCGCACAACAACGAAAAGCTTCTCTCACTTCTTGGCGATACCCCTCGGGACAGGCGTACTGCCAGGTTTCGCTGCTGCATGGTCCTGCGCTTTGGAAAGGATTCGGAAATCGTTGCGCGGGGAAAGGTCGAGGGCCATATCGCCTTTTCGCCTTCGGGCGCCAACGGCTTTGGCTACGACCCCCTTTTTGTACCCAGTGGATACAGCCAGAGTTTTGCCTGCCTCGACCGGGAGATAAAAAACCGCATAAGCCACCGCGCGGCGGCACTTGATGAATTGAGAAAACGCATCGCGGCGCTTTCCGGCTCACAGGCAGAGTGACAATGCGTCCCGAAGATGTATCGGCATTGGTACTTGGCGGTCACGGGGACCAGATGGT
>CAZPUS010000056.1:1862-15438 GCA_964589825.1 uncultured Fibrobacterota bacterium | reverse complement strand
TCGTACCTGTAGTCCCACAGATGACGAAGGTTCTCCTTGATCGCCCACGCGCGACACACTTTCAGATCTTTGCTGCACAACTCTTCGAATTCAGCCTTACGATACTCCGGCATATTCTCTTGGCTCCAAAGCCAAAGGTGTTTCGTTCCTTTCGACCTCTCGTCGCCGGTGTTACGAAAAATAGCATGTTCCTGTTTGCGTACCTTGTCCACGGCATCTACCGCGTAACGCATCACGTGATACCGATCATTCCTTTCGCCTTGCGGTACATACGCACGTGTGGCGGCGATAAAGGGATCCCACATGTCCATAGTCACAACCTTCACCCGCTCCAAATCCTCCGGGCTACACATACGGTAATAGGACTCCACGCTCTCCTGGCGCCGGGTATCACAGACGTATTCAACGGTACCGTGATCCAAATCGTACACCAGCGATTCATACTTATGGCCTTTTGCAATCGACTTCTCGTCTACTCTCATGCGCTCAGGCTGGCAAAACGCCTTACGAGCCCGGCCGCGAGCAACCGCGCGCGTGATAACATGCCTGCCACTCGCCCAGCTCACATTGCACAGCCGACCTACTCCTTCGATGCTGCACGCATGGGCCATGGCAATCAGGTGCGACTCAAAGGCATACGTCATTGCGGAATTGTTTTCGCCAAAGCCGGAAAGTATCACCTTCGCTCCATGCGCTGCACACCGCACGCGCGGCAGGAGAATGTGAAGAAACGTCTCATGCTCAAACGCATTGAGGTGGCGAAGTACACGTTCCGGAGCATGGTCATATATGGGGCAATGCTTCCCGCATTCCGGGCACGCAAACACAATGTTGCGCTCATGCGCAATCCAGACATCGACTCGATGCTTCTGCGCATCAATTTCAACCCGCGACACATCCCATGGGCGCGTCAGGCCCAGCAGATAATTGAATACTTGTTTTCCGTCCATATCCATAATATATAAAATGCTATATCTTGGGGGCACCCAATAAAAAGTCCGATGCCCCAAAAGAATTAAAAAAACTATCCACTCAAGTCAGTGCAGAACCAATTTTTTTGTTACAGATACGCAGTAGTCGCACTCCGGCACCATTGTGATACATCAAAGATGTCACACTATATTGTAAGAATTTCCGTTTCTTATTCTCCTCAACTGCACTGTGGTCCGGCTTTCGTGAATACCATACCGATCATTCATCACCTGCGGCCGATGTAGTAACACAAATATCGGGACCAGCAACCTGCTGTATACTTTCCACTCGAGCATTTGACGTATTCCCCTGCAATCAATTATTTTATCAGCCGTATTATTTTTCATTTCCGCACCTGTATCGCGTTTTACCGCTAAAAAAGGAGCCGTTCGTTTCATGCCTAACGTACGTAAAAAAAGAAAAGCGAAGATCAACAAACATAAACGAAAAAAACGCAGCCACCTTAACAGACATAAGAAGAAATAGTGGAAACTGCATGGGCACCGTAATGGGGCAACACATCTCGCTTTTATATCTGTTTCCTCTGCTGACAATACGCATCGAACGAATATAATTAATTCTTCTGAATTGATCGATTGCTGTTATGAAAGCTGCTGGGAGCAATGCTGCAATGGTGTCTCCGGAAACTAATGAGCCTGCCTCGCCCGGCGGCTCCTATTTTTTCGGCGAAAGCTCAATAGCACTAATGTGAGCAGGTGTTACATAAATAGCGCTTACTTCATAAATAATCGCGCCTGTGTGACCGGGAATCCCCACATACCTGTTCATTGCTTTGGCGGCTTGAATATGCGCGGAATTTTCCGCAAAGGGTTGCATTAACTTTACGCAAATTTATTACAGTTTTTCAGTGAAATACCGTCTTTACTACCGCGATACTACGGAATTAGCCATATGAAGGATAAAGTCCACGGTACTGTCACCTCGGTTAGTTTCAGAAATCCCGACAATGGCTTCAGCGTAATCAGGGTTTGCGGCGAAGAAGATACCACACCGGTCGTGTGTGTTGGTAATATGGCAAACATACGGGAGGGTCATAGCGTAACACTCAAAGGTGAATGGGCGCTGCATCCGAGATACGGCAACCAGTTTATGGTAGAACATTTTGAAATTGTCAAGCCAATCTCTGAAAAGGCGATCGAAACCCTGCTCACATCGGGCATCATATCCAATATAGGTACGGCACGGGCACAACGGATTATTAAGAAATTCGGCACGGAAACACTTGACATAATAGAAAATGAACATGGACGGTTGTGCGAAATCGAAGGTATCGGCAAAAAAATCGCCGAGAAGGTAAAAAAGGAGTGGGATGAACAGCGTTCTATCAGGGATACCATGCTTTTTTTGCAGCAGCTCGATCTTACGCTGAACACCGCGGCAAAAATATACGAAACTTACGGAGAAGAAACCAGAGAAAAAATATCTTCAAATCCTTATGCGCTCGTAGACGATATCTGGGGAATCGGTTTTAAAAAAGCGGATGCCATTGCCCATCATTTCGGGTTTGACAACACCTCGTTTATCCGCATTCGTGCTGGTATCGTCTACCTTATGCAGCAGGCTCTTTCGGAAGGGCATACCTATCAGGATTACGATTCACTCGCACACCAGTCGAGCGAGCTGTTGCATGTTGACCATGAACAAAGCATTTACACGATCGATCATTTGATAAAAAACAATGACATCATACAGGAACAGAGACGCCTTTTTTTACCCCACGCCTACACCACCGAATGTGATATATCTCGATCGCTGCGGGAAAGAATCAAAAACCGGTTTCATGCAGATGCTTTTTCGATTCCGGAAGGCGATATACGCCGTTGGCTTATCAAATACAGCAAAGAAACTGAATGGAATCCGTCCGAGCAACAGCTGCAGGTGCTATTTGCAATGGCGCAATCGCGCATTACGCTGCTTACCGGCGGTCCGGGCACCGGAAAAACAACGGCATTAAAATCGGTTGTCGACATGCTGTACTCATTCGGCGCGACTTTAAAATTGTGCGCGCCAACGGGGCGCGCGGCACAGCATCTTCAGCAGGTAACGGCACACACCGCACAGACCATCCACCGTCTGCTCAAAGCGAACCCAAAAGCCGGAGAAGGAATGACGTTTCAGCTCAATCGTGAAAATCCGCTCGAATGCGACGCCCTCGTCGTCGATGAGGTCTCCATGATGGACATATTCCTGCTGCGATCACTGCTGAGTGCACTGCCGTCCGGAACCAGAATACTCTTTGTCGGAGATCACAATCAGCTTCCTTCAGTGGGACCCGGTAATGTTCTTGCTGATATGATTGCAAGCCGTGTGATTACCCATGTACATCTCTCCAGAATTTTTCGCCAGGCTGCACGAAGCAGAATCATCACCGCATCCCATCAGATTCTTTCGGGTGAAATACCCGTTTTTACAAACGATAAAAATGACAACTGTTTTTTTATCGATTCACCGGAACCTTTACATACGCAAAAAACGATATGCGATCTGGTTTCAACCAGGCTTCCGGCAAAATACGGCTTCGACCCGATTCGTGATATCCAGGTAATTACTCCCATGCACAAAGGGACTCTCGGTACCCGTGAAATCAACATCCGGATTCAGCAGCTTCTCAACCCACACGGGGATTTTTTGCAACGTGGCGGCAGTGTTTTCAGAACCGGAGACAAGGTGATGCAGCTTCGTAACAATTACACCCTCGGTGTATATAACGGAGATATTGGAACCGTCGACTCGATACCCGACACGACTTCTCTTACCGTTTCCTATCATCATACACAGGTAACATATACACTTAAAAACCTCGATGAACTGGTACACGCCTATTGCATAAGCGTGCATAAAAGCCAGGGAAGCGAATTCGAATGTGTGGTCATTCCCGTGTCCACGCAGCATTTTGTGATGCTGCAACGAAACCTGCTTTATACTGCCGTTACGCGGGCAAAAAAACTCTGCGTACTGGTAGGTACGAAAAAAGCGCTTGCAATAGCGATAAAAAACAACACCGTGGTGCAGCGTTTCACCTCACTTGCAGAGCGACTGCGAGCATAAGCTATTTTTTTCTGTATTCTTTAATTTTTCATGTTCGTTTTTCAGGAAGCAAAGATGATCAAAATCGGAATTATTGGTGTCGGCGTACTTGGTGAATACCACCTCCAGAAGTGTATCGCGGATTCCGCTACCACGGTAGTCGGCATATTCGATGCCGACCCGATTCGTTGCGATAAGATTCACCGAAAATACAACGTCATTCCGTACTCATCGAGCAATGCACTTATTACAGACGCGGACGCACTTATTATTGCCACGCCCTGCACCTCACACAGTGCACTTGTGCAGCAATGCATTATGTCGGACAGGCACGTGCTGGTAGAAAAACCGCTGGCCAGCGATTATTCTCAAGGCGCCACCATCGTTCGCAATGCGCGCGAAAAAGGACTTGTGCTGCACGTGGGACATTCTGAAGCGTTCAATCCGGTATTCGATGCCCTGAAACAAAAAAATCCCGCTCCCCAGTTTATCGAAATTCATCGTCTTGCTCCATATAATATCAGGGGAACCGATGTTTCGGTGGTCCTCGATCTCATGGTACATGATCTTCATCTGGTACTTCAATTATGTAAAGCGGAACCAATATATGAGTCAATTGCCGCCGCAGGCGTTGCGGTGCTTTCGGATACACACGATATAGCCAATGCACGATTAACATTCCCGGACGGATGTATCGCCAATATTACCGCCAGTCGCATATCGGCAAAAAAGATGCGTAAACTACGCCTTTTTCAGAAAAATGCATATTTCTCTGTCGACATGGATGCGAAAACATTCGAGTATTATTCGCTCGACCCATCAGCCGGTGCTGAATCCTGCGTACAAAGACATGAGGAAAAATATAGCACAAACGATCCGCTGAGTGAAGAATTGGAATCATTTATTTTTGAAATAACACACAAGAAACAGGCCCCTGCCACCCGAGGCGACGAAGCATTGACATCGCTTCAAATGAGTGACGCGATTCTTCATACTATAGATAATAATGCGCATACCATTGATTCATGAATGCGCCGATTTTATATTGTAGAATTCGGTAAAAATGCGCCAGTAGCTCAGCCGGATAGAGCGTCGGCCTCCGGAGCCGAAGGTCGGGGGTTCGAACCCCTCCTGGCGTATTTTCCGTTTCATTATCCGGTCAATGTATCCACGTATGAGTATAACGCGTCTTCACCACAACACAACCGGTTACCGAAAACATCCAAACGGAGGTGTATAAACCATCGACTTCAAGACAGAAACCATCGGCCTCTTTTTCGTTATCACCCCTTCGTTGGGTGAAAGCGAAATTTTTGATGTAGTGACGTTTGAAAAAAAGGTAAAATCATATGTTGATGAAGGCAAAAAAAGCATAGCCATAGACCTTTCTCAGCTTGCATACGTATATTCCAATGCCATTAACTCTTTTCTTTCACTCAACAGACATATCCTCGATGCAAACGGTCGTCTCTCCCTGCTTTCTCCGAATGAAAAGGTGCGTTCTCTCCTGGATGAAGCGGGCATTCCCAATTTTATCCGCGTCTACGAGAGCAAAGAACAACTGCAGAAAAGCTCTGAAGATATAATTCGTAATACTCAGAGCATAAGTGTGGCAGAAGTCCAGGCACTTGCCGCACAAGAGGATAAAAAAGAAGTGCAAAAACCACAACCGCAGAGTCCGGAAAGCACCTCGCAGGAAAAACCCAAAAAGGAAAAGCCGACACAACCCGCTAAAAAAGAGCGTGCGCCGCTCAGCCCTGAACAAAAGCGTCAGCAGGGACTCTACGAAGAGGCGGACAAAGGCACCGAACGCTTTATCGCCGAAGACGAATCGCCCAAAAAGAAATCACCGCTTGCGGTCATTATTCCGATAGTGCTTATTATCGCAGTAGCGATCGGAGCCGGCATTATCTGGTATCCACAGATCAATAGATTTATCTCCCACACGCTGGATCAGGAACCGACAAGGTCGGCAGAGACGGAAAAAGACTCGACAATGCAAAAAGCATCGGATGCTGTGTCCGATTCTCTGCCAGATACCACGGCTGAAACATCGGCAAAAGGTTCTTCAGAAGCAACTAAATCATTAAAAGCCGCTTCAGCGAAAAAAACAACACCAAGTCCGCAAAAAAGCACTCCAAAGCCAAGACCTGAGCCAAGAGTTCAAAAGCGGAGGCCTTCTCCCGCGACGAGGTCGCGCAGCACAGGATCAGCCTCGCGTCCCAGCCCCTCCCGTTCACAACGTACATCATCAAAGGTAATTGCAATTAATTCCGAACCGGGTAATGCGATCGTAAAAATAGACGGGGAGGTAAAGGGTCGCACTCCGTTTACGTGGGAAAACCCGAATGTATACGGACAGATAAAAGTCACCCTTTCCAAAGACGGATATCAGGAACAATCCGAATATATAGAATACCTGGGCAACCAGGTACAACGCAACTTTACCCTGCAACGAGCAACCCCGCAACGGGAGACAGAACAGCCGGCATCCCGTCAGGCGCAACCGAAGCCTTCACCTCAAAAGCCACAAAAACAAGAGGAACCTGCCGCCTCTCAAGCCTCCAGAACACCCGAAACAAAAACTCCTTCTCCCCATAAGAGAGAACAAACCGCACAACAATCGCCGCAGGGAAAACCCGCTCGAGTCTTCATTTCCTCCATTCCACCCGGCGCGCAGGTATTTATGGACGGACAGTACGTAGGAAAAACGAACGAAGTGGAGCTCGATGTACGATCCGGCACACACACCATGCGATTTAAAAAAGGCGCAAAAGAACATACGGAAGAGATGACCTTCGAGCCTGGAAAGAATTCCGCTCGCCACGTGACATTTTAGTCAGCATCTGTTACTGTTTTTTATCCCATCCCGCTCATTTATGTTCACTAGAAAAATATTCGCCCGTACCACTGTTGTGATAACAACCGCTGTATTGTTGCTGTACAGCCTGTGGATCTGCTGTACGCGCGTCTCGTCCTCTACTGGTAATACGCAGGCACTCAACCATACATCACACGCGATGTCGAATGCTTCACAGCCTGCCGCGACCTCCGTACGGGCACAAACACCCTCATCCGTTTTATCTCATTACAGGGTAAAAGCAGGAGACACCTTTGCGCGAGCTCTTTCATCCTGTGCCGTCCAATTCTCTCATACTCTCCTGAGCGGGTACCGCGCACTAAAAAAAATGGGAATGCACTGTATCCACCCGGGAGATTCGATACTGGTGCATACCGATACCGCCGGTTCTGTAAGCCGGGTAGAAATTCTTTCGAGAAAGCAATGCTGGTATACCTTTTCTGTAAAGAAAGATTCGATACACGCAAAAAAAGAACCCCTCCCTGTAACACGGCAACGCTGCATTGCAAAGGGAAAAGTGAACAGCTCGATCTATGAGTCGATGACATCACAGGGAATACATGATGCGCTCGTATTCAAATTTATCGACCTTTTTGCTTGGGATGTCAATTTTTTCCTTGACTGTCGTAAGGGAGATTCGTTCAAAATATTGTATGAAAAAAAATTCATTGGAGAACGCTTTGCCGGTTATGCAACGATCTATGCCGCTACGTACACCTCGACTAAACACAATAAAACATATCAGGCGTTCGCATATAAGCCGGACAACGACAGCCTTGCTCATTTTAACGGGAAGGGACATTCGGTACAGCGTCGTTTTCTAAAATCACCGCTTCGTTTTTCCCGTGTTTCATCTCAGTTTTCGTTCAATCGTGCCCATCCGATACTGGGTGTCGTACGTCCTCACCTGGGAATCGACTATGCAGCACCCAGAGGTACCCCTGTTTATGCCGCCTCTGAAGGAACTGTTATATTCAAAGGACGAAAAGGTGGATACGGAAAGCACATCCGTATCCGGCATAAAGGCATGTACACCACGTATTATTCTCACTTGAGCTCTTATGCACGAGGACTGACCGAAGGTGCCACCGTGCAACAAGGCGATTTCATCGGTCGGGTTGGCAGCACCGGCCTTTCAACAGGTCCGCATCTCGATTATCGCGTAAAGCGCGGGCGTTCCTTCATCAATCCCAACAACATGGTATCACCTTCAAAAGACAGCCTGGACACACACCAGCGAAAACGATTCCGCGCAGTTTCCGGCTATTATGCGATGCTGCTCAACTCGAGGTTCTCCGATATGCACGGTGAATATGTTCTCGATATAACTATGCCGTCAACGGTAAATGATAGCCCAAAAATCAGCGGTCGCATTCTGCATGATTCCCGTTCATAACTACAGCTAATCTGGGCGATTAATTTGATGAACGCTGCGATAAGCAGTGTTGCTTATGCATTCCCGAACAACGAAAGAACAACCTGGTTGGTTACCGCATTATTTCCTGGGAGGCACAAGCAGTCCGGATGGCAGCGTATTTCACACCCAAGAACGTGCCGTTTGTGTATAAACAGTACGCTTTCGGACTTGAAAAAACCGGGGGAAATTAGTATATTTGGATTTTGTAAAAAATGGCGCTTTAGCTCAGTCGGTAGAGCAGGGGACTGAAAATCCCCGTGTCCGCAGTTCGATTCTGCGAGGCGCCATTTTTGTTACGGGGTTCAGGAAATTCCTTACACGATACAAATTTTGGGCTTTTACCACACCCTCCAGGCGTCTAATACCGGTGGTTTAGAACATATATTCGTTATGCAGCACTAAGAAATGCGGGTTTCGATATACCGGGCAATCTCCTTAAGCAGCGTCCCCTGATCACCAAGAAACGAAATGTCACTACATGCCTCGTTAATCAGTCTGTGTGCCCGTTCTTTGCATTCGTTTAACGAATAGAGGGCCGGATACGTTGCTTTGCCTTTGAGTTTGTCGCTTCCTGCATCCTTTCCAAGTGTATCCGTAGACTGCTCCTCATCGAGAATATCGTCAACAACCTGAAATGCGAGTCCAATTCTGGTTCCATACCGGGAAAGTGCGCTCAACACGGAATCCTGCGCCGATGCAATCATTGCGCCGATACGAACAGCGGTACAAATGAGAGCAGCGGTTTTATTGCGGTGAATATACTCCACCATCTCTTCGGTCGGCTCCAACCTCTCTGCTTCTATATCCGCCACCTGTCCACCTATCATTCCCCGGGTGCCCAATGCAGAGGCGACCTCGACGATAACAGCGTTGTTTCCCATTCTCGCCAGGCACTCGAACGCATAAATACTCAGCGCATCTCCGCCAAGTACGGCAAGCGCTTCGCTGAACGCCTTATGCGCGGTCAGTTTTCCACGTCTGTAGGTATCATCATCCATACAGGGAAGATCGTCATGAATGAGTGAAAACGTATGCAGCATCTCTATCGCCGCACCGGCAGTCAGCACATCATCCATTCCATCACGACCCTTACACGCCTCATACGAGGCGCGAATCAATGCCGGACGCAGCCGTTTTCCGCCCGCAAAAACCGAATATCTCATAAGCTCATGAATAGAACCCGGGTAGGTGTCTACATCGGGGAGTAGCTCATCCAGCTTTTTGTTTGCCGCATTGGTGCTCTCTTTAAGAAACGCGCTCAGTTGTTCATTCATCACCGTTTTCATCCTCTTTAATAATATCCCCGGCCCTGATACCGAGCTCTTTTTCAATAAATTCTCCGTTGTCTCCCTTTAAAAGCTGCTTTATCGTTCCTTCGGCTTTTTTAAGACGGGAGGCACAGGTACGCATGTGGGTGATGCCGGCTTCAAAACTCTCAAGTGCCTTTTCAAGGGTAAGATCACTCTTCTCGAGCGTGGCTATTTCGTGTTCGAGTTCTTCCATTGCCTGCTCGAATGAAAGAGATACCTCTGCCCTGCCTGTTTTTTTTCTTCTGTTCATGTCACATATCTCCTCAGCATTCGTATGTCCCGTATGCTGTAATACGACAGCTCGGATTGTTAGACATCTGCACCATACATTCAAACCTGTGAATATCCGTAAAAATAAAAAAAATCCCTCGCCGGTATTGACCTCGTCGCAATAATAGCGTATTTTACCATTAGATAGCGCTAAAACCACATCCTATGCCATAAACAGCATCACGCAGTAGTTGTAATAGTACCGGACTATCGACTACGCTGTGCATACACACGTTACGCAGCATATAGCACACGTTTTTTGTAAATAGCTTCCCGCATGGACTATAACAGAACAGACGTACGGACCACTGAAATGAAGACGCCAAAAGAAGTAGACCTTCACATTCATTCGCTTTTTTCAGACGGGCAATGCACCATCGAGCAACTCGTGGAAAAAGCCTTCAAAAAGAATCTTCGTGCCATCTCCATTACCGACCACGATACCATCGAAGCCTATCCGCATGCGCAGCGAATCGGGAAACAACTCGGGATCGAAGTAATTACCGGTGTTGAATTTTCCAGCCAGGTGTATAACACGGATGTCCATATCCTCGGGTATGGATTCGACACGGATGATACCCGGCTTATCGCAATGCTCAAAACCATTCGTAAAGCCCGTATCGCTCGCGCAAAGGAAATTATAGCCAGGCTCAATAACCTTGGTATGGATATACGGTTCGAAACGGTCTTATCTATTTCCGGTCAGGGAGCGGTCGGACGACCGCATATTGCACATGCGTTGATAAAGGAAGAACTCGTCTCGTGTTTTCGTGATGCATTCGAAAATTATCTGGGATTAAACTGCCCGGGCTATGTTCCCAAAAAAACTCTCTCCCCCGCTGAAATAATCGACCTTATACATAGGGCGGGAGGACTCGCCGTACTTGCGCACCCCGGAATAACACAAATTGATGAATATATACCGCAATTAATTGAATTCGGCCTTGACGGTGTCGAAGTACTTCACCCCGAGCATACCGCCAAAGATGCAAAAAGGTATTTTGAGGCAGCCCGGAAGTACGGCCTGCTGTATACCGGCGGCTCCGACTTCCATCTTACCGGCTATGGCATACATATAGGCTGCCCCAATGTCTCATATGAGACGGTGATCAACCTGAAAACGAACCGAAAGGAAATTGTACAATGAAGCTGGTTCCTGTAATTCTTGCAGGAGGAAAAGGCGAACGATTCTGGCCTTTGAGCCGCTCCCGCACTCCCAAACAACTACTCCCCATCATAGGCACTGCGACAATGCTCGAATATACAATTGCCCGATGCAGTGCGATTTCAGATATCCATGAAACCACTCCGCCTCTTATTATAACGTCGTCCTCACTCACAGAGCTCATTCAACAAACTCTTGGCAACACACATGACTACACACTGATAGGCGAACCAACAGGGAAAAATACCGCACCGGCAATCGCACTTGCAGCTGCATGGATAGCTTCACAATATAAAGATGCCTTCATGCTTGTGCTTTCGGCAGATCATGCGATTCAGCCTGTAGAAGAGTTCGCTGCAGCCGTATCTGCAGCTATGACATGCGCACATCATGACGATTCTCTGGTAGTCTTCGGTATACCACCGACCCGCCCTGATACCAATTACGGCTATATAAATACAGGTGAGATAAAATCGGATTTCACACGTGCACTCCCCTGTTATGCGGTACAACGTTTTGTGGAAAAACCGGATGCCGAAACCGCGCAGACCTATCTGCAAAACGGATCGTATCTCTGGAACAGCGGGATATTTCTCTGGAGAAACAGCGTGATTTTTAATGAGATTGAAAAACACCTTCCCGCGCTTCATTCTGCTGCACAAAGGCTCTCTGCAGAGGGGTTTTCTACACAGGCGCTTTCTGATTACTATACCACCGCGGAATCTGTATCAATCGACTACGGTATCCTGGAGCATTCCGGGTGTATACGTGCGGTTCGCGGCAATTTCGAGTGGGACGACGTAGGATCATGGGACGCACTGCCCCGAATCCTTGGTACAAATGATGAAGGTACTACCACACGCGGGAACCGCATCTACAATGCCCTGTCGAATGATGCAATAATAGTAAACGATTCTTCAGGCCATATATGCAGCGTTGGAGCGGATAATATGGTTATTGTAGCAACAGATGACGTTACCCTGGTAATCTCACGAGATAAACTAAGCAATATCAAAAAGTATCTGGCTGAAATAAAAAACCGAAGCGATTTCGATTCCGCGCTTTTTTAATACCCGGATCGAGCGCTCGATATGATATAGACTGCAGTGAACCAATCTGCTATCATGTATCCTGAACTTATGGACCATCACCTGTTGGTTGACTCATTGTTTTCGTGAATACGAGAAAAAAGAGTAGTGGCGATACCGGCAGCTTTCACGAACAAAATCGCTCGGTTCGCTTACTACCTTTTTCTTACATTTTTCATCACAATCTGCCAATTTCATTACCAACCATTCGACCTTATTCTTCACCAGCTTTTTGACTATGTCCTCAGCTACGTCCGGTTCATCAAAGTGCGTTTTTTTTATTGCGGGTGACCCGTCAGGGGATGTGCATGCGGCAGAAATAGTGAAGCATCTCTCCAACATGCCCTCACCTCCCGAATGTATCGGGGTAGGCGGTCCCCACATGCAGGCGCAGGGGTTTCGCTCCCTTTTGCCATTCGAAAAATTCAACCGGATGGGGTTTAAAGAGGTACTCATACATCTGCCGTTTTTCCTTTCCGCCCGTGCACGAATCGTCAGGTATTTGCACCGTCACAGACCAGCCGTGTGTGTACTGGTCGATTATCCCGGATTCAATATACCAATTATGAAAGCCGCAAAAAAAACCGGTATACCGGTAATCTGGTACATTGTTCCTCAGGTATGGGCATGGAAGAAAAAGAGAAGTGCGCTGCTTGGCAGATATGCCGATACAATTGCAACGATTTTCCCTTTCGAGTCACGCTTTTTTGCCAGCTGGCCCGCAAAAGAGATCTTCGTGGGCCATCCCCTGGTAGAAGAGATGGAAGAACAACTCACTGCCCCTGAGACACGAATCGCTCATGCTCCTGATGCCACACGCAACGTACGTATCGCGCTGCTTCCGGGAAGCAGAAGCCAGGAAGTACGCACAATACTCCCCGTAATGACCAATGCGGCCGCCCGCCTGAAAAAACGATACCCAGGCTGCAGCATCTCAATTTCGCGCCATCCCCAGTTGTGCGAATCACTGTTTGGTGCATATTCGACAGAAGGTATGGTAGTAACAACCGAACCGACCGCAAGGCTGCTGGCACAATGCGATCTTGCGGTAGTTACTTCGGGAACCGCGACGCTTCAGACTGCGCTCATGTCTCTACCGATGGTTATTGTATATAAAACATCGTTTGTTACGTATATGATGCTGAAAAAATTCATCACCCTGCCGTACATCGGCCTGCCAAATATCGTAGCCGGCAGAGAAATTGTTCCCGAATGCATTCAGAACAACGCAACGGGAGCCCATATCGCGAACCATCTCGCCTCCTATATCGAATCGAGCGAGTATTATCGCGCCACGGTCAGGTCTCTGAGCAGCATCCGGAGTCAACTGGGAGAGCATTATCCCTCTCGCGAGCTTTTTCAGCTCATCAGCGGTTATCTCGGCCAGCACTAACCGCTTTTTTTGTCATATCTCTTTTACAGGACAATTAGTTACGACGTCAGCAC
>CAZPUS010000056.1:0-1852 GCA_964589825.1 uncultured Fibrobacterota bacterium | reverse complement strand
CCACCACCTCTGATCGTTTTTGCCGCCTAAAAAAACCTTAAACCCTCTTTTGAGTACCAATGCAGGATTTCGTTCCCATGAGATCCACTCTTGTTATGGCCGACGCGCCATGATGGCCGAAGCTGGAAAAAAACGGGAATACACGCACGGTGCATTCCCGTATAAGAGCTCTTCTACATGAGCTGCTGTGTAATGTGATTAGCGAACCAGATCGGCAGCGATAACCTTTCTCGTGGAAATGATACCGCCCTCTTTGTTCACTCTGCAGCGCAGAATAATGCTGTTGGCAGTAAGCGTTCCGCGAGCAACAGCGGACCGTACCGAAGAAAGCTCACGACCATCAACAGTGAAATACCTCACGCTTCCCTGCCGGGTAAAGAGTCGCGGCACGGAGAGATGATTGCTGATCGACTGCCCGTCATCACACGTACAACCATATGTTACATCGATACCGGCATCGGCCAATGTGTCTTCGAGATTACCGACCAGATGAAAATCACCCCAACAGTCGGCAGTGGAGTCAGTTCTGGGAAGACCACTCCACGGATCCGCTCTGCAGCGCCAGCGAAGTGCGCTTACATCATCCTGTCCGGCATCGATATCGTCATACCCCATCGAAACGGCAAATTTCTGTCCAACCTGACCGCCGGTTACCTGGCCGAACGGATGGCCGACAGCTCTCCACTTTATAAACCATTCCTGCGCTTCCAGGGTATTGCCCAAACTTATTGCTTCATAATACACTCCTTCGTTTTCGGCAAGTGCTTTCTGATATGCGTTCCCTTTACCCCACTGCTGAAAAATCATAGCCTGGTTCAGCCCCACTTCATCGAACATCGGATCTCTGAAGTTCTCATTGAGCCAGTTCCAGCTTATTGAATCGAGTCCGCCGCCGCCATACCCGAAGTTAATCTGCAGCTGCCAGAAGTTATACGTCGCCTGATCCTGAGAAAGATCCCGCATCAGCTCATCCGCATTCGAGTACAATTCCTGGCTGGAGTTGGGATCAATACAAAATTCCACCGCGTCCGCTGCATAGGGATGATCTGCAAGTGCTGTGCCGGTTACACCTGGGAATCCATCGTCACGGACTTTAAAAAGTAAATAAATACCACTGTCTCCCCATGTCGCTTTCACGGTAAGTTTTACGTCCGATGTGTCAATTGGCTGCGGGCCATAGGATAGATCCTGGGGGCCAAGAAAAATACGCTCCAGAGAAGCAAGAGAATCCCACGCATGCCAGAAGTCACTCAGCTTCCCGTCAGTGTTGTCAAAACAACATTCGGCTTCCGGTGAAATTTTGTACGAGTTGAGACTATACCGGTCTTCAGTCGCTGCGGTATGCTGCATACATGCTTCGCTGAAATCCTGAAATTGCGCAGTTGCAGCCATAACGCATACAGCCACACCCATTCCTGCTGACATTAGCCATCTTTTCATACAATACCTCCTGAAAAAAATTAATAGAAAAAAACTTCATTAACCTTTATATTATACCACCCCTCTTATTTACCCCTTTTTTAACTTAACTAAACGTAACGTGCTATTTATAATTAATCGGCGTATTAACGGGGCAAGACCTCCTCATTTATTATAAAATAATAAAGTGCCTCATGTTTATATTAGGACTCATTAATAATATAATAAAAAATACAATATTTTGTCAAAAAAAATGCAAAAAAACCATTTTTTTAATATCTCATGATCACGGAGACTTTTTTATCATATTTGCACCCTCTTAGTAACTTTTTTATTCTACCTTTTATTCTATTTTGTGGTTCTACCTCGATTTGAGAGGATGAATGAATAGTCCACCGCATGCGAGGTATATGCCATCCTTTAGCTTTTTGCC
>CAZPUS010000055.1:0-15727 GCA_964589825.1 uncultured Fibrobacterota bacterium | reverse complement strand
CGAATTCCAATATGTTCTGCCTGTATATGCATCAATAGACCGCCTCACCAAACAGGGCTCTTATGGACTGGTACTGCATGCCTGTTCATTATTCGTACATACAAAACGTATATGATTCGGGAAAAGGTTATTCGCATGCAACGGGGAAATACAATACATTATTGTTCAGCCTGATATCGATGTGCACAAAAATGTATCTGTAAAGCACTGACGGCATGATGAACGTCATCACACATGATCCTCACATACACCGCGAAGGGCATTTTTATCTCACTATAAATCAAGGTGATAACAATTGTTGTGCGGTCTTGGACGATTGATTCCGTAACACTGGCACACTGTGTGCAAATAGTACCTGTAAATTAAGAAATAGACTGCTGATGCATTCATCATTACAGAACGCATTTGTCCATGAACCACATATTTATCTTTCCCAACCATTTTCAAAAGGAGGGGCTCATGCAGCATCTTTCCAAACACCTCATCATGATGCTCGCTGTATTCGTCTGTACGGTGAGTATCGCCTCTGCCGTTGAACTCTCTTTAAGCGGCTATCTCGACTCCGACGTATGGAGCGATTTTTCGGGAAACATTTACACAAACGATGAGCTCGATCTCGGTACGTCAATTTCGTTCACCGATCAGGTGAGTGCGAATATCTATGCGACCGTGGCCTCGGGATCGGTTCCCGCCGGTACGGGAGAGCCCGGACAACGCTGGGCCGCACTCACGTTCGACGGTGTCGATGTAACCATCTCATCCTCTGCCGGCACCATCAGCGTGGGAGATCTGGTATATCAATACGGAGGGTTCTCGTACTATCTGTACAAGCGACTCAGTATGGTCACACCGGAAAGCTTTGTACGGGGTGTTTCATACACCTTTGAGTCCGGCTCCATCACACAAACCGTACTCGCAGGTGCGGGTGATGCACCCAATACGCTTATGTCGTATAATGTCGAAACAACCGGCGGAGATACCGCTACTCTGACGGAAGGAGAGGTCGGCAGCGATGCGAATTCCGGGGCTGTTGCCAGTGAAACCCGAATCGGCCTGGGAGACGACTATGCCCTCGATATTTACGCCTCACTGCAAAGCGATATTGCAAAAGATTTCTCATCCGCCGCAACACTTGCCGCAGGCACCCGCCTGGAAGGCAGTATAGCCGAAATGCTCGAGTTTGCCGCCACGCTCGGCTACACCCTCGGGTATAATCCGGGTCCTTCGGAAAGCAGCGCGCTGACGTTGCTGGTGGAGCCGACGCTTTCACTCGGCACCTATTCCCTCGCAGCAAGCGTCTATCTCTTTTCCGATCTTGACAACGGCGCCGGTCTGAATCCTGTTTCTGATGAATTCTATGTGTATGTGGAGCCGGGAATCCGGACGTCCGATTTGTTCGGGTTCGGTTTGCCGCTCGAAATTCATTCCACCGACCTTGACCAGTTCGACACGCAGAGTCAATTCTGGGCCGTTCCCACCTGCTATATCTATCCTGCAGATGGTGTGCAGTGGTGGCTGTGGGCCCAGACGATAGTTCCCTTTGACAGTGATGCATCGCCCGCGTATGCGGTTGGCTCAGAAATAATCGTTGAGTTTTAAACCGGTCCATCTTGCCACTATCACGTAACGAAAGGAGTGTGTTATGCACATAAAACGAATCGCCTCAGGCCTTGCCATCGTCGCGCTCGGGGCAGGCCCTGCCTTCAGCGGGGACGCAATGTCGCAGGATCACGGGAACATGTTGTGGACGCTCATTGCAGCAATCCTCGTATTTTTCATGCAGGCGGGCTTCTCGATGGTGGAATCGGGGTTTACCCGTGCCAAAAACGCCGTCAACATCATGATGAAAAACCTGATGGATTTTTCGATCGGCGCCCTCTCTTACTGGGCCATTGGTTTCGGTCTTATGTTCGGCGCCACCGCAGGTCACCTTATCGGAACGAGTGACTTCTTCCTTTCGGGTGCCGATCCCTCACAGGCAGGATGGGAGTGGACCCTGGTGTTCTTCATATTCCAGACCGTATTCGCCGCAACGGCAGCCACTATCGTTTCCGGTGCCGTGGCCGAGCGGACCAAATTTTCTTCGTACCTGATCTACAGCGTCTGTATTACCGCAATAATCTATCCCATATTCGGTCACTGGGCATGGGGAAGTCTGCTGCGCGGCGAAGGCTGGCTCGAAAAGCTGGGTTTCATAGACTTTGCCGGCTCGACCGTCGTTCATTCGGTTGGAGGGTGGTGCGCACTCGCGGGAGCGGTGGTACTGGGTGCCCGGATCGGTAAATACGGAAAAGACGGCACGGCACGGGCCATACCCGGTCACAATATCCCCATTGCCGCACTCGGAGTTTTCATCCTCTGGATGGGATGGTTCGGATTCAATGCCGGCTCGACCACTACCGCAGATATGAGCATAGGAAGGATTGCGGTCACCACCAATCTCGCGGCTGCCGCAGGCGCAATCGCTGCAATGATAACCGCGTGGGTCGCCGTAGGAAAACCTGACGCATCGATGGCGCTCAATGGTGCACTCGCCGGTCTTGTCTCGATAACCGCGGGTTGTGCCGACGTCTCTCCCACAAGCGCTGTGTTCATCGGTCTCATCGGTGGTGTGATAGTGGTGCTCGCCGTTCTTTTTATCGACCAGAAACTTCGCGTCGACGATCCTGTCGGTGCCATCAGCGTACACGGTGTATGCGGTGCCTGGGGGACACTTGCAGCCGGGCTGTTCGCGCAGGAGGCGTATTCCGGAAATGCAGGTCTCTTCTTTGGTGGCGGTGCCATGCCGGTTGCCATACAGCTTCTTGGTATCGTGACGGCGTTTGTCTGGGCTTTCGGGTCCGCATTCGTGCTGTTCACCCTTATAAAGGTCGTTGCCGGCCTGCGGGTATCCAAGCAGGAAGAACTGCGCGGTCTTGACATCGGAGAGCACGGCATGGAAGCATACAGCGGTTTTCAAATATTTTCCACTGAAAACTAACCCGGAATCGTTTACCGGCACGAAAGGAGTTGACATATGAAACTGATAATCGCGATAATCCAGCCGGAAAAGCTCCCCGACGTAAAGGAAGCGCTTTTCAGAGCGGATATCAAAAAAATGACGGTCACCAATGTAATCGGTGCAGGCCAGCAGGCCGGCTACACCGAAAACTACCGCGGCAGCATCTTCGAAGTGAATCTGCTCAAAAAGATCAGGCTCGAAATCGCGGTAAACGAGGATTTCGTAAAACGGACCGTTGACACGATCATCAAGGCGGCCCGAACTGCCGCCATTGGTGACGGAAAGATCTGGATCCTCAATCTTGACGAATGCATTCGGATCCGCACCGGGGAACGGGGTGGTGACGCCATAGGATAGCCTTCTCCCCTCATCATTTGAGCCACGCGCCCGGAATCCCGCTTTTTGCGCGTGCACTCGACACGCACCCCTGCATCTGGACAGGGGTGCGTGTTTTTTTAGGAACATCGCCGGGTATCGCTACGGCGTATCAACATGCAACCATTGCAGGGTGTATTTTATATCTGCTACCGAATTTGTCATTTGCAGACTACATCGGCTCAGCCTACACCATTATTTACAAGGTTGATAAAATGGATCTCACCGACGTACTCTCTCACACAATAGTCGCGGAAAACGAACTGTGGCGTTTTGTGCTCCTGCTGGTTTTTATCCTTTTCTCCTTTGGTACTGGAAAACTCGGACAATTTGTCCTCGACAAAAGTGTCGCAAAGCTGGAGGCTGCTGGACGCGTGACAGTCGCATCCTTTGTGTTTGCCATTGGCCATTCACTCACCGCGGTGTTACTTTCCGGTGCGCTGTACGGGGGCATACATCTCATTACGCTGAATCCGGCCGCCACCACCGCCGTCAACACCATCGTGCAGATACTCGTCGTATGTGCGCTGGGCTATACGGCTTTTCTGCTGGCAGATGTTCCCGGAAAGTGGCTGGAAAAAAGCCTTGACAAATCTGAGAACACCATGAACCGGATGCTGCTTCCCGTGCTTCAGAAAAGCATTCGATTTCTGGTGGTCGTGCTCGCGATAGTCCAAATCGCCCAGATTTTGAGCAATAAGCCGATCACCTCCATTATTGCGGGACTCGGAATCGGCGGGCTGGCCTTTGCCCTCGCCGCCCAGGATACCATCAAGAATCTCTTCGGCTCTCTCGTACTTCTTGCCGACAAGCCATTTATTCTTGGTGACCGCGTCGTGATCGACGGCCATGACGGCCCGGTCGAAGCGGTGGGACTGCGATCCACCAAAATCCGCACCCTCGAGGGTCATCTCGTGACCGTTCCCAACGGAGAACTTGCCAATAAAACGATCCTGAATATCGGCAAACGCCCTTTTATCCGACGGCTTTCCACTATTGCCATTACGTATAACACGCCGCCCGAAAAAGTGGATAAAGCGTTAGCCATACTCAAGGATATCCTTGACAACCACGAGGGAATGAATCCCGAGTTTCCTCCCCGCGTTTTTTTCAATGAATTCAACGACAGCTCGCTCGATCTGATGTTCATATACTGGTACCATCCACCCGATTACTGGGCATACTGCGCATTCAGCGAACGAATCAACATGGAAATATTGCGCCGGTTCAACGAAGAAGGAATCGATTTCGCATTTCCCACGCACACCGTATATGTTGCGGATAATAAAAAACGCAATGAGGCAAGGTAGCCTCGTGTGCTATACGAATTTTCGGGTATGACCGCTATCCCGGCCGAATGCCCCGTCTTTGTGCCCGCTGCCAAAGGGACCGATTCTTTCCTATAAATCCTGCATACGCAACTGATCCTTCATTTCATTCACTTCTTCCGCATAATCGAGTGATGTGAGGGAAAGCGTGTAATCGAATCGCTTGTCGGGTGCGGAGATCTTAGTCGAGAAAATAACCCTGGTTTCAGGGAAAAGCCATTGCGCATACGCAGAAGTGACAATTGACTGATAATAATCATACGGATGGTAGCGAAGATTCCAGCGCTCCCTGTTGACGTATTTGTCAAGCGGAACAAACACATTGCGCGGATCAAGACCTTCGAAGACCGGTTCTTTTTTTCCGTATTTTTTCCGCAACAAATCGAAAATGTCATGCACAAACGTGAGCGTTCTGCTTCTTATGGCATGATAGTATTCGTCAACGCTGCGATAGACGTTGTAATTGAAATCGTACGTGGCCAGCGAGCTGAAATCGAACTCCACCGTCGCCTGAAAAAATTTATCCTGCACAAAAAAATACCTGATTTGTGCATCGTATCCCGCCACGTTGCCCGGTGAGGCATATACCGCGATATCAAGCTCCTGCGGGAAACCGCTCTCTGCACTCACATTGTTCCACGCCTGTGGATCAACCGTATTTCTCACCTCGGCAGCAGAGGCGCCCCATCCCGCACCCTGAAAACCGACCGGTGGATTTGCGGGCCCCGCAGCCCCTGCCTCGAAAAAACAGCATACAATACCGGCACCCAGTATAACGAGTCCATTCACAATTGTAGATTTCATAACGATACTCCCTTGTGACACAATAACCGCTTCCCGAAAGAGCCGGATCCTTAACTGAAACACACCGCGCTCACTTTTCTGCAACGCCGGTTTCAAAGGTATAGGTGCTGCTCCATTGCACCGTATCCGCGGGTACACATTCAATCGCAACGAACGGCTCGGGACACAATGCACCCTCCACTGCGTAAAGCGCGATCTTTCGGGCCGGGATATCTCCCTTTATTGTCACGGCCGCATTGGTTTGTGTGTTGCGCACGGTCATGGCATTATGTGACTGCCTTCGGTCATGGCCTTCGATCAACATATAGAGAGACCTGGATCCCAGCGGTTTCAGTATATCGAGCGTAGAGTCGCTGCAGCGCATATAGTCGCGGTACTTCTCCCTGATATCTTTATCGACCGTGATCTCAAACGGAAACACCACTTCATAAGCGTCGCCTATCGGGGTGCTGTCGATAATCGTAAAGTTATGGGAATAGTGCATGGTCGATATTTTTTCGCTGCCCGTATTGATAAGAGTATGCGCTATGGTAAGCGTCGCACCCGACACGGAGAGCTTCTTTTCGTACCGGTATCCCGTCTTCTTTGCCGAAAGCTCGTGTGTCGATACGATCACATTATCAAGGCACTGCATTGTGCGCGATCCCGTATGCACGATTTCATACGGTCTGTTGAAAAAGTATTTCTTTTCTGATTCACGACGCAGCATCCCCACCCCTATTTTCATGAAAAGGCCGCCGGGCCCCGCTTTTTTGAACAGTGGGGGTGTGTCGATATCGAACTCCTCCGCAGGCCCGATGCCGTGTTCGGGATTATGCGCCTTATGCGGCGTCACCCAGGGCTGGTAAAAGGTGTGGCCGTTAGAGCGCACCTGCGCGATCATCCCGCTCCAGTCGAATCTGCTGCCCCGGTAATAGGTGCCGGGCAGATAGAGCGACACCTGCAGTGTATCGTTGTCAAGTTGAATATACGGATGGCCCTGCGGGTCGTAGTTGACGGTATCGGATATCACTGTGCGCGCCCGGGGCTGCGTGAAACGATGAGACGGGTGCACCGTGGCAGCCGAATCCAACGCGCTGTCCGCCGCTACTTCCCCGGTGGTATCCTGCCGGATCGCTTGTGCCATCACCGCGATGCAGAGGCAGAGAATGTAAATTGCCGGCAAAACCGTTTTCATAATACGCAGTTTCCTTTGCGAAGGTGTGTGGATATGTGTGGATATGTGCATGTACAGGCTTTTGTTATAAAAATACATTTATGTGCCCGTAATCGCGTACTGCTGTGACCGCAAAAACAGCGGTGGTATATTCCATCGCATCACTATAGGGAATGGGGCAGGGAGCTTTTTAGAGCGTATTCTCCCATTCATACACAGACTTGCTGAATTCATGCCTTTTCGGTACCACGTGGCTCGTCTCCGCACCGGCAGGAATCCGGGTGGAGCGGGGACATAGTAAAAGTATCGATAATCCAATCACCCGCAATATTCCCGCATTGTCAGATCCCGGTTTCAATTCAGCCATCATATTAATTATACCTGAATCGAACGGTTGTTTTTGGATCCGCCCTTTCCGGGGTTGACATCAGGACGCAGGTATTGTATATTTATACCATCAAATGATGGTGCTTCGATTCCTCTTTGTATCCGGGGACGCATGTCCGTCTGTTTTGCCGTGCCCCCTGTCGCCCGCACCTCTCTATCCAGTATACCTGTATCCGGAGCACTGCGCATGAAAGAGCTCACGCCCGCACAAAGGAAAATATTCGAATTCATCAGAGATTTTATCTCGCAGCATCACTACCCGCCCACGCATCGACAGATCATGGTGCACTGCGGGTACAAAAACACCAGGTCGGTCTTCGACCATCTCGCCGCGCTGCAGAAAAAAGGCTATATCAAAAAAGCGGCCCACGGCGCCCGGGCACTGGAGCTGACCGGCCCGCCCGCGTATGAGGACCATGTGGCACTCGTGGGCGCCATTGCAGCGGGCATTCCCATCACCGCAGAGGAAAATATCGACGAGCTGCTGCAGCTCAAGGCGATCATCCCCCGTGACGACGGCCAGTTTCTGCTGCGAATACAGGGTGATTCCATGAAAGATGCCGCCATTCACCACAACGATCTCGCGTTGATACGCCCCCAGCCCGTACCCGATTATCAGGGACAGGTGGTTGCGGTACGCATAGATAACGACGCCACACTGAAGTACTGCTACCGGCGCAATGAACGTATCGAGCTCCGTCCTGCCAACGAGGCCTACGAGCCCATCGTCTATCGTCCGGAAGACGGACTGCAGATCGCGATTATCGGTGTGCTGGAGCGCATCATCCGCTACTACTGATACACGGGAGTCTCTGTATACCATGTTCTGCCATCTGCATATCCACTCCTGTTACTCCTTTTATGCGGGAGTGTGCACCATAGAAGAGCTCGTTGAACGGGCGGTGCAGCTGGGGCTTTCCTGTCTCGCCCTCACCGACACCAACCGCATGAGCGGACTGATCACCTTCTACACGCAGTGTCTTCGGGCCGGCATCCATCCGATACTGGGAACGCAGCTCACCGCTGCGGACAATCCACACGAGTACGCACTGCTGCTTGCAAAAAACCTGACCGGCTACGGAGATCTGTGCGAATTGCTCAGCGCGCGCCACTGTGCACGCAACACCTTTTCTCTCCAACAGGCCCTCTGCCGCCCCCGGCCCGATCTTTTCATGATCACGCCGAGCGTGCGGCTGCTG
This sequence comes from uncultured Fibrobacterota bacterium, assembly GCA_964589825.1. Lineage (GTDB taxonomy): Bacteria > Fibrobacterota > Chitinivibrionia > Chitinivibrionales > WJKA01 > CAZPUS01. Next base: position 7,477 of record CAZPUS010000055.1, on the reverse strand, counting down.
TGCGCGCTTGCCAAAAGCCCCAATCGTGACAACCTCTATGCAGAGCTGATCAACCAGCACGCGGCGAGCCGGCGCAGCAGCAGAACGCTGCTGCGCTATGCGCGCGCCTGCGGCATACCGGCAGTGGTTACCAACCCCGCCTGGTTCGCCCATGCCCGGCAGTGGCATCTGCATACCGTACTGCGCGCCATAGGAATGAACACGTCGGTTTCCCGGCTCGCCGCACGCGACATGGCCTCAAAAAAAGCCTGGATCAAACCCCCCGCACAGATGCGCGCGCTCTTTCCCTCACAGCACGACGCACTCGCCGCATCGCAGCGCATTGCGGCACAATGCTGTGTCGAATTCGAATTTAATGCCTGGAAACTGCCCCGCATCAGTCCGCCCCACGGCGACTCAATCGAGAGCTATCTGCACGAGATCGCCATGCGGGGACTCGAGCACAACTACGGGGGCATGCCGGAGTACGACCGGGCCCGCCGCATCCAGGAAAAAGAGCTGCGGGTGATCACCTCCATGGGTTATGCCTCGTATTTCGTTATGGTAAAAGAGATTCGCGAGTGGGCGAACCGGCGCCTGAGCGCGGGATTTCGCAGTTTGCGCGACTGTACGATCATGCGCGGCTCCGCTGCCAACAGCATCACCTTTTACAATATCGGGGCGAGCGATCTTGACCCGATCCGTCACGATCTCTACTTCGAGCGTTTTCTTAACGAAGACCGCGCATCGCCGCCAGATGCTGACCTCGACTTCGGATGGGACGAGCGAAACGCGGTAATCGACTATGTCTTTCGCCGCTGGGGTGCCTCCCATGTGGCGGTGCTGTGCACCATCGTTCATTTCAAACGGCGTGCCGCATTCCGCGAAACCGCAAAGGTGCTGGGCTTTAGTGATGCGCAGATTTCACTGTACATGCAGGGGAAAAAAGCATTTGACGAACGGGAGCTGGAGCGAATCGGGCACATTGCCCGCCGCATCGAAGGGATGCCGCGGTTTCTTGGACAGCACTGCGGCGGAGTGATCATCACCGACACCCCCATCTACCGCCACGTGGCACTTCAGCGCTGTGGAGGGCTCAAAAACAGATGTATTACCCAGATCGACATGCACCAGGGCATCGACGAGCTGGGGCTCATCAAATTCGATCTGCTGGGAAACGGCTCGCTCTCGGTACTGCGCGACACGCTTACACAGCTGCATGCGCAGGGATATGACGATCCCCGCGTCTATGACGAAGAGCGGGTGCATAACGATGCGCCAACCCGGCGCGGCATTCGCGAAGGCGACACGCGGGGCATATTCTATATCGAAAGTCCCGCCCAGATAAGACTCAACCGAAACGCACAGGCGTTTACCTTCGAGGATGTGGGAATCACCTCGAGCCTGGTACGCCCCGCAGGCACACAGTTTACAAAACTCTTTGTACAGCGCAACCGTGAAATGCGGCAGGGAAAAAAGAGCTGGCATTTTCTTCACCCCTCACTCGAGCCCATCCTGGGGCAGACCCACGGATGCCTGGTATTTCAGGAGCATATCATACGAATATGTCACGAAATCGCCGGCATGTCGTTTGCACAGGCGGACAGGGTGCGCAAGATGATGAACAGCCTGCATGAGGGGACACTTCACACCACACAATACCGGGAGACCGCCCGGGCCTTTATCCACGGCTGTATGCGCGGCCACGGATTCAGCCAGACACAGGCGCTGCGGTTATGGGAGGGCATCAGCTCATTTACCGGATTCTCGTTTTGTAAATCACACAGCCTCAGCTACGCGCGACTCTCGTTTCAGTGTACCTATCTGAAGATGCACTACCCCGCACAGTTTATGGCTGCGGTCATTTCCAACGGGCACGGATTCTACACCACCGATGTCTATCTCAACGAGGCACGACGACTCGGCGTGCGCATTCTGCCGCTTGACATACACAAAAGTGAAATACGCTACGTGGGTTTTGACACCTGTATACGACCGGGACTGATGCATATCAAACACCTCGGACAACGTGCGCATGCACGCATCGAGGCATACAAGACACGCTACGGCCGGTTCCGATGCCTTTCGGATCTGATTCATCATACCGGTCTCTCCATTCCGGAGATCGAAGGCCTCATTCTCTGCGGTGCGTGCGACGGCTTCGGGCTGAGCCATCCCCAGCTGCTTTCGCGTCTCTACAGCGCCACTTCCAACACCGTCCCTGCCGCCGGATCCCGTATTCCGCACCTGCAACACGTTGACGCATGCGCGCATCTTCCCGACTACACGCTCGCCCATCGCTGCCTCAATGAGCTGCACTATCTGGGGTTCATGATTTCGGGCGATATTCGTGCAATGCTCGACATGCACCCCGCCGCATGCGGCTGTGTGGGCGCGGGCCACATCGAGGCGCACGTAAACGGTCGCGTGCGCGTATTTGCACGGGCCATCACCGCGAGGGTACACCGGGTGCAGGGCAAAAAGAAAATGTGCTTTATTACCGTAGAGGATATGAGCGGCATCTGCGATGTGATACTCTGGCCGCAGGTTTACACACGTGTCGCCCGCATGCTGCAGCATCCCGGCCCGTATGTAATAGAGGGGACGGTTCGGCGGGAGTGGGACTGCTGCACGCTGGAGGCCGCCACGCTCAGGGCGGTTTCGTGGGAGCCCAACATTGTCGACTTCACCCGTGCTTCACAGCGTCTCAGAGAGATGGCTCAGCGCTACCATTCTTTTCACGAACCCGGAGCACATACGCATGCGGCGTGACCCGCTCTACATCGGGCTGCATATCCCCGGGCTGGCCGCTCAGGCACTCGCACGACGCGATCCGTCGCTGTGGGAAACCGCCTTTGTGACCACCCGGCAGGATCCCCTCAGCGCACAGAGCACCACGAGCGCATGCGCCCCCTGTGCACACGCGGCCGGCGTACGCACCGGGATGAGTCTTCACCGGGTGCGCCGCTTCGGTGATATCCGCATATACCGCGAGGATGAGGGTGCGTGCCGTGAGGCCCTGCACCGGGTGCAGGATATATGCAGCCACTACACCCCGTGGATCGATACCCGGATGTTTAACCACGCCATGGTACTCGATGTGTGCGGAACCCGCCGCAGCATGGCCGCGCTGCATCACGCGCCGGGAAGCATACTGCTGAGGCGCATCCATGCAGAGAGCGGACTTCACACCGCGTCGGTCGGGGTGGCCGCGCAAGGCTGTGCCGCAGGGCTGTGCGCCCTCGGTGCAGGCGATAATCGTATCTGCGACTGCCGGGACGGTTCGGTTACCGAGACACTCGATCGCTTTCCCGTACGCATCCTTCCCGGACTCTCCTGCAGAACCCGCACACGGCTTGCCCGCATGAACCTTCGACGTCTGGGGGATATCCGCAGCCTTTCCCACTCGTTTCTTCACGCCTGTCTCGGCCCCGAGGCGGCGATGCTGTGGGCAATGGTACGGGGAATCGATCCGGGATGCCGCTGCGGCAGCGGGGCCCGGCACACGCACCACATCGAAGTCCGCTGTGTTTTTTCGACCAACACCACCGACATGCCTTTCATCAAAGCCATGCTGCACGATACGGTCGACCGTTTTGCCTACCGGCTTCGCCGCAGAGGCGTGCATACCCGCGGCTTACGGCTGCAGCTTACCTACGGCGACCGCCACACAATACACGCCTACTACGGCCTCCGCACCCCGGGTGCCGATTTCCGTGTACTGCTGCAGGCGGCATACCGGCTTTTTTACACGATGTATACCCGACGCATATCCTGTGCCGCGCTGCAGATACGCACCGTAAAACCGTGCGCCGCCCCGGCACACGGGCAGGATCTGTTTGCCGACACGCACCAGCGTACACGCACCCGTCTGGCCCACGCCCTCGATGCGGTCCGTATTCGCTACGGATTCGACGCCATTGCCAATGGCCATGCCCACGCGTGCAAGCGGCAAAGCTGAATTGCGGGGATATGCTCCGGATTCTGATACGCGAGGGATGCTGCAAAAGCACCAATCGATGGTATTTTTGTCACATGAGAAACATACCCAACGCCACTGACCCGACACCGCTGAGGTATTTTTAAAAGGTGTGTATGATCGGCGATAAAGACATGGCATATCCGGAAGTATCTTTAATTTATCACAAAAAAACCAAAAACTTCCAAGGAGGATATGCAATGTGCAGGAGAAATAGTAAAACGGACCCCGTAGGCATTGATTTTGACCCCACTTCATTTTCTCTTGACGAGATTGCCCATTTGGGTGCACAAAAGATTTTATGTATGGCAGTGAAGGCAGAAGTGAATATGCATATAGAGCAATGGCAGCATGTAAAGGATGAACAGGTATCTGGTTTGTCAGCCTCGACAGTAACGCGCTTGAAGAACAACTGGAAGGATGAGTACGATGCGTGGAAACGCCGGGATCTTTCTACTACACGCTATTGCTATCTTTGGGTTGACGGTATTTATACGAATGTACGCTTCAGCGACAATCGTCTTTGTTTACTTGTGATCATTGGCGCGACAGAAGATGGCGAGAAGGAACTTGTGGCAGTGGAGAGCGGCTATTGCGAGAGTGATGTGTTGATATACGCTTATTCCAAAAGTGTTAAACAATATCGAATTTACCGATGGAGAAGAATTGAAAAAGGCCGCATAAATCTATAACCGGATATGCCCCATACACAACATTTGACAATTTCTCTTCGTGTAAGCCATCAGGAGTACTACCGGCAAATGAGTGGTTTTATCCGCCCAGCCCATTGCCCAGATGATTATTGATTTTAAAAAGCATGGTACAATTCCACAGACCGAACCCGGCCGGCTTTGACATCCGATACCCACTTTACCATTCAGGTATGCCTCATGTAGACGGGAAAGATACTTTTTGAGCAATCCATGGGCTACCGCGTTATATTTTGCGTCACATAACCAAAATAACACCACCCGTTGTCATATTGTTTGTCATTATATAAGTTAGTATATATAGCGTGAGTTGTCAGGAAAAACTCATCGTTTTAACCTGCGTGGTGCTAGTGTATCAAACAAAGCGCCATTAAGGCTTTCTCCACCCAAAAGGCGGGAGGCTATTTCTTATGAAATACATTCAGACACTGCGGGGCAATTTGGTAGTTTTGTTTACACTCGGCGTAATGCTGTCCTGTTCATATGCAGGTATCTCCGTCTCAAAAAGTGAATTTGACTCTTTTGTGGGTCCTAACCGTACCGGAAAGATCGTGTACGTAAAAGCCTCGGATGAAAATGCGTATTTCGTAGATTTCCTCACAGGCAACGCATCCGAAAAGAAATTGTGCGATCAAGACGGTGTTCGTTCACCTCTGATTTCTCCAGGCGGCAATTTTGTGACTTTTTCAACCGGCACATGGGTTAAACATAACTGCGGAGAAAGCTCCGGTAATATATGGCTGTGCCGCCTTGAACAAAATGCGAGCCCTGTCAAGGTTGCTGAGGGTTTTGATCCCCACTGGTGGATGAACGGAGACGATGCGTATATCGTATACCGCACAACCTCGTGTAAATGCAGCTATCCCTGCCCGGGAAGCACCAAGAAGCAAAAGGTCGATCTCGAGACACTACAGTCGGTGGGTTCCCCGCAAATTTTGGTAGACGCCGGTTTTGGCGGAGGACTTTCCAAAAACGGCAACTGGTTGTGCACGGCATACCGAACAGTCGATATGTACAATCTGCAAAACGAAGAACATTACGAACTATTAGGCGGAAGCCAGGCATGCAACAGCTCGATCACTCCCTCCGAGGACCCTTCCCGGCAGAATAGAATGATGCATTTGAACCTGGCAATGAACAACGCAGGAACAAGCTATCACTCGCACGAAACCTTTTGCATTCGCGATCATACCGACCAGCTGGTGTGGTTTATCACGAAACCGGATGGCTCTGGCGAATGGCAGCATCCCGAATGGTCCACACACGAAGATTTTGCAACCTCCGGCGCCGGCTTCGGCGGCAATCTTGAACCCAATGATTGTGATTACTGGGATATATACGCAATTCAAATAAGCACAAAAGCAACGCTGCGCATAACCAATGGCGGCGACTACGATGTCCCGCACATGTGGGTCGGAGAAAAAGTGACGGGTCCTGTATTGATTCCGCAGTCTTCGACAATATCATTTAATGCGATAAAAAACGGTGAACCGCCCTCTGCACAGGATAATACCGTAGCCGTAAAAAATACCGATGTTTCATCTGCTTCGGTAAGCCTGTCAAATGCAGGCTGGCTTACGGTGCAAAAGAATATAGATGACTCTACGCTTATCTTGACAAACACGATAACCACTACCGATCTTTCCATTGGAAACCATACCGCTACCGTGACGATTTCGGCCGATAATGCCGACGATGTACAGTATACCGTTTCACTAGAAATCAGCGAAGCTCCCCGCATCGAAATGCTGGATTTGAGTCCAGACCTGGCACTGTGCGCTCCTGAAGAACAAAAGTCATTCCACGTATTTGCCGTTGATCAATTCGGGAATGTAATGAAGGATCCTCCCGGTATAACATGGAGCGTGACCGGCGGGGGATCTGTAGAAAATGGTGTCTTTAACGCCGGTACAAAGAGCAACACGCTCTGTACCATAATCGCCGGGGATGCTGATGTGCGTGATACCGCCCATGTATATGTTACGTCGGCATCCGTTATTCACAAAAAAATTAATTGCGGAGACAATGCTCACGATGTGTCGGGATGGGAGCGTGACGATGGCTATGTGAGCAAGGGTGATGATTATGTGTTTACGCAGGACATCGCAGCTGCCGAAGTACCCAACGGGGGACCTGAAGGAATATACCAAAGCTGTCGTCACAGATCACCTCATTCGTATACCTTTCCGGATTGCAAAGACGGGGTCTACACTATTCGGATACATTTTGTCGTCAACTCAGACGACAGACAGTTTACTTATAAGGCTGAGGGAAATACAATACTGCAGGAATATAACCCGCTCGATGATGCCGGGAATACATTCCGACCGGTTGTAAAAAGTTTTAAAGTCACGGTAGATGACGGCAACGGCTTGACTCTTGAATGTGAGGCCGGTGGTGGAACCGTAGATGTTTTTGAGACGGCGATTGAAGTAATAGCAATGCCATGGAAAGATCTTCCCGTCAGGGTTGTGTATCCAAACGGTGGAGAGACATTTAATCCGGGCGAAACAATCACCATTCAATGGGAAAGTGATTCGGTTTCGGTTACTGATGTTAAGGTGTTGTATACGCTCAATGGAGGGCTAAACTGGGCTTCGATCGTGCCGGACGGCTCTATCGCCCTGGGAGACTCAAATTGGTCAAATCTTGAGTGGGTAATCCCTGCCGACCTCGACTCTAGCGAGAACGACTGTATGATTAAGGTTAATAAGTATCAGGGTAACATCAATGACGTGTCGGACGAGTTCTTTGCTATCGAGTACGGTAGCTCCTCGAAGAAACGATCCAACCGGATACCGCAAAACCC
>CAZPUS010000054.1:0-15791 GCA_964589825.1 uncultured Fibrobacterota bacterium | reverse complement strand
ATGCTCACACGTAACCACAGTGCAGCTTTTACACCCATCGGGCTTAGTAATATCATTATTTCCCAGACATCCCCCACAGGGTTTCCTTTTTCGAAGATGACCTATGCAAAGCCCACAATTCATCCCACACGGGGCAATCATTCCTTTATATTTCAAACTTCCTGACATATTTTCATCACCATCTCAAGCGGGACAGATGTTCGTTGTGAAATTTCGTTTTCTGTCACGGTGCCTGTCAATAAAAATGAGACATTTTTTTATTTTTTTTGACTCACAGATTCATCTACCAACTCTTTGATATTTGGTTAATTGATCCAGACTTCGACGGGGAGCTGTTTCACGTCAGGTACTCCCCGTACGAAGCGTTGTGGAAAATTCGGACCGTATTTGAGCGTTTTGAACACGGATTCCGAGTATGGGTTATCGTTGGAGACATGTGGCCGCGTATGTGTTTTGGCGACGCCGAGATCCAGCAGTAACTGTCCCACGGTAGCTGCTGTCATTGAGCTGCCGTTATCGGCATGAATCGTAAGAGTGCCGGGGACAATTTCCTGCTTGAGGACCGTTTCCGCGATTAAATCCTCTGCCAGACGCGCCAACTCACGGTGGGCAACCATCCACCCAACTATGTATCTGCTGAAAACGTCCATGATCTTGTACAGGTAGTACCAGGTCCACTTGGCAGGCCCTTTGAGCTTGGTAATATCCCACGACCACAATTCATTTGGCCCTGTTGCCAACAACTCAGGGCGCGGATGCTGCCGCGGAGCTCTCTGGCGCCTGATGTGATGACATTCTGTCCATGCCGGGCAAGGATGTGGTACATCGTACGTTCCGAACACAGGTACGTGCCCTCATCGAGCAGAGTGGCGAATATTTCACCGGGAGCCCTATCACGAAAACGTGTGGAGTTCAATGTTTGTAGAACAGTCGCCTCCTCTGCGGGCTTCAATCGCCGCGGGGAGCTGCGTAAAGATGCCTTTCTGCTGCTGCACGAACGACGAGAGCGATACCAACTGGAGGGCGGCTCACCCAGTGCTTCACAGAGAGCACGGATGCCAAGTGCATCACGGTGATGAGCAATCATTTTGCGTCGCTCCTCTCTGCATCGGTGTGGGTCTCCAGCAGAGTCGTGAGTTTTTTTAGAGATCAACGATCATCTCTCTCTTATCGAGACGTTTCTGCATGTGCTCAAGCTGACGACGCAGTTTCTTGTTTTCGGCAACCAGACGCTCACGGATCTTCTCCCGGCGGCCTTTGCTGCGGGAGTTCAAATGACCTTCGGCACGCTGGCGCTCCCACTTACGGATGGAGGAATAGTAAAGGCCTTCGGTGCGCAGGTACGCTCCTACAGCACCGTTGCCGCGTGAGCGCAGATCGGATACGGTATCAAGTACTCTCAGCTTGTAGGCGGTGCTCAGGCGGCGGCGTTTAGGAAGAGAAACAACCTCCGGGTCATTTTTCGTCTTTTTCGCAGGGACTCCGGTCGACCTACGGTCTCCCTCCATCCCTGCGAAAACCGGCCTCTGTTGCTTTGTCGATGATGACATCTTTGTTCTCCTGTCGCCCCGCGTATTGAGTTAATTTACAGAACACTTTTCTGTCTCATTAATATAGTCCGTGAGGGTATAGTCAGGTTTAGCTACCCTTCGATGCGACATCAGTTTCCAATATATCAGGGCATAAGGACGAATTCCCCCAGAAAACGTGTGCCGGGTCTATTGCTCCGGCCGAAGATTGCCGCTTCTCTGCCCCAGATGATTGGAAAGCGACATCACTATTTTGCCTTTTTTGAACAGCGTTACCGTACCCGTGGATTCCGAAATGGTGATTGCGAGCGATTTTGTGCAGGCCGTGATACCCGCTGCGGCTGCATGACGGGTACCGAATCCGCTTGGCAGGGCATCCACCTGCGCGTCGGGACGCAGATAACTGCCCGCAGACAATACCACACCGTCTCCGGTTATGATAAACGCCCCGTCAATGCTCGAAAATTCCTTTATGGTTTCATCGAGACTCGGATCGAGGATGTTTCGCTCCGCCTCGGAATAGCCTCTGAATGGGTTGATAATCAGCTGGCGCACATAGGCGTTTACCGAATTGGTATCCCCGATGGTAAATATCGTGCCGGCCGGTTTACCTTCTCTGCCCTCGACCGCCAACTCTCCCGCGATACCCATGACCCGTTCGAGCACCTCTGGTTTAATATCGCGCGGCAGAATCGTATTGTCCGCGGTATAAAAAAATTCGTACTCTTTGGCGATATCTATTGCTGCAATGGTATCGAGTGTGCGACTCTTTGTATCCCCTGATACGGAAACAATTTTTTCTTCCTTGGTAATCACGCTTCTGGAAAGCGCCAGGAGAATACCGATCTTGAGTTTCTCTCCTCCCTGACTGAAAAAAGGCGGGGCCTGAATACACGTAACGTTTTTGCGCTGCAGCTTTTCAAAACGGGAACGATTGCTCGTAATGACAACCAGCCGTTTGCGGATACGAAGCTTTTCGATAAGCTCTGCATCCTTAACCGCATCGGCAAAAATAATTATCGCCTGTGCTTCGATATCCCGTGAGAGATTGACTGCATTGTTAAGCACGGGATCGGGTATTTTCCTGTAATATTTCTTTTTATCTTTCCAGGCCGGTTTTTCATCGAACGAAGAGATAATGGAGCGCACATCCACCGGTCCCTTCATAGTGAGTATCTGCTGGCGCACCTCTTCGGATTTAAAGCATGTGGCTATCTCGGTAAGAATAGGAAACTGCTCTCCGCCCCCCTCCTTTTCCTTTTGTTTGCGCGAAATAACCAATACTATTATATGTGCAAGCGCCCCGCGTGCCGCATCATAGCTGATTCCGGGAATACTCCTTCCCACGACAATCGCGAATTCGTCCTTTATGGGAGCGCTGCATTGCGGTATCGCAAGCCCCTGCCCTATAAAGGTCGAGGCGGATTCTTCACGTTTGATCACCTCGTCAACGAGCGGCTTCTGCTTTCTGAGACCAAGCTGGCGCGCGGCGACCTGTACGAGTTTTTTGATCGCACTTCCCTTGTCTCTGCTGCCCAGTTCCACCATTGCCGGCACCACGATATGTTGATGAAACGCCATAACATCACCTTTTGACTGATAACACACATTCCCGGTTCAAAGCCGTTTACAACGGCAAAAAAAACCACACAAACCATCTGTACACGCCGGCGCGGATAATCCCGGAATACACGACTATCCGCCTCAATTTCTATAAACTCAATACTGCTTTATGCAGTGTATAATGGTAAAATAGCATATTATCGTGACAAATGCAAAAGCCGCCGAACTCCCGCGGCTTTGTACATAAAAAAGGAGGACGCAGTGTGTTACGTCCTCCTCTCATCTCTGTTACATCAGCGTGTCTCAACCTGCCGCAGCATCTCCCTGCGTTAGCTGCTTATGCGACTTCGGCCGCATCGTCGTAGCCTTCACCCATATCCTCTTCCTGTCCTCGTCTGACCGGAGCCATCTCTCCCTGTTTCTTCATCTCCTCTATAAGATCCTCACGTCCGATCTTCCGAAGATGACGTATGCGTTTGTACTCGTTGCGATGTTCCGGGCAGAATTTGGGATATACATACTGACGCGGAAATATTTTGATTTCGAACTGATTATCGCAGCCTTCGAGCGCACAGGTATGGACCACCGTCTGCACTTCGGTATAATTGTGCTTATACGTCTGGTTCTTCAGATTGACATCTTCCGGCTTGTTGCGCTTGCGTATGCGGTAACGATCCTGCCTGTGTTCGGGGCAATACTTCGAAATATGGATGCCGAAAAAAATCTTGTCACATCCGGGATACTGACACTTTTTTTCCCGTAATTTCTGACGCCGTCGAGACTTGGGAAGCTGCATAGCCACAGGCAAACTCCTTAGGATTTAATGGAAAAATGTGAGAATTTCGTTACATTTTTGTTATGTTGGTGTTAAATATATGCATAAACAGAAAAAAAATCAAGAGTTTTCTCCCGACCACCCGGTTTCATCAAAAAACGAAAATCGTTATTTTTTTGTATTCCTTTAATTTTATTGAGGTTACACCTCTGATGCCAATCCGGAATATTTTTGCATCACCCCGCCGCATGCTTTACATCAAGGTATACCGTATTGTAAAGCTTGCCCGGATAACTTGCCTGCTGAAGTTATGTTATATATAATGGGTAGATCGCGACATAACTCTAAAGACATAACTCACTGCACATCATCCGTTTTTGGACAACAACCCGACAATCCTGCCGTTCTGCCCCGAACAGACGTCCGGGAAAAAACCTATCACCTCGGCACGAGGATATCGACACCGCAGTTGCGGCAGTTTTTTCCTTACTTATTCATATATGTTATTACGCCGATGTGTATCTTCAGAACCACTATTTACCGGGTGCAATAGTATATTTTTGTACTATCTTCAATAAAAAGAAACAATATAAGCGATATGACACAAACCAACTCCCCAAAAAAAGCTGCCGGTGACCAAAATGCAGAATATCTGCATATTCCCGGACAGGTAACCCGGGAGTGGGTCGAACAGCACTCCCGGCTGCTTTCCCGTCCCCCTTCCTCGGGGCTGAAGCTCGATTTTTCCGCAACCGACCATATCGATACTGCAGGGGCATCTTTTTTCCGCATATTAAAAGAAAAAATGGGAAGCGAACTAATTTTCGTTCATATGTCGTCCTCTATAGCCTCTCTCCTGGAGTCATCACACCGCATAAAAAAAGATACGCCGGACTCCCGGCGATCGCGCTTTTCGTTTAATACAATGCGTAAACAAATAACAGGTACGGTAACGAATGCGCTTTTTATCCTGGAAGAGATGCTATACTGGGCAACGATCGGGCTGCGTCGCAAACGCGATTTTCGCAAGGGGATCTTTGCGGAACAGTTATATATGCTCGGATACCGGGCAATAGGCATCGTCGTGCTGCTTTCGTTCCTCATAGGTGTGGTCGTTTCTTTGCAATCAGCGCTTTTTCTTAAAGAATATGGTGCCGGCATCTACCTCGCATCAATGATCGGCTGGACCATGGTACGAGAGTTCGGCCCGTTGATTACCGCGATCATTATCGCCGGCAGAAACGGCAGCGCAACCACTGCCGAAATTGCGACCATGCAGGTTCAGGAGGAGGTGGACGCGCTAAGGGCCATGGGACTCAATCCGGTGCAATTTATTGTGGTACCTAAACTGTACGCCATTGTCCTTACCATGCCGCTTCTTGCCATCATCGCGTCGGCAAGCGGAATTTTTGGGGGATTCCTGGTCTCTTTGTCGTATCTCGATATAGGGGTGAATCTCTTCATGACCGAGTTGACGAAATATATATATGCAGTAGACGTAGTAATGAACATGGTAAAATCGATGGTATTCGGTACACTTATCGTATGGGTTGGTACGTTTTACGGCTTTAAAGTCAGAGGTGGCGCCGAACAGGTGGGCAAGGAGACCACCGCCTGCGTAGTAACCGGTATATTCGTCATTATTGTTGCGGATGCCATCTTCTCTTTTATATATTAGCTTCGAACATACCGGTAAATGGAAACGTTACATGCACGATTCACCCGACACCCGGAAAAACACCGAAACAAAACGATCCGAGCAGCCCCTGGTTAAAATTGAACAACTCGAGGTAATACTCGGACAGCGGCGCATTCTCAATAAGGTGTCGACGTCATTCGACCCATCCCGCATTCATGTGGTACTCGGTCAATCGGGATGCGGAAAAACCACCCTGCTGAAGACAATCATCGGATTGATACCCCCGAGCGCGGGTTATATTTCACTTTTTGGTAAAAGACTGACCGATCCGGAACGTCCCGAGATCGTCGCGCTTTTTCAGAAAATAGGGGTCATGTTTCAGCATGGCGCACTGCTTGGCTCACTCAGTGTAGAGGAAAATGTCGCCCTGCCGCTGCAGATGCACACCAGGCTTCCGCAGAGCGTTATACGCGACATTGTACACCAGAAGCTTACCCAGGTCAATCTTCCTGATGCCGCAGCGCTTTTCCCCGGAGAAATATCGGGCGGAATGCGCAAGCGGGTGGCTATCGCCAGAGCCATCGCAATGGATCCTCCACTGGTATTTTGTGATGAACCCTCGGCCGGACTCGATCCCGTAACGTCGGCAGGTCTTGACGAACTGCTCATTTCACTGAAAGATTCGCTGCGTATTACGTTCGTGGTAGTAACACACGAACTTTTTTCAATACGACGTATTGCCGATAGTATTTTATTCCTTGAATCGGGAAAAGTGATTTACAACGGAAATCTGTCCGATGCGCTCAACAGCGACGACCCGGTTCTGCAGGACTTTTTTTCCGCGCGCACCTCGCAGTAATGCCGATCGCGACGCCGGCAACGTATTATTCGAAACATATGGAAACGATCGCTCTGCTCAGGAAAAACAAAAAGTGGCTTATTGCACAACACCTTTTTTCTCCCGGCGGAGACGGGAATCCACGCGCGTGGTAAAGAAACGTATCACCCGCTGTATGTATACACGTCACACATACAATATAGTATTGACCGGACCAACAATTAACACGAAACGTTCGTTATGCAATTAACCGCCACACAAAAATCGCGTTTATTCCTCTTTATCGTTGCAGGTATCGTACTCCTTGTCGTGTTTATATCCATACCACTCGGCCTTCAGATACGCAATCGCAAAGCAACCTACTACGCACATTTCTCCGGTGGATCGCTCAGTGGTCTGGAAGTGGGTGCAGATGTGAAGTTTCGCGGTATACCTATCGGTACTGTCGAAGATATCGACTACGATCCTGACAACCTTAATCAGATCCAGACCACACTTCGTATCGACGAGGACTTCCCGATAAAAACGGATATGTATGCACAGACAGGCCTGATCGGCATCACCGGTTTGATGTATATAGAAATTATGGGCGGCTCGGACACGTCCTCACTCATGAAAGAGGGCGCTCAAATACCCACCCGCAAATCGAGCCTTTCAAAAATAACCGGTGATGCGGAAGCCCTTATCGCCAAGGCGGAACTGCTGCTGACCAACCTCAATAACATCACTCATCCCGACAGTATCCGCGATCTGAAGACGACCGCATCACATGTGGCGTCGATTGCAGAACAGATAAACAACTCGCTCTCCCGGGTTACGCCGCAAATAGATACCGCAACCGTAGAAACCAAGCAGCTTCTTGCCCGCGCCAATGTCATATTCCGGGATGTACAACTTATCACATCCCAGATTCAGAATACCATGACCAGTGAATCGTTTCATGGAATGCTGAAACGAATCGATTCGACCGCCAGATCGCTCAATCGTCTTTCCGGTACCATGGACAATACACTTATGCAAAGCAGGGAAGATATAATGGTATCCCTGGAGAATCTGCGCGAAGCGACAGAAAATATCAATCAGCTCTCGAAAATGCTGAGTGAAGATCCTTCGTTGCTTATAAAAGGGAAAAAACGACAACAACGGAAGATACGATGAAACTACCGTATAAAACAATCATTACCGTTTGCAGTGTTATGCTGATATGGGGTTGTGCTTCTAATATCAACAAACGCTACTACGTGTTGAATTATATCCCCACGGCAGTAAAAAATGCCTCGAATTCGTATCCGGCGACCATCCGCATCAAAGATTTCGATATCGAGGATGTCTATGAACGGAATCAACTCGTATATCGCAAGAGTTCTTTCCAGCTTAACTACGACTGGTACCGCGTCTGGGCGATAAAACCATCCCGGATGATTACAGATCTCGTATACAACCATCTCGAAAAATCACAGCTTGTCAGTCATGTGGTACGACGCTACGATGAAGGATACGAACCCGATTACGAACTCAGCGGTCGCATCGACGCAATCGAGGAATACGACAGCGAGAATGAATGGTATGCACATCTTGCATTGACGATCACACTGACCCGCACATCCGATGGACGAATCATGTATACCAGAAACTTCGATAACACCAAAAAGGTGTATGAACACGATACGGTACTGCTTGTCAAGGAAATGTCATCCATTCTGGAGTATATCATGAATCAGGTTCTGCACGATATCGAGGTTATCCTGCAGAAGGAGTACAAAGGGTTATAATAGTACCATGCATACCTCCCCACAAAATTTCCTGATACGGTTACTCAGGCATCTGCATGTCGAGCCGGTACTGCTGGTGCTGTGCATGTGTATCCTGCCTGCTGTCGCGCGTTTACCCTCAGGTCTTCCCGGTAAGGATATAACCGAAGAATACAGCCGGCAGCTTATAGAAAGGGATTCTCTGCCGGACAAAAAAACGTTTCATGGACCCGCCCGTATCGATTCCGTCAACGACAGCGCACACACATGGTGGCTCGACTCCCTTGCCAAAACCTGGGATGCACCCTCACTCACCATGCAGCTTGCTCAGAACAGAAGCGATATCCCTTTTGGCAAAGGGGCCGTGTATATCCCCTGCATGAGCGAGCCTGACCGTGAACCATCGATAGAAATAGTCGATTCCACAGGAAAGCTGATTAACTCCGGCAGATGCGGACAGCAATATGCCCTCTCCCCGGGGACCTACCGCATCTACCTCGGCAACGGGACCTATGATCAACGTTACACTCAACGTATAACAATCACAAAAGGGAAACTGGTTCCGTTGATTCCCGACTGGGCGGGGATCAAAATTGAAGTGGTCAACGAACGCAACGTACCCATCGACGAATCGTATGAATTGGTTCGCATAGACGATTTTACTCCATACGGACGAGGCCAGGGCAGATCTGAACAAATGGGAGAAAAACTCAAGACATGGATTTTGCCACCCGGAACGTACAAGATCTTCGGACTTGGACAAAGCTACAACACCCCGACCAATTTTATAACGACCCGTATACTGCCCGGAGAACTCACCGACCTTGTGGTTGTCGTGAATGAAAATAACGGCGAAATCGTGGGCGGAGGAAGGGTCAACATAGCTGCCAAAAGCGCTCTCACTCCTGACTGGAAATACGGATTCGACATCGGCGGATCGCTCGATTTTCATTCACGGAATGATTTACAAAACGACTCGTTAAACGTCACGTCTTCACTTGCGCTTCTGTTCAGCTCAAAAGCGGTCTATTCACACGATCCGTTTGAATGGACAAATCGCCTCGATATCAACCAGGGCCTTCACTCACAGGGTCTGAAACTGCGCAACATCGAAATCCGCAACGATGAGCTGCGGCTGCGCAGTTTGTTTGTATGGCGTTTCCTTAAATGGATAGGCCCTTACACACGTGCCAGTTTTGAATGCGGTCTCTTTCCGCACTACACCCATTTGCAGCACGATGACAGCAGTAAAAGCTATATCAGCATATTCGACCCCGACACGCAGCAAATAGAAGAAGTTGACAGTACGCAGGAGTCGTGGCGTCTCGGTCCCCTTTTCTCACCGGTTAAACTGCAGATCGGCGCGGGTACGAGTCTCGATCTGATTACGCGTTCGCTAATTGAAACTGATTTCAGGGTGGGGCTTGGCATCGAAAAGGAAAATGTCTGGGATACCTATACAAAAAAAGACACCGCATACGACACGATCCGCTACCAAAACCGGGGAATCCCTTTACAGGAGAATGCGCGGGTGCTTTCACTCGAAAAAAATAAAAACATCAATTCTTTGACCGTCGGCCCGGAGCTTATCTTTTTCTCGGATTTTTCTTTAGCGCAATGGATAAGCGATGAAATAGAGTTCAATATGCTTCTGCCATTCAATAATATCTCGGAACCCGACATCGATATAAGCAACACCGTACGACTCAACATTTCCCGCGCGGTCACCCTCGATTATGTCTATCGCTATACGGTAAGCAACACGAATGATGCAGCATCCAATCTTTCGACGCATCGAGTGCTCATCCGTTTTTCTTATACCGCAAGATAAGTATCCCTCCACATCTCCGGCATCTCACCCCTTCGATTTCACACCGATTCATTTAGCGTTTACACTAACCGATAGCAATGAAGAAAAATTCGGTGTGTCGTGCTGTTATTGCCTCCCCGGAAATGACGTGTCTATTTCGTTGGTTGGCTCACTGTTTTTCGACACGCAGGAGGGCCGATACGGAGGACAGGATTTCGCAGCAAACACCATCTTTTGGTTCAGGTATCGCCAACTCCGTTATCCTTAAGCCACATTACCGATTCACGCAGTGCCTGCAAAGAAGAGTAGCGTGGCTGGTATCCCAGCAGCCGTTTTGCTTTCTCAATGCTTTGATTCGGACTGTGGAACAAATGCTGCCAGGTCTGATCCACCCATTCTGGGTCAAAATCGTGCTTCCACTGCTCCCAGGGGCGGTATTCCAGCTGCGCGCTCCGGCCGAACCATGAGGCAACCGCTTCGGCATATCCGCGAAATGTAACGGCTGCAGGTGACATGATATTAAAGTACTCTCCTACGGCAACCGATCGATGCGCAATCGCGTTCATGAATCCCTGTGCAAGATCATCCGCGTGTACATGATGCAGTGTTTCCATACCATTGTTCGGAATGACAACCCGTTCACCGCGTGCAAGTCGTCCAAAAACCTGCGGGTCCTTATTCCCGGCGGGATTGACCGGAATATCACCGGGGCATACAATATGCCCCGAAAGAATAACGGTTGCCGGAAATCCGTGCGTGCGCGCCTTGCGCATCAGCACCTCACCCATGCGCGCTTTACCGATACCATACTCACATATCGGTTGATGCGGAGTGGTCTCGTCATTGGGTACAATGGTTGAATGCCCGTACACCCAGTGAGTGCTGCACACCAGCACATGCTGCACCGCTTCCTGCAATGCATCCATTAGCTGCTGCGCACTTTCCGGAGCAAAACACATCATGTCGACGACTATGTCGGGCTTCAGCGATGCGATTTTTTCTCCAAACGTGCCGCGGACTTCATGCGCTTTACGATCGATGGAGACCTGCGAAACCGCCTTCCAGGCTCCATGAGCTTTCAAGGGGCAGCGTTTACCACGGCTTACCACTATGGTCTCGTACCCCGCTTCCACCATACGCGGAGTAAGATAGGTCCCCACTCTTCCGGTACCACCTATTATCACGGCACGCATATTGCATCCTCCTTTGTTCTGTGTTTCACCTTATACGCCATGCAGCAGAATAGCGCCATATCCGCCGCATACTGTTTTATTCTTCCCGAATACCCCACGTCCGGCTCATTGCACCGTCATCGAAGCCAAGACGGCGCCCGCCGTTGATACTGGATCCCTGTGGGATATTGCCGAAATAGAGCTGACGAAGAAACGCAGGACGTGAGTTATCCTGTTTCAGCCAATCCACCAGCCAGACAGGCGTTTTGTCGATGCCGGCCGATAAAAGGTAGTCCCCATATGCCGATGCCCGTTCCGGCCCGCCAAAAAGCCAGCACAAAAGCGACACCTGTGCGAACTCTCTGCACGGTACTCGCCAGCTCGTTTGTCTGTCGAGTTCGAACACCCGTCGCTGTATGAGCGGTTTGTGCGTATCTTCTTTACATATGGTAAGGTAATGCTGCCATAACCCAGGCGGAAGAATCTCACCGAAATATATTTCACCAAACCCGCGGTGGACATCAGCAGTGCCCTGCACTTGTTCGAGCCGATCGTGCTGTGCACGTGCCGCTGAGGCGTAGTGAATATCACAAAGCGGCGAGTTGCGCACGAAATAGGTTTTACCAGCCGCGGTATATACGAGCGCCTCTTTAACAAAACTTCCGTAGTTGCATAATGGCGACGTGTACGGCTGCTTAATACGCATTCGAGCCAGTTCCGTGAGTGGCAGCGGTGCACGGGAATGTTTGTGGCGAAGAAGACGCAGGGCTTTATCGAATGGCCGCGTCTGCCCTATGCAGGTTCCCTCTCCCGGCAGTTCAACACGATATTCTCCGTCTTCGCATTCGTGACTCATCAAACTCCTCTTGTCTCAGGAATGTGCTTTTTTTCTGCTACCTGCCGCTGTGCTTGCATACAGTGCAATTACAGTGCCGTTTTCAGTACGTCGGGGGAATTCATCCCGCGTGATATACAGCTCCCCGGGCTGCAGCCCACCTGTTTCCTTCACTATACTGATAAAAGGATAGCGCGTAAAACACGCCTCCGCCATAGTTACCGAGAGATCGGAGTTGCGGTTTTCAAAACACGGATACTCTTTTTCCCCCGTGGTCGCATAAAAAAATCCGCCGAGTATTTCGGTTCTGGCATGTTCGCTGTTGCGCAGCAGGGGACCGAATCGCTCGGTTTTGAAACCGAGAATCCATAGTGTCCCCCCCTGATTATCTACATCACATCCGTTGTTTTCCGGATTGAGCTGCCGCGCCCAGACCGACTGACCCCTGATTTCCCAGTGAGAATGAGGATTGGAACATACATCCTCCACGAAAAGATTACCACTGCCACGCATATGACACGATATATCACAACAGCTTTGAATGATGAGCTCCCTTGACGCCTCGTGCAGGATACTTACCCTCCGTGTATAATCACCCTGCATGCGCTCCAATACCACGCACGGATGCACACCATCGGTAAAATAGAAGATCGGCTCATCCGAGGCAACGGTAGTTATCGCGGCCTCACATCCTGTTATCCTCTTTATAGCTCCCCGGATAATAACCGGCTTTTCTATCGTATAGCTTCCACGGGGAAAGTAGAGTGTCGATCCTCCCGAATCGATCGCTTTCTGGACAGCATCCGCACAATCTATACCGCTTCCCGGCCGGGCGCCGAAATGAGTGGGGCTGACCCATTTGTCAAGCTCATCACATGCTACGTCCGGTGTTTCCCGTACGGCAAGCCGCAGCGATCTCGCCGGAACTTGCGGATGCGGCGTTTTTACCTCATGAGAGACGAATTCGGTAATATTCTCTTGTATGCTATTATTCATCGTTCCGGCATCGTTTAGTATCGACATTTTATAGCCGCATACGAAAATATCGCGGACAAAAAGCGTTCCTCTGTTATGGATTGCGGCAAGTGCCGGGGTGTCGCAGCCATCGGCAGTAATCCGTGATTCGATCATTACTACACATCCATCCGGATGCCGGTTGTACAACCCGCACGGGGATCCCCGTACCGTGAGTTTTCGTACGCTGATGCTCTGGCCATCATTATATATCCCCCATGAGTGATTATTCAGAAGACGCACATGCTCAAAACACATACTGTCGACCACGAATGCAGTATATATGCCGGTATTGAAGCCCTCTATCTCCACGTACTTGACAAGCAGGGGGCCGATCTCATCCGTAAATCCCATGTCGAGACCGATGTGGGAATTATTATCATCGCTGCATATGCGTACATGCCGGATACAGCCCTGGTTGTTTGCGATAAACCGGATGCCGATGGCACCCGGATTGTTTCTCCCGGTGGATACCGTACAATTGCGAATGGCGTTACGAAACCGCTGCGCCGGCTTGTGTCCGGTCCATACGCACGGTTTTGGTGAATCGACATCACCAAAGCCATTACACTCATCTTCGAGTCTAATGGTTACCCCGTCTCTTGACTGCCCCTGCAGAATGGTATTCTTGTATTCATTCGCACTGTCTGCAGCAGGCCAGGTGAGCGTGTCACTGATGCGATATTCTCCATCGGGCAGATAGATTATCGCACCCTGGTTGGGAAAGGCATGTAATGCACGGTTTATCGCCTCCGTGTCGTCGTGTATACCGTCACCCCTGGCGTTGTAGGGCGGCTGTGTTACACACACCACCCCCGCATCATCGGGAAATTCGATCGATTTCCCGCCGCGATAGCCTATCTCATCTTCCATACAGGCCACTCATCGCTCAACTGCGATCGGATAAGGCGGATGCGATTTCGTCGGCACACTTTTTCCCGGAAAGAAACATCCCTCCGAACACGGCCCCCATACGATAGCCTCCGTATACACCGTTGGCCGCCATTCCGGTTACCCATAATCCGGGATATATCTCTTTGGTATTGCTTAAAAGCTGTTCTTCACCTTTTTCAGCCCACATCGAACGCTCACCGTGCACGTCCAGACGTACATCGGGGTTTTTTTCGACCAGCACATGGGATATCGCCGCCTCGTGACCGGTTGCATCCACCACATAACGTGTACGAAGCGCCAGAGGATCGATATGAAGCCCGGCACGGTGGATAGAGGTCGAATTGAGCACCACTCCGTTCACTGTCCCCGCTTCAATCACGAGATCCTCAACCACGGTAGCGGTCATTATCGTTACCCCGGCATCAATAGCCGCAGCACCGAGTTTGACCGGCACTTCCACCGAAGAGGCAAGAAGAAGCTCATCGTGCGCCGATTCGGTCGTTTTTATTTTCATATCTTCAAGAATGGCAGAAGCGTTCTTTTCAAATACGACCCATGGATAGCCGATACCTCCGCCCCATGTTCCGCCGCCCGAAGAGAGGTGGCGTTCGAACATCGCCACTTTGATTCCCTTGTCGGCGAGGTATTTTGCGCAGACCATCCCGCTGGGTCCGGCGCCGACTATCGCCACGTCTATATCAAGCAGAGAATCCCACATCTCGTGATGCCGGTCGACTATCGCTTTGGTAATTGCATTTTCATACGACATAACAGCTGCTCCTTGTGAAGGTGACCACAATTGGTAAATTGGATAAAAATACAATTTCGCATACCAGCATTACAGCATTTCGTTTTACCTGAACCGATCTATTGTCTTAATGAAAGCTGCGGTGAGCCATCCTGGTATGTGTTTTCGAAAATGACGGGGCAACCGCGTGGGCTGGATCATCATTTTAATGTGTGTAAGAGCAGCAGGTATGGCAGCAGATTTCGCACGCAACACCGCTCAACCGGGGGCATGCTTTGAACATATCATTCGGAACTTGACAGCCGTTATCGCCTCCCGGACTGTAATGTGTTATTTTTCATGCAGGATACGTTACAGACACTACAATACACGTACCAGAAAGCTATCTAGTATGAGCATCGCACAACGCATCCGTGATATTCAACAGCAACTGCCTGAATATGTCACGCTAGTCGCTGCGGCAAAAAACTGTACCGCTGCACAGGTCCGCGAGGCAATAGATGCCGGTATTTCCCATATCGGTGAGAATTATTTACAGCAGGCCCAGACGCTTTATGATGAACTCGGCAATGATGCCGGTAAGGTGAGCTGGCATATGATCGGTCATCTGCAAAAAAACAAGATAAATAAAGCCTGTGCGATTTTTGATACGGTACAAACGGTAGAAAGCTTCGAAAAAGCGATAGAAATCGACAAACGGGTGCCAAAAGCGGGACGCGAATCGATCGATGTACTCATCGAAATAAACAGCGGGAACGAGCTTAGCAAAAGCGGAATGCCGCCCGAGTCAAATCGTGTCCGCGAATGCGCGCAGAAAATCAGTAGCCTTGCGCATCTCCGACTCCGCGGACTGATGACCATGGGACCTTTTACCAACGACCCCGAACAGGTTCGACCGCACTTTAAAAAGACAAAGCAGGTATTCGATGAGCTCGCCCGTGCGGGATATCCACAGACACAAATAGATACGCTTTCCATGGGGATGTCGCATTCGTATCGCGTAGCGGTACAGGAGGGCAGTACCATGGTGCGGCTGGGTACCACCATATTCGGTCCCCGCAGCTATACCTGAGCGTGAATTGTCTCCCTGTAATACCGGCGCAGGACGCTGCGGCTTCAGGAGTATCTCTTTGCAGAAAAATATTGACTTTTTACTGCAGAGTAATATATTTTTAGTCGTGTAGTTTTCTTACTGCTCAGTAGCTCAGTCGGCAGAGCAGATG
>CAZPUS010000053.1:0-16018 GCA_964589825.1 uncultured Fibrobacterota bacterium | reverse complement strand
CCCTTCTGTCCGACAGCACCCTGACGGCAAAGCATCTCCATTTTGCGCTCCCCAGAGAAAACCCGGGGTGGGGAAAATATCGCGCGCTCGTCGATCTCATGGGACATAGACATCTGGGCCGGAAGACGCTGCTTCACGTGGTCGACGCTCTGTGGGGGGACTCGATGTCGATCGGTGAACCATCCAAATGGAAAAGCGCACCGTTTAACAACGATTGGCCATCCAGTATCCTTATATCACAGGACCCTGTCGCTATTGAAGCGGTTTCACTCGACATTCTTCGCAATGAATACGATACAACAAACGGATATGCTCTTAAAAGCTGCCGCCCCTACCTACCCGGAACCGATGACTTCCTACTGCAGGCAGCCGATTCATCTTACTGGCCTGCCGATATCACCTACGACCCTGAAAACGATGCCTCTGCGATACCCAGTCTGGGGGTGTATGAACACTGGAACAATGCAACTGAAAAGCAGTATTCCAGAAATATCGATCCTGATAATGGAAGGGGTATTGAACTTGTAATGGTGGAGAAAGAAGAGATCAATCCTGTTAAACGTGGTCCCCGGTCCCTTGCATCGGCACACGATCACGTACAGATAGAAAACCGGGGCAACGGATATCCGCGGCTTCACTTTTGCGCCCCCACAGAATCTGGAACACCCCCATCCCGCCACCTGCGGGTCTCACTTCTGCGCAGTGACGGAACGCTGCTGTATCGCGTATACAACGGGACGATTGCCCCACAGGGCATGATGACGCTTACCCTTCAGAATCACAACGGCACCCCGCTTGCCTCCGGCTCGTATATCTGCCGCGTACAAACTAAGCACCTGAATATATCAAAAACGCTGCACATCGTCAAATAACTTAGCCAAATCGCGCATCAGGGAGACGGCAGCTCAACGATTACCCCTGCCGGCTCCCTTTCATTCGCATCTGGAGCGGCTGCAGGAAGAATTCGGCCGTTCATACGCATCAAGCATTCGTCAGCGCCGGCGGCAAACACCTTGCTATGGCCATTCCCCTGCAGCACCATACCATCCAGCCGCACGTACGACTTCGTAATGCCGCGGCTTTTTCTCCCACATTCTGCATCGAAACCGTGTAAATGATGCGCCGATAAAAACGCTCCTTTTACGAGTACAGATAGTTTATATACACCGGTTCTGGCGGTAATGTAAAGTGCATCTGTCTGCCCCCGGGAAAAACAGCAGTTGGTAACGCTGCGATCATCGATTTCGATGCTGCCGATTTGCGTTCCCTCGGGACTAACAACATATACCGTGGCATCCGAATACGAGGCAATGTAAATATTACCGTATTCGTCGAGTGCAAGCCCGTCCGGCTCCGCGTATGCCGCGATGGTATCTGTCAACTTTGGCGTGCCATCGGATGCGATTCTATACGATCGGGTCTGGTGAGCCTTGGAAATGTTGAGATATAACAGAGAATCTTTTTCATTGAATACAATACCGTTGGGACAGGGAAGATCGCTCAGTATGCGGCTGAGTCCGTTTTTTTCGCAGTAGCGATATACATGCCCTCCAAACGGAGCGGCATAATCCGGTTTTGTAAAATACACATCTCCCTGTTCGGTTACACAGAGATCGTTGCATGAACCGGCCGTTTCATCTTCGAGCGTACTCACAAGCGTTTCGACCACGGCAGACTCGCGTTGTATACGAATTATGGTATGGCCCGCACATGCATAGAGAGCACCTGTATCCAGCGCCGGATACAGGCCGTTTGCTCCCTGCGAAGAATCCATGTAGACGGTTGCCGGTTCACCTTCGGCTGCGACCCATATCCTCGATTCCTTAAGCTCTGTAAAATAGAGCGCTCCCTCCTGTGTGACCGCCGGCCCTTCGGCAAAATCTATCTCCTGCGCAACGGTCTCGATCTGCGCCCCCGCCGGAACCAGCGTATCCGGCATGTCAATACGGTGCGCTGCCGCACATATCGATAAAAAACCACTGATGCCTGTTATCCAAATTATTCCGATTCTGCCGATTTTGCGATACTTATGCACCATTGTTCGTGCAGTTTCTTCCCTATTCATACAAAGGACATCCTTTTTGACGGTTGCAATTTCTTCCGCAATAATATACAATTTACCATATATCGACCACTTGAAAAAAGATTTCAACTGCGGTATATTCGTGCAATTACATCAGATATGCGGCTTCCTGACGATATCTGGCGTGTAATAACCTGAACCGAACGATTGTAGTGATGAACGATGTTACGCGCTGCAGGGCGAATGAAATCTCGCAACTACATGATAACCTGTGGTGCGTGATTCATACCCCTGGCATCTACCTGTATGGTGTGAACAGGTCCGGATTTCTCAGACAAGATTACTCGGCAAGGGGGATGTCCGCCATAGTCACCTGTACGTCACCCTTCAGATAATCATAACAAAAGGAAGGATAATGCCCTTCAACGTGATAAAAATCATTACATTCTCTCTACTGCTCTCATATACCACGCTCCATGCCGTCGATCTGCACGGCAGGATCATAGATGTAGACAATCGGCCAATTGCTGAAGCACACATCACACTCTCTGACACCACCTTCAGTGCCACGAGTCAGAATGACGGAAGATTCTCGATCAGCTCCGATAACATTGACCGCCCCTTACATGCGGTACACTCGAACCAATACGATTATACCATCCGGAACAATACGCTGTTTCTTAGATTGTTGACCGCCAAAGCCTCACTCGAAATCGATCTTTTCACGGTACACGGCCGCGTTACCGGCATTTCATATGCAGGGACCTTTCGTCGGGGTACCCACACCTTCGCTCTTTCTCACCAGCATGGAAGCGGTATTTATATACTCAGGCTCTCGATAGACAACGAGGTATACTACGAGCAGCTATGCCGCAACTCCGACCAGTCTTTTATGGGCGGCATCGATTTCGAACACACAAAAAATCATTCAACCGATGCAAAGGCTGCAAAATCGACTGCAGCGATGGATACGCTCATTATTTCCAAAAGCGGATATCAATCTGTCAAACTGGTACTTCACTCGTATGTCGGTGATGTCAGTCCGGTTGTTTTGCCGGACAGCAGCGGGTATCCCAAAGCCATACTTATGCAGAACGGGCTTAAAGCAGAGGTGTATCTTACAGATACCGCCCGTGGGTATTATCGAGCCTCCCGTTTCGACTGGTCCGGTATGATAGGCCGTGTAACCTACAGAAACCACAGCTGGTATGATGACTGGAAAACCCCTCATGATCCCACCAGCGGAGAACACGGAATCGGTCCGTGCGAAGAATTCGATATGGAAAATCCTCCACCAGGGTATGCGGAGGCTTCCCCGGGAGAAGAATTCGTCAAGATAGGCGTAGGTCTTTTGCAAAAAACAGACAACAACACCTACAAATCCTATCTTCGGCAGGATCAGATTACCGATTACGGCACCAGACGCATGGGAAGAGGGACAAACTGGATAGAATTCCATCACACCATCCCCCCGGTTCGGGGAATAGAGTATACCTATGTAAAACGCATCAGTTGTATTCCCAATGCACCCGGAATAAAAATAGAACGTACCCTTTATAACACGGGAACAGTTGAAATCAATACGGTTCATTACTGTCACAATTTTACTATAATCGATGGTAACAAAATAGGCCCGGCGTATTCAGTGTCATTTCGCAGTGCACCTCAGCCCGGAGGTGATGTAAGCGGAGAGCTTACGGTACACGACACCATCATCGGTTTTACGAGTTCGCCCTCATCTTCAAATGCATTTTATTACCTGCTTAATGGACTCACGGACAGTGTATACAACCACTACGCGCGTATCTGTAACACCACTACCAATGCGTGCGTGCGTTTTGAAGGAACAACTGCAATTACCAAATGCGCACTCTACGCACAACCCACAGCACTCTGTATCGAACCATTCAGCTCCATCTCGGTATCCGCCTCGAAAAAGAAAACATGGAAAAGTACCTATTACTTCAGCGTACAATAAAAAACGGAGTGCGGCTTGAACGTTAAAAATAGTATATTAGTTTTAATGACTAATTCATACCGGGTTACAGGCAGAGACACCCAACACACCATGTCCTCTGCTTGTTTTTTCCGTCCCATTCTGAAACAACCGCAGCCATCTGCTCCAGTGCGCAAAACAGAAGCACCTTTGCATACACAAGAAAGACCACGAGGCTGCGATAAATGAACATCAGGTTTCTGTTTCACATAATCGTTCGCACGAGGCATTGTAAATGAAAATACGCTGTTGGGGATCGAGAGGATCAATACCGGTAAGCGGTAGTGAGTATGTCAAGTATGGCGGCGATACTACATGCATGGAGATACGCAGTGAAGAAAACGACATAATCGTGGTCGATGCGGGCACCGGCATACGCGGCCTTGGCAATACGCTTTCTCAGGAGAAATGCCGTACGATACACCTCCTTTTTACCCATGCACACTGGGATCATCTGATGGGTCTGCCCTTTTTCACCCCGATGTTCAATTCAAATACCGCTATACATGTTCGCGGGTGCCCATTCGAGATGGAATCGTACGAGCGGATCATTCGCGGTGTCATGAATCCTCCGTTTTTCCCGGTCACTATCGATGCATTTAATGCCCGTATCTCCTACACAAATATCGATACAACCCCGTTTTCTATCGGTCCTGTGACAATTACACCGGTATATATCAGCCATCCGAATAAAGGGCTCGGATTCAAATTCACCGAAGGGAATGCGACATTCACCTTTATTACCGACAATGAGCTTTCGTATATCCATCCCGGAGGACTCACACGTAAAGACTATACCGAATTCTGCAAGGGAAGCGACCTTTTGATCCATGATGCGGAATACACGCGGGATGACTATAACAAGTATTTCGGTCATTCGCAATACACCGACACGGTAAAGCTCGCGGTGGAAGCCGGGGTGAAACACCTCGGGCTGTTTCATCTCAACCGTGAAAACAGTGATGAAAAAATGGACCGAATGGTGGAAAAAGCCCGTGCAATTATCGCGAAAAGTGCCCATCCACAACTGGAATGCGTTGCGGTTGGCTGTGGATTCACCATGCATTTGTAACAGTATTTGGTAAGACCATTATTGTATCGTTGCCTCCAGGAGCACTGATTGCTACCTGCCCGGTTTTTCAATATTACATATCGCGCATGCTATGGGAGCCCTCGTGTTACGATACTGTCACGCGCTTATTTTTCGAGTCGTTGTGAGGTAGTTTCGGGACGAGGTTTAAAACGAAATTCATTACAGTATCGTGCCACGTGCCTGCTCAGACTATCGTACGTACTATATCCGCCCGCAAGTCCTCGTGTTACACACAATGAATCCTGCTGACGCGCAAACCGGCGCAGGCCATGTATACGCGCCTTGCCGTCCGCGGAATCGACTACGCTGCGGTACTTGAGACTGAGCGAATCGAGCGCCCCGGAGATCCTTTGCCATGTGCGTCTCTCAACAGGCGTACATACGGTATCCGAAAGAATTATTTCTTTTTCGCGCGGGGATTGCTCTTCTTTACCCCTGTTGCAAAAAAGGGCAGAAAACAGACACACCGTGCCGAGTATATAAGCTATTTTATGCATGGTACCGATAAAATTACTATTCGCATCATACTATCGCAACTTTTATCCGTATATCACTTTCTCATATGCCCCCCAAGAAAAGCCTCGGACAGCATTTCCTGACAGATCGCCGGTATGCGCAAAAAATCGTTGATTTAATCCCGCCGTGTGCTCATGACTGCAGAGTAGTCGAAATTGGTGCCGGCAGGGGCGCGCTGACCCGTTTTCTGATCCAGCGTTATCCTGATCTGCATATTGTGGAAAAGGATCCGGACCTGATCAGGAAGTGCAAAGAACTTCTTGGTACCGGCAGCTATACCATAGAGTGCAGTGACGCCACGGCATACGACTTTACCGATACCGGCACCACACTGCATGTGGTCGGCAATCTTCCCTACAATGTCGCCTCTTCGATAATCCACAATGTACTGCTGCACGGCAATCGGATTCTCTCCTGTACGTTTATGGTGCAGCGGGAAGTCGCACAGCGTATTTGCGCACAGCCCGCACACAGTGATTTCTCCTACTTTTCGGTGTTCTGCAGATTCTTCGGTACCCCCCGGATGCGTTTCACCCTACCCCCCGGTGCATTTTTCCCGCCGCCGAACGTCTCCTCCGCGGTGTTTCAGCTTCAGGTTGCACCCGATCTGAATAGTAAACTCGCAACGCATGAGTGGAAGGATTTTTTTGCGTTCGTAAAAAAAGGCTTCAGCGCGCGCAGGAAGAAACTCGTCAATACAATCGCATTGCCCCCCTCTTTTAAGCCGCAAATTGCGCAGCAACTGGTCAATATCGTGGGCAACGATACGTGCAGGCCCCAGGAGCTGGACACCGATCAGTGGCTTTCTCTGTACCGGTGGTGGAAAACAATGTAGCAGGGTTGCAGGCTCGGGTAACGTCAAAGGCCTGCCATTCTCCTAAACGCTGTCCCCGGTATTATATCTGATTACTCTTCAGGGTATCCGTTAGATATGCGTACCCGTTTTAAAAAAAAGGCCGGTCTGAATAACAGACCGGCCTTTTTGTGGACGTATTCCCCTGTGCTACAGAACCGAGGGGGAATTACAGGGTGATTACAGCCCCAGAATTTCTACATATTTACTGCCATACTCGAAATTGACATGGCCGATAACCGTAGCTCTGGTAACACCGTCTGCTGGTGCAGTTGGTGCGTTACCCGATTCCTGAACATCCACACCGCTGTTATCCTTCATTGCGCTTATGTCGACATTCAGATACGGTGCATCGCCCGTATAATCGGTACCACCGGTGAGAACAACCGCGAAGGTATAGGTGTCTCCCGCAGTCCACCCGAAGTCACTTCCGGTGGTAACTACATTGATACCGGATGCATTGGTACTGGTTTCGGAATAGGCTCCGACAGAGGGTGCGGTCGACGTGTCCATGTCTTCGGAAAATTCGACTTCATAGACATAGTAAATGCTGAAGTCGTTGGCTCCGGTACGGTTTATCGTGTGCGTGACCGTTGCACCGGTTGAATCGTAGCAATCATCAAAACCGATGTTTACACCACCGTCGCCTGGATCGTTTCGTTCCGCTGTAGTAGTCAAATCGACGAACGCACTATCCATGGGTGCGGTATTGTCACGCAACACGACCGAAGAGCTGCTCCATACACCGAATTCACCCGGATCTTCGTAATCACCGTCGGCATTGATATCGTGCACTGCGCGAAATCTGAACTGAAGCTCCGAGCTATCGTTGAAAATGTGATTAAAATTCGTGTACCCGTTTTTACTCGAAGTCAGCAGATTGGAATAAAACGCCTCGAGGCTGATATCAAGATCCCACTCCAGTTGTGACGGGTTGGTCGCATTCCAGCTGTTACTCCATGCAGTGGTAGCTTTGGTCTGGGTGCCCGTATACCAGCCGGTGGTGGTACCATTTCGAGTCACTTTACGCACCTGATACTGGTACGCATCGACCGAATCTCCGTGATGTTTGTTCCAGGCAGGCTTGGTGATGTTGAAGCGAAGCGAGGTCGGCACTGCCATACCGCCTATTAGATAACGGGAATCGTATGGATAAACAAACCATGGGTTATAATACGCTTCGGCAGAGGCGGCCATCCGGTTGGTACCCAGTCCCGAAGTGGCACTGGTATCCATGGTGTCCGCCACAACGGTAAGATCGTACAATCCTGTGATACTGACATCCGGCGCGGATTCGGTGGTAAAACCATCGCTCAGGTAGCTTCCGCCCTCAGGACCGGTATACGTACCGTTGGTGGCATACCGGATTCCCGCACCGGGACAGCCGCTTACCCACACGCGATAGATCGTATTACTGTCGAGCATCGCCGCAGGATTGATGGTGACCGTCTTGGCGTCCGATGAGAACGAAAGTGTAATATCAAGCTTCACGGTTGTTCCGTTTTCGAGAAGCGCGATAAAGGTATTCTCCGCCGCATTCTTAATCGCACTGCTGTCGACCGCCCGATTGAAGGTAATGGTAATGTCGCCGTTTACCGGGAAGGTATCGGTTTCCGATTCTGTACCCAACAGCGCATCGGAGAGATCGGTATGGTTTTCAAGGAAGTTGGTCTGTACTGCATAGAGACCGTATTCGGTATGCAGCTCAATGGTCTCATTGGCCGGATCGAGCGCTGCCTGCTGTTCTCCGTCCGCAGTGGTAAGATCGAAACTTACGTTATTGTACTGGCGTGTGCCGGCACCGGAGGTGTACGGTGTGGCGGTCCCCCATAAGGAAGCAACGAGGGTGTCGGTGTTTTTGATCGTTACGGTTTTGAGATCACTCGACCAAGAAGCGGTATAATTGGTAACGAAATTGTTCACATCGAACTGGGTCGGGGCCGCACCTGAGGTGTCTACCGCTTTCGAAAAGGTAACCACCAGGCTGTCTCCGATTACCTTATATGCGCGATACTTGCCGCCGGAGCGGTTGTTAACCGATACGATACGCACACCGCTTTCCGTGGTCCACTCGACATCAAGCACTCCGGTAATACCCGAGGTGATGCCGTCGGTACGTTCGACATCGAAATCGATATCGTAATGCGTACCCGGATCGAGCTTCACGGACGGCGTATACGTGATAGTATCGCCGGTTGCGGAGAGCGTCACGTTATCGAGGGTCAGATCACTGGGATCTGTCCCCCCCAGACTTCCACCGCTGACACCAGTCACTTCACTAAGTTTCACGCTCGAAACCACCCAGATGGGATCGGTCATACCCAGATCGGTACGCATATTACCGTTTGCATCTTTTGCATTGGTCGCTTTGACATAGAGATCGCTGTCTTTGTAATCAACTTCAAAGGTTATATCTCCGGAAGCTTTGCCTGACGTCGATTTAACATCGACCTCAAAACCAACGTCACTGGTACCGAATGGAATCTGAACCAGAGAAGAAAGCGGTACAACAAAAAGCGTGTCTCCATTGATCCATGCGTGCGCATTGTAGTTGTTCGACGTGGTATCACCATTGAGTTCCACCGAGGCCCCGGTTCCCCATTCGATATGGTCGATATCCGAATCAAGGACTTCGGAGTAACGAACCCACATGGTATCGTATGGAGTGAAATTTGTCAGATCGTTCCCGTTTGCATCCTCTGTATTGGTCTCGAGTACAAAGAGGCTCTTTTCGGTGGTAAACTCTTCATCTGACGCAGTCAGCGCGATATTGATCTGATCTCCGTCCGATGACTTCCCTTTAATGGTGATCTGATAATCCTGATCCGTCGAGAGGTTGGTTACCGGATCGACAAATACCGTATCACCGCTGGTGGTTACCACCGCATTTACATCAACAAACCCGGCTGTTTCCAGATCGACATCGATGGTCGAGGCATCGAATGAAGTGGAAAGCAGATACCAGAGGGTGTCATCGACCGCGACCCCGGTCAGACCCTTGCCGTCCGAGGTAATCACATTGGATGACACCACGTAGATGTTCGTACTTGCGGTTTTAAACTGCACATAACCGGTAGCGCCGCTGTTTGTATAGATAGTTTTTGACTCATTCGAGGCGGTAGTCACGGTAAGATACAGATTGTAATCGGTGGCAGCGTCAAGCGCTCTGTCCGGATTGATAGTTACCGTATCGTTGCGTACGCTTACGGAGATATCCACATCCGCTCCGCCTGATTCTTCAAGCACCGCGTTTGCACTTTCAAGCGTTTTGTTCGCGACCACGATTATGTTATCGTTGAGTCCGAGCCCGACTTTCGCTTCCCCGTAATTCTGGGTCACCGGTTTGTATACGTTCGAATAGATAAACGAAAGTGCTGCTTCGGTACTGAAACGGATATCGAAATTTACCGGCGCACCATTTTCGAGTTCACCGGAGAATTCGACCTTGTGTTCCCCGCTCTGCCACTGTCCGTCAGCAGCGATCATCACTTTATTCGTCGCGGCATCCACGGTAAGGGAGGAGAGAACCAGCTTCCAGTCAGGATTGTTCGAGGTACCTTCGTTAAAATAGACCGACGCATTCGCTTTGGTTACACTGTCACTCATGGTAAACTCGATGGTATCCCCTAGTCCTAGGCCGTGTACCGCCTGATGGTTTTTATCGAGCACATTAGAGGAGACCACATTCGAAAGGCCACCGCCTTTTGCGGTGACAGTCCACGCGTTGTTGGCATTGTTGTACTCACCACCCAGTACGCCGAACGCATAAACCTTGATATTATAATTCGCGTCCTCGACAAGAGTGGTCGTCGGCGTAATCGTTACTGTTTTTCCGCTTATGGTAACGGTATGCGCTATGGCTGCTGCTTCACCGCCCTGTTCGGTCATTTCCACTACCGTCGTATCGACATTTTCGGAAAACCTGACATGAATAGCGGCATTTGCATCAACCACATCGGACGGAGGCAGCAGAAGATCGAAATCGGCCGCATCAACCGGCTTCATCACGAGTTTACCAAGTCCTATTGAACTCGTTTTGGCAAGAGAGAGGTTGTCGATATTTTCACTCAGCGTATAATCGACACCGCTTATGGTTACATTCGACACTTTTACCTCAAGCTGTGCGCCGACTGCAAGGCTGGTGAATGAAAACGCACCGGCCGTGGTGAGTGCGGTGGCACCGGACGGGCTCATCCCGGCAATCGCAGTACCGTTTTCATCAACGTATTTAATCATTACCGTTGCACTGTCGACGTTCACTTCCTCCGCGAGCTTATGCAGTCGCGCGACGACCGATCCGTTAAGCCGACCGCTGAGGGGATACAGCGTGACCTC
This sequence comes from uncultured Fibrobacterota bacterium, assembly GCA_964589825.1. GTDB lineage: Bacteria > Fibrobacterota > Chitinivibrionia > Chitinivibrionales > WJKA01 > CAZPUS01. Next base: position 5,202 of record CAZPUS010000053.1, on the reverse strand, counting down.
GGAGGACTGATCGAGGAGTATCGAGTCGTTGTCACGCTGGGATTCTACCACCTGATTAACTACTGAGTAGGAGGAGCCGGCCGAAAAGGAGAATGTCTGCTGGCCGGGGGCATTGCGTGAGATGGAGAATTTCCCGTCCGTTTTAGTCACGGTGCTGGTATCTTCTTCGAGGCGATTAACCCAGGAAACCGTGACACTGTCCATTGCGTCTCCGCTGCTTCCGTCAACAACTTTTCCCGAAAAAGTCCAGGTTTCCGCATCGTCTTCCCAGGCCGGGTTCGCCGGATTGTCTTTGGCGCACTGCACAAATAACAGGCTCGCACCGGCAATTGCCATTGTACACCACACAATCGACTTCCACCATTGTTTTTTGATGTTACTCACGATACTCCTCCTCTGCTGATAGGGTTGATTAATGCGACAATTATCATTTTATTTCCCCCTGTGTACTCGGCCCGTACCGCGCATAATCATCAGTTGAAATACTACCTGAATTGAGCGGTTGTTTTGATGAACGCTGCGGTGAGCCGTGCTGTCAATGCGTTCTCGATAATTATGCGTCGAACGTGTTGGCTGGCTTATGATTTTCGCGAACAAAACCGCTCAATTCAGGTAGTAATTGATACCGATCGCCAACATTGGATTCATTTCGCCCATCAATAGATCACGAGCGCGGTATATACCGAATTCAAGAAAGTCGTTCTCCTTGCTTCGGGTATCATCATTGGTTGCATTGAGCTCATACTCCGTGCCATGCATAATAAACTCAACACCGGCCCTGTAATCAATCGAAAATTGATCGGTAATAAACACCTCGGGGCGTACGCCGAGGCGGAATATGGTATTCCATTGATTGTACCGCATAGTTGCATCTACATTCGTGCCGCTTTGAGGTACGCGTTGCGCGGTCTCCATCTGATTAAGCTCCTGGCGCCACTCACCGAACAGACTCAGAGCGACTGATTCATTCATAAGTAAGGCATAGCCGCCACCCAGTTTTAAGGCGATGGTATTGATCGGCTGCCGCCCCACCGTATCCGCACCAGTGACTCTGTAATCGAGTGCACCATGTACCGAGAATGCATCCACGACATAATATCGTCCCCCGATGCCTTCGTCGTAGCCTATAGCCCAGCGTCCTGCAGTCATTTCTGCAGCTTTGCTCTGAACAACACATGCACATACCAGCATGCATGCCAGCCAAACTCCCGCGAAACGAGATCCTTTTATCATGTCCACTCCTCCGGTGTTATTTATGCGGTATCGAAATATGAATTTCCCGCTTGAATAATTGTAAAAACGGATAATCTTGCGTGAACTCCAAATATATGGCTTTTTTTTATGCAAAACAAGGACAATATGTCCCGTTTTTACTACTTCCTGAAACGGGGGATTGTTTTGATGTAAACTGCGGTGAGCCCTGCTGTCAATGCGTTTTCTATAATTATGTGTCGAACGTGTTGGCTGGATTTTGATTTAAAAAAGATTAAGAAGCAGTAGAGATGACAGCAGCTTTCGAATTTTGCCCGGAGCCCCTCCCCCCTCAACCGCCCTCAATGGCCTCCCCAATTATCGCTGACGCCCGAGAAGGTACCATTCACAGATATCCCTGTTGCGGTCGTAATACCGCCTGAATCTCTCGATGCGGGATTCTTTCACAGCCCGGGATACGCTGTTGCATTCCCGCTGCTGCACGTACGTTTCAAACACATATGAAAAGAAACAATACATATCGAGGACCACTTTGGGATGCACTTTGAACCATAGCCGCCACTTTCTTCTGAGATACGACTCATCTATGCCCGAATCGGTAGCCCACGAGGCTACTGAGGGGGGCTTGTTCTTTTTTAATGTGCTGCAGCATGACTTAAGAATATCGTCATTAAGAATTCCATCCGGCGGTAAAAGGATAAAGTCGAGAAAAAATGCATTGATTTTTTCAATTACAATTCTGCATTTGTCCGGAGTGAGCGGTTTTGTGACCACAGCCCGGGCCCCGAGCTCCTTTAACCGGAATCCCTGCTCAAGTTTTCCTATACCACTCACATAAATAGTGGGCAGCGTTGCGCCATAGCGCTGCAAATACGTGTACGATTCGCTTCTGCCGTCCCCTTCAAATAAATCACTTATGCACACATGAAAAAAATTACATATTGAAAGCAGGTGAAGCGCATCGGCTACACTGCGGCAGATATGAATCGAATACATTTGCTTTTGCTTCAGGCGTTGCAGCAGGCAATCCATCTCCTCCGGATTCGAATCGATTACCAGCACATGCACCTTGCCACGTATAAAATCGAGTGGTTGCTCTGCTTCCTGCTTTGCTTTGCGCCCCATAGCGACCTCCTGACTCTATTCCACAGCAGCGTCGGCAAAGCTGCATTTTCTTTGCCTGCGTCGTTAATAATGTAATCTGAATTGAGCAGTTGTTTTGATGAAAGCTGCGCTGAGCCGTGCTTCTATTCTGTTTTCAAAAACCATGGGACAGCCTTGTTGGTTGTCTCATGGTTTCAGAGAAGTTAAAAACGGATTGCAGCAGATTCCGCCAACAAAACCGCTCAATTCAGGTATAACCAAGCGCACAACATATAAGTTACCGCATCCCCCAACCACCGCCCCAGGTATCCGAAACGCAGACTGCACCCCTGCTTTGCCCGGGCCTGAACAACACAAATATATTTTAATTATACTCTAAGGTACAAAAAAATACCAGGCTCCTGGCATTACGACACAGACGCTGGTGCGTATTTGTCATAACTCATTATTATAGCTGTTGATAGTTTTTTTCTATTCCGCACCATTCAATAAAAGACGCGGAAACAACCATCCGTTTTCCGACTCGTACGTACCACAATGCATCCGTATCGATAGCAGCCATGTACATGAACAGTCCTATCTTCCGCAGTTTATTTCTTATGCACCGACAGTGAAAAATCATTCCGATTGGGCAAAACGCTCCTCCGGAATATTAAGGAGGAAAAAAATTACAGAAAAAAAATGGGGTGAGACAGGATTTAAAACACATAACACCATATTATACAATCTATTATCTCAAAAATATGACAACGGCGGTGGAATATAATATTTTTTTAAAGTATTTTTCTTTTTTGTACCTGCAGATTTGAATACTATATAAAAGGATCGATCTTAACATGACTCCACGTGTACTCACACAGGCGCTTCTTTCGGACACTACGTTCTGGGAGGGCAAAGATGTTGAATTACCTGCATTTGACAGGGATTCTCTTCCAATACGCGGGCTCGCGTTTTCTACCGGGAATATGGCGTATGGCCACACTGCCGATATCATGCAGGATCTCATTCACGCCAATGCCGAAAACTGCGGGACAATTGCCGGAATAGAGACCTTTGACTGTACCAATTTCACCCAGCTTTCCGCAACCGATTATCTTGCCACACAATGTGTCTACGAAAACAAAAAAGGGGTGGCACGCATGCAGATTCAGGGGGCGATACCCTCCATACTGTTTTGCAATGCAAATCCCAAAAGCCTTTGCTGGCAGCGTGCATGCGAACTCATGCGGTCCCCCCAGCTGCAGTTTGGCACCATTAACGCTCCCGAGGGAGCGTACGGCATGACATACGACGGTGGCGAATACGCACACCCGGTTTCCGCACATGTAAAAGCCGACATGCAAAACGGCACCATCACTTCCGATGCGGGACGATGGACCGCACTCGCCTACGAACGTTATAACGCAGGTCTTAACTTTGCGCTGGTAAGCTGTACCAATTTCCCCAGCAACGGGCTTTTTACCGCAGCGACCGTAAAAACCATGGCCCGCGCGTGGAAAGAAAAGGGACTGGTGGAGTCGGAATTTCTCGAATACCTGAGCGATCCTTCGCGGTTTTCTTTTCCCAACACAATGATCGACCGGATTGCGGTTCCTCCGGATGATAACGCGTACGCAAAACTACATGAACTCGGCATCACCTCCAATCTTATCGTAACCGAAGAAGCCCGTTATTGGGCGGTGGAAGACGCATTCCCCGCCGGTCGTCCGGCATTTGAACAGGCACGCGGCGTCTTTATGGTAAAAGGCCACGACGCAGTGCAACAATACGAAGACATTAAGCTTCGTCTGCTCAACATGAGTCACTCGGTAATTGCGGGAATCGGCGTGCTGCTTGGCTACCGCCGGCCCTACGGCATATACGAGGCAATGCAGGACAAAGAAATAACCGATATCATATCGACTATAATGAAGGCGGTACTCGCCACGATACAGCCTACCGAAGGGATGTCGGCCGAACAATTCGCCGAGGATACCATCCGGCGGCTCAACAATCCCAATATTCCGGATAACCCGCTGCGAATCGCCCTCAATGCATCGACAAAAATGGTCCCTCGTTTTCTGAACACCTACTTTGCCGCATGCGAACAAGGCCTCGACAGTCATATCTGCGATACGATCCTTCTGCCGGTCGCAGGATTTCTCAGATATACCCTCGCAAAAGACGATGAGGGGAATCAATACGAGCTTCAGAACGACCCGATTAAAGAACGACTGCTGCAAACCGGCGAAAAAGCCACACTCGGAGATCCGGCAAGTGCCGCCGTTTTTGCGGATTTGATCCGCGACACATCGGTAATGGGTAAAGATCTTTTCTCGTATGGCGACGCCGGAAAGAACGTACAAAATATGCTCGCAGATATGCTCGCTCAAAAAGGTGGTGTACGCAAAACGGTTCACCAACACTTCAACCAGGGGAAATGAGTCCGGACAGTTGTGCGATGTCATTAATGAAGACATCCAGCGCCGATTCCCTATATATCCTCTCTACTCTAGCAAAGGAGTAATGTACATTGAAAAGCATTTCGCAGACACTCAAGAAAGCGGAAGCCCACCATCTTCCGTGGGCACTATGGATATGGAACCTTTACATTTGTGCCGATGAAGTGAAACGTCAGGTTCATGCTATTGCAGAAAACGGCTTCGGGGGTATCGTTATCCGTCCCGGATTTAAAATGAATCCCGGCTACCTCACCGAAGAGTTTTTTACGCTGTTCGAAATAGCACTCCAAACCGCAAAGCAAAGAGAACTCAAGGTAAAAATAGCGGAGGACTACGCACTGGACGGCTGCAATTCGCTTTGCGACGAAATGCGCAATCAAAGTCACCTGCGTCTTTCACGTATAAGAGTCGGTCATACGGAAGATCTTACCAACAAACAAAAATT
>CAZPUS010000052.1:0-16388 GCA_964589825.1 uncultured Fibrobacterota bacterium | reverse complement strand
CACCGTGTTTCTGCTTCCCAGGCATCAGTTTTTTTGTCTGCTTGAAAATTCTTCGTTCAGGAACGATTTTCTGAGCCTGCTCATGGCAAAGCAGCGTTTTCTTACCACGCGGCTGCAGCACATGCAATCGGGTGATGTACGGCAGCGTTTTTTATTGTTTTTACAGGATCACTACGGGGAGAAGGATCGGATTGTTCCGGGGATGAGCAAAAAGGAGATGGCCCGTACCATAGGAACCACGCCGGAGACGTTTTCCCGGATGCTTCAGCAGTTGAAAAAAGAGGGTGTGCTCAATTGGGAAGGGGATACGATCATTTTGTATTCAGAAAGGAAGGAGTGACGTATTCACATTGTCGAAACAAGCGAGACTTTCTGCGGATTGCTACAGGTATTGTTCGAACTCCTCGATTGTCACTTTTGCTTGTTTAAGCAAAGCGTGCAGTGTACCCGTAGCGAGTTCTTTATGCATCGGTACGACACAACCAACCGTGGCTTGCGGTTCTACCCGTTTCATAACCACATGACTGCCACGCTGGCGGGCTTTTACAAATCCCATTCTTTCAAGCGCTTTGATGAGTTGTTTCCCTGAAACCCTTTTATATTTACCCATGTGCCGCCTCGAACGTGGTCATGAAAGACCGTTCAACTGCGGGCATTGGAAATTCTTCAAGGTATAGCTCTGTTGCTTCTTTGAGATTACGAACCGCCTCTTCAACCGTTTTTCCCTGACTGACTGTACCTGTTTCCGGACACTGAGCTATATATAAATTTTCTTCCCGATGAATAACGGCAGTGAGCGTTTCTTTGTTCATGTGCAATACCCTCTGTCAGGTTCTGAGTATGTTAAATTACGCATCATTTCTATTGCGTGTTCGTTCTGCTACACATTTTTTCCGGATTTCTATCTCTGTATGGATACGTCTCACGATTCTCATTATTGGTTTTTAATTCTTCAGGTCTCAGACGTGACGGTGAATATATAGTAAATATACTTAAATGTTGTTTACAATAACAGGTCGATACCGGTACCAAAAGATCCGTAAGGCCTGTACATTGTCGAAACAAGCGAGACTTCCCCCGGACAATAGTAAGTCGATACTACAATTTTTATTTTGCAAAACACGTATTTTTCACAAAAGTGATGAATAATAAACTGTGGACATACAACAGCAAAGGTAATGCACTATGAGCAAAAAAATCTGTGTGGTCGGGGGCGTGGCAGGTGGTGCGAGTTTTGCCGCGCGCATGCGGCGTCTTGATGAAGATGCGCACATTACAATCTTTGAACGCGGCAACTACATCTCCTTTGCCAACTGCGGCCTTCCGTACCATATCGGCGATACCATAAAGGAGCGTGACAAGCTTATCATCCAGACCCCGGAGTCATTCAACGCCCGGTATAATGTCGATGTCAGACTCGGCCACGAGGTAACGGCAGTTTCTCCTGATCAGAAAATCATCACTGTGCAGCACAATGGTGCGCAGCAGAGTGAATCGTATGACGAACTGGTGCTTTCACCGGGAAGTACCCCGATGCGTCCGCCTATCGAGGGGATAGATTCTTCACGTATCATGACCCTTCGTACCCTCGATGATATGGACCGGATTCGCGCAGCCGTGGATTCGAACGCGGCATCCCGAGCCGTGGTGGTGGGAGGCGGATTTATCGGTCTCGAGATGGCCGAGAACCTGCGTCATCGCGGACTTGACGTCTCACTCGTTGAAGCGGCGGATCAGATATTTCTTCCCGCGGACAAAGAGATGGCGAATATCGTGATGCGGGACATGATGATAAACGGCATTAGGCTTCATGTGGGCAATGCGGTTTCGTCGTTCGCACATACCGGGGAGAGCATATCGGTACAGCTCAAAGACGGGACAGCGTTGCAGGCCGATCTTATTGTTCTCGCGATAGGGGTAAAGCCGGACACGGCCTTTCTTAAAGATTCGGGTGTCGAACTCAGCCGGCGTGGAGCGATTGTGGTCGATGATCATATGCGCACCAGCAGGGAACATATCTATGCGGTGGGTGATGCAATCGAAGTGACCGATTTTGTCTCCGGGAAAAAAGTGCATGTGCCACTGGCCGGGCCTGCCAACCGGCAGGGGAGAATCGTGGCCGACAACATCTCGGGCCTCGATTCCAGCTATACACACACTCAGGGTACGTCCATCTGTAAAGTGTTCGATCTCTCGATTGCTACCACCGGCATAAGCGAAAAGAACGCAAAAACGTGCGACGTGCGGACCATGAAGGCGTATGTGCATGCCGCAAGTCATGCGAGCTATTATCCCGGGGCGTATCCGCTCTCAATAAAGATGCTGTTTTCTCCGGAAAACCGGCGGGTACTCGGGGCGCAGGTCGTGGGTAAAGACGGTATCGACAAACGTATCGATGTGCTTGCCACTGCGGTGCGTCACCGGCTTACGGTAGACGATCTTAGTGAGCTGGAACTCGCCTATGCGCCGCCGCACGGCAATGCCAAGGATCCGGTCAATATGGCCGGGTTCGTGGCCCAGAACATCCTGGACGGGCGCATGCCGGTCGCATATGCCGAAGAAGTGCTCGACCCGAACGCGTATACAGGTACGATTCTTGACGTGCGTACCCGTGAGGAGTACGAACAGGGGGCGATCCCCGGGGCGGTCTGCATACCCATCGACGAGCTCCGTTCCCGTCTGGGAGAGCTGGACAAAAACAAGGAGATTTTCGTCTACTGTCAGGTAGGATTACGGGGTTATCAGGCAACGCGGATTCTTCTGCAGAAGGGCTTTGCCGCACGCAATCTCACCGGAGGGTATAAAACCTACAGTGCATTTGTCTCATCGAGTATGGACAGCGCCTATCTGTCACCCAGCAGTGCTGCGTCGTGTTCGGCACCGTCGGGTGATGAGACGATCAGTCCCCAAAAAACGATCGATGCAACCGGGCTGCAGTGTCCGGGGCCGGTGATGCAGCTCAAAAAGGGGATGCAGGAGCTGGCGGACGGAGCGCAACTGGAGATTCACGCCACGGATCAGGGGTTTGCCATGGATGTGCCTGCATGGTGCAGCCGAACCGGGAACAGGCTCGTATCGCTCACCACCGAGGACGGTGTCTACAAGGCGGTCATTCAGAAAGGTGCGTCCGGGGAGGCGTGTCCCGCCTCGAGTGGGGATGGAGCGGGCGAAGACCGATCCAAAAAGAAAACCATGGTCATTTTTTCCAATGATATGGATAAAATGATGGCGGCGTTCATTATCGCCAACGGGGCTGCGTCGATGGGCTCCGAAGTGACGCTCTTTTTCACCTTCTGGGGACTCAATCTGCTGCGAAAGGATTCCGGGCAGATAAAGGGGCTCAACAAGTCCTTTCTCGAGAAGATGTTCGGTTCCATGATGCCGCGCGGTCCCCGCAAGACCGTGCTGTCAAAGATGAATATGGGCGGCATGGGAACCAGGATGATGAATCACGTGATGAAAAAAAAGAACGTCTATACGCTCGATGAGCTCATGGAGCAGGCTGCGCAAAACAATATCCGCTTTGTTGCCTGTTCGATGTCGATGGATATCATGGGGATCAAAAAACAAGAGCTTATCGACGGGATAGAGTTCGGAGGTGTCTCGTATTACCTCAACGAAGCGGACAATGCGAATTATAATCTGTTTATATAAATTGCGATAGTTGTACCGGTTCTTAATACGTAAATTCTATCGCGAGTTCTCCGGTGGTGGAATTGTTACCGCTTCGTTGTTGATATTCGAGATATTCAACATCAGCCACTATTTTGGCATGCTAAAGAAGGTGGCAGGCGTTTCGTCCCCGGGTTGCTGCTTTGTGCGGTAAGGAGTTGATTCGGTAACTACCGTAGCGAAACTATGTGTGCCCCTATCAGCGCGCTTCGCTTTTTTTATATTCCTGCCAGGTTGTATCGCCCGGGGTAAGGTCGAATTCTTTATATGCTTTTTTGTCCACACGAAGTGTGTTGTTACGATACCACAGGTTGCTGAGCAGGGTGACAATGAAGTTACGTCTTTGTAGCAGGCTCTCGTACACCCTTTTGAGAATCCCCTTGAACGAATAGAACGAGCGGTAACAGCGTTCTTTTTCCGCGCACATGGCACGCCAGGTAAGATGATTATAACGGGCTACCGGAAAGGTCAGAGTGTAGAAGCGCCAGTCGTGTGGAAACGAGTTGAGTATGATCCGGTCATGTGACACCATTTCTTTCCAGAGTTCCGTACCGGGAAGGGGGGTGAGAAACATTATATTGAGTGCGTCGATGCCGATATCGTGTGCCTTTGAGGCGATTTTCCTGCCGATGTCTTTGTTATCGATGTCAAGGCCCATAATAAAAGAGCCGACAACGGCGATGCCGTGTCGATGTATGGTGCGGATTGAATCTTTCATCTCTTTGTTTTTGCGTATATTGAAGCGCTTATGGATTTCCTTGAGTCCTTCTTCGGTGGTCGATTCAAAACCGATAAATACGCCCACGCAGCCGGCCTTGGAGGCAAGCCTCAGGAGCTCGTTGTCGTCGCCGAAATTTATGGTTACCTGTGCGATCCATTTTTTCTTTACTCCTGAATCGATAATCGCCTGTAGAAGCTTTTTGGTGTGTTCGAGGTGATCCTTGCGTGTCCCGATAAAATTATCGTCAACTATCAGGACCAGTTTTTCCCGAATCATCCGGAATTCATCTACAATGTTTGCAACCGGTCGATGCCGATAATGCCTGCCGTTGAATGCGGAAACACTGCAGAAATTGCATGCCAGAGGGCATCCACGAGTAGTTTGAATGGCACCGAAACGGTATCCGGAGGGCAGCAGGTCGTGGCGTGCCGCGGGTATTGATTTCATGTTCAGACGTTCACCGTGGTATATCGGGGCAAGAGCGCCTTTTTTTCCATCGTCAAGCACAGTATGCCATACGCTTTCGGCTTCTCCGATTACGACGGCGTCGGCATATGTACCGGCCTCTTCGGAACACATCGATGCATGAATACCGCCCATTACCACACTGCTCCCTTTTTCCCTGAAGCGACTTGCGAGAGTATATGCTCTGTCAGCCTGGGAGGAAAAGGCGGTAATCCCGACAAGGTCGGGGACGGGCAGGGATTCGAAATCGGATCGCTCCACGTTTTCGTCGAATATTTTTATTTCCCATTCATCGGGCGTCATACCCGCTATCACCAGCAGTCCGAGCGGTTTCCAGACCGTATATTCGTTCCACCTGTTGAGCTTGCTGTTTACAACGCTTACCAAAGGGTTGTACGGGTTGATCAGATAAAGACGGGGTTTGCGCATGCAAAATCCTTTCACAATAAAGATGGGAACCACCAAAGGCCTTACTAACGATAGTGTTATGGGCGACCGATAGTGCGGTTAAGTACCTGCAAACCTTCTGAACGGGTGTACAGCACGGTTTTGAGTGCCACACTGTTCATTTTGGGTCGTGGAAGAATCTGTTTTGTCAGTACGTTTCTGTAAAGAAGATACTCCTGCTTGGCGGAGATATCGGATGCGACCGGTTCGGTATAATGTGCATAATATGCAGGCATGGGGAATATAATTTTTATTTGCAAAAAGATGTTGTTTTACAGACCTCGCGTTCTTTTCCTATAGCACATATTGTAGTCTGTAGCTGAAAGCCTCTTTTATCCGGAGATGCCCTGAATACTTATAAGAAGGGAAAAAGGTAAAAAAAGGCGACCCGGAGAGCCGGATCGCCTTTTTCCCCTGAAATGCCTGAACGTCCTGAATGTCACGCCTGTGTACTCAGAGCTTTTCGGCAGTATAGGTGAGGGTGGTATCGTTTTTGATCACCAGTTCTCCGGAATGATCCTCTGTCCGAAACGCGGGAAAATACATCTGATCACCGAAAACTTCATCAGGATTGTTTTCCCACCAGACGGGATCGTCACCTATCCACCAGCTCCCGTCCTTGTTTTTATTAATGGTCACCTTTTGCCATCAGAAATAGTCCAGCTCAATGTAGCCGTTATCGACCATGGTTCGGTGACGGTAATCGGATGTATATATGGGTTCAAGAGATACGGCTGGTATTTGTCCATCCTCGAGCTCAATTGTCAGAAGCCGCAGATAATGATCGGTATTATCCTGCCAGGTAATAGTGTAGCGTGAAATAATCGGTTCTTTATCACCTATATACGGAACTGCGGTGACACCGATATACGCGCTGATAAGACTGTCCGGAGACCCCCACTGCCCGTATTGATGGTCAATAACGCCGTCTTCGGGATACCCCTGGATTCGTAATGCTGCGGTGGCATCGAAAATGGTACGTATCTCGGGAATGTCGGCGCGGTAAAGCGTGTCGTCACTCGTGTCACTCAAAATCGGGTCACCGGAAATATAGAAGGAATCCGGGTAGAGCAGTTTATAGACTGCACCTCCAGTGCTCATGGGTTCGTCAACCAGTTCGTATGTTTTATATCCCATATCGAACGTGGCGGTGACCAGCATAGTATCGCTTAACACCAGGTTTATTCCGGAAAAAAATCCGAACTGATCTTCCCTGATGTTAAATGTCAACCTCTTTACTACTCGACCGCTCCCTGGCAGGAAGAACCCGCACCTGCAGTGCAACAGTAGCAATGGTTGGCAGTGCAGATGGTACGATTGGCGAGTGCACCCGAATCGTATTCGTCAACATGTGCGGGTGCACCGTGGTTGACCGCCATATCGAGCATCTGATTGAAATCACAGTCATAGAGAGTACCGTCCGGTCCTACCGACAAGGTGGTGCGGCACATTACATTTTGCGCGGCGGCGGGATTATACGCTCTGGCAAGTGTCTGCATGTAGTCGTTAAGATTATCGCTTTTTACGAGGTAATCGAGATATCGTCCGGCCGGACAGTTGGTCAGACAAAACAGGCTGTTGAACCGGATACCGTGTTCTTGTGACAGGGCGGTTTTGTATTCCTGCTCCAGGGCTGCCTGATTGCCGGGCAGCCAGGCTCCGGCGGGGTTGTGTACCAGATCAAGGGTAAGTCCGGTATCTTCACTACCATACCCCTTTTTATTGAGTGCTTTCAGTGCGGTTATGGCTTTGTCAAATGTACCTGCGCCGCGCTGGGCATCGGTACGTGATTTTTTGTAATCGGGCAGGGAACCTGCAACCTCAACACTGCACTGTGCGTACACATCAATGAAATGGCGGTAGCGGGGTTCGTTGAGTACCACGAGATTGCTGCGTACGATCAGTCGTTTGCCGAGTTTGGCGAGTTCGCGTAAAAGCCATTCCAGGGACGGATGCATTTCAGGGCATCCGCCGGTGATGTCGACAGTGGTGATATGATCGTGTGCAGCCACTTCGAGGCATTTATCGAGAACCGCAGCAGACATTTCACTGGTTTCGTGCGCACCGGCGTTAACATGGCAGTGTTTGCAATTCATATTGCAGCGGCGTGTGATGTTGAGCTGCAGGATCTCGACCCCTGTGGCTCGAAGTGGGGCAAGGCCATAGCGTGACAGTCTCTTGTCAAAGTGCTCAATCGGTAAATCGTGGTCGAGCATGTATCGCTGTGATTCAGAATCCATGCCTTACATCTCCTTTTTCTTTACGATTTTTCTCATTTGTGTAGAATGGGCCAGTATATCACCGGCACTCATTGCCGCCCCGACATGGATCGCTTCCATCATTTCGTCGTTTGTCACACCAAGCGAAAGGCATTTGTTCGTGTATGCATCGATGCAGTAAGGGCAATGGCGAACGGTGGCGACGGTCAGGGCGATCAGGGATTTCTCCCGTTCACTGAGATGACCTGCACTCGTGGCCTTCGTGTAATAGGAGAAAAAAGCGTCTCCTTCGGGCTGGGCGTATTCGGTGATGTTTTCAAAATCAGCCAGATCCTTTGGTTCATAGTATTGCTGTGCCATACGTCGACTCCTTTATGGGATTAGTGTGAAAAACGGGCATATAAAACCATCTCTGAATAACGTGGTGGTATTCGGATCTGAAAACATCATTACGTTTGTGATACATTAAAAATTGCCCGTTACGTAAAGGCCGTAGATGCAACCGACTTAATCCCGCATCCGAAGCAATGACGTGCACGCAGTGATGCAGCGGTCATACATATTCTTTTATTACCCGTTCCAGTTGTGCCGGCTCAATTGGCTTGGTCAAAAAATCGTTCATACCCGCATCGAGGCTTGCCGTGCGTTCGTTTTTCATTGCACCGGCAGTGAGTCCGACAATCGGGATCTGTGCACACTCCGGTGAATCGGATGTCCGGATCGTCCGGGTCGCCTCGTTTCCGTCCACTTCGGGCATCTGCACATCCATGAAGATGATGTCGGGAAGAAGAGAACAGGCGCTGTCGATCGCTTCACGGCCGTTTTGTGCTTCGGTTATCTTCGCTTTTGGCAGCATCTGCAAAATGAGTGTCCTGGCAAGCATCATATTCAGGCGATTGTCTTCCGCGATAAGTACATGGATCGCGCGTGAGTGCGCAGGTGCGGGGCGCGTGTCGTCGACGGGCGTTGCTGAGGACGACTCATTGTTATCGCTTCGGCCGATATTGCCGACGATATCGAACAACTCTTCCGGCTTGACCGGTTTGGTGAGCGCATGCAGTACGCCGAGTTCCCTGCATTTTTTGTGGATTGCCGCATCGTCCGAAGAGGAGTGCAGCAGTATTACGGGCTGTTTTTCCGCAGAGAGGCTAAGACTCTCCCGTATCCGGCGGATAGTTTCGAGTCCGTCCATATCGGGCATATGGTAGTCAACAATGATAAGGTCGAACGATTCGATTTCGAGAATACGCAGTGCCTGAGATCCGCTGTAACAGCTTTGGCATTGGATGTGCCACGCAGACATCGTTTTTTCGAGGATAATACGGTTGTGTTCATTGTCATCGATGATGAGTGCGCGTTGCACGGGTGCGGCAGGAGGCTGATTAAGTTGTTTCTCCCCGTATTCGAATGCGGTCCGGATGGAAAAATAAAACGTCGAGCCTTTATCCGGTTCGCTCTCCAGATGGATTTTACCGCCCATTTTTTGTGCGAGCATATCGGATATGACCAGACCGAGGCCGGTGCCGCCGAATGTACGGGTCATTGAGCCGTCCGCCTGGCTGAACGCCTTGAAAAGCTTCTCTTTCTGCTGTGGAGTAACACCTATTCCGGTATCCCGAATCGAAAAGGTGAATGTGGCTTCTCCATCCTCGTGCCGGATGAATTCCACGGTGAGCGCTACTTCGCCCTGAGAGGTGAATTTGACCGCATTGCCGAGAAGGTTGGCGAGAATCTGTCTGAGCCGAACCGGATCGACCGATGCAAATCTCGGCATATTCACGTCGATATCGAGTAATACTTCGAGCCCTTTGCGCGCTGCCTGATACTTGACAATATCGATGCTCTTTTCCACCAGGTCGATAATATCGGTTTTTATCGGATCGAGCTCCATTTTTCCCGCTTCAATTTTTGAAAAATCGAGGATGTCGTTTATTATGTCAAGAAGCGAGCGTGCCGAGGTGTTGACTGTTTCGACATACTGGCGCTGTACCGGGGTCAGGTCGGTTTTTTCGAGCAGGTCGGTAAAGCCGATTACGCCGTTCATGGGAGTGCGAATTTCGTGACTCATATTTGCCAGAAACTGGGATTTGGCGCGGTCTGCGGCTTCGGCCTCCTGTTTGGCTTCGATGAGCTCCTGTTCCGCCTTTTTTTTGTTCGTTATATCGGTATGCGAGCCCGCCATGCGATACGGTTTCCCCCCGCTGTCCCGGAGTGCTTCCCCGCGTGCCCGTATCCACCGATACGAGCCGTCTTTATGACGCATACGAAATTCGATATCGTATCGCTGTACACTGCCGTTAAGATAGCGGTCCACATACGTCATGACACGCCCGACATCGTCCGGATGCAGGCTGTTTTTAAATGAATCGAACGTACTTTCGAGCTCGTGGTCCTCATACCCGATCTGTTCCTTCCATCGCGGGGAGAGGAAAAGATCGTTGGTCGTCAGATCCCAGTCCCAGATACCATCGTGGGAGCCCTGTACCGCGAGTTCAAAACGTTCCTTTTCAACGCGAAGCTGTGCTTCGGTCTTTTTCTTTTCGGTGATTTCGAGCATCACCGAGATGAAAAGGTGCGCGCCCCGGTTCTCTACGATTTCTCCGGAGAACAGGCCGTCTATCAGCTTTCCTGAGTTGGTTTTGAACACCACCTCCACGTTATGTATGGACCCGTGTTGTTCGAGGTCGCGGATAATCTTCGCGTTCGCCTCTTCGCTGTGTGCGGAGATACCCAGCTCGAACGCGGTCTTTCCGATTACTTCCTCGAGGGAGTAGCCAAAGGTTTGCAGAAACGAGTTGTTGACCTCGGTAAACCGCATTTCGGGCATCACGCTTACTGTCATGGGTGCGGGGTTGTTGTAAAAAATCTTGTTGAATTTTTCGAGTGCTTCTTCCTGCACGCTCTGATCTTTGGCGAGAATAAAGAGTGCTTTTTTACCGTTCCACTCTCCGCGCCATGCCTTTGAATCCGTGGGAATACGCGCGCCCTGTTGCGTTACAAATGGCCATGACATCTTCTGGGGCGATCCCTCAAGCGCCCGGGAAAGAGTCTGACCGGGCTTTTGCGCGCCATCGTGCGAAAAGAGCGTGTCTATTTTCCTGCCGCAGAGCGAATCCTCTGTATAACCCAGTTTTACGTAAGCGCTGTGATTGGCGTGTATGATTCGCATGCTGGTGTCGGCGACGATGCTTATATCGTCCATGGTGTCGAAAAAGGTGCGCAGGCTCAGCTCGCGTTTTTTGAGTTGCTCCTCCAGCTGCTTTTTTTCGGTGATATCTCGGGCAATACCGATATATGAGAAGACCTCACCTTTTTCATTTTTCAGCGCAGAGGCGTTGGAGGTGTGCCAGCGCCAGGTGCCGTCTTTGTGCCTGACCCGGTATTCGACATTGCGCTGTGCCGAACCCGTGCGGATTACTTTTTTGAGGAAATTGCGGCAAATATCAATATCTTCGGGATGCACGAATGCTTCAAAAGAGCTCCCGATCGCTTCTTCAGGGTCGTGACCAAGTATGACGGGCCAGTTTGGAGAGACGTAAGTGAATACTCCTTCGGGAGAGAGGGAGTAGACAATGTCGTTTGCATGCTCCACAAGCGTACGAAACCGCTCCTCGTTTTTTCTCAGCTCGTGTGTGGTTTGTTGATGCGCATGCAATACTCCGGATACATACTCACGCTCTTCAGCCGTCAGCCGTTTCTGCAGAATATCCGATAGCCTCCGGTCGCATACTGTGTCGTCAGAGGTAAGACCGTTGTGCATAACTCACTCCGTGTGCATGGTAATTGCAGCGTATTGTTTGTACCTGTATTTGAATTATTCCAACAAAAAATACATAATTTTGGTGAGAAAAATGGCAAATGTGGTAAAAACTCGAATATGGGTATGACGGCACGCTGGTTAGTGCGCACTTTTTCTTCTGTAGGAGTATTCTTTTATCAGGCAGTAGAGAATCGGTGTGATGAATATGGTAACGACCTGCAGCAGCATTCCTCCAAACGAAGGGATCGCCATAGGCACCATTACGTCCGCACCGCGTCCGGTGGAAGAAAGCACGGGCAGCAGTGCGAGAATCGTGGTTGCAGAGGTCATGAGCGCGGGACGGACCCGTTGGGTAGCAGCCTTGACCGCGAGCGCGCGAATTTCACCAACCGAACGCGGCGGCTGTACTCTGAATCGCTGGTCGATGTAGGTGCAAATAACCACACCGTTATCGGACGCGATGCCGAACAGGGCAAGAAAGCCAACCCATACCGCCACACTCCATTACTGTCCGAATCAATGACCCCGCATCCTCCCACGACATTCACCTTAACACCGTTTGTCATTTCTTTTGACCGCCTTTTCTAAACAGCATTCATTTACCCGATATTGTCCAGGGTGAATACTTATACACATGTGTGTTGTAGTTGCTTTGCGTTACGGCATTTTGTATACTTGCAGTATGGTATTCGAAAAATGCACCACAACTTAAAAAGGGGGGATGTGATGAAAAAAACGGCACTTCTTTCATTATCCGGGTTTTGTATGATGGCATTGATGTTGTGCGGTCAATCGGAGGACAAAGAAACCGCACAGAAGACCGTGAAAGAAAAAAAAGCTGAAACACAGCGAAAAACCGAAAAAAAACTAACCATTTATACAGGTGAGAGTAAAAAAACGTATAAAGATGTTAGCGTTAATTTTGAAATCATACCCGGGCAGGAAGAGAGTCCCGGACAAGTGACTATTGCCGCATTCGATGAAGAGAGTGACGCGACGCTGAAAGAAAGTGTCATCTCGTTGCGCTTTAAGGGGTTAAAAAAGGGGGAAATGAATAATCCCGAATTAGATATGGATGGCTACAGTGTAGAAGAAGTCTCAGGCACGGTAAAATCGATTAAAACAGGAACGCATACCTACACAAAGAGAACAACCATAGAATCGATCGCCGGGATTATTCAGGCAAAAGTCACGAAAAAAGGGGCGGCGCAGGATGAGCCGATAATACTCAAAGGAAACTTTGATCTTTGATGTTATCCGGCCGGACACGAGCGTTGCAGTACGTGTGCTATATCTGGCGTTTGATTGCCAATCGGTAATGGGAGTGCGCAGCATCGTTGAAGTTGCGGTTGTGGCCTCGTATGCCGCACATCGCTGTCAAAGCTGTCAAAGCCGTCAAAGAGGGGAGCCGAGGGATGCCGGATAATCGGAAGCATCTGCCCGGCTGACAAAAACCGCAGTGCACGCATGCGTACCACGTGTACCGGAAGGGGTAGACAGGCGCATCGGATGCAAAAAATAAACGGGATATTCATACAGATATAAAAGGAGTATGCCGTATGCACAGTGCCGGGGAACTGCCGGGCAAAGGTACCTATAAATGCACTAATTGCGAGATGTTCATGACAGTGGAGAGTGATACTGAAACCCTGCCGCCGTGCCCTGAGTGCGGGGGGATTGATTTCGAGAGGGTGTGAGGGGGAGATACTGGCCAGCAAACGACTTTAAAACCATATTTGTTTCTGCTCGTATTGCACAAAAGATGGGTGGGAAAGCAGAATACACCAAACACAGGGCTTTTGACAAGCAGTATTATAACGATTTAGTAATCAATTTCCTAGAACAACATGGCGCAGCTTCTCCGAAAGATATTAATCGGTTACTTATCGAGAAATTTTCAGATCTCTTATCATATACACAGAAAAAGAATAGGATTAGAGCTATTATGTATGAAATGAACAACAAGGATCGTACTATTCAGAACAAGGGCGCTCGGGGAAACTCTGCACGGTGGCATCTTCGGTCAAGCTAAATGTTCGTGATAAAAACACATTTTAGCTTGAAATTGTATGAATCATAGCTTGAAAAAACAGGGAAAAGGCGCTTGGGTTATTATAACAAACTGATATTGAATGAGAAACTACAAGCATTTTTGGGGTCTGTTAATGATACTTTGTAACGGCACAATTCATGTCCCCCTCTCTTGGGCGTTAGCCCATGATGCAAACTGGCATCCCTCTCGATTATTTTACTTAAACTGAGCGATTGTTTTGATGAAAGCTGCTGCGAGCAGTGCTGGTAATGTGTTCTCGGAAATCATGGGTCACCCTTGCTGGTTGGCGCATGATTTCCAGGGACGCAACAGCAGTGCGGATGGCAGCTATACCGTACAAAACAGGCATTGGAACATGTGTATTTTGTTACCTTACGATTTGGCATTTTGTATACTTGGTAATGAAAAGCATACAAGCAATACTTTACTCAAGGACACCTTTGAGTTCAGTGGGTCGCAATCGCTCGCTGTCGCTCGCTCATGTGACCCAGCGGCCGCGGCCGTTGTGCGAAATGCTTGGGAGGCTAGATTTATTTTGATAAGACACATGTGCGAAGAAAGAAGATAAAAAACTTGCCCTTAAGAATGCCCAACGTCCATGTTGGTCATAAAAGAAGAGAGATATTATGATTTTAGACAATAAGAACAATGAAAAAAGAGTTTATGAGTGGTTGAATGAATACACTGAAACCGGAAAGATGGATATGGTCACCGGTTATTTCACTGTTGGTGCACTTTCTTACCTGTCACGCCAGATTAATGAAAAAATATCGTCTTTCAGGATGGTACTGGGCGATATTGTCAATATTGATATGATTCAAGACAGGACAATAGACCTGCTCAATGAAAATATAACCATAGAAGCAGCATTGAAACTTAGCTCCGTTGCACAGGAAGCTGTCAGGTTTTTACAACAGGAAAAAGTAGAAGCCAAAACATTGGAACCAAACTTCTGCCATGCAAAGATTTATTTATTTAATCCCGAAAATGATGAGCGGCACAAGTATTTCATATCAGGCAGTTCAAATCTTACCGAGGCAGGTATCGGCCTTAAAAACACAAACAATGTTGAGCTCAATATTGCAGAGACCGGAAATAATAACCAGTACCAGGAATTAGTTAAGTGGTTTGATTCTTTGTGGAAAAGCAAAGAAGCGCATAAAACAAAAACCATCGTACATACGGATGGAAAAAAAACAACGACCCCTTTTAAAGATTATCTGATTGAAGCTATAGAAAAAATATTCATCAAATACACCGCCAAACAGTTGTACTATAAGGTTCTTTTTGAACTGTTCGGGAATCAAATCCTCTCTGAACAAGACAATCCTGATTTTAACCGACAGGTAGGTCGCCTTGAAAACACGGTTATTTTTAACACCCTTTATGATTTTCAGAAAAAAGGCGCTTTAAGCCTTATTAAAATGCTCCAAAAATATGATGGTGCAATTCTTGCAGATGCAGTAGGCCTTGGTAAAACATGGACTGCTCTGGCTGTAATGAAGTTCTTCCAGCTTCAGGGACGTGAAATCATTTTGATTTGTCCTAAAAAATTACAGTACAACTGGCACCGATATAGAAGACACCAGAATTCAAGATTTGAAAAAGACCAGCTTGAGTATTTTATGCGTTACCATACAGATATGCATATGGAAAGGATGGAACGCTACCCAGACAGGGCAGATAAACTGTTTATCGATGAAAAACCTAAGCTGTTTGTTATAGATGAAAGTCATAATCTTAGAAACGGCAAAAGTCAGCGATACAGATTTTTAGTCGATGAAATCCTCAAAAAAAATGAGGATGCGAAAGTCTTAATGCTTACAGCAACACCTATCAATAACACACTTATTGACATAAGAAATCAGTTCAAACTTATAAAGCAAGGCAGTAACGCCGGTTTTTTTGACAGCCATTCTATAAGAAATATCGACCATTTATTTAACCGGGCACAACACGCTTTTTTTAAATGGAAGGATTCAGACGATCCTAAAATCAATGACTTTATAAAGCAGCTCCCCCGTGATTTTTTCAGGTTAACCGATTCATTAACAGTTGCCAGAACCCGCCCAATGATAGAAAAACAGGGAACTGGTTTGTTTTTTCCCAGGAAAAACAAACCTGAAAACATATTTGTAACCCCGAAAAAAATCGGCAATTACGATAACTTTGAAGAGCTTTTTAAACACTTTCCGCCCTTTTTGTCCGGCTATCAGCCTGCGTTCTATGTTGAACAAGCAGAAGATGTTGATAAGATCCATGATGAAAGACAAAGAGATCGGTTTCTGGTACAAATGATGTACATCCTGCTTGTGAAGCGCCTTGAATCTTCCTGGTTCTCTTTTAAATCTACCGTTGAAAAAATCCTCGCACACCACCAGAATGCATTAAATAAGGTAAATGAATTTGAAAAAAATAAAAGTGATACAGAAATTACCGATGATTTTGAACAGGATCTTTTTTCTGATGATGAACAGGAGGAGTTGGCAGATGATTTTTCTCTGGGGAAAAAGCGCCCCATAAGCCTTGCGGAAATAGATAATGCCGGAAACCTTGAAAAGTTCAAAGCAGACTTAAAAAAAGACATTGAAGCACTTGATGCTTTGAAGAACAACATATTCAGATTTGATGCTGATATTAAATCTGAGATTAAGAAACCACATAACTATTCAAGTAAAGATGAGAAACTGCAATCGTTAATCAAAAAAATAAATGATAAACGACATGCCGGTAAAAATGATAATAACCGGAAAGTTTTGATATTTACGGTATACAAAGATACTGCCTGGTATCTTTTTGATCAACTTACAAGGAGAGGCTTTAAAGATGTGGCAGTTGTCAGCGGTGATGCATCTAAAACTGACAATTCTGAACATGAAACAAAGCTGTTTGAACCGATTCTTGAACGGTTTGCCCCTTATACAAAACTTTTTAACGAGAAGGAATGGTCATTTACACCAAGCAGCCCGGACCTTCCCAAAGAAAAGCAGTTCAGTGAGTGGGTAGACTGGATTAAAGAAAACGACTCCAAAACATACCAGACACTCCAAA
>CAZPUS010000051.1:0-17156 GCA_964589825.1 uncultured Fibrobacterota bacterium | reverse complement strand
TTCGTATTGAGAACCGGAGCGCGCACCCGAAACGAATCGAGTATATGCGTATGCGTCACCTGATTGTCTTCTATAAAATGTATCTTTATACGCGACTCATCAAGCGTGTACCTGCTGGTTTTCATATCGCTCACACCAATTCCTGTGACGGAATATGCAGCTGTGGCAACCGTCATTATTACACCAAGTGCTGCCATTGTCACATTACGAAATAGTGGGTACATTGTTACCTCCATAGTAAGTAAAATTGATAAAAAGATCCTGGCAATTCCTCATTCCCACCACACCTGTGCGTTCCTCATCTCAGGTAAACACTCTCCATGACAAGTCATCTTTTCAATAAAATAATAAATTTGGTTCGTTTTTTTTCAGCTTTTTCGTCAATAACTTCAATATTACCGCCTGTTATTTATGGTGCTACCTCGATTTGAGTGGATGAATGTGTATATGGATTGACTGCTGTCCGGTTGAGCAAATAATGAGTTCTCTTTTAATGCCTGCCGAATTCTTTTCAGCAATCAACGGCACCGGCCTGGCTTTTTCCTTTACAGCCACCCCTCAGCTACATCTTCCTGCTTCAGCAGGAAGATGCGCGATATCCAGTTTTTTGGGAAAAACATAAGATTATGACTGATTGACGCGCTTCGTACCAGCCCCCCCCTTTTTGGCCTCAAATTAGAAAGGTATACCGACGGACCTGACTCTCTCCTGGATGATACCGTACGGCTACAGCTGCATAGTACCCGGACTCTACAGGTATATCATGAAGCATAACCTCTCGATGGTTTGCGTGTACCACCACCGAAGCCGCCGGCACGGACCCGACGTTTATCCGTTTTAAACCCATACTAAGGCCGTCCCCGACACATTTTGCCACTGCCTCCTTATGGGTCCATACACGAAAGAACCATTCGAGCCTGTCCTCCAACGGCATATTATTCATCATTTCACGTTCATTATCGCTGCATACACGACGGCTCATGCACTCCAACGATCCGAGTGGCCGGACTCGTTCTACATCCACCCCTACTTCATCATCCCGGCTGAGTGCGCACATTGCATAGACACCTGCGTGGGAAAGATTGAAAAAGAGCGGCTTTTTATCCTCCCTGCCATTTATATACGGTTTCCCTCTGCTGTCACGAGACAAAACCACCTCATCCACAGAGACTTTCAGATATTGAGTGAGTATTTGACGAAGAGCTGCGTGTGAACAGATGAATCGCGCGCGCCGTGTCTCGTCATATATACGCGCCGCACGCGCCCGCTCAACGGTATCGCACTTATCCAGTACCTTATTACAGGCATTAGCCGCCTTGCGCAAATCGACCGTCCAGATATCGATACAAGTCATTATAGTCCTCTTTACCGCACGTGCATTTGAACAAAACCAACGTATTATTTCGACTTCCGGCATCTATACCTTATTCAGGCATATTCATGCCGAATCGCATTGCCGTACAAGCCATGCACCCGTCATTTCGAGCTGCGGCTTCTTTGCCTGCAGGTTCTGCCGACGAAGGGAAATCATGTCAATAAGATTAAATTTACTTCCGATAACCACATGTTCGAGACTGGTACCGCAATGTGGTGCACCACCTCCGCCGCCACCCGCAATGCAAAGGCCGACGGCAGGTGTCTTTTCGATTCCGTTATTCCCGGCCTCGTGGGTGCATATCCTGCGCAGTCTGTCGGTAAATGCACGCATACTTTCACTCAGGTCGGCATAATAGACCGGTGTGGCAAATATAACGCCGTCACTTTGACGCAATAACTCAACTATGGAAGCAAAATCATCCGGTATGACGCATTCACCCCGTCTGCGACATATACCCCAACCATCGTCATTACATTGTCTGCATCGTTGAATTGTCTGTGTGGGAAGGAAAATGCGCTGCACCGATGCGCCTTTGCCCTCTGCCCCCATAAGGACTGCATCCGCCGCTTGTGCGGTTTGCCCCTGTGGATTTCTGCTTCCGCAAATTGCAGTTATTTTCATTCGGACCTCCGTTGTGGTTTATATCGGTGATGTCACGACGACTGCAGCATCGCTACACCACGGTATGCTGCCCACAGTACCGCAAGCCCGATAACGAGTTGGGCCGTTATATTGATAAACCCGAGGCTCCATTTGCCGTTTTTCATAAGTACCACCGTCTCGTAGCCGAATGTGGAAAACGTGGTAAAACTGCCAGTAAACCCTATGAAAAGCAGTAGCCGTATCTCATCCGTAAAAAACTGCCATTGCTCCGCAAGGCCGGAACATATACCGATGGCCGCACAGCCAAGCACGTTTACCGCCAGTGTACCGGCAGGGAAAAACCGTTCTCCGAAAAACATGCCGGCCGCTCCGACGATCGCATAGCGCAGCACCGCCCCGGCAAAACCCCCGCTTCCTACCAGCATTATTTTTGTGAGAAAAGGTAGCATTGTAATGTGCTCCGGTTGCATTCAATACTCAGCAGATTCTGGGCAGATTCTCTCCTGCAGGCATATCGACGAGCCGTTCGCCCCCTTCACGGGTATGTACGAGCGCTGTCCCCGGATGATCCGCCACGATTGTTCCGATACATGTTGCCTCTCTTCCCGCGTCAGTCTCCCGGCAGGCCGCCACCACCGAATCCGTATCGGCTTCGGGACATACAAGCAGCGCCTTGCCTTCATTGGCAACACTCATCACATCGAGCCCCAGCAGCGCGCACGCACCATGCACTTGTCTTTTGACAACAAGCGAGCGCTCATCTATTTCGATTCCTGTCTGTGACGCCTCCGCAATGTCGCATAGCGCGGCAGAAAGGCCTCCGCGCGTCAAATCACGCATGCAGTGAATCTCCGGGCTTCTCTCAAGCACTTTTGAGGCCATCGCATGAAGCGGGGTAACGTCACTTTTCAGCGCATGTCTGATACCGAGATCCTCCCGTGCATTCATCACCGCAATGCCATGGTCACCGAGTGAACCGGTGACGATCACCGCATCGCCGGGACGCGCGTTTTTCACGTGTACATCGTGCAACGGATTCCGTACCCCTATACCGCTGGTATTTATGTAGATTCCTCCCGCTTTTCCGTGTTCCACGACTTTCGTATCACCGGTCGCAATCTCTACTCCCGCCTCTTCTGCCGCAGCGGCGATGGAGGAGATAATACGCTGCAGAGTGGTAAATTCGAGACCCTCTTCGAGAATAAAAGAAAGGCTCAGAAACCTGGGCACTCCGGCCTGCATAGCGATGTCATTCACCGTACCGCATACCGCGAGCCTTCCGATATCCCCCCCGGGGAACTCAAGCGGATATATGACATACGAATCGGTGGTAAATACCAGGTGCTGCTGCGCAATATCTATACAGGCACCATCGTCGGACTGAGATAAAACCGGATTGTCGAGATAGCGGCGGATGAGCTCTATGACCTCCCTGGTACCCGAGCCTCCCCCCCCATGCGCTGCGGTAATAATCGAAGATGGCATATGAGTTATTCCTTTTGTGCAGACGCCGCCGCACCTTTGTTTTTCATACGGGCATATTTATAATACGCGGCACAGCTTCCTTCGGCGGATACCATGCATGGCCCTGCGGGTGATGCCGGTGTGCATACGTCGCCGAACAGCGGGCATTCATACGGTGTAATAGCCGCACGCAGTACATCGCCGCAACGGCATCCACGGGTTTCATGCGCGTTGTTATCGCGCATGTCAAGGCCATACTTCCGGGCGGCATCGAAGCGTGCATATGCATCCCGGATATGCAGGCCACTGCCGGAAATGGTGCCGATACCGCGCCATTGTGCGTCGCCGAGGTAAAAAATCCGGGATACGACGTCGCGAGCTTTTGTGTTGCCGTCTCTATTAACGCTGCGGGCGTATTCGATTTCCACCTTTGCCTCATGCTGCATCAACTGATCAAGGATCATGGAGATCGCCCCGACCATATCCCGGAATTCGAATCCTGCTACCACACAGGGGGTGTAATAGTCGCTACAGACGGGCTCGTAGATACGTGCGCCTGTTATGACACTTACGTGTCCCGGACACAAAAATCCGTCGATACGCACATCCGGACTGCTGCAAAGCGCATGCATGGCGGGTGGTATTGTTTTATGCGCACAGAGCACCGAATAATTGCCGAGACCTTCTGCGTCCGCCTGCTGAATTGTCCATGCAACCGCCGGGGTCGTGGTTTCGAACCCGATCCCGAGGAAAACCACTTCTTTATCCGGATTATCGCGCGCAACTGCGAGCGCCTGCTGCGGGGAATACACAACCTTGACAGATGCGCCTCGTGCGCGCGTGTGGGCCAGCGAATCGTACGTTCCCGGCACACGAATCATGTCACCGAATGTCGCCACGGTAACCTCATGTTCACTCGCCAGTGCTTGTGCGGAGTCGATATAGTGCTGCGCGGTAACACATACCGGACAGCCCGGCCCGGAATGAAGATGTATCGTTTCCGGAAGCCGCGATCTAAGACCGGTACGAAAAGCGGCCATGGTATGGGTGCCGCACACTTCCATACAGTGCACCGGTGCGTCGTATTGCGCCGCCTTTTTCCAAAGCCCGGTTATATCGTCCTCTGTTGTGCGCGCAGCCATTTCCACTCACTCTCCTACAATATTTCGGTATTCTTCGTAATCCTCACGGCTCCACTTGCGGATCGCGAATCCGGCATGAACCAATACGTAATCGCCGGGTTCAGGATTATCGATAAACGCCACGTTTACATCCTGCTGTACTCCATCCGCATCGACACGGGAGGAATATCCGTCCTCTGATACGGAAAGTATTTTAACCGGTACTGCGAGACACATACTCGTTCCTTGTCATATGTTGCGATGCATTTTTTGCGAGTGCGACGGCCACCTGCCCGCATCCGATACAGGCATCGTTCGGAGGCTGCAACTCGTGTGAGTAGACACGGAAATCCGAATTTTCCAGCTGCCTGGTTATTCCCTCGAGAATCACCATATTCTGAAAAACCCCACCTGATAACACCACGGTGTCAATCGCATACCGCTGCCGGAGTCTCTCACACTCCGCCGTCACCGCTGCAATCACGGTCGCATGAAAACGGGACGCTATTACAGAGACGTTTTCATGTGCATCGATGTCTTTTATAAGCGCATCGAACATGGGTGAAAATACTAAAATATCCTTTGTATCGTACGATTGGATGTCGAAGGGATAGGCACGGTGTCGGCTGGGCTCACACAGATGCTGCAAACGCACGGCCGCCTGGCCGTCGTAAGTGGTGCGGTCACACACACCGCACAATGCCGCAACCGCGTCAAAGAGCCTGCCACAGCTTGACGTATACGGTGAGTTTATCCCCCGCTGCATCGCACGAAGCAATATCCGGGTCTGATCCTCTCCAAAACGCGTCACAAGCCATCCGGGGAGCGCGTGCACATGCATACCCCTCTCTTGCGCACAACAGCTCAGTGCCATGCGAATGGGCTCCCGAACTGCGGCATCGGCACCGGGCATCATATATTCGGCAAAATGAGCCACGCGACGATAGTCGCACAAATCGGTCAGCAGAAACTCTCCTCCCCAGATCGTTCCATCGTCACCATACCCGGTTCCATCGAGAGCCACCCCGATTACTCTCTGCGACAGATGGTGTTCGGTCATACAGGAGGCGATATGCGCATGATGATGCTGCACTTCGCAGCGCGTGACATCTTTCCAACGGTGCGCATAGCGGGTTGTCGCATACTGCGGATGCATATCGTGCGCAATTATCGAAGGGGTGATGCCAAAAAGCGCTTTCATTTCATCCACCGTTTGGGTGTAATATGCCTGCACCGGATAAGAACTCATATCTCCGATATGCGGCGAAAGATAGACCCGTTCGTCGCAAGAGAGTGCGGCAACCACTTTTTGATGCGCTCCGCATCCCAGTACCGGTGGGCCTTTATCCAAAAGAGAAAGCGCGTCGGGCACAAATCCCCTGCTTCGTCGAAAAAAGAGCCGGGTTCCTTTTGAGGTGCGTGTCAGTACCGTGTCGTCACATCGATGGACAATACTACGGTTGTGAATGAGTGCGGCGTCCGCGACCGGCCCCAGCAGCTCCCGCAGCTGCGTTTCATCGATGATAAGCGGCTCGTTGTGCAGGTTTGCACTCGTCATCACGAGCGGTACGCCTGCTGCCCTGCACAGCAGATGATGCAGGGGAGTGTAGGGCAGCATTATGCCGATATCGTTTGTGTCCGGGGAAATGTGCCGGGGCAGGGCACAACCCCGTTTGCGTGCACATATCACGATCGGGGCAGCCACGGAGACAAGCTCACTGCGTTGATGCTCATTGCACTCGCAATACTGCATCGCCTCATCAAGCGATGCACACATCAACGCGCATGCCTTATGCGGCCGTTTTTTACGGCTGCGAAGAGATGTCACCGCTTCTGCATCGAGTCCGTTGCAGCAGAGGTGATAGCCTCCCAGACCTTTTACCGCAACGATACCACCCTGGTTAAGCGCGCGGGCCGCGCGGTCCACTGGATCACCACCCATGGGGGAGCCGCCTGCATCGATATACTGCAGCTGCGGTCCGCAGTCGGCACAGGCGTTGGGTTGTGCATCGAACCGACGATCCGCAGGGTCATGATATTCGCGTGTGCACCTTGCACACTGCTCAAAGGCGTGCATCGAAGTTCGATGACGATCATAGGGAAGCGAACGTACGATTGTATAGCGAGGCCCGCAATTGGTACAGTTTATGAAGGGATAACGGTATCTGCGGTCACACGCATCGAACAGCTCCCTGCAGCAATCTTCACAGGTTGCCAGATCGGGAGGCAAAAGAGGAAAAATGTTTCCATGAGTCCCGCTTTGCACAATGTCGAATTCAGTATCCTGTTGTACCTCGATCCGGGTGGTGTCGATGGTTTCAATACGTGCCTGTACCGGGGGAGAGTTTTGCAGCGTCTCCATACAATTGGTAATCGCTTCAGCACCCCCTTCGAGCTCTATTTCGACCCCGCCCGGCATGTTGCGCACGAATCCGGCCAGTCCCGCGGCGGTCGCGATTGAGTAGACCCTCGGCCGGAAACCGACTCCCTGTACGCGCCCCCTAACTACTGCGCGCAGTCGCGTTCGCATTTTCGCGTTGCTCCCGGACCCAGGAAAGCCACTGCTGCATCCCTTCCCCGCTTCGGGAAGAGAGGGTATACACCGGCAGCTGAGGGTGTATCTCTTGTATATTCGCCACACATTGTTCAAGATCATACTCAAGATGTGCACACAGATCGATTTTTGATATCACCGCACACCCCGCCTCCTGAAACAGCAGGGGATACTTGAGCGGTTTGTCCTCTCCTTCTGTCACGCTCAGAACCGCCACTTTCGCATCTTCGCCTATATCGAATTCAGCAGGACATACCAGGTTTCCTACATTCTCCACAATAACCATGTCGAGTGAATCGAGTGCAAGATCGGAAAGCGCACGATGTACCAGCTTCGCTTCGAGATGACACGCACCGTTGGAAAGAAGCTGTGCAACCACGATATCGAGTGCATGCAACCGTGCGGCATCATTGGTAGTCGCCACATCTCCCTCAAGTACCGCGATACGAGACATATCACCAAATTGGTGCACCATAGCCTCCAGCAGCGCCGTCTTTCCGCTTCCGGGCGATCCAATGAGATTGATCATCGAAATCCCCCGGCTTCGGCGTAATGCACGGATCTGCTGCGCCCATTTTTCATTCTCGCCCATCAGATTCTGGTATACGTTTATTTCGTTACTGCTCATCGTCTTTTCTCACCTCCAGTTTTTCAAGTGTCATCTCTTTGCCCTGCAGCAGGTTGTAATCGGTGGTGTGACAGTGGGGACAATATACCATTGCGGAATCGACCTCACCTTCCCACCCGCACTCATTACACGCAATTTTTACCGGGCAGATATGTATCTGTAACCGTGAGCCCCGTGCAGCGGTATCTTTTGTAAGGGCGGCATAGGCACACTGCATCTGTTCCTGTACTACCTGGCGCATTGCACCAACGCTGATATGCGTGGCGACCAGATCGCCGGTGCGGCATCCGTTGCGCTCCATCTGCGCGCACACCGAATCGACTATGGACTTACAGAGACTAAACTCATGCATTGACAGGCCGGGTCATTTCCCCGATGGTTTCGAGACATTTGCAGATATACGCAACATAATGAAACAGGTTACGTTCAAGAATGGTGCTGAGTCCTTCACCATATTCGACCGTGTGTGGCTCGATTCCAAAAATATAGATATGCCGGGGCACTTCGCCGATACGACGCAGAAGATCGATGGACTGCAGAAGATCCCCGTCATGAAGTGACAATCCGCCGGAAAACTTTTTTGATTCGACCTGATCGGGGGTAAACATCCTGATTGTGCCGGGGGTTTCTTTCATATACGCACAATCGACCACAACCGCCACCTCGGTGGATGATATCGCATGCACAATATTGAAGGAAGATGCACCGACTTTCTCTATTGTATACCCGGCCGGTACAAATCCATAAAGCTCCATACGCTGTACTACGTTGATACCCGCACCCTCGTCCCGCATCATGGTATTGCCCACTCCTGCTATGACCGACCTGTTACCCGTGCTCCCGACATCGTCCGAAAAACACGGTCTTTCTTCCATAACTGCAACTACCTCCGTTGAAATTCTCTTACACGGAAAATACTTCAGTACGTTATTCTTTTTTTATCCCGTCCGCGTGACAATCACACGTCACAATTGTGCGGCGTTTTTCAACCTTCATGCGTTTGATAATCAAAAACACCGTATGTCGGTCTTGCGCGGTTATGTTGCGCTCACACCGCAGTCGCCGGTCATGATGCCGGAATGAAGAAAATAGTATACAGGGTGAGTTCCGGGCAGGACTGCCGGGTATCAGACGAAATCGACGTTGAGATAATGGGTTGAGCATGAAATACACGGATCGTACGCACGCACAAGAACCTCCAGTGCCTGCCGTATTTCGTCTTCGCTCTTTTCGCCGATAATCTGCGGAACAAGCGCTTCGAAGTCTTTCTGTATATTTCCGTGATTCTGGTTTGTCGGAATACAGATATTGGCATTCGTGCAGCAGCCGTTTTCGTCAAAGGTATATTTATGAAACAGAATCCCACGCGGCGCTTCAACACAGCCCACGCCCGTCCCGGGCGTTGGTTTTATCTCTGGAACCGCGCTGGCGGCAGGATCGATACCTGTTTCGAGCAACTCGTCCATAAGCTGTATACCGTGTTCGATTACCTGAACCGATTCCACGACCTGGGCGATATTGTTGAAATAGGGGTTGCAGCATCCTTTTTTGAGGCCGAACATATCGGCGACACTTTTGGCGGTCGGAAGCAGAAGGTCCGCATTGAGGTTAAACCGTGCCAGTGCGCCGACTGCGTAGGCGTCTCGATGCCATTTGGTCCATTTTGCGGTACTCTGGGGTGAAATGTACTCGTTGGCGACCGATTCGAATTCCCGATGATCGCGGGTCTCGTCTGCATCACTGCTGCCGATGCGCCCGTCATAGAAAGTATAATAGCCAGCATCCGACAGTGCAATATATTCGGTATCTCTGTTAAAATCTGGCAGTACATCCGCAACCGAAAGGACCGCCTCCGCTATCGTCTTCAGCTTGGGTACCACCTGTTCGAAACGTGCGCGCAGATCCTGCAGCTGTTCACGCGTGGGGACTTTGCTCACGCCGCCGGGCTTTACCGTTACCGGATGGGTACGTCGCCCGCCCAGCAATTCCATTGTTTCATTGCCAAGCCGGTGCGCCGCAATAATCGTTTTTACCAGATCGGTATGCGAGGAGACCAGCGGCACCACCGATTTTACGCCAAGAAGATCGGGGGCCACGAGATAGCCGATGTGCAGCACATGACTTTCGAGCTGCTCACCGTAATTAAGCAGAACCCGTAGTTTGTGTGTCTGATCAGTAACTGTGACACCAAGTGCGTCTTCCACCCCTTTGATTGCAGCGAGTGAATGAGAGGCGGAACAGATCCCGCATATTCGTGAAACAATCGTCTGAATTTCATCGAAACGCCTTCCCCGCACCATCGCTTCAAAAAAGCGGGGTGCTTCGGGAACCTGCCATTCGACCTTCTCGACAGTGCCGTCGCTTCCCTTTACCACAATGTTGCCGTGACCCTCCACGCGGGTAACGTGCTTTACATTTATATCGACTGTGCTCATAGCGTATTCTCCTGTTTGCTGCCGAATAGTTTCATTCTGCTTTTGAGATCGTCTACCGTGAGTCCGTAGTGGTCGAGAACATCTTTTGCCGCATCTACATTGGGATCGTCCACCCATCCCCGGCAGCCGAAACAGTAATGGTTACCGCCGGTGGGGCACTTGGCGCCGCATCCGGCGCGGGTAATGGGTCCCAGACACAACTCATTGTATTCGAACCGGCATATGTTCCCGTTCTGTTTGCACTCTACGCACACAGGATAATTCGGGATCTGTGGCTCTTTGCCCAATGCAAGACAACGTACTACATAGGTAAACTCATCCGGATTCATCGGGCAACCCTGCACGTTGTAATCGACCTTCACCACTTCATGCGCCGCCTTTGTCCAGTTCGTATTAAGGTGCGGCATACCGGCATTCTCTTTGTATACATCTTTTTTCACGTCGTCCAGAGAAAAGTTGTTTTTAAGCTTGTTGACCCCTCCGGTGGTGGCACACGCCCCTATGGCAACCAGAATTTTTGACTTCTCTCTGATCTCTTTCAGGCGCTCTTCATCCTCCACTCTGGTGATGGAGCCTTCGACGATACCGATATCGAATTCATCGCACTTTTCACTCATCGCCTCACGCCACTCGACCGGCTCGATCACGCTGATTACATCGATCAGTTCTTCTTCCAGATCGACGATCTGCAACTGACATCCTTCACAGCAGGCAAAATCGAATATTGCAACACGTGGCTTGCTCATTAGATCGCCTCCCTTACTTCGGCAATATCGGAATATTTGAACACAGGACCGTGCTGACATGCATACAGACCGTTAATCTGACAATGGCCGCATTTGCCAACACCGCATTTCATATGTCGTTCGAGCGACACGTATATATTCTCGTGAGAAAAGCCCATTTTCTCAAGCTCCATTATTACAAATTTGTACATAATCGGCGGCCCGCACACGATCGCTTTGGTCGTATTCGGGTCGGTCGAAACACTGGGCATAATGGTCGTGATAACACCTACATTACCGTCCCAGTTTTCATCCGCTTTGTCGACGGTTTCGAGAAAACAGTCAACCTCGCTGCAGTCACCCCATTTGCAGCACTCATCGGTAAAAAGACGCTCGCAGGGCTGCTTGGTTCCGCAGAGTATATTTATCGATTTGTAGTCGCTGCGCTTATCGAGTGCGTAATGAATGGCGGAACGAACCGGCACAAGACCGATACCGCCGCAGATAAAAAGAAGATCGCTTCCCTTTATCTCACTATCCATCGGGAACCCTTTGCCGAACGGGCCGCGGATTCCTACCTCGTCACCCTCTTTAAGCGCATGCATCGCAGTGGTCACGTTTCCCATCTTGCGTACGACCATTTCGAACGTCTTTTTACGGGTCGGGGAGGAAGAAATGGAAATCGGCGCCTCACCGATTCCTGGGATCGATACTTCGGCAAACTGTCCGGGCTCATGGCCAAGAGATTTGCCGGATTCCAGTTCGAACTCGAAAAACCGTTCCATTTCGGTCATCGGCTCGCAACGCAGCACCTTTGCCTGTTGGGGCAAATAGATATCATTACTCTGTGCAGCCATTATTGTTCCTCCGCGAGTCTATTGAAAATTTCAACAGGATTGGCTATCTTTGCAACGCAGGCCCCGATACACCGTCCGCATCCCACGCAGGCGATCTCGCCACCAATTTTATCAGGCACATACTCGCCTTTGCGATAATAACGATGACGATATCGATCGACTTTTTTCTTTCTGAAGTTATGTCCTCCAGCCACTGTCGCGAATTCCCGCAACATACATCCGTCCCAGCTGCGTTTTCTTTCACCGTGCTCCATATCCCAGTTAACATCCTCGTGTACGTCAAAACAATAACAGGTGGGACAGACGAGATTGCACGAGCCACAGGAAAAACATCTCTGTGATTTTTCCTCCCACACAGGGTGATCGTAGGATTTTTTCAGAAGGTCGGGCCATTCGGCAGGCGGAACGCGCAGTTCGTGGCGCCGAAGCTTTTCGGTGTTTTCCTGCTGCACTCGCGAGCGTGCTTCCAGCTCCTCCGGGGAGGCGTCACTGCTTTCGGGACACATTTGAAGAAGTTGCTCACCTTTCTGAGTCGCCGCGTCGAGAAGCCATGCATCGTCACCGATACGGGTTATCAACACGTCATAGCCCGAATCGACCGTGGCGGTACCCATATGGCCGGCAAAGACATCCCTGGAGGGTTTATACACGTCAACCGCAACTATTGTCGCGTTCTCCCGGCGGTTCATGTAGTGTTCGTCACGGTTATCCTGAGAAAAGATCGTATCCATCTGGTTGATGGCGATCATATCGTACGGGTGAACCCCCATTACCACGAAGGCTTCATCATCGATTTCGCTTTTATATGCTGCATCAGTACGAGTAAACGTGGCAATACGTTCCCGCGCCGGAAGAAAAAGGAACTTGGGGGAGCGCAGGCTTACGTCATAATCGAGACGCAACGCATCCGCACTGTGCAGCTCATCGAAATCGAACTTGTCGTTTTTGGATTGCACCCCGTACGTTTTACGAGCTTTGACAACGGCATCCACCCATGCATTCAGCTGAGATTGGGTCACGGTTTTTTTACTCACTACATGCCATCCTTTTATTTGGTGATACAAATCACGCTCGAGACGAAAAATAAATATAATTATTGAAGATTGAAATGTCAACTTTTTAACGAATATACATTTTCTCTATCATCTGCGGTATTCATCATTGTATTTTTCATGAGAACCGGCATTACGGATTCACGGGTGGCATCAGTATATGACATACATACCGACATCCCTAAAAATGTGCCGGCATATACCGAGGCCGGTTTGTCGCATGAGTCAAATGGCATCTTCCATTCGGTTACATAAAAGAGGAATATACACATGGCGGCCAAAAAACAACCATCTCCTGTAGAAACCACGCTGAAAAAGTGGCAGAACAAACGAGGCGCGCTCATAATGGCGCTGCACGAAATTCAAAGCCAGCGTGGATATGTACCGCGCGAAGCGGCGTTTAAAATCGCAGAACGAATGAATATAAGCCTGGCCCGAATCTACGAAGTCCTCACGTTTTACAACTATTTCAAACTCGAATCACCCGGCAGGGCAGTCATATCGGTATGTACCGGCACCGCGTGCCACCTCAAAGGAGCACCCGCGCTTATCGAGGCATTTGAAACACATCTGGACATCAGTGCCGGGGAAACGACTTCGGACAAGATGTTTCATCTGCAGAGTGTGCGTTGCGTAGGATGCTGCGGACTGGCACCGGTGGTGGTAATCAATGAAAAAACCTACGGCAAATGTGATCCAAGCAGCGTACCACATATTCTACATGAATGGAAATTGCATTTTGACAAAGAGGAAGCAGACCATGACAACTGACACCATCGATACAATCAGCAAAAAAACACGGGAAAAGCAACAGGCATGCCTGTGTCGCATATACTGCTGTGCAAGTACCGGCTGCGTATCTTCCGGAAGCGAATCGATAATCGATGCGTTGCGGGAGACCATCTCCGCCCACGGTTTCGAGACAACGGTCGAGGTGGTACCCACCGGATGTATGGGACTTTGTGCGCGCGGTCCGCTGGTACGGGTAGAGATTAAAGAGCACCCTCCTGTCTTATACGGCGAAATAGAACCGCTTATCGCGCGGCTTATTGTAGATGAGCATATCGCTCCGACACTTAACAAGCAAAAAAGTGCAGAGGATGCGGTCCCTCATTTTCTGCGCAACTACACCATTTCGCTCGATCTTCCTTTCTTTTCAAAACAACACCGTGTGGTATTGAAAAATGCCGGGGTCATCAATCCGGACAGTATCGAGGAATACTGCACACGCGACGGCTACCGGGCACTTATGCGTGTACTCACCGAAATGAGCCCCGACGATGTGATCGAACAGATGCGCAATGCCGACCTCAGAGGACGGGGTGGTGCCGGCTTTCCTGTGGCCATGAAATGGACGTTTGGAAAGCGCAGCCGGGATGATGAAAAATTCATCATCTGCAACGGGGACGAAGGGGATCCCGGTGCGTATATGGACCGCAGTATTCTCGAAGCAGATCCCCACGCGGTGCTCGAAGGGATGATCATCGCCGCCTATACAATCGGGGCGACCAAGGGATGGTTTTACATTCGTGCCGAATATCCGCTTGCCATTCAGCGTGTAAACAACGCGATACGTCAGGCACGCCGGCACGGATTCCTGGGCAAAAACATCGGGGGAAGCACCTTTTATTTCGACTGTGAAGTACGACTCGGGGCCGGCGCCTTTGTATGCGGGGAAGAGACTGCGCTGATCGCCAGCATTGAAGGAAGGCGCGGAACTCCCCGGCCACGGCCGCCTTACCCCTCCCAGCAGGGGCTGTGGAACAAGCCCAGTTGTGTCAACAACGTTGAATCACTCGCGAATGTACCGCCCATAATCCGCAAGGGAAGTGAGTGGTTTCGCTCCATTGGTACTGAAGAGAGTAAAGGAACAAAGGTCTTTGCCGTTACCGGAAAAATAGCCGACTCGGGTCTGATCGAGGTTCCGATGGGAACTTCCCTCTCGGATATCATTCAACAAATCTGCGGGGGCAGCGGCAGTGGTAAGCCAATCAAGGCGGTACAGACCGGCGGCCCTTCGGGCGGCGTTATACCCGCCCATATGCTCGATGTTCCTGTCAGCTACGAACATTTCAGAGAAGCCAAGGCGATCATGGGATCCGGCGGTATGATCGTACTCGATGAAACCGACAGTATGGTCGATATCGCCTCCTTTTATATCTCATTCACCTGCGATGAGTCGTGCGGTAAATGCGCCCCGTGCCGAATCGGCGGTCAACAGCTGCTGCGGCTGCTGCAGAAGATATCCTCCGGTGAAGGATCCGAATCCGATCTGCAGAAAATCCAAAAAGTGTGTGCTTCGATGAAACAGGCATCACTGTGCGGCCTCGGCCAGACCGCACCCAATCCGGTAATTACGTCCCTCGAATATTTTCCCGAAGAGTATCGGAAAAAACTCGTCACGTCGGAGGAGTCTCATGAGTAATACGTCGTCAACAACCACTTCGATGGTCAACGCATTTATCAACGATATCAAGGTATCGGTACCTGAAGGAACTTCGATCCTCGATGCTGCCAAAAATGCAAAAATTAAAATTCCCACCTTGTGTAAACATGAAGATCTTCCGGCAACCGCGGCCTGCGGAATCTGTGTGGTAAAAGTCAAAAATCGTAGGCAGATGGTTCGAGCATGTGCCACACCAATCGAAGACGGTATGGAGATAATTACCCAGGATCCGGAGATTATTCAGATCCGTCGAACCACCCTCGAGCTGATTCTGAGTGCACATCCCAATGAATGCCTCACCTGCGCACGGCACGGCACCTGTGAACTGCAGAAGCTCGCGGAGGATTTCGGCATCACCCATCAGCCGCTTACCGGTCTCGTTCCCGAACTGCCGGTCGATACGTCGACCGGGTCGGTAGTCCTGGAGCCGCGGAAATGCATTAAGTGCGGCCGCTGCATTACCGTATGTCAACAGCTGCAGGATGTATGGGCGTTGAGTATGCTCGATCGGGGTATCGACACGCGTATCTCCCCTGCCGGCGATATCTCACTCGCCGACTCACCCTGTATACGATGCGGCCAGTGCTCCGCACATTGTCCGGTAGGTGCAATATACGAATACGACGATACCGCAAAGGTATGGGATGCGCTTATGGATCCGGATGTTCACTGCGTCGCCCAGATTGCACCCGCAGTGCGGGTCTCTCTTGGAGAAGCCTTCGGATATGCTCCGGGGACAAACATTGTGGGACAGGTCTATGAGGCACTGCGGCTTCTTGGCTTCGACACTGTATTCGATACCAATTTCGGCGCAGACGTTACTATTATGGAAGAGGCGACCGAATTCGTACAACGCCTTACTCAGGACACCGGGCCCCTGCCTCTTATTACCACCTGCTGCCCGTCATGGGTCGATTTTATGGAAAAATTCTACGGGGATATGATTCCGCACTTTTCCAGCTGCAAGTCACCGCACGAAATCCTCG
The DNA here is from genome assembly GCA_964589825.1 of uncultured Fibrobacterota bacterium. Lineage (GTDB taxonomy): Bacteria > Fibrobacterota > Chitinivibrionia > Chitinivibrionales > WJKA01 > CAZPUS01. The sequence goes on along the minus strand of CAZPUS010000051.1, from coordinate 907 downwards.
GGGTGCTTACAAAGACCTATTACGCGCAGAAGAAAGGGATCGATCCCTCCAAAATACGTGTGGTTTCGATCATGCCCTGTACCTCGAAAAAATATGAAATCGGCAGAACCGACGAAATGTATGCCAGCGGTTTTCAGGATGTCGATATCTCGATCACTACCCGTGAATTTATCCGCATGATCCGCCAGAGCGGTATCGATCTGACCCAGCTCAACTGCCTCGGACAGGCAGATTTACCGCTGGGAGAATATTCCGGTGCAGGTACAATTTTCGGAACTACCGGGGGAGTGATGGAAGCATGTCTTCGTACTACCGGATATCTGCTTACCAATGACGATTCGAAAACCATCGAAGTCACGGACGCCAGGGGTTACGATGGGGTCAAGCAGATCAGCATGGACATTCAGGGAAGAGCCGTACGTGGCGCCATCGCTCACGGCATCGGCTATGTAGAGCAGGTTCTCAACGAGGTCACGCGTGCCCTGGAAAACAATGACCCTCCCCCATTCGATATTATTGAGGTCATGGCCTGTCCTGGAGGCTGTATCGGAGGCGGGGGCCAGTCATGGACTACCTCCGCCGCAATTCGGCATAAGCGCTCCGAGGGGCTTTACAAAGACGACAGTGTGCGCCAAGCACGCTGCAGTCATCAGAATCCCTCTGTAAAAAAGCTCTACGATACGTTTCTCGCAGAACCTCTCAGTGAAAAAGCCCATTCGCTGCTGCACACCAACTATACCCCACGTGCCCGTTATTCACGCTGACAAATATGCCGTCTTCCACATAAATCCGGACAACGCGTGCAGCCTTACCGTTGTATCCCTACGGTAGTGTGGTACGTTCTTTTTGTTGTTTTATCTCTGTAATGGAACTCGACCTTCATGACGGCATGATATCCTCCCGGCGC
>CAZPUS010000050.1:0-18275 GCA_964589825.1 uncultured Fibrobacterota bacterium | reverse complement strand
TTACGTCTTCCTGCCGCAGCAGTTTTTGTACTTTCTTCCGCTGCCGCAGGGGCACGGATCGTTGCGACCTGCGGATGCGGTCCGGTCCTCATCCATTTTCTGCCGGATATGCTGCTGAATCTGTGATGGAGGTATCCGCTGCTGCAGAAGCGAGGCGATCTGCTGCATATACGGAGAGCTGTGCGTAAAAAAACGCGTATACGATGCACAGAAATAATTGAGCCCCCGCTCTCCATCCGGTGTTGTACGAATACGCCCCTTGGGACATCCGCCCCGGCACAACCACAGCAGAGAACACTCTCTGCAGTAACGTGGCAGGGTTTCCTCTTTTGCCGCACCGAACTGCTGTTGCGCTGCACTGTGGGCCAGCGTTTGGATCGGTGTTTCCATTATGTTGCCCAGAAGGTATTCGGGATAAACGTAGTGATCACACGAGTAGAGATCCCCGTTGTGCTCAAGCAGCATGGCATGGCCGCAGCGGCGCTGCATCATACAGAGCGCATCCGGCATGCGCATCCATTTGCGAAGCGCGACGTCGAAAATCTGTATCGAGATATCGGCAATATCGTTTCGCAGCCATTCATCGAAAATGGTACAGAGAAACTCCCCGTATTGATAAGGCCGTGCACTCCATGCCGTGACCCGGGGCGTGGAGGAATCCGGGCAGAGCTGCGGCGGTGCGGCAAGATGCAATCCGTGTTCCTTTGCCGCCTCATCGACGCTTCGTTCCACCAGGGGAATAAACTGCATGTATTTGACGCCGAGGTCTTTCAGATGCCGATACACTTCCAGGGGTTTGTCCATGTTGGCCCGGTTGACCGTGACCAGGGCATTGTACTCCGCCTTATGTGCCTGCAGCCGTCTGATACCCTGCACCACATCCGCATGTGTGGACTTTCCCTGCTTGTCCTTTCTGTAGCGATCGTGCAGATATGCCGGTCCGTCGATACTTACCCCGACCAGAAAATTGTTCTGTGCAAAAAACGACGCCCACTCGTCTGTTATGAGTGTCGCGTTGGTCTGAAGGCTATTCTCCACTTTCTTTCCCTGTGAATATTTCTTTTCCATTTCCAACGCTTTTCGAAAAAAATCGAGCCCTGCCAGCATCGGCTCCCCCCCTTGCCATAAAAATGAAATATTGAGCGTTTGCTGTGATTCACTATATTGCCTGATATACTCCCGCAACACCTCATCTTTCATACAAAAAAAAGATGTGTCGTCATAAAGCGCTCTTTTTTCAAGATAGTAGCAATAAGTACAGTCAAGATTACATACCGGCCCCATCGGCTTAGCCATTACTGAAAACGGAATCTGCATGTTTCTTTCTGCCGACATTTTTTTCACTTTTTTGTAGTAACGCGTTCCGGTTAGTGTGCCGGCATCGTGGCAATCCGCATTCCGCACACATGTGCCGGTCATGGTTTGCTGCATAAGGACAAAACGTCTTATCCACGAAGACTATATCGCCGTCGGGCAAACTCTCGATACAGCCGGAATAGCTGAACTTCTTTTTTCTCCATACGCGGCTAAACCGTAAGAAAAAATACAACAAACACTTTACTGTTTTTTTTGTTATGCAAAGGAATGTATTTTTAGTCGACATTTGCCGTACAAATATGATATACTTTTAGCCAAACGCGATTCATTTTATTCTATAAAAGGGGGATGTATGAAAAAGTATTGGAGCCCTGCGGCGGGCCTGGCGGCAATGGTATTCGTGAGTATTCTTCATGCCCAGGGGGTATATATACCGACCGCATCAGGAGAAGAATTCCACTCACCGGGCGGCAACCCAAACGAAACATATGTACCCATTCCGGATATGAATCTTTCCGTAAATCCTCTGCAACACAGTCTGGAAAAAGAGACCACACCTCAGGCTTCACAAACACGAGCGGATGCCGTCGCACCTGCCCGGGCACACGATATTACCAGTGATGTTGAGTTCGGCTTTCTTCGCTTTAAAGGGACCGGTTTTGAAATGAAAGGGAGCCAACTGGCGCTCAAAACACAATACACCCGTTTTATGGATAATTATACCCGCGCCGGTGCCCGCCTCTATTTCGAACATACATTTGGTGATGATTTTAATCCTTCATCTTCCTTTGGCTCGTATCCCGGGAACAATCTTACCACGATTGCTTTTGCAAAACGTGATCTGTTTCTGAATCAGGAAGCAGGGATTCACCTCAACTATTCACTCTTTTTTGATGCACACACCGCGCCGCAACACGCCTTCAACCCACAGGCATACTATGCGTATAAAACCACTATCGGACCGGCATTCGTGTTCGGCGGCGGATTCATAGGCTACAGTATCACGAAAAAATCACAGGTAAAATCCGCGTTCTCTTACTCACTTCTTGCAGGAGGAGGAATGACTGTAGGCGAAAGCTTTGCTGCGAACCTTGACGCCTTCATTTCTCATAATTTTCTCGTACTCGGAACCGAAGTACCGGTCTATGTGAGTGAATTTTTTGTGCTGACTCCGGGTATCAAGTGGCCGATCCTGTTTAACTATCCGAAATATCTCAATCTCAAACTCTCCCTCGGTGCCCACGCACGGCTGTAAGCTGCAGGCTTCTGCTCTGTTATGTCACACCACCAGACAGACCTGTTAGGCACCGACCACAGCGACGACGCACATACGCGTCGTACAATTACGCAGCGTGTCGTGAGTCTGGGTCTGGTGGCAAATATCGTGCTTGCGGTCACCAAACTCTCGGGAGGTATTTTTGGGCACAGCCAGGGGCTTCTGGCCGACGGGATCAACTCCATCTCGGATGTAGTCTATTTTCTCGTGGTCCGTTTTTTTGTCGCCCTCTCCGCAAAACCGGCTGACGAGGAGCACCCTTACGGGCATCAGCAGTACGAAAGCATTGCCGCACTCGTGGTCGGGGCTTTTGTGATTACGACCGGCATTTCCATTTTCTGGAATTCGGTACAGACCGCCTACGGCATTGTATCGGGCAGCAACGGTGCCGCTCCTGTTCGTATGTACGCACTGCTAATCGCTTTTGGTACCATACTGATAAAAACAGCACTCATGCTGCATGCCCGAAAAATCACCACACGTACCGGAAGTCTTGCGGTTTCCGCGCTGGCCCGGGATCATCGCAACGACATCTGGGCATCGGCAGGCGCTGCGCTGGGTATTCTGCCCGGTCTTCTCGGCTACCGCATCTGGGACCCTATTGCCGGTGCGCTGGTAGCAGTCGTGGTTGTCAAGACGGGTATCGACATTATCCGGGAATCGGCACACGAACTTATGGATACCATACCCGGAAGGGATATCGACGATCACGTGCGTTCGGTCGTCACACGCGTTCCCCGGGTAGAATCGGTGGAGGAAGTACACGCGCACCGCTTTGGTCCGTATCTGGTGTTGAACCTCACCATAGGTGTCGAGGGCTCACTCAGCGTAGCTCAGGGTGAGGAGATCGCGCATACCGCCGAACAGCATCTGTACGACACTATCGAAAAACTGCGCAGGGTCTACATACATTTCCATCCCGCCCGGCAATAGCCCCGCGTTGTTTTTTCTTATTCCATACGCCGTAAAAGGGTATGAATTGCGTCGTACAAAGCGAGTTCACTCGCCTGCCCGACGGTGGACTGATCGAAACTCTCCAGATCGGCCGCCCAGACTGTGGCATTTTTTGTGACCGTCACCATGCCGGTACCGGATGCCGGAATATACTCACCTGTCTCCACATCGACCAACCGTAGCTGTATCCCTATACGGGTAATATCTTCACTCTTTACCGCGACACCCGTCACCGATTCGCGGTTCCCTACGCTGAAATCGAATACCTCTGCGTAAAGCAGATACTCGGGAGCGTTCAGTGCACCCGGTTCCACTGCGGTCGAATCGGAGACCGCACCCGACATCGATAGCTTCCAGGTACGGAACATTTTGTCAAGGACTTTCTCTTTCTCCTCCACAAATTCGAAGCGCTTTGTTTCATAGAGGATGTCGACGATTCGATTTGCCAGCCCCCAGCCCACACGCCGCTGACCGAGTTCCGGATACTTCTTAGCCACCTCCTGCGGCACACCAAAGCGTATCACCTGAATACGCGTTTTCGGACCGTCGTAGGCCGGAAATGAACGGTCAATCGTCGCAGACTGCGAGGGACCGGATGTCGTACTCGATACCGTTGCACACTGCATTCCGGTTGCAATAATCACAACAGCTGCAATGAGGTATGCAGCAGCCATGGAATGTTTACTCATCTGCGGCCATCCTTTCTTTATGATGTAACACAAGCTCGTTCACCGCCTCCTGCACCGCCGCTGCCGTAGCCTTACCAATATCCGACTGGTCAAACAGAACACGGTCGTCACGGTATTGGTACATGGTGCTCATCGCTCTGCGAGAGGCCTTTCCTTTCCCGTTTCCGGTAATGCGTTCACCGTCCGGATACATACAATCCACTTCTATTTTTATCACCACCTCACCACGTGACATATGAAAAGGGCCAAAACCCATGTCGGTACGCGGTGTTCCGAAATAAACCAGGCGTCCAATCACAATTGCCGCTGAATCCTGCAATTGCCGAATCTGCTGCACCACCTTTTTGCCGCCGCGGTTCCACAGCGGCCCACGAAGACGGTCCAGTTTTTCCCGCACATCGCTCTTTTCTTCGACAAGCCGCACACATCCGCTTTCATGAAGCCGTGCACTTATCAGATTCGTTATCCCGAAATTGATACGCATGTCATCGAAGCGCTTACCGCGTATCCGGTTTTCACACCCCGCCACGAGACACAAGCGCTTTCGCGCACATCCGGCCTGCGTTTTTTCCTCCGCCTGTTGTAGCGACCCGCCTGCCCACGCATAAAACAGGAATAACAACAGCAGAAGTACCGACTTCGCTGCCCCTGCATTCAGTAACCATTGCATCCGCCGTTCCTTTCGGGAGTGTTCTCCGCGTTTATATTTTTTTGACAGGATCCTTTTCACCGGTTCGTCTGTGGTACACAGGTGGCCCCCCGGTACGCAGCCGCATTAAATACCATCCCAGGTCCATTGTCAGAGTCCGGATTAAACCGCATTTCAACAGATACGTGTCGATTCCCCGCTGCGTGCGAGCCGGTCCATCACATGCCGATACACCGCATCCACTTCTTCTCCGTAAGGCAGGTGTGCACGTATGCGGGTATAGTAGTCTCGCTGCAGAATGATCTCCCGCGTGCGATCGAAATTGAAATCACTTACCCACCCGAACTGAAACATTTTAAAATCGTTCAAATTGCGCACGTGCTCCATTTCCACGATACGATTATCGAGTATCGCGTCACGCACCTCCGGGCTTATACCCTCCGTATCAGGTAGCCCGTGCTCTATGGCCGCATCCTGCGTGGTATGCCGGTTGTCGTAGTAGCTGGTAAGCACATTGAGGATATCGATCTTGTCCGCATCCCGAAGAAGCCGGGCAAAGAAGCCTACCGTTTCCGTCTCATCCACAGGGACACCGCGCAGGTTATGATAACGCACCGCCTTGACTATCACCTTTCGGGCGACGTGATGGATTTCATCCAGAAGACCGTGCGACTCGATTATCGATGCGCCCAGTTCTGCATGGTTTTCGGAATGCCTGTCCGAAAAGGTATGGTAGATTGCATACTGCTGAAAACGACCAACGTCATGCAGCAGTGCGGCCGCCTTTGCACACAGTATCTGCCCCGGTGTACACTGCTGATGCGCGGCAATATCCTCCGCTTCGTTACATACCCGTCGGGTATGCACGCGTTTGAGCTCCAGCGGCCGATTATATACCTCGTCCTCGGATAAAAACCCGGAGGAGTAAGTATCGAACCACCTGGTCAGCCGTTCATACTCACCCGCTGATAATATGCATCGATCATCCAGCATCGCACTGCTCTCCCAAAAAGCGCATTATTTGCAATTGTACGGTATACCGTTGATGAGTGTATAAAATAGTTTACGCTTTTACAACCACGTCACAAACCGGGCGACACTATTCTTCATCCTATCCGCCATCGCGCGACTCTATCCCGATATCCCTCATCCAGCGATAGAGCAGATTTGGAAAAAAGAGTAATACTGTTCCCACAAGAATAACCGCGATCCCGCTACCCTGTACAATCCGGCCAACCCTGGCCAGACGCTTCACAAGAATGAAATCATGCCGGTCCTCTTTCGAAAAAGCCCTGATGAATTTACCGCCCGGTTTTTCGTACTTGACGGTGGCCTTATACCCAACTGTGGATAAAAACGATCCACCAAAAGAGAGAATCAGCCCGATAGTGCACACCAGGCCGGCGATGATACGATACGTCCGGCGTCCCTGAATAACAAAGGAGGGCGCATCCCACATCCTCGCTATGGCATGCGATATGGTATGCGATAATGCCCGTGGCCGCAGCTTCATTGCTTCTCTTTCCCGTGGACGCCGAGATCGTAGAATACAAATACGACATTACCGTATTTACGCTTGTCGTAAAGCCGAAGCGAGGAAAGTACCACCTCAGTATATTCCTTTGGCGCAGCCTGAACTATAAGCAACCCCTCAGGTGAAAGCAACGTGTGTGCAACTGCATCGATCTGCCGCACCACCGGCTCGAACATCCCGGAAAAATAGGGCGGACCGGCAAATATAATATCATAGGTGAAATGATTTGACGTACAAAAAGAAAGTGCGTCCTTCTGATAGATCCACCCCTTATGCTGCAGCTTTGTGCGCACCAGGTTCTCCCGTATCGTCTCCACGCAACGGGCATCCTGTTCCACAAAATCACACCGCTGTGCTCCCCGGCTGAGCGCCTCTATCCCCACGGCCCCGGTTCCGGCGAAAAGGTCGCAGAAATCGGCTTCGGGCAGTATTGGCATAAGTATACTGAAAAGCGCCTCCCGTGCCCGGTCGGTAAGCGGACGTGTCACCTCCCGCTGCGGGGCATCTTTGAGCCGAATCGCTTTTGCGGAGCCGGCAATAACTCGCATAACAGCCCCCTTTTGAAGATTGAGGTCCAAAAATCATCGCATATCAGATGAGGAAAATACTATTTTTTTACCCTGAACCATGCCATTGTGATGATAGATCCGTTTTGGTGACCGGTTACAAAAAACCTCGATCCGGATGCAAAACCATACACGAGTTCAGGTACACCGACATATCCGAATATGAATGCACGCATAACCTTCACCGTATGTATTTGCAGCAGCTGCCGGTCCTGACCGCGGTTGCGACCTCCATCCCATTGAGTCGCAACGTCCTGTTTGTATGGATGTATCCATATACGGGGTCATGCACTACCGCATAATGAAAAAAACCTGACAGGTAAAACAATTTACTTTCGTATCAAATAAAAAGGAGTCGCCGTATGGCAGCGCAAAAAACCGCAGGGGGCAAAAAAATGGAATTTCAGGCAGAAGTCCAACAACTTTTGCATCTTATGATCAATTCCATTTACTCGGATAAGGACATCTTTATCCGCGAGCTTATTTCGAATGCATCGGACGCACTCGACAAGCTTCGCCTCGAAGCGCTTACCAATAAAGAGCTCGCACAGGAGAAGCAGGATCCCGCGATTCGCATCAAGCTCGACAAAAACACCAAAACCTTCACTATTACCGATAACGGTATCGGAATGACGCAGCAGGAAGTAATAGACAATCTCGGCACCATCGCACGCAGCGGATCCCGCAAATTTCTCGAAAATCTCACCGGTGACAAAAAAGCGGATTCCAACCTGATCGGCAAATTCGGTGTCGGCTTCTACTCGGTGTTCATGGTTGCTTCAAAAGTCTCGGTAAAAACCAAAAAGGCAGGATCTGACGAACCCGCGGTGTACTGGGATTCGGACGGCACCAATGATTTCGAAATCGGGCAAAGCGATAAGAAGAGTCACGGGACCGAAATAACAGTCTATCTTAAAGACGATGCCGCCACCTATGCCGAAGACTGGCAGGTACGCTCCATTATTAAGAAATATTCGGACTTCGTGGCATTTCCAATATATTTGCCCAATGAAAAGGGCAAGGAAGAAATGATTAACGAAACAAAACCACTGTGGAAAAAAAGCCCCTCTGAAATTACACAGGAGCAGTACGAGGAATTTTACAAACAGTCCCTTGGCGGCTTTGACAAACCGGTTGCCACAATACACACACATGCCGAAGGGATGATGGAATTCTCCTCACTCATTTTCATACCCGAAAAAGCGCCTTTTGACCTTTATAACGTGGAGCGCCATCACGGGGTCAAGCTCTACGTCAAGCGGATATTCATAATGGATGACTGCAAGGAACTGCTTCCCGAATATCTGCGTTTTGTCAAGGGTATCATTGATTCCGAAGATCTTCCGCTCAACATTTCCCGTGAAATGCTGCAGAAAAATCAGGTCGTGGAAAAAATCCGCAAAAGCGTGGTAGGAAAGATCCTTGGCCGGCTCAAGGATATGGCGAAAAAAGAGCCGGACAACTATGCCGCGTTCTGGCGTGAGTTCGGTGCAGTGCTCAAGGAAGGTGTGCACACCGATCAGGATAACAAGGAAGCACTGCAGGAGCTTCTTCGTTTCGAATCGACATTTACCGAAAACGACGGTTCACTGGTATCTCTTAAGGATTACGTTGATCGTATGAAGGAGAACCAGAAAGATATCTACTACGTAACCGGCGAAAGCAAGGATATCGTGAAAAACAGCCCGCATCTCGAAGTATTCCGTGAAAAAGGGATCGAAGTGCTGTATATGACCGATGCGATCGACGAATGGATCGTAACCGATGTGTACAACTATGACGGAAAGCAGCTCAAATCGATTACCAAGGGCGATCTCGACCTTGACGAAATGGAAAAAGAGGAGGACAAAAAAGAGAAAAAGGAAAAACAGACAAAGTATAAAAAACTCACTCAGCGAATTAAAAACATCCTGGGTGATAATGTCAAGGAAGTACGCACCACCAGTCGCCTCAAAGAGAGTCCCAGCTGCCTGGTTGCGGATGAGCAGGATATGGGCCCGCAGATGGAAAAGATAATGAAAGCGATGGGACAGAACGTCCCTGCGTCATCCCGCACGCTCGAAATAAACCCCTCGCATCCCATTGTCGAAAAAGTCAACACGATGTATTCAAATGATCCCAAAAACGAAGAGATGGAAGACTGGGTGCGTCTTTTGTACGAACAGGCACTCATCGCCGAAGGGAAAGTACCCTCGGACCCACTTGCCTACACCAAACGTCTCAACCGCATCCTGGCCACCGGCGGCAACGGCGGGAGCTCTACGCATACAGAAAATAACGCATAACCTGCATGCTCCCCGTCCAGCGGGGAGCACGTTATCTGCATACATATACCCGGGACAGTTGTGCCCGGGTATATATATCGGGGGATAGACATCATGATACACGGGGCACATTCATTTTCACCCATACGACGCTACAACATCGGGTTTGTCTCCTTCAGATTTTCGGGTACCGACGGAGTTTCCCTTGAAACCGAAAAATGGGCATCCATTCTGCATGCCTCCGGCCACGAGTGCTACTACTTTGCCGGAGAATCGGACCGCCCTCCCGACCGGTCGATGAACGTGGACCAGGCACATTTCAAACACCCGGACATCGTCGATATCACACGGCGAAGCTTCGGTATTTCCCGAAGGGATCCCGAGGTAACCGATACCATCTACCGTGTTAAACAAACGCTAAAAAAAGAGCTTTTCACCTTTTTGCGCACGTTTGGTATCGATGTTCTGATCGCCGAAAACTCACTCAGTCTGCCGCTTAATATTCCTCTTGCCATGGCGCTTACCGAGCTTATAAGCGAAATGCGCTTTCCCACCATTGCCCATCACCACGATTTTTTCTGGGAGCGCAAGCGGTTTATGGTCAACTGCGTATGGGACTATCTTGACATGTGCTACCCTCCGCAACTGCCTACAATCCGCCATGTTGTCATAAACAGCGATGCGGCTTCTCAGTTATGCATGCGGGGGGGCATCTCCTCAACCATAATTCCCAATGTCATGGATTTCGACAACCCCTATGTGCCTCCGGATGATTATGCAAAGGATATAAGAGAATCACTGGGCGTGGCAAAGAATGAGTATCTCATTCTTCAGCCTACGCGAGTGGTATTGCGCAAGGGAATCGAACGGGCGATCGAGCTCGTAAGCCGGCTCGAAATAAAAACCAAGCTTGTTATTTCTCACGCATCCGGAGATGAGGGATACGGATACGAAAAACGGGTCCGTCAGTATGCCGATTTACTTAATGTCAACGTGCTGTTTGAACATGAAATTATCAAAGAGCGACGCGGAACCACCCCTGACGGCAGAAAAATTTATTCGCTTTACGATGTGTACCCTTACTCGGACCTTGTGACGTTTCCCTCCGATATTGAGGGCTTCGGCAATGCGCTTCTTGAATCGATGTACTTTTACAAACCGATCATGGTGAACGACTACCAGGTCTTTTTGACCGACATAAAACCGCTTGGTTTTCGTGTAATTGAAATACCCGGCTATGTCACCGATGAAGTAGTCAGGGAGACGCAGCGCATACTCGAGGATTACGAATTGCGTGAAAAAATGGTGGAATGTAACTATGAACTCGCAAAAAAATATTTCTCCTTCCCTTTGCTGGAACGAAAGCTTCTAACTCTCCTTGTGGACTGCATGGGCGTATGAATACGATCGCACTCATCAGTGACTTCGGCCTTCAGGACTGGTTTGTGGGGAGTATGAAAGGTGCCATTGTCTCACACAACGAGTCCGCACGCATTATCGATGTGACCCATTCCCTGCCGCGGGGCGATATCGGGGCTGCTTCGGTTGTCACCTCTATCTGCCACCGCGATTTTCCAAAGGGAACCGCTTTTGTAATCGTGGTAGATCCGGGGGTGGGCAGCGCACGCGCACTACTGGCTGCCTACGCCGGCGGCTATATATTTGTTGCACCCGACAACGGGATACTCACCCCGATACTTCAGCAATACGAAGAGCACACGCTTTACAAAGCGGACCCACAAGCTATTTGTCCCGCCACGCAGCAAAGCAGCACCTTCCACGGCCGGGACCTTTTTGCTCCCCTGGGAGCGTGTCTTGCACGCGGTGATTCACCGCACATCTATGGCAGCCGGACAACTCACTATATAAAAGCCCGCGCCACCTCCCGGCATGCCGGAGAAGACTCCATTTCGGGCACGATTGTCTACATAGACGTGTTCGGCAATGCAATTACGTCTGTTCCGGGTAATGCCCTCTCATCGCTCAATTCATCACAGTGGCAGGCCATTGCCAACGGATTCACTTTTGGGGCTGCGGCATACTACAGCGAAAAACCTCAGGGAAACGCACTCGCACTTGTCTCTTCGGGCGGATACGTAGAGCTGGCAGTCAACGGGGGTAGTGCTGCACAACGCTTTGGGCTTCGACCCGGCATCCCTGTGTGCATTGAACCACAAGGGGAAACGAACACCGCCTGAGAGTCTTGGTTATTCCGATTTCTCCGGCCAGCAATAGCTGCACGCAACCGCACAGTGGGCCCTGATTCCCCATTCTATCGCCGATTCTTCAGGAGAAAAAACGGCGGTATGAATATCACTTGCCTGCATGGTATCCCGGTCGAGCGGAGCAACCCCGATATGCGCAAACAGTCCCGGCCACCTGTCGGTATAAAAACCAAAGTCTTCCGAAAAAACGGCAGGGTGCGTGCGTGTTACAAGACGATTCTTCCCCATCACCTTCTTCAGCCAGGGGATAACGCGATCCATAACTTCCTCGTTATTATAGACTGGCGGACACACATCGGAAAAACTGACAGACGCATCAACCGCATACCGTGAAGCAAGGTCTTCGGCAATACGCCTGATTTTTTCACAGGCCTGCTGTACGTCTGGAATGCTTTTTGCACGTGCAGTACCGCTGAAATGTGCCCTCCGGGGTTGTACGTTGCTCTGTGTTCCGCTGTGGAATACGCCCACGGACACGCGCTCGTGTGCACGTCCCTGTTCGGTATGCAGCGCCTGAACGAGTTCGGCCGCACATGCAAGCGCACTACCGGTATGGTCTTTCCGTGAAGAATGACCGTAACTGCCATTAAGTTCTGTTTCGAATTCGACAAGTGCGGTGGTGTCATACCCCGCATGCAGGCCGATATATCCGACCGGATGATCTATGCTGACGTGCATGCCGAATATGGCGGCGGTATCGTGTGGTATGCACCCGCGGGCAATGAGCTCCCAGGCCCCGCTTCGTGCGATCTCCTCCGCATGCTGAAATATACACACCACCCTTCCCTGCAATTTCTCTTTTATTGCGTGCAGTACCCGTGCCGCGCCGGCACACATGGCAACATGCATATCATGCCCGCATGCATGCATTATTCCTTTGTGACGGGACTGCCAGGCAAGCCCGGTCTCTTCTTGTATGGGAAGCGCATCGATGTCGGCTCTGAGTACCACCGTGGGACCATCCGCATTGCCTGTCTCCACTCTCACGGCGCGGCCGTCGATACAATAACAGGGCTGCATACCCGCCTTTTCCAGGTACTCAAATATCCGACGGGCAGTAGGCTGCTCATGCCCCGACAGATCGGGGGCTTCATGGATGGCGCGACGCAGCGCAACCGCCCCCTCGTATTCCCGCGCGATACCGTCTTCGATACAACGCAAAAAAGAAGATGCGGGCTCCGTAGTCCCGCCCTCATTTACAGTAGAAGAGTTGATACTCATACACCTGCCCCGCTCATCGGCCGGCCGCCTTGATGCGTTCTCTGCGTTTGAAAAAACGTATCAGCGGATCGACGTAATCTCCGTCCGTATGCACGGGGATGTAATCGATCCCGGTGCGGCCGAAAAACGCACGCATGCGTTCATGCCGTGCACGTACACTCTGCTCGTACTGCTTTCTGAACAGAGGATCACCCGTGTCAACCAGCATGGTCTCTTCTGTTTCGGGATCGATGCACCGCAGCAGTCCCGCGGCAGGCAGCTGCATCTCGACCGGATCGTGAATTCCTACCGCAATACAGTCATGGCGCTGCGCACACATGCGCATGGGCTGGTCGTAGTCATCACACTGAAAATCGGACACGCAAAATACTACTGCACGTTTTTTCTGTATATCGGCGCAGAATTTCATCGCAGTCCCGATGCTGGTTGTTTTGCCTGAGGGCTCGAAATAGAGAAGCTCACGGATAAGACGAAGTACATGGTTTTTGCCTTTTTTAGGAGGCACAAACTTTTCCACCGTATCCGTAAACATAATGAGTCCCACTTTGTCGTTATTCTTTATAGCAGAAAATGCCAGTACCGCACACAGCTGCAGTGCCACGTCCGACTTGAACCGCTTCTGCGAGCCGAACTCGCCCGATGCAGATGCATCGACGACCAGCATGGTAGTCAGCTCCCGCTCTTCCACATGCACCTTTACATAGGGCTCTCCCATACGTGCCATCACGTTCCAGTCAATGGTACGGATATCATCACCCTCTGTATAGGGCCGTACTTCCGAAAATTCAATGCCACGTCCCTTGAACGCACTATGGTACTCCCCGGCAAACAGCGAATTCACCATGCGCCGGGTTTTTATTTCCACATGACGGATATTCTCGATTATTTCCTTTGGTATCATAATGAGACATCACTCTCATCGAGTATCATTTCCATGGTTGACAGACGCTGGGCTTTTTTTCGCAAAATTAATAGCTGCAGCATGAGCATCATAAAAACCGCCGCCGCAATCAGGGAAAGCACGAGATACCGCCTGTCGGTCGGGCTCCCCGCACTCTCTTTCTGCGCCTTTTCTTTCTTAAGCTTCTGGACATAGCGAGCGGCCAGCCCCGTAATCGTCTCCCGGGTAAGCCGGCCATCCTGCGCAAGCCCCATGTCTTTTTGTGCGGCCTTTATCATCTCGGTCAGTGTGCGGCTCGTATCATAGCCCAGCCCGTGAAGCATGGCGGCGGTTTTGCCGTGCATGTGCGTAATCTGCTTCTCCGCAAATTCACGGTATCGCTGATTGTTCGAAAACGAACGGCCAAAGGGATACTCTTCCACAAGGCGCGTATAGAGCTTTTGTGCACGTGCGAATGCATCCTCCTGCTGATAGTAATAGGCAAGCTCGAAAAGCGCATCGTCCGCGACCTCCGCATCGGGCCACTTTTTAATAATGGTATGCATAATCTCAATCATGGTGGTATCATTACCCAGCGCACGATGCGTTTTTCCGATCCAGAGCTGGTATTTTGCTTTATTGTTCATCGAAGCGGCATGGGAGAAATTTTTAAGCGCTGCGGTATAGTTACTGTCATTGAAGTATTTCAATCCGGATACAAAATACTCATCCGGTGGATCACTCTTGCGATCCATATGCAGATCGAACTTCGGCTTTGACGGCATTTGCGGGGGACGCTGCGCTGCCTGCGAAGAGCGGCTTTTCTTTTTCTCTCTCTTTTCGCTCTCCTGGAATATAATCCCTTTTTCCTCATCATAAATCAACTTTGCATATGCGGGCGCTATCATTCCACTGCAGCACAGCATCACAACCAATATACCGGAGAGACCTCCACAGCAGGCGCGTATAAGACTGCCCGATGTGGCCCTTCCCGCTCCGTCAGGGGCTAAGGATGTCTTTGCTGATGCGTATGTTCTGATATGCATATAAATAAATAATCCCGTACATCGGTTTTACCGCGCAACCGACTATGTGCTGTAAGAATCAAGCAAATATCTGCGCGTTTAAGGAACTTCTATCCCTTCAAAAATTTTGCGAATAAGATCATCGGCAGATATGTTTTCCGCTTCCGCTTCGTAGGTAGGGATGATCCGATGGCGCAGCACATCCGCACCGATTGCCTTTATATCTTCGGGAGTCACATAGCCGCGGCCGTTGATGAATGCGTGTGCACGCGATGCCCGGGCAAGAAAGATCCCTGCACGCGGCGACGCGCCGAATTCAATAAGTCCTCCGAGATCCTCGAGCCTGGCCTCGGCAGGAAACCGGGTCGCATACACGAGGTTGACGATATACTCTTCGACTTTGGGATCCATATATATTTCGTTGACGCTCTCCCACGCAGCGATAATCGTATCCGCAGTCACCACTCGTGTGATATCAACATCACCACCGGTTGACACACGCGACAGAATTTCGCGCTCCTGCAATTTTGAAGGATACGTGATTTTGCACTTAAGCATAAACCGGTCCACCTGTGCTTCGGGCAGCGGGTAAGTACCTTCCTGCTCGATCGGATTCTGTGTGGCCAGCACCAGAAACGGCTCCGGCAGCGCATAGGTCGTCTCCCCGATAGTGACCTGCCGCTCCTGCATCGCTTCCAGAAGGGCACTCTGCACCTTTGCAGGCGCACGGTTAATTTCGTCCGCAAGAAGAATGTTGGTAAACACCGGGCCCTTTTTTGGTACAAATTCCCCGCTCTTCTGGTTGTAGATCAGGGTTCCGGTCAAATCGGCCGGGAGAAGGTCGGGAGTGAACTGTATCCTGCTGAATCCGGTATCCACAGCCCGGGCAAGTGTCGAAACCGTCAGGGTCTTTGCAAGCCCGGGCACGCCTTCCAGCAGCACATGTCCCCGGGTCAGCATCGCGATAATAAGCCGGTCGACCATGTATTCCTGCCCGATAATCGCTTTTGCGATCTCTTCCTTGAGAGGTACAATAAAGCTGCTGCGCTCTTTTATCTTTTCGGTGATCCTGTTCATCTCGCTCATGTCATTCGCTATCGCCATATGAATCACACCTTTGTGGTTAAGGACAAAAATGGAAATCGTTTTTTACAATGCGCGCTATTTGTGCAGAATACGTATGGATAAAAATAATATTCTCTGCACTGTTTCGTAGTATACAGATATACCGCACCACCCGGATATCATCCGCTTCTCATACTATGGCCCCTTATTTACGTACTGTTTGACGTTAAGTATTTTTCACGTATGATCACACTGATAAAAATCACACAAATTCTGCTTGTACTCTGGCTTGTAAACCAGATAATGCGTCTTTTCAGAAAGCCGCAGCAACGCACAGACACACATCACGATGCACACAAAAAGAGGCAGCAGCCGCCCTCTTCACGATTCGACGACCGCGGCAGAGACGTGGAAGATGCGGACTTCGAAGAGGTGGACGACGAGGAGGCCTGGGAGCAGGGCAACAACAAATAGTGGATACGATTCCTTGCGGAGACGAGGACACGCGATACATTCAACAGGCACTTGCACTTTTTGCCGTGCCCGAAGTATATTATTTTATAAATGGAATTACGCCTTGGCAGCGCGGGATATATACGGCATCGATAAGGCGCATCATATAAACGGGAAATCATACAAAAAGTTCGCGGGTCAGGGTACCGCCGACGACGGGGGAAGTGTTATCTAATCAGAAAAAATCATTTTATCGGGACAGTACATCCGGGAGGGAACAATGGCACACGGTGCAGCAACACCGGCGACGTGTACAGATACCACATACCCTCGGCTTATTGCAGCAGACAATCATTGTCGGATTTATTTCAGGTATGATCCGTCACTTGTCAACAAAGTACGCCGTTGTAACGGGAGAGCATATAACCGGGAAGGCTGCTACTGGCAGATTCCGGACAATGGCCTTTCCACTATTCGTGAAGTAATAGAGGTGTTTGAAGGTAAGGTGTGTATCGATCCGGCGCTATATGAAGCACTCCTGCAGAGAGAATGCAAGAGTCGTAATTTAAGCAAAAACACCTTGAAAAGCTATACATCCGCGGTACACGGATATCTATGCTGGCTTAAAAGACCGCCGCGACACGATGATTCTTTACACTTGCAAAAATATGTGGTATATTTATCAGAAGAAAGAAAGCTTGCACCTGCGACGATAAATCTGCATACCGACGGGATTCGCTTCCTGTATACCAATGTACTCGGGATTCCATGTGTTGTTGACTCTTTTACACGCATGAAAAAAGGCAGGCACCTGCCTCAGGTATACAGCAAAGCGCATGTTGAAAAAATCATAAATGCAACGAATAACAGGAAGCATTCGCTTGTGTTAATGCTTGCGTACGGCTCGGGACTTCGTCTCGGAGAAATTGTACGCCTCAAGCCGCGCAGTATTGATTTTACTCGAAACATCGTACGCATTAGAGGCAAAGGAGATAAGGACCGGGATGTTGGTATAGATCCGACAATAGCGCGACTTGCACGCGCATATGTCACACAACACGCACAACAAAACTTTCTTTTCGAAGGGACAAAACCGGGAAGAACTTACAGCCGCCGTACTATTCAGAAAATATATGAAAATGCGGTACATAAAGCCAGGGTGCCTCGAAAGGGCGGTATACATACCTTGCGACACAGCTATGCCACTCATCTGCTCGAACAGGGCGTGGATTTGCGTACCATACAGGAGCTTTTAGGGCACAGCAGCATAAAGACAACGCAGATTTATACGCACGTAAGCAATGAAAATATGCGGCGTGTTATAAGCCCGATTACCGGGATGAATTTGAGTGGATTGGGTACCTGATTATAAAAAAAACGGTAATCGTAACAACACCGCCGTGCATAAATCTCATGTGCACCAAAAAAATTGTGACTATCGACGATAACGTATCTTTTTTGATTAGGAAACATTAGAAGATTACACGAAACAAAAGCTGGTAAAACATTCACATAATCTTACCCAAGGGTA
This sequence comes from uncultured Fibrobacterota bacterium, assembly GCA_964589825.1. GTDB lineage: Bacteria > Fibrobacterota > Chitinivibrionia > Chitinivibrionales > WJKA01 > CAZPUS01. The sequence goes on along the minus strand of CAZPUS010000050.1, from coordinate 626 downwards.
TAGATCATGCACTTGATCGGTATAATAGTTTTTGTTATTTTGAGTTCATATAATTTGTAGTTGGGCGCAATATGGTTTGGGCATGCGTGGTAGCAAGAATTGGATTATAGCCGGCGGGGGAAGAAAGAAGAATAAGAGAGGAATGCAAAATGATAATCTTTTCTGAAAGCAAATTCATCGAGACAAAGTTTAAAAATGAGGATGAAGTTGAAGAATTAGTGTTGAACAATTCCGAGCATTTCTTTGGTCCATCATCTATTCTCATCCCGAAAAAGCTTATAAAAACAAAAGATGGCTTCGGGACAATTCCTGATGGATTTGCCATAGACCTAGCCTCGAAATCATGGTATATAGTTGAGGCCGAATTGGCGCATCACAGTGTTTGGACGCATATTGCCCCTCAGGTTACCAAGCAACTTCTCGCTGCCAATAAATCCGAAACAAGACAGATATTGATAGAAATTGTAATTGAAATGGTGCAGACGGATGAAACCGTACGAGAGAAATTTGAAGAAGAGAAAATTCGAGAAATCGATATAAGAAAGGTGCTTGCAGAGATATTTGAAAAACAACCTATTCTCGGGATGCCGATAGATTCAATTACAACTGACTTGAAAGAATGGGCA
>CAZPUS010000049.1:0-18548 GCA_964589825.1 uncultured Fibrobacterota bacterium | reverse complement strand
GACGTATTATCCGTTATCAGTATATCGGCCGCAGGACCGGGCTTGACAAAAAGAGTAATGGTGTCACTGCGGGATTCTCCGTTATCAGGATGTTCAAATTTGGCTTCCACAGTGAAATTACGCCATGCTTTGGTGGCGGTAAGCTTCGACTCAGGCCCCTGCGACTGGGTAAGGTCGTCTCCGTTTTGCATGGAATCGGGCAGTATCTTCCATTCCACCGAATTATAAAGGAGCTCCCCGTTTACGATACTGTCGGCAGGTACCGCATTTCCTTGTTCGTCACGCAAAATTGCGGCTGCAGGGATTGAATCTCCAGCAATCAATGTATCTCCGCTTATATTTATATGCAGACCTGCCACCTGGCGAGAAATAATATTGCTTGTAATTTTAATATTGGCTCTTGTAGTGTGACGCTCAGCATAAAAAACACTTAATCGATACTCTTTGCCCTGTTCAAAATAGAGGCCGAGCGAGTCTAAATGAAAATCGCCATCCTTCTGGCCGTGTGTTCCACCGATATCGAGTACGAGCGTGTCGTTAATAAACACATATAAATCGTCATCACCGAAAAAATCGAATGACAATCCTTCTTTATATGTAAACGTCCACTGCAGCTCCATTGTAAAGCCGTAATTGTGATATTCGCCATACCTGTCCTCTATTTTTGGTAGTTTCGGTTCGTTGCCGTACCCTCTGTCATCGAGCCAGTAAAACTCGTTATTGTTGTCCTTGTCTCTCTGAAATTGATAAACCCCCTCATCTGCATCATTGCCGTTTCGGCCAAGATGAATAAATGGAAGTGAATCATATATTACAATTGTTGACATTTCATAATCAGGATTGTAATTTTCACTTACATATTCGCCCGTTCTTCCCTGATATTTGATAAGGTTGGTCCATTTCCACCTGCTATTTTCATTAATAAATTCGGCCGCCTCATCGGCCCCATTCCGGCCGCTTGGTCTATACCATTCTTCGAGATGACTTACGCAGGCATCTTCCGTATTGTTCAGGATTGGCTTGTGCTCCTCGTCAAGCCACGATTTTACGTTCCCTTCACCAGTCTTGCAACTAAGTTCAAAATTAGGATTTGTTCCGTCCGCACGGTAATCATAAAAAATGACCGGTACCCACAAGGTGTCGGGATATTGCGCAGATGCGGTAACAAAGAAACTCACGAGGAAAAGTAATACGCCACAGATTTTATAGTTGATGCTTGTACATATACACGCTTTCATGGTAAAAACCCTGTTTGGTAAAAACCTTGTTTATATAATGCTGTCAATTGTGATTTTCATAACTATTTATTGATATAAATATATAATATGAACACAAGTTGTACACAAATTGTACACAAAAAAACAAATCGTAAAGATGGAGTCATATTATGCTAACACGATTGTTCGTTTAAAAAAGCAAAAAAAAACGGTGTAATTAATTAATATTATGAGTGATACTACAACAGTTCGGACGCATCAACTTGATTTTTTCTTTTTTTTCGGAATCTTATTATCCCCTGAATTAAAAAAAAAGTGCGGTCAATAATCAAAGCTTAAGTGGGTTATTGTCAAATGATGAGTTTCTTCACGGGGTAAAAATGTAACGGTGCATAACTGAGATATCAATGCGATTAGAGGATAAAAAATTTACATCTCTGCAACATTATATTGTTTGCAGGTTTCATAACTTAACGGCACTGATGAATGTTGTGTAATATAGAATCTTGTCTTTGTATGATGCTGCGCCAACTATAACAAGAACTTCAGGTGCAACAAGGCTCGCAGTAACTCCGCGGGCATCAATTAAAGTCGGAATTTATGCTTCAGCCAATGCGATAAAAACTCAAATCCGGATAGCAGCAGATTCCGTAAACAAAGCTGTTCAGTTTAGGTGCGGGATCTAACCGAACAACAGCGATTTACTAAGACATCTTATAGTTGTCTGGGTAAATGGTGTTGCAACCGCGATAGCGGCACGGTTGTCCGGCGGCTGTTGTAATAACTATTTTAAACCTGACTTGGTTTGGCACAAAATCTAAAGCAGGTTATTTCTTGTCACCTTTTATCGGGGGTATATTAAATGTCTCAACGTACGCTTGCAATTATAAAGCCCGATGCAGTCGACGCACAGGCCTGTGGAACAATTCTGCAGGTAATAGAAAAAAACGGCTTTGTAATCGATGCATTAAAAAAAGTTCGTTTCAACCGATTGCAGGCCGGCGGATTTTACGCAGTGCATGCGCAAAAGCCGTTTTTTGAGGCATTGCTCGATTTCATGACCTCGGGCCCGTCTATGGTATGCGTGTTGCGAAGAGAAAACGCGATTGCCACCTGGAGGGAGATTATGGGAGCCACGAATCCCCTGGAGGCAGAACCGGATACGCTGAGGAGACGTTTCGGAACCGATGTGACACACAATGCATGTCACGGATCCGATTCAGAGGAAAATGCACGCAAGGAGATAGCCTTTTTCTTCTCAGAAAGCGAGTTGCTTGCCTGCTGCGGGCAATAATGTTAAACCTGAATTGTGTTGGTTTGCTGTCGTTGAGGTTGATTGACTGCGTGGCTGATTAAATGTAGGTGCAATATTGCATCGTGTCTGTTGTATTTCTCAATAATGTATCGCGGTAAGCGTTTGGGGGATAGCCGGCCGGCATGTTTTGGCGGTATGGTAGGGCCCGCTGCGTCTGCAGAATTGATTGTGAGCCATATGAACTATCGCCTGTCGAATATATCACGGTGCCTGACTGGATGTAAACCTCTATATTTTGCCCATTCTGCAGGTGCTTTTATAACAGCTCGCCAGGAGACCCCTTTACCGGAACCCTTGCCAGCAAAGTGTCCCGGATTAGCGGTAGCGTATGAACACCACGGGCTGAGCCTAAGGGATGTCATGTATTATTTTCTTTCTTCTGAATCGACCAATTGGCTTAACGAAAGCCGTGGTGTTTTGGAACTATCAACCTTTTTATTTAACGAGTAGTATGAAAGTTGCTCTGACACATGAAAAGAACCATTCTTTATGATGTACATGTCGACATGGGTGCAAAGATGGCACCTTTTGGCGGATTTGAGATGCCCATTCAGTATTCCCGGATCACCCGGGAGCACATGGCGGCTCGAATGGGCGCAGCCATATTCGATACCTGCCATATGGGAGAAATCCTGGTCAAAGGCGAGACCGCCGCAACACAACTGGGCAGGCTGATATCCTCCGATATTGAAACGCTTGAACTCAATAACTGCAAGAATGGGTTTCTCTGCGATGAAAACGGGGGCGTTATCGACGATCTGATCGCCTATCGAATGGCACCGGACGAATATATGCTGGTGGTAAATGCCTCTTCTCAGACGCAGGATTATGAGTGGATTCGCCGTCACTGCAATGATGAATTATCGATCGATTTTGTCGCGGATCGGGTCGCAAAGATCGATGTACAGGGACCCGCCTCACCCGCGCTGGTGGAAGGGCTTATAGACGGGTCGGTCGCTTCATTGCGCTACTATTCATTTATGAAGACTTCCTTCAGAGGGGTTGAGTTGCGTATCAGCAGAACGGGATATACCGGTGAACTCGGGTTCGAAATCTATTGCGCCAACGATATGGCGTCTCAAGTGTGGCACAGCGCTATCGATGCCGGTGCAATGCCGGCGGGACTGGGAGCACGGGATACACTTCGTCTCGAAATGGGGATGCCGCTACACGGGCACGAGCTAACCCTCGATCGAAATGCAGCACAATCGAATTTCAATTTCATGTTGAGCAAAGAAAAAGAGTATATTGGTGCAGAGGCTGTGCGTGCACAGGATGCAAAAAAAGAAAAGCTGATTGCCATTGTGTTTCAGGGACGTCAGGCGGCACGCCACGGTGACCGTATTGTCGATTCCAGCGGCGAAGAGATCGGCATGGTAACCAGCGGCAGCTATTCTCCCTGCCTGGAGAGGGCGATTGCACTCGGGTATGTGCGATTGGAGAAGGCGGTTATCGATACCCCGGTGGCAGTGAAAAAAAGAAACCGGCTGCTTGAAGGAGTTATTACGAAAAAGCCGTTTTACAAAAAGGCGACAGCCAGACACGATATTTCCAACTATCTCTAAAAACCAGAAGAGGAGGTGTGTGATGAATATACCCCATGAGTTCAAATTCGCCGAATCGCATGAATGGGTGAAAATCGATGGTGATACTGCAACGATAGGGATATCGGAACATGCGCAGGATTCACTTGGAGATATTACGTTCGTTGAACTCCCGCAAAAAGGGGATACCCTTACTCAGGGTTCCGAAATGGGGGTGATCGAATCGGTCAAGGCGGCAAACGATCTTTACGCACCTGTCTCAGGCGAGGTAATTGAAATAAACGGGATACTGGAAGATGAGCCGGAAAAAGTTAATGCATCACCCTACGGGGAAGGATGGCTGGTCAAAATCTCGAATGTAAAAGAAGAAGAACTCGGAACGCTTATGGACGCGGATGCATACGCGAAATTCCTGGAATCCGAAGCATGAGATTTACTGCAAATACAGCACAACAGCAACAGGAGATGCTCGGAGTCTGCGGTGTCAAAACCGTGGATGATTTTTTTGATGTTATACCGCAACGGTTTACTCCACGCAGTTTTAATGTTGCAGAAGAACGGTCTGAACAGGAAGTACTTTCGTACATGCACGAGCTGGCCGGGAAAAATGCGACACCGTTGTATTTTGCCGGCGGAGGGTTTTACGATCATTATATCCCTGCGGCAGTCGACGAGATTGCGGGGCGCAGTGAATTTTATACGGCATACACTCCATATCAGCCGGAAATATCGCAGGGAACGCTGCAGGCTATCTATGAATATCAGTCACACATATGCCGGTTTACCGGCATGTATGCAGCCAATGCATCGCTGTATGACGGCGGCACGGCAATAATAGAAGCTGCAAAGATGGCGCAACGTACAACAGGACGAGAAAAAGTCGTTATCGACGAAACCCTCAATCCTGTGTACAGGCGGATGTTGGAGTCCTATGCCCCTTTTTCCGGCTTGAAGGTGGTAACGGTTGCCGTAGAAGGGTTCGTGTGTGATCAGGGTGCGCTTATAAATGAAATTGATGATACAACCGCGTGTGTCATTGTACAGAACCCTACGTTTTTTGGTGGTGTGGATGATTTTACCGGTGTTACGGAACATGCGCGGAATGTGGGAGCCCTTTCGGTTATTTCATCCTATCCGATTGCACTGGCCTGTATCAAGACTCCCGGTGAAATGGGTTTTGATATTGCGGTGGGTGAGGGGCAGTCGCTCGGAATACCGCTGAGCTTCGGCGGTCCCTACCTCGGTTATATGGCTACAACGAAAAAGCTTACCCGAAAAATGCCGGGACGAATTGCGGGAAGGACCGTTGATCTTGAAGGCAATGAAGGATATGTGTTGACGCTGCAGCCGCGCGAGCAGCATATCCGCCGGGAAAAAGCGACCTCGAATATTTGTACGAATCAGGCTTTGTGCGCTCTTCGGGCAACGGTCTACTGCAGTCTGCTGGGTACCCATGGGATTACCGAAACCGCACAATTGTGTATGGATAAGGCCGCATATGCGAAACAACGTTTCGATGCAGTAACGAAGGTAAAGGTTGAACCTATACCCACAAGCTTCAATGAATTTGTGGTCCGGTTACCCGGATCCGCTACAGAGATCGTATCCGCCTTACTCGAAAAAGGAGTGCTGTGCGGGATTCCTCTCGGAAAGTTCGACGAGCGTTATTCCAACCACTTACTCGTTGCGGTAACCGAAAAACGTACCAGACAGCAGATCGATGCATGTATCAATGAAGTGGAGCGTAGTCTGTGTCAGTAATTTTTTCCAAATCGGTAGAAGGTCGAAGGGGGGTAATGCCGCCCCGAAGTGATGTGCCGACACGGGCGCAACTCGATATACGGGTTGCTCGTAACGATGCGCTGCAGTTTTGTGAGTGCAGTGAACCCCAGGTCGTGCGTCATTTCACCGAATTGTCATCAATGAATCATGGCGTTGATACCGATTTTTACCCGCTTGGCTCCTGCACAATGAAGTATAATCCAAAAGCTAGTGAAAAAATTGCGGCACACGATCGCTTTTCCTCTTTACATCCGATATTGCCCATGCTTGACGACGGGAATCGATATGTTCAGGGTGCGTTACAGGTTATCGACGAACTGAATACGCAGTTGTGTGAGATTACAGGGATGAACGATATGACACTGCAGCCTCTTGCCGGGGCTCACGGTGAACTTACCGGTATGATGCTGGTTGATGCCTACCATCGGGCCAAAGGAAACAGCAAAACCGAAGTGCTCATTCCCGATGAAGCGCATGGGACCAATCCCAGTTCGGCTGCACAATGTGGATATGAGGTGAACGCCGTTGCAACGGATCGGGAAACCGGGATGCTCGATCTTGAAAAATTAAAGGCACATATCAGTGACAATACCGCGGCGATTATGGTGACGAATCCGAATACGCTGGGTGTTTTCAATTCGGAAATCGATACCCTTTCTGCGCTGGCGCATGAACATGACGCGCTCGTCTATTATGACGGTGCGAACCTCAACGCTACGCTCGGCAGATTTCGTCCCGGAGATGCGGGCCTTGACATAGTGCATCTTAATCTGCATAAGACGTTTGCTACCCCCCATGGTGGCGGCGGTCCGGGCGCCGGTCCAATCGGGGTCAGCGAAAAGCTCGTTCCTTTTCTGCCTGTACCTCGTGTGTGTAAAAATGGACAGGAATGTTATTATCTATGCAATGATTATCCGCAGAGTATAGGGAATATCGCCCCGTTTTACGGTAATTTTGCCGTGTGTATCAAAGCGCTGTGTTATATTTACCTGTGTGGAAAAGACGGGCTCAAAAACGTGAGTGAGCAGGCTGTATTGAATGCAAATTATATAATGCAGAGGCTCAAGGACCTTTACGATATTCCTTATGCACATAAACACTGCATGCACGAGTTTGTTATCTCCGCATCCCGTCAGAGTGAAAAAGGGGTGCATGCGGTCGATATCGCAAAAGGGCTTATCGATAGAGGGATACATCCGCCGACGGTCTATTTTCCCCTTATCGTAAAGGAAGCGCTCATGACAGAACCAACGGAAACAGAGGCCAAGGAGACGATCGACCGTTTTGTCGAGGCGATGCGGGATATCGCTGATATTGCGCAGCGGGAACCTGAACAATTGCAGCAGGCACCGTACAAGACGCCGGTGCGACGTCTTGATGAAAAGACCGCGGCTAAAAAGATGGACTTCTGCTGGCGGAATGAATAAGTGATGTATCCGGGTAACCGGGGATCGATATATGGGTAATTTTCGCGGTCATTATCTTTTTTTTTCCGACCATATAAATGATACTACTGCGTTGCTGGTGGAGTCGGAAGCGCAGCATGCAATAAAAGCGCTGCGGATACGAGTGGGGGATACCCTGGACATCACGGACGGTAAGGGGAGGCGATATTCGTGTACGGTGGTACATGTAGGACGCAGAGAAGTTGCATGCAGGATTGAAGGCACAATGCGGTTTGAGCGCGAGTCTCCTCAAGTGCATCTTTATGTTGGACTGCCTTCCAGGAATGCGTTTGAACGGGTGGTCGAACTCGTGGTCCCGTTGGGTATAGATACCATCACCCCGCTGTTATGTGCACGTAGTGAACCCAACTGGTGGGAGAAAAAACACAAACAAATATCTGCCCGCATGCGGCAAAAAGCAATTGCGGGTATGACACAATCCTTGCAAGTGTGGGAAACAACAATTCATGCCCCCCTGACACTCGCACAAATGCTTCGGTGCGTGAGCGGTAATGCCCGGTTAGTCGCAGGTTTTGCGAATGCGCCGTCATTGAGCAATGTAGCCGCAACGCTAACCGGATGTAATCAGCTCATAGGTCTTGTTGGTCCTCCCGGGGGATTTACCGGCGAAGAGGCGGATGCGTTTGAGCATTCCAACGGCGTTTCCGTGCGGTTGTCTGCTCATCGGCTTCGTACCGAGCTTGCTGCATCGGTTTTATGTGCCTCGCTGCGGCAGATGGTACCTGCAGACCCGGACGGGGGAGAGTTATGCCGGGATCGAGAGGAATAAAAAATTCCGTAATCAGCACGTACGGCTGATGTTGCGCATACCAATTAATTATATTTTTCGAATGACTTCTACCTAAACTGAGCGATTTTGTTTGTGAAATCTGCTGCCATCCGTACTACTCTTATATTTTCCAAAACTATGAGACAACCAACAAGGTTGCCCCATAATTTTCGAAAACGCAATAGCAGCACGGCTCAACACAGCTTTTATCAAAACAACCGCTCAATTTAGATTCTATATACCCGTGTGCAGATTGTCCGTGAGACATAAAACCTGAACTGCGCACACAACAACGTGCAGTTCAGGCAAGACCTTATTGTCCGGCCACTTTATTTTTTTGAAGGAAACGATGCAACTGGATAACGACACACAAAACGCATTGCAGCGATTCAAGGACGATCCGACCGATACCCATGCGCAGCAGCAGATCGGGAATGGTTTCTGGCGTGCGCTTATCGATGCGGTCGGCAATGTAATACACAATGGTGAGGATTTGGACGGGTTTCTTGATAAAGAGTATGCGACGATCAATTTCGGTATTGATTCTCAGCTCGTGCAGTCGGATACTATCGATAAAATACAGGATACCGATTACAGGTACCCTCATTTGTCGGTAAGTGTACTCACGGAATGGATCCATCATTCCGTCAATGAGCTTTTGGGTAAATACGATGAAAAACAGCTGCAAAATGAATACAAACGGTTGCAGAAAGAACTCATTGCAAAAAAACGGGAAATGGCACAGTATCAGAACAAGCGTCAGCGCATACTTAAAGAAAACCTGCCCGAATCGGTTGTGAATCAGTGGGACGGTTTTGTAAAAGAGCAGGTCAAAAACGACAGCCATGGTCATATGATCGCCCGCCAGAAACGTGATATCAGCTTAGGGAAAGCGGTGAGCGGCAGCGACCGTCGTGAACTCGTACAGACTGAAAATGAATTTAATACTCAGCGGGAACAACTGGAGACGCTTATCGGACAGGTGAACGACGAAACCCGACGGCATGAGCTGAAAAATTGTGTTAATTCAATTGACCGCCAGATTCAGCATCAGCTCGATTACGAAGACAAACTCAACGAATGCCGGGAAAGAATACAGAAGGTGCGGAATAAAAGCAGCGGGATTTCGGCACTGGAAACTGAGAACTACATTCGTGAGGAGCTTACCTATCTTCGCGATCTGATAATGCTTTCTGCAAAGCGTATGCGTATTCCCGCCATGTCGCTACTCAAACCCGAAGACACTTTTTTTTCTTTTTCCACACTTCATGCCTGCTTTGATCGAGTCTACGAATTCGACCCGAAGATTTTTGTCAACAGCAGGGCCGCATATATGGGCAAGCCGACGGTACTGCTGATTCCGGGCAGCGGTAAGGCAATTTATGACTGGAAGCATAACTGTATCCTGGTGCCTATGGTCGTTCCGGGAGGAAATTACATGATGTCGGTGGCGTCGGGTATGGTTGAATACCGCCTCGACGTTGACGAAGACAAACAGCTTATGGAGTCGTATGCAAAGCTTCCTCATGTCAAGGATGTAAAATCGATATCTCAGCGCAAAGAAGCGCTGATTAAGGATTATATTACCTGGATGACCCAGGAGTACAAGGGATATAAGGTTCTCTCGCGGGAGACACGGCAGTGGTTCGAACATGAAATCGCACCGTCAAAATGGGATGTATATACGTCGGTACATTTTTTGCCCCAGGAATTCAATGCCAGGCAGTTCAATGACCGGCTCTCTTCGCTAAAAAAAGAGATGGATCAGGAGGGTGATGCGACAGACGGTACGACGCTGTGGGAGGCGGGAGTATTATTGTTTTTGCAGGGGGAGTATGAGCAGGCCTACACTGTATTCTCACGCTATTGTGCAAAAGGGGATCCCAATGGCTGGGGTGCGTATAATCTTGCCCAGAGTGCTATGAAGAGCAATCGTAAAAGTGACGCTGCAACTGCGTTCCAGACCTTCATGGAACAGCATTCACAGAGCTGGTACGCCGGGGTGGCGCGTGAGCATCTCAAGCGCTTGAGAATGTGAGCAAACGCTTTTACGCGGTTTTAGGAGTATGGATGTCCAGGCGCACCGAAAATGTGTTTTTTCTGTATGACGGCACCAGAAGGTAACGGTTCATGTAGCCGTGCAGCATTTTGCATTCGCGTTCAGCCTTCGCGATTTGGGAAGAGAAGAGACGGGCATTGGTGCCGCAGTAATTAATGAACATACGCGTTTTTACCGAGCATTCGGCAAAATACGGGCAATCGTGGCACGCGATTTTCTGATGTCGCATATATGACCCCCTTGTAAGAGAGTAGACTGCATCGAGTTTGCATGGGTAGCGTACACAATAGTACACACCCGTTTTCTTCTGTGCAGAGATAATCGGTATAACCGGTTTATTCCCTGGCTCTTAACAATTATACGGCCCAATATGTAGTATGTCAACCCCGGTTTTTGTCAACACATTGTGTTTTGTCCGCATAACATAGAGCTAATTCACTTCACACCATTCAGTTAGATCCGGGGTACGACAAAGTGCACAGAATGTACTCAAAGGCCGTTGTTCGAAAAAAAAGGAAAATGGGAGGCTAAACGGTGGCCACGACGAGTGGGTACGCAAAAGGATTTTTAGCCTGCATCGATTTTTTTCACGTATAAAAACGGCCGCAATGCCTTTAACTTTTTTTTAACCGCGGGAGCCCCGGAAAAGATAGCCACGGAACTTCATTTCACAAAAGCAACACTACCTGATACGGCGTATACCAATCCAATCGTCCGTGTCCGGTTTAATATATTTTCACCTATAGAGACAGGCGCCACCTTTTCGAAAGGTTGAATAAATGGAGATACGAAAAATCGGTGCTGTTGCATGTATACTTTTCCTATGGCTTGTGACTTCGGTCCATGCGTTGCCCTATGGGTTTTCGATGCATGGCAGGGCAGCCCATTCGAATGCAGCCGATATCGCGGTGGGCCCCGACGGGATGGTTTTTCTGGGGGCCTATAACAGCGGATTGAGCGGATTCAGCTACAGTGAGGGGGTGTTTGAGCATACCGCGTCAATCGATGAAACGGGTGTGCGCGTAATGACTGTGGCATACGGTTTGGGTAACACGGTATTCAGTGCAAATTACGATAAGGGACTCTGGGCATTGCAGCCTTCGGACACCGGTTTTGTCCTGATCGATAAGATTAGGAGTCAGGTCTCGAGCGTAATGGATTTTGCTCTTGATGTTGCAGTAGGACCAGACAGTCTTCTCTATCTGGCAAATTATGCTGACGGATTGAATGCATTTTCATACGACGGAGCGCAATTGAGTCTCATTGCACATAAAAAGGGTGGTCAGTACACCACCAGTGTGGCGGTAAGGGATGATTCAACGATATTCGCCGGTATCGGGGTTGAGGGTCTGAGGGCGTATGTCCGCAATGATTCGACATTTGTCAGCGCGGGAACGATAGACGATGCGGTCGGCGGCTATGCCTATTGCCTTGAGATAGGACCTGACGGAACGGTTTTTGTGGCAAATGGTGGTAACGGCCTCAGAGCCTATTCGTATGAGGATAGCACCTTTACCCTTAGGGCGCACAGGGATGACGGCGGGGATGCACTCGATCTCGCTGTATCGCCCGACGGTACAATATTTTGTGCCAACGGAAGTGACGGGATCAGAGCATATACGTACGACGGCAGCAGCTTTATTAATACGGCGCATACACTCACAATTCTCTATTGCGAGGCAGTGGCAATAGGACAGGATTACACGGTATTTGGTGCGCACAGCGGTACGGGGATCGTGGCATACCGCTATTTTCAGGGCTCCGCCTATACGCTTACGGTAAACAGTGGCAACGGCAGCGGTGATTATGCCGCGGGAACAAGGGTGTCCGTGGAGGCCTATGAGCCGCCCATACTAAAGGTGTTCGATCGCTGGACGGGGGATACCGCGTGTGTCGTGGGGGTTGACGAGTGTACCACATTGGTTACCATGCCGTCACGCCACGCGGAGATAGCTGCGACCTACCGATACGAAGGGGTCGCTGCCGATAAAGAGGTCCCTCCCCGTGCCGGTGTACGGCCCAGGATCGACATAGCAGCAAAAAAAATCACGATCGTTACCTGCGCGACAGCACCTGTAGTTATTCGCCTGTTCGATATCCGCGGCAGAAGGCTGTTTTCGCGCAGTGTCTGCAGTACCACGCAGATCGATCTGCAGCGCTATCTTGACGCCGGAAAAAATGTTTACTTTTTGCAATGGGAAGAGAGTGGCACCGTACAGACGGTAAAGGTGCCCGCACATCGGTAAATTCTTTATGAAGTCGTACCCATCGAATCGAGCGATCGGGATGCCGCAATTCGGTAGCGTATATGGGAGCATATGAAAGTGACGTCGCTACATACACTCTGTTGTTGTGTGCTTTTATTCACAGCAGGCGCGTGTGCATGGCGCGGAGAGGTACATCGCGTTAAAGACGGTGATACGTACGAAGTGGTGACCGATATGGGACTTATCACGGTGCGGCTTTATGGAGTGGATACACCTGAATGGAACCAGCGCTACGGGAAAGAGGCAACGCAGTTTGTCAAAAAGAGAATATACGGTAAACGCATTCGGGGTAAAACGGTTGATATCGACTATTACGGCCGCAGCGTCGCCATTGTATGGATCGGCGATTCACTTTTAAGTGCAACGCTTGTGCGCGCCGGTTGTGCATGGGTGTATGACAGATACTGCAGGCAACAGCCCGTGTGTGCAAGGCTTGATTCCCTGCAGCAGTTTGCCCGGCAGCAGAAACGAGGCCTGTGGGCACAACGGGATCGTGTGGCGCCGTGGGATTTTCGTCATAGTGCATCGTCGCAGACAGATGAGGCGAGCAACAACGAATCCTTTGGTCCCCGGGATACGATAGACTGTTCCGATTTTGCGACACAGAAGCAAGCGCAGCAGTTTTTCAAGACGCATGATCCGCACAACGATCCGTTCAACCTCGACCGCAATAAGGACGGAAACGCGTGTGAGCAGCTGCCGTAGCATATGCGATTTACAGCGCGGATATGTGTTTGCACAATTAATTGCTTTTAGTATCTCATCCCACCTTTTTTAAAGGAGGCCGTGTGTGCAGCACCAGACAACGCAGTACCCGGTCAATGTGCGTATCGAGTATCCCGAACGTGCGGACAGGTTGACGACGTTTTTCCGTATTGTAACGGTTTTTCCGGTCATGGTTGTTTTTGTGCTGCTTCTTGGCGGGCATGTCCCCGCGGAATCCGCCAAAGAGACCTCGTGCGTGTGCTATGGCGGCGGCATGCTTTTTTTGCCGCCACTGCTTATGATTCTTTTCAGGCATAAATACCCGAAATGGTGGTTTGACTGGAATGCGCAGTTGAGCAGATTCGGGATGCGGGTTTTTTCCTATCTGCTGCTGCTGCGCCATGAATATCCCTCCACCGACAATGAACAGCAGGTGCATGTGGAGCTTCCGTATCCCGATGTTAAAAAAGAACTTCACCGGGTGATGCCGCTTGTCAAGTGGTTTCTTGCAATACCGCACCTGGTTGTATTGTCTTTTCTTGCGGTAGCAGTAGTGGTGTGCACACTCATTGCATGGGTCGCGATTTTAATCACCGGCTCCTATCCGAGATCGATGTTCGAATTCGTTGTCGGGGTAATGCGCTGGGGATTCAGGGTGAGTGCCTACGCCTTTTTGCTGACAACCGACCGGTATCCGCCCTTTTCATTAAAGGAATAATGCAGAACTACGGGGATTGCGGGACACACGGCTAAACCGACGTGGCGCTTCCCCGGCGGGATTACAGGTTTATCTGTTTTGTTCCGGCTTATTTGTCCCTGTCGATGTGCAGGCTTTCCTTATGCAAAAAGCGCATGTGCACGGAGAACGACCGGCAGACTCAGAAAGCCTTTGTCGCAAATGTGCGCAGAGAGGAGTCGCTGTCCCGGCGATGCACGTGGAAATGGATTGTACCGAGTGTTTTGCCCTCCTGTGTCTGGAGTTCGACTTTCCATTTACCGGGTTGAATATTGGTTTTATAGGTATAGCCACGGTATCCGTCTTCGCGGCCGCCCTGTATCGAATAGGCGATTCGGTCTCGCGGCAGGTAGCGTTTTTCCCGGGGATCACGGTAATACCACTGATGTGCGATTTTTTTCCTCAGTTTTGCTGGGGCAAAAATCGAGCTGTAGCAGAAAACCGTATCCCCGGGCAGCCAGGCATACGATTTTTCCCCGACACGCCAGAAGTGATGCCAGGGCGGTTTTTCGTAGGTACATATATAGCGATTGTTTTCTGTGTGGATCTGGCGGTAGATTCCCATATCCTTTTTTGCCAGTGGAACCGGGGGAATGACATTTGTAAAGTAGAACAGGGTCAGAAGCAGATAGAGCAGAGCCGGCGGCCACAGTTTTACACTCGTATTTCTGCTGAATTTTCGTATTGCGGCGATACACAACCCGGAGAGTGTCAGTGCGGCGAAAAACGTCCACATATTCATATGCAGGACAAGTACCGGAATAAACGCATTGAGGTACATAAACGATGCCAGCGCATATAATAATGAAGAGAGGGTGATGTCGCCGTATTTTTTTTCAAGAAATTCATTACCCACAAGAACGGTAATGATCAGTCCGATAAACACGAGTGTGGGCAGCGAGGAAGCGCTTTTGACATAATAGACAAAAAAGGCGCTGAACAATCCGCCGAAAAACCACTGTACCACCCAGGGAAGAAACTGTGACAAAGGAAAGCGAAGTCTGCTGCCTATCAGAGTGATGGCCACACCGGCACCGAGCACGAAGAGGCCAAATATCACCATGTCCCCGGTTTTGTCGATGCGCTGGAGTGTGAGATTGTCCCAGGTGAATCCTCCCAGAAAAAAAAGCGCCGAGATATAGGGTTTATACCTCTCTATCAGATGCTGAATTTTCTTGACGAAAACGGGTGGTTGCATCGTCGTGCTCCATATACTGTATATGCGAAATGATATGACATCGACTCGTATACGCCCTGCGTACGGGATTTGGTTATTTGCTGTTCCAATTGGTTCGGTATAACCTGTTTGCAGGCAGCCTCGACCGTGTGCAGAAGATTTTATTCACAAATGATTCGTTCATATAAAAAAATAGTGGGTGCGCTTTTGCATGTGCGTATGGCACACCTGTGAAAAAAAAGGTGGGGCATGATTATCGGTCGATTTTTTCCCTTGCATTTGCGTATGACATGTTGTATATTATAAAGACATAACAAAGCCCACCTGTACCTTGCCCGGGGTGGTATGTGACTTCGGTCACTACCACCCTTTTTTTATAGGGCGAAAAAATACCCCCTCTCCTCTTATTTCTCCGATACTTTTTTCTGAAATGAGCGGTTGTTTTGATGGAAGCTGCTGTGAGCCGTGCTGCTATTGTGTTCCCTAAAGCAATAGGGCAACCTTGTTGGGTGTCTCATGTTTTTCGAGAACATATGAGTAGTGCGGATTGCAGTAGATTTCGCGAACAAATCCGCTCAATTCAGGTTTCGGCATCTTCCTGCATGCGCCGGGGAGATCGCGGATGCACTGTTTTTCGACCACAAAAAATGCCCTCAAAACGGTGTAGATACACCCTTCTGAAGGCATGGTTTTACGTGCGGAAAAGATTGTCAGATAGTGGATTTGAAGATGGCCTTCACGGGTCACCGGTTCTCTTATGCAGTAGCCGGTTTATCTTCATCAAGCTTGTTTCCAGCAGGAGCTGAATCGTCTGTCGGATCTACAGGGGCATCCGCCAGGCCGGAGAGCTGTACATAAGGGTATATCGATAAAAAGGCACTCATCGGGATGGTGAAAAACAATGTAATAATAAAAATACTGATTAAACCGATCACGATGTTGGTGATAAAGCTGCCGATAAAAATGTCCATTTTATGCCCTTTTGTCAACCTGGCGCTTTCTCCGAAAGCTTCTATAAAATTCATTTTACGGTCAACGATAAGAAACGGTACAAGTGAAAACATCAGACCCAGAACAATGCCGGGTACAATGAACAGCATGGTACCAATACTCACGATGAGCATGTAACACAACATACCGAAAAGAAAATTGAAAAATATACCGGCTCTGGGTATAAAGGATGAAATGTCAAAACTGCGATTGGAAGATAAACGTATGACATTGATAAGAAACCCGAAGCTAAGCCCGATTGCGCAGACAATGAACGAAAGGAAGGTTACCGTGTTTGCAAATCCGGGATGAATCGGCGTAAAAATCAACCTGATCAGAACTAAAATGAGTCCAAGCGCAAAAACGCCCCCCAGAATAACCCCGAAAAACTTGAGCCAGTGACGTTTCGCATTTTCCATACTGAAACGAAGAAATGAACCGATTTCCATATTATACTCTTGTGCCATCTTTACCTCCTCTGAAAAAAGTGAATGATTTGAGTAGAGCCGTGTCAAGAACAGCTTTTTCAAAAAGAATATACTATTTGGCTCTGCGATTTCTACTATTTTAAACGGATACGCGTACGAGGCTACTTTCAGAGTGTCGAATACGTGAAGTCGTAAAAAGAGGACCCCTTATTTTTCTTATTAACGGCAGAGCGATTGCGCGCAGACAGATGCGATATCGTTACGGGCAGGGACTGAAAAAAGCTTCGGGGATATACCTGAAGAACGAAAACGGCGTAATTAAACGACACTATCGCCGATGAGAGCCATCTCTTAGCCGGCAATAACGTGTCTGCTTCACTAAATACTACCACAAGGAGTGATAATGGAAAATCCGGTTTCTGTCAAGGGGCTGTATGTCGTGGCGTTGCTCTGTGCAGGCATGTGCGTATCGTGCGGTGAATCGGCACGTGAAAAGGGTGCGGAGAAGATTGCTGAGAAGATGGTCGAGCAGGCTGCAAAGAACAATAATATTGAGGCCGATTTTGAACTGAAAAATCTTCCGAAAGGTTTCCCTGACGATATTTTTGTCTTTTCTCCGTCCACGATACTTTCATCGATGAAAATGGATGAGGCGTTTATCGTCTCTCTTGAGTCGGATAAACCCTCCTCGGACGTTGTCGCGGCATACAGAAAAAAGATGGCGCAGCAGGGCTGGAAGGAAAAGGGAGTGCTGCAGATGGAGGGAGTGAGTATACTGAATTTTACACAAAAAGAGCGAAATGTTACGGTCCATGTGGCCGGTGTGCAGCACGGTGGTACCAGCATTCAGTTATCGGTTCCGCGCAAAAAATAGAAGCTATGGAATAGTAAAGTGGGGCTGAAAATGCCGTGTGTCATGCACAGTAATCATTGCAACCCACTATCATCGATACATTCCACAGCCATGGAAAGTGCCCGATAGACCGCTGCAGTACGCACGCAATTGCGGTCGCCGGCAAAAAGAAAACCGCGGATTGTTGTTTTGTTACAATGTGCGGTCGCGATATAAACGAGTCCGACCGGTTTTTCTTTGCTGCCGCCTCCGGGGCCGGCGATACCGGTTATAGCGATAGAAATATCGGCGGGGATATGCCGAAGTACTCCCCGCGCCATCTCCCCGGCGGTATGCTCACTGACCGCACCGTGTGCATCCAGAGTGGCTGCGGCGACCCCGAGCAGCGAGGTTTTCACTTCGTTGGAGTAGGCAATGATGCCGCCGCGGAAAACCGATGATGCACCCTGCACAGACGTAATTGCACCTGCGAGCAGCCCTGCGGTACACGATTCCGCGCAGCAGCATCGGGACTGAATCGCGTACATACGTTGACTGAAACGCGACGTGATGTCGCTGATATCCGCCTGGGTATAGATGCGATTATCCCTGCGAGGTTCACGAATCATGAGATAAAACCGGTAAAAATTATGAAGTGAGAAGTGCGGATACGGCGCTGTAGCCCATAATGATGAGGTGGATGCAGATATTGGCAAGTACGCCTGCAACGAGGTCGTCTGCAAGAATGCCGACCGGCCCTTCGATCTCTTCGGCGCGGCATACCGGGTACGGTTTCACGATATCGAATAAACGAAACAGCAGAAAACCCAGCAGCAGGGTGCGCCAGGTAATGGGTAGCATAAAAAACGTCACGAGCTGTCCCGCACATTCATCGATTACTATACAGGGGGGATCTTCTCCGGTTTTTCCGTCGAGTGCTCCGGCGATAAGCCCCAGAGCGGCCGCTGCAGCGGCGCAAAGAAGCAGCCACTGAGCCGGGAAGTGCGAAGATGCGGTGAAAAAAGCGGGAATACGCACGTGCAGGTACCACACAATCGCTGTTGCTGCCGCCGATCCGATTGTTCCGGGCATACCCGGTATATAGCCCAGATAGAGCATGCTTGCGCCGGCGTTTGAAAAGAAGCGGATGATGCGATTGCTCATGATGGCTACCTGTATGAGTGATACCTTTTCTGTAAAGAAAAATCGGGGCGACTGGATTCGAACCAGCGACCACTTGAACCCCATTCAAGTGCGCTAC
>CAZPUS010000048.1:0-19604 GCA_964589825.1 uncultured Fibrobacterota bacterium | reverse complement strand
ATTGTGGAATATGCATTAAAGATTCCAGCGCGTAAAAGTGAGTTGCTCAATATGCGCAGATGGGATGTTGACCTAAAAAATATGCGCGTGTGGATACCGCACGGGAGTACTAAAAATGGCCGCGGTCAATATAAGCCCATACCGCCGGAGATGCGCGCTTATTTTGAAAGTATCCCCGCAGACTGTGACTATGTATTTCACCGCCGCGAGAATGGCCGCTATTTGTCGTTGGGAGACTTCAAGAATGCCTGGTACACCTGTCTACATATTGCGGGAATTGAGGATTACCGCTTTCATGACCTTCGGCATAACGCATGCGCATATCTGATCGAAGTATTGGGCTTGCCCGAATACGCAGTAAGAGAGATTGGTAACTGGAAGTCTCCCGAGATGCTGTCTCGTTATCATGGTTTCACATCGGCCAACGCATGCAGTATCGCACACCGCTTTTTCAGCAATTTCAGCAATGAGAAGCCACAAAAAAAGCCACAATCCGGCTCGGCTGTGTTGTCATCTGTATGTGATGCGTGAAGTTATGATACTTGCCCGTGGCATTGCGAACGCCACGCTCTCCCGGCTGAGCTACGGCCCCATGGAAACAAGAAAAATACTACATGGCATTAGAATAATCCATTGGCAGGTGATTATGGCATTTTTTCGGTGCTTTCATTAATTATTTTTATCATTATGTGTTATGTGCATTCCGGCAACGCCGCGGATGTATGACTTCTTACCTCAGCACCAGTATACTACCTGTATGCAAAAAAAACCACAGCATCTTTCGGATGAGACCTACCTTCGTATATACCGTATGATGAAGCGGGGCGTGGAAGCCCCAAGAATCGCGAGTACACTGCGGCTTCCCCTCGGTGTGGTACGTGAGGTGGTTGCCCGTTTTCGTCGGGATGCCCCGACCAAAAAGATCCGCATACCATCATCCCAGCAAGAGGGTGCAGCACCGCAGGAGTTGTACCTTCATATACATTATGAACACCGTTACCCGGTTCTCGAGATGTCGGGGCGGGCCACTGATGCGCATATCGACGAAATTTCTCAGCAGCTCGAAACGCTGTGTGAAACCAACTACCGGGCAATTGCAGTATCGCTCGATCAGGTAAAACATATCACGCCCGCGGTACTCGAATTGATGAAAAAGTATGCGAAACAGTGCAAACAACGACAGGTCTATTTTGCTTTGTGTGGTACTTCCATCGAGGTGGAAAAAGTGATTCAGGCGCAGAAATTCGATGAAGAAGTAGCGGTATTCGGAACGCGAATGGCTTTTGAAGAGCGTGCATTCAGAAGTCCCGAATCCTGAATAAAAGAAAAGTAAACGTCCCGACCGTTGACGTTGTTATCGCACGTGTTACACCATAATCTCACAGGTAACGAGTGGTGACATGGCATATATTGGAATCGGGTATACAGGAGCCGGTGAGGAATTCCTCAGTGCGCAGGTGCATCACAATGCCGCCTGGCTTAAAGGGGAGCGTACGGTTCGTTTTTTTGGTCCCCGGTTTATAGTGCTGTACGATTCTAATACCGCACGGGAATTCGTGCGTATCTGTACCCGGCAGGCCGCACATCCCGGGGAAATTACCGTTTATTCAATGACCGCAATAGAACATTACAATGGAGAATGACATCGTCTCGCACACCGCGACGGCATTTGGCTCTGCGCAGTCGTAACGATGCCGCAGTTGCCTCTGTATCGGGTCGCAGCAGGTGCGCTTTTAGGATGTCGCATTATGTCGCAGGATACTTCCATATTTTCATCCCGCAGATTGTTGACGCTTCTGTGTCATTCTATACCCTATTACAGCCGATGTTGGCATGATATCGGTGATGAACACGGGGTATTCGGAAGTACACACCCTTCGCAGTACAACATGGACGGGATGCAGACTTCTTCACCCGTCATAGAGTATGTGATTCACCCTCACGCGAACATACTCTGTGTATGTGCGGCTTATCTTTCGTTGTACGAGCAGCACTATCTTCAGGACCGGGCTCAAAAGGAGCGCATGCAGGAGTCTTTCGGCAAGGGTGTCTCCTGGATGTGCGCCACGCATACTACCGGATCGGTGCAGGTAGACTCGTTTTTATCGCGAAAGCAGTGGGGAGGCAACTGGCGAAGCAGCCTGTGGAGCGCCCTGCTTGCGATGGCCGCATTCTTCGGGCGACGGTTTCTTACCGACGCGCAACTGGAGTCGGTGCGGCGGGTCGTTGCTTCTGAAGCCGACCGCTTTACCGGGGTTATGCCGCCCACAGGCTGTGAGTATGATACGAAGTGTGAAGAGAATGCCCAGGATACGCTTCTGCTGGCTTGGGCCGTTGCGCTTATGCCGGCTCATTCGCATGCGCAACGGTGGCACGCCTCGCTTTCACGCTGGTGCTGCAATATCGCGACCAGTGTATTCGACAAGGCGAATCATACCCGTATGGGCGATTCTTCCTGGAGCCGTATGGTACGCACGTGTACGCTCTTTCCGGACATGACTGCGGAAAATCACGGATTTTTCTTCCCCGGTGTACTCGGATATACCATGTGGGTGACCCTGGCCATGGCCGCATTCAAGTGTACATCGAAGCAGATGCCGTCCGGTATGTACGCAGCATCTCATCAAAAGACATTCGATATATTGCTCAAGTTCTGTCTGCCCAACGCAGAACTCTATACACCGGGAGGAAACGATCTTCCGTTACAGTATCCTTCACCCTTACTGCTGGCCTGGGGGCTGTGGCACAACGATCCCCGTGCGTATGCCATGACGGATCGCCAGCTTTCCAGGCTCGAGTACCGGATGCGGGATCCCGCGTATGAGACGCAGCGATGGGTTCCCGGTTTGCCGGCCACAGGTGAGGGCTGGGAGCTGCTTTTTCAGAGCCAGGTCGGGTTCGAACTCGCTATGCTGTCGCTGCTGCCCTTTCAGCAGCACACCAGAGGCGCCTCTCCGGGCTACGTGGACGGGGCGATCAATACCCGCACTAACTACGGATTCGTGGAAGTCTGTTATGCACGTAATACACGCCTGAGCAGAAGCATGGCATGGAAAGCGATCGGTGCACATCCGCTTGTGGGAATTAATGTGCATTCATTTCCCGAATTGATGGTAAACCGACATGCGGCGGGCCTTTCGATACCGATGACACAGCCAAAGATCGATACATGGAAGGTGCTGTTTCATAACGATTCCTACAGGCCGGATGGATTCGATTCATACGGACTCATCGAGTATTACGACTCCCGGCGGGTACCGCTGATTCGTCGCCAGCTGCGGGTCTTTACCTGGAGCGACGAGGGACTCATCGTGTGCGACCGCTGCATCGCCTCGTCGGAGATTGCCTTCGAGCCGCAGCATCTTTGCGGACTGCACATGGCAAACGATATTCGAACCGGCGGCAAACTTACCCTTCGCAGTGGCTCGCTGAAAGAAACCTTTCGTGCGGATGCTACCGGTACCCGTGCGGTGGAATGTCCCTCTTTCTGGGCAAGTGTCGAGGAGTGTGTTATTTTTCAGTTTGTCTGGGGCCGGCAGAAAGGGCTGTGCTACGCGCCTGCACAGGGCCGTAATTTCCCGCCTTACTGGAGAAACTGCAGAGTGGATACGCTTGCGGTACGCATCGATGCCGCCACACCGCAGCCGGGTCAGGTGATATACGAATTGGGCTATTTTGTCGGGACGGGGAAAACACCACGTAATTTCAAATCGTCCGGCACTGCCGGCGACTTTTTCAAAGGGCTGGTCATTATGGATGGAAAACATACCATCGGTCTTGCCTGATGCAATTGAGACCTAAACTGAGCGGTTTTGTGTACGAAATCTGCTGCAATCCGCACAATGTGTATATTCTCGAAACCCATGAGACAACCGACAAGGTTGCTCCATCATTTTTGAGAACACAATAGCAGCACGGCTCAGAGCGGCTTTCATCAAAACAACCGCTCAATTCAGGTGAGAGAAAGCGCACACATAAAAGAACAGGACGTGAAAGGAAACAGACGTGCGAGCATTTATAACCGGTATACACGGATTCGCGGGAACGCACCTGCGCCGTCTGCTGCGCAGCGAAACAATAGAGGTGGCGGGAATAGACCGCTGTCAGGACCCCCGGCCCACGAAGGCGGGTATCGAGAGTCGGGCCATGGATATTAACGACACATCGGCGCTGAGCAGCTATCTGGCTCAGATACGGCCGCAGCAGGTGTACCATCTTGCGGGGGTGGCTTCAACCGCACAGGTAAAGGAGAATGCGCAGCAGGCGTGGCAGATAAATGCGCAAGGCACACTCTCTCTTATGGAAGCGATCTGTAGTGCAGGCATAGAATGCAGGGTGGTACTCGCCAGTTCAGCCCATGTCTACAGCAGGCAGGTGCTGGCATCTGAAGCCCGGGAGGATTCGGCCGTAGAACCGATTGATTTTTATGGTGTTACAAAACTGGCGGCTGAGCACGTCGTAGCATATTACGGCACGCATTTTCCGCGGATATCGACGGGGATCGCCCGCTCGTTCAATCATACCGGACCGGGGCAGTCTCCGTCATTTGTTTGTGCTGACTGGGCCAGGCAGGCGGCGCAGATTGCCTGCAGCAACGACCCGGCGACAATTACGGTTGGAGACACTCACCAGGAGATCGATTTCAGTGATGTGCGGGATGTGGTACGTGCCTATTATGCCATAATGTGTGATGCACCGCACGGGCAGATCTACAATGTATGCAGTGGTGCGACACGGTCGCTTTCCCAAATTCTCGAGTATTTTGTGGACAAAAGCGGCAAAAAGGTGCAAATCCGTACCAAAGGGAGCAAAAACCGTCCTGCAAAAAAAGCGTCCCGTCGAAGCGGAGACCACACAAAACTTCGGACCCATACCACGTGGGAGCCTCGCATTCCAATCAACACTACGCTGGATGACCTTTTCGACTACTGGTGCAGCCGGGTGACCTCACCCTGACGGCAGCTATTGCGCCGGGCAGGGGTGCAGATGAGGGCAAGACCTCTCAGAAGTAGCGCCGGCGATTGCTGAAAAGCATCATGTTTTTCAGCTCCATATGCGTCCGGGCCTGGAGCCAGTGCGTACGGAAGTTTTTGGTGTTGACCAGGTTCGCGATCGAGGCGATCGCCTTGAGGTGCAGTCCCCGTTTATCCCGCGTTCCACCCAGCAGAAAGACCGCGTGGACCTTGTCTTCGTTTTCAGAGAACCGGATTCCCTCGTTGCTTCTGATAATCGTCAGAAACATTTTCTGTTCGCCGTCTATAATAATATGGGGAATGGCAAGAAAATCGGAGACCGCGGTATTCGAGTCTTTTTGTCGGGCACAGTAGCGCTGCCTGAGCTCGTCGGGCTTCATGCCGCTTTTTTTAGCGATGTCGTCGAGTGCATGTTCCAGTGCGTCTTCAAAACTGACATTACCCTGCACTTCAATAATCGTGGCCTCTTTTATAAGTTTATCGAAATTGTCCTGCTCGATATTGTCCCGGTGGATCACGACTTCCCGCAGTTCGTCCTCGAGAATGTTCTCCGTCAGTCTGTTATCGGTGATTCGCTTGAGCAGGTAGAGAAGCGCATATTCACGGTCCTGAAGCTTTCTCCCGTAAAAAAAGTATATACATACGCTTATAAGCAAAAAAGCGAGGCTTATCTCGATGGCGCTCGTTCCAAGTTCGATTATGAAGAACGTAAACAGCACAATACTGAAGATCTGCAGCCAGGGGTAAAACGGCGCAGCGAATGTTGGTTTGTAATTCGTTATTTTACTTTCTCTTAAAATAATAACAGAAAAGTTGGTCAGCACATACGAGGTGAGTATGACACTCGATGCGGCCTTTACGAGCATTTCAAGCGGCAGCAGAAGCGAGCCGTAGATAATGCCACCTGTGACGAGTATCGCAATGATGGGAGTATTAAATCGCGGATGCACACGGGAGATTGGCCCGGGCAGCAGCTTGTCTCTGCTCAGAGCCATCGGATAGCGCGAGGCGGACATGATACCCGCATTCGCGGTGGTGATGAATGCGATCAGAGATGCACCCATGACAATGAGATAGCCGGGTGCCCCCATGATTACTCTGGCCGAATCGGCGATAGGAGTGAGCGATTCCCGGAACGCATCAGGAGAGAGCGTGCCGGTGAGGATGATGGTTATCAGCGTGTAAAGCGCTGTCACTACGAGAATTGACGCGACAACACCAAGCGGTATGTTTCTGGTGGGATTGTGCACTTCTTCCGATACATTGACTACCTTGAGCAGCCCGCCAAAGGAGATAAACACGAATCCGGATGTTATCAGTATCTCGTTGAATCCCACGGTCATAAAAGGAGAAAAACGGGACGGATTTATCTGTCCCATGCCGGTGACCACAAAAAAAATCATCAGGGTAAGCAGACAGACGACCAGTCCGACCTGAAACATTACCGCCTCTTTGACACCCACCACATTTATCAGTACGAAAAAGAGCGTGAGAAGCAGTCCTGAAATCAGGGGTGAAATATCTGCGTATGTCATTACGATTTCACTGATTCCAAAGATGGCAAATGCGCTTTTAAGCGAGAGCGCACACCACCCGAGAACTCCTGAAATCGTGCCCAGAAGCGGGCCGAATGTTTTATTGATAAAGTAATAATCGCCCCCTGCTTTGGGCATGGCGGTCGAAAGCTCTATTGCACTGAAAATGCCCATAAGTCCGAGAAGCCCTGCGATAAAATACGAAATAGAGACCGCGGGTCCGGTCCGCGCGAATGCCAGACCGGGAAGGATAAAGATTCCGGAGCTTACCATCGCGCCGGTCGCGATGCTGAAAACCCCGAAAAGCGAAATTCCTTTTTTGAGTGCCATATACTGAGGCCTTTGTGCAGAAACGCATGAATGCACGGGGCTGGAAGTGGTTGCTGCCCCGCTTTACAGAACTTTCAACTGGGTGTAATATACTATATGTGTCGCCATGAACTGGTGGATTCCTGTCCACGCTAAAGTATTTTTTATTTGCAGCCGATACATTAAAGAGGAGGAGTTATGTACACAGATGCCGCAAGCGGAATACGTGTCTCGATGATGCGACACGATATCGGAGCACACGATGTCGCCAATATCAATACACCCGGGTACGGACAATACCGGCCCCACCAGGCAGAGAAGGCCCCTTCGGGAGTGAAACTCGCTTCGGTGGAACGCAGTGCACCGGCAATCCCGCCTCTTTCCGGCACCGATCTGACAACCGAGAGTGTAGAGCAGATTACCAATTCGCGCACGCTCGCATTCAATGCACAGGCATTCAAGGTTGAAGACGAGATGAAGGGCACGCTTCTGGATATGGTAGGCTGATCATATTCAGCACGACAATATCGCAATTCGGGCACGATATAAAAAAAGGCACGTTTGGGCATAATTTAAATGCATAATGGGTATTTTTTTGGGTGTTGAAAGCGGTATAACTGATTATATTATTAATTGGTTAAATACACCGCACGCGGCACTGAAAGGAGATGTCATGGGTATAATTTTCGTTGGCAAAAAGATGCGCGGCGTTCGCGCGGCAGTGTGCGCAGTACTGCTGTGTGGAGTCTATACGTCAGGTGTGTGGGGGCAGTATGCAACACAGAACGGGATGGTGGCTTTTGAGGCGGAGAAGTATACCACAAAAACCGACAGATTCGGGTGGGGCTGGGAAGAGGTGACAACCGGATTCTCCAATTACACAGGTACCGGCGCGATGCAGGCTCTTCCTGACAGCGGTCGTTCCTATGTAAATACGTATATCGACTCGAGCGCTTCCCTGAATTATGAGATCGACTTTGCAGAGGCGGATACTTACTTTGTCCACATAAAAATGGCGGCTCCCGGAGGCGGGGGAAACAGTATACATCTGGGCCTTGACGGGGATACGCTCTCGGTACAGGGAGAACGGGTCGATACCTATGCGAGCCGGGATTGGCACTGGCGTGATTCTCAGCGCTACGGAGGTCGAGCCTGGGTAGTGATCCAAACGGGCGGCACACACACGCTCAATGTCTGGTTTCGCGAGGACGGTGTGGCCGTAGATTCGCTTATTCTTACCGATAACAGGAGTTTTTCACCCGGGGCTAACCGCGTACAAAAACCGGCGGTTCTCCGTATGAGTGCGCCTGTATCCGCCGCAGGGGCGCAGTATCTATGGTTCGACTGTATGGGACGGGTGCAGGGCAGGCACTTGAACGCGCAACCGGCAAAAATTGAATCGCACAATGTGCGGGTAGCGCCGGGTAGCGCTCGTGCATTGCTGAAGTAGGCGCGCGGGGATTTATCTGTCGAATAACATCGGTTCCGCAATCAACCCATCCGGACCTGCGTGGGCCGGCGCGCCGACAGGACGCAGTGCGCTCTGCCTGTGCGCCAGGCGCTTGGACGCCGCAGATACGCCGATACGCGAAAGTGCCACCTGCAGGGCATCCTCATTCTCACCTATAACGATATCCGGCCTGATGCCGACCGAGTCGTACGAAGGTTCGTGTACGGGAGTGATCGACAGCATGGTTATGGTTGCAATTGCGGATCGGGGGGTTTCGGCATAGGTCCATGCGGAGGCTTTCCCGAACGTCGATGTGCCTATGGTGAGTGCATCGGAATTGTGTTCCTGTATGGCGCTAATGAAAAGCTCGGAAGCACTGGCGGTCGAACTATCCACCAGCATATAGCATTGTGCATCTGCCCAGCTGGGGTCTGTTGCCCGTATCAGGGTGTCGATCGTCTCTCCGGTAAAGGTTGTGGTATCGAATTCCCAGATCCTGAAGCGTATGAACGGTTCACCGGAGGAAATAAACGGCTCGAGTGTCTTGAAGCACTGCCAAAGGTAGCCGCCATGATTGCCCCGCAGATCGATGATTATATTCGATGCCCAGGCGGCGGTATCGAGCGCGTGATAAAATTCGCCGTACGTTCCGCTGTCGTGCTCCGTGCGGTAGGCGAAGGTCTCGATACGGATACGGGCGGTTGTTTCGGAGAGCGAATCATAGAAAACGGATGGCCAGAAAAAGGTATCCATGAGAAGTTTACTGGTTAGAATAGAATCATTGCGCGCAAGCCGTATCGTTTTTGTGGTACCCTTTGCGCCTTTAAGCAGCTGCTGCATGCGTAAAGCCGTTACCCCTTCGCATGACTTCCCCTCTATGACAAGGAGCGTGTCGCCGGTTTTGATTTCGCTGTAACGGGCGGGTGAGTGGTCGATTACGTCGGTGACCACATACCCGGTTTTTGCGGAGTCGACCGTTACGCCGCAGTGGCCGGTATCGATGCGTGTGGTCATGGATCTGAAAAACGCGGTATTGTACTGCGGTGGAATGTAGTCTGTATACCGGTTACCGAGCGATTCGAAAAGCGCGGCAGGAGTATCGAAACGGTAAGGATCCTCGGGCAAATCCTCACGGTAAAGAAAATGTTTCTTGAGCGCGCGCCAGCAGTAGTCGTACTCGATAAGATCGGTGAATACTTTGACCGATATGGTGTCGGCGCCTGCCACATCCCCCGTGCGCGTACGTGCCGAAGCAACAATGGTATATACTCCCGCACGCGCAAACATGGTATCCAGGTGTGGGGTGACGGTCACAGTGGTGGTGGTGTCGTTTATACGCCACACGAATTCTTCTACCACAGCCGAAATTTTCTTTTGTACATGCGCCTCTATATCGATGCGTTCGCCCCTGTCTGCCACAATATCGTGGTGGCTTACACTAAGCGTGTGCGTGTATGGGTCGGGGCATTGGGTGTCGGAAGAAAACGGATTAAGGCTGCAGGTATAAAATGTGGTAAAAAACAGAGTGATATAGAGCAATGCGTCGCGAAATCGTCTCATGGTCTGTACACTTCCTGTAGTGGTTTTTGCCGGCTGGCCGGCTCAATATGTGCACGGCAAATACCTTCCGTACCGTACGTCTCCCTGTTGTATGCAGATAAATATACTATACGGGTATTGCAGCAGGGACCCAGCAATTGGTGACCGGCACGCCCTATCGTTTTTCGCAGCGGCTGGTCGAAATCCGGAGTCTGCAACCAGCTCAACCGGCTGTGCTTCGAAAAAAAGAGGAGATCAATACCCCGGCTATCCGGTTTGAACTATTTTTTCCACAAAAACCCCTGGCGGGGGTGGAGATCCCTTTTATCTAACATCCCTCTTGACTTTTTTGCAAAAATGTAGTACTCAGGTACCCACTTTTTATGCGGGGCCGTGGTCGGCGATGTTCTTCTCGATTGCTGCACAGATTGAACGTGAGCGTATCCAGATACCCACCAAAACCGCACCCGAATCAATAACACAGGGCTTCGAAAGGAAGGCGGAAAACCCGGGGGGCAAAAGGGAGCATGGGTACCTCAAAGCTGGATCCGCACAAAAAAATGATAGAATCATACCGTGCCAAAGGCGTGAGCATGTCCTCGATTGCAATAATTGTCGACGTGTCAAGAATTCATCTGTGTTATTACTGCAGGCAGCGGGGGGGTGTGACGGGGTGTGAAGACGATGACGGTGTACTAATTGTACGGGAAAACAGGGTTGAAGGGCATTCACAGAAAGCTAAAAAAGCAATGCAACGTGAGATGTAAGCTTCACAGGTTGCATTTGACTTCAGGGTAGGGGATATTGTATAATTACTACATACGGAATCGTTGTTTTCATCCCTGACACTGACTGGCATAGCACGGCTCTATATTAAGACAACACTTTTTTCATCTCAATATTAGGTTGAAGAAAAAATGCGCATTAGTACAACACTTGCAGTAGCGGCAAGCGTACTATCATTTATAGAATGTGGTGACAACGATGATGTAACTAAGGTACCCGCAACGCAGGTACCAACAGAGGTGCCAGTAGAGGATTTTTGGACGGTAGCCGGGGGCAGCCTACAGATCCTGACGGGAATGTCTATTATACGGTTGTGATCGGCTTTCAGGTGTGGACGGTGGAAAATCTTTGTACCACGAAGTACAAAGATGGCAACGACATTCCGAGGGTACCAGAGAATAATGAATGGGACAGCCTTAGGACCGGAGCGTTTTGCTATTATGATAATGACTCAGCTGTTTATGCCAACAAATATGGCGCATTGTACAATAAAGAACAACATCTGGAATAGCTACTCTACACAATGGTATGGTTTTTGAGCCTGACGCAATTCGGATAACATCCTTTTTATCAACTGGGTACAGAGAGATAATTGCAGAAGATGCATAAGTCAAATACGATCCAGTTTGATTTATCCCAGTTATGGCCGGACAGTGATGTATGACAATAAAAAATCTGCTTTTGAAAATAAAACCAATCAAGTACTATGTAAGAGGGAAAAAATTTTATAATGACCCCCATTATATAGACGCTCAGAAGAAAGATCTTCATGAAGATTCTAAAACCCCATCACGTACTGAAGTCATTAATTTTTTATTATCACTAACGCAAAATGACACATGTTATTTAGAGATTGGGGTTCGCAATCCCGAAGATAATTTTAATTACATTAAAGCAGATAAAAAGTACAGTGTTGACCCTGGTGTTGAGTTTACACCAAATCCTGTAGATTTCAAAATGACAAGCGATGCCTTTTTTTTAAAATTATCAAAAAATGAAGTTTTATCTAAAAACATAAGATTTGATGTTATTTTCATTGATGGCTTACACTTTGCAGAACAAGTCGACAGGGATATTGAAAATGCACTTTTATATATTAAAGATGATGGATTTATAGTTCTTCATGATTGTAATCCTCCTACCGAATTTCACGCAAGAGAGCTTCCCAACTATCATAATACTCCGGTATTTAAAAACTGGACAGGAACAACGTGGAAGGCATTTCTTAAATGGCGTTTTTGTTCTTCAGTAAACTCTTGTTGCATTAATTCTGATTGGGGGGTTGGAATATTATCAAAAAAATATCAAATCGGGAAAAGCATAGATTTCACCAATCCTTTTTTTGAATTTAATACTTTAGATTTAAAAAGGAAAGAATATTTAAATCTAATGGATTTTGAGACTTTTAAGAATACAATAAAGAAATAAGGTTCTTCACTGATTTGAGTGGATAGAGTATTTTGTTCTTTGAAAACTGCATATCATCGTATTATAAATCACTCCATAAAAAGTAGCCTTTTGAGATAGATGTTGCCCTGAAAAAGTAGACACATGATTAAGCACATTTCACTAACGACAGCGCTTCAAACTGTAACGGGGTTACATACCCCAGCGTAGCATGAAGGCGTTGACAATTATAATATCTTTCAATATAAATGAATCAAAAAGATATAAATAGAGCTCTGGCCCTTATAAAGAGACTTATAAAGCAACTGGATCTTAACTTAAAAGGATATAAGGTATTAACGGAATTAGCTTCAAATGCATACTTTTTCACCCCCCTTATAGCGCTAATGGCCGGGGCGGATCAGGTTTACATATGGTGTAAAGACAATGCATATGGCAAAGCCGATGAACTCAAACAGGATTTTGACGATTTAATAAGAGCTCATAACTTACCGGCCAATTACGAGATCTCTTCCAATTGTAGAAACAATGAGCACATCGCCTCAGCAGACATAATAACTAACCTGGGAAATATAAAGCCACTAAATACTGATTTTATTGCAAAAACAAAATCCAATATATCAGTCCCCCTGATGTACGATGCATGGGAGTACAGGGAAGGAGAGATTGATCTGGATCTATGCAAAAGAAAAAACATAAAGGTAGCAGGAAGCTGGGAGAGCCATCCTGATATAAAAGTCTTTGAGAGTATAGGGGCTTTAGCCCTTAAAATGGCCTTTGAAGCTGGTTACGAAATATACTGTAATAATATAATGGTATGGTCCGATGATGACTTCGGGCGTGTAATACTTGATTATTATAAACAATTTAACCCTAATGAGATTACTTTAACCAATGACACTGATATTTTTTATAAAAAACTGGATAAACTGGATTTCATCTTTCTAACAGATTATTCAGAGACGCGCCATTTTTTTGGGGAAAAAGGTATTTTTGACATCGATAGAATAATAGGCCGAAACCCCGATCTTGGGATAGTACATCTTTACGGGGAAGTCGATTTCCATATGTTGAATGAAAACGGGATTAATGTTTTCCCCGCCTACAACGGCAGAGCTAAATATATGTCTATTACCCTGGCCCATCTTGGCCTTTCCCCTACTCTTGCTCTTAATACTGCAGGACTCAAGGTTGGTGAATTATTGTCAAGGAATATTGAAAGTGATTTATGCCAAAGACTGGTCTAAATAACTCGGAGTAATATAATTTCCGGGATTTTACCTTTTCAGGATACCAAAAATTGCTTCAAGCAGCCAAAGAAAAGTATTACTTCAGAACATATACCGATTATTCGGAAAATGAGAATTTTATTCTATGGAGACACGATATTGACCACAGTGTGCACAACGCGTTAGAACTGGCAAAGATTGAAAGCAAAGAGGGAATATGCGCAACATATTTCATTCATCTTCATAATGAATTCTACAATTTTTTAGAGAAAGATATATTCGCGCTCATTAAAAATATTCAGAAACTTGGACATGAAATCGGACTGCACTTTGACATCCATTTTTTCAATATAAACAACAAAGACGAACTGAAATCGGCACTTGAGAGCGAAAAAGAGATAATTAATCGCCTCTTCGATGTAGATATAAAAGTATTTTTTTTCATAACACCAATGACGTTACAAACTCATGTACTCAAAAAGAATACGCCGGTTTGATTAATACGTATGCAGATTATTTTAAAAAAAAATTGGCTACTGTTCGGACTCCAACGGCTATTGGAGATATGAGAGGTTAAAGGATATCCTCAGTGATTTCAAATATACTCAGCTCCAGGTTTTGACCCATCCGGTTTTATGGCAAAAAGAAGTGATGTCTCCTAAACAGAGGATTAAGCACTGCATAGATCAAAATGCACGAAGAATAGAAAAACTCTACGATGATCATCTTATATTCTATAACAGGAAGAACGTGGAGTGGGAATGACTGAAAACAGAAAAATTGTAATGTGCGGATGCTGTGAATTCGGCCTTAAAATGGTATCTTAGAATAATTCTTTTATGTCAAAAATTAAATTAGAAAAATATACTGATTCTTATTTTGAAAAATGGAACAGCTTTGTACAAGATTCTATAAACGGAACTATATTTCATCGATTAGATTTTCTTAAGTATCACGGCAGCAAATTTGATCACAACCAACACCACTTGATGTGGCTAAAAGGAGAAGAAATATATGCCGTTATGCCCTTGGGTGTTTTTCGAGAAAATGAAAACTTAGCAACAGCTAAATCCCCGTTTGGAGCAAGCTGGGGCGGACTTGTATACCAAGAGCATATCCCTCTGCGGAAAATGATATATATCATTCAATCATTTATTAAGTACATGAAAAGCATAAAGGTAAATTATATTGACATAACACCTACACCATATCCATATCATAAAAACTATAACAGCATCTTTGAATTTTGCCTCCTAAATGCAGGGTTTAAATTTTATAATCAGGATATAATGCATGTTACAATTCTTCCTGAAAATGAAAAAGAAGTAATGCCCCTGCTAAACAGCAAAGCCAGAAACAAAGTAAAAAATGCTAATGAGAATTTTAACTTCTACGAAAATGTGAATCCCGAAAGTTTTTATGACATATTGCTTCAGGATAAAAAACGCCATAAAAGCACACCAACACATAGCAAAGAAGAATTAAAAGTGCTGCAGGAGACCCTCCCAAATGATATTTTTTTCGATATTGCTGTTAATAAACAAAATGAAGCCGGAGCAGGGATTTGTTATTTCACGGGCAACTCTAATTGCATTTCGACTTTTTATATGTCTCAGGAGGATAAAGCCTTGGGCTTTAATGGGGTGAATGCCTTAATACTTAAGGGAATGGAAAAAGCTATAAAAAACAAATTTACATTTTTTGATTTTGGATGCTCTTCAGTAAACATGAAAATAGAAAATATCGGAGTAGCGAATTTTAAAGAAAATTTCGGTGCAATTTGTTACCCGAGAAATTCATATCGATATGAATTTTCCAGATGAAATTATCATTGAATTAAACAAACTTATTGAAGATAAGCTGAACCATATTCAACTTTCTTCAAACAAAAGGTTATATCCAATATTTATAATTGGCGCTCCAAGATCGGGTACTACTTTAATATACCAATCATTAATTTCTCATTATGATATAGGTTATCCTTCAAACCTGATTGCAAAGTTTTGGTCAAATCCTTTAATAGGTTTATCCTTACAGTCATCTTTAATTTCAAGCTGGAATTACACCTCTAAATTTAAATCCAATCATGGATACAGCAAAAACTCCTTTCTTGAACCACATGAATTCGGATATTTCTGGCAAAGATGGTTTGATAATACCTCATCACATTATACTCCACAAAATACGGCAGTCTCGACTAAATTGAAATCAACAATTTACCAATTACTTACTATCTCAAATAAACCATGGGTTTTTAAAAACTTAACATTAGGTCTTAAAATAAAAGTATTAAAAAAGGTTTTCCCTGATTCTAAATTTATTATCGTTGTTCGAAACCCGGAAATAATCGCCAACTCTCTGCTCAATGGTAGAATCTGCCGATACAACACTAAAAAACAATGGTGGTCTTTAGTCCCCAAAGAAATAGATATCATAAAACGAATGCCTCCACATGAACAGGTGGTCGCTCAAGTTTATTATTCCTACAAACAAATTTTTGACGATTCAAAAATTATAGGGAGAAATAATATTAAACATATTGTATTTGAAGATTTCTGCAAAAACCCTGAAAATTATCTTGAAAGTAAACTTCATGATTTTTATTTAAAAACTACCAACCATATTCCTTCAAGTTTCAAAACCAAAACATGTAACAACCATATTACAAAAGATGATATTAAATCTATAAAAAACTACATTAAACATTATAACTTTAGACAAATTGACAAACTTTTCAGTAATTATATTAGTACATCTTAAATTATTGAAGTTTTTAAATAACATTGTTACTTTACTTCTTTAAATATAGATACGTTATTCATAATACAACATCATTTTTAACTTTTATCTAATGGTTAATGGCAAAATAAACGTGCCCCCGGCAATGTATGTGGACCGCATTACACATAAAAAACTCTTATTTCAAACGTGATACTTTTTGGGGGAAGGCCGAAATTAATAAATACGGCAATTAATATGATCCCATACAAAATACGGTACAACCTATATAATAAATTTATAAACACAGGAAGATTTTCACTATTTTGGCTTATTTTTGGACACAACACATTTTAAATTAAGCCATAAAGGGGTAACAGCTTGAAAATAGTTAATTATTTAAACCTGATAAAGTTTTCTAATTATATAAAAATTCTTAGCGTTATAAGATCTTACGATGACAGAAGATTACATGCCAGTAAAACCCAATCTAATAGATCTTCGCTTAAAATCTTCTTTATAATTGATGCAATATTAGGAATAATAACAATTTCTTTCCTGGTTTTACTGGAAATTCTCATTATCATTTTAATAAATATTAAATCTTTATTTACCGTCAATAATGACAAAGAGCAGAAAAGATTAATCAAGGAATATATTAAAAATTACAACTGTTCATATATAGCCGGTATTAAAATGCTCGAGGGAATTCATTTTAAAGCTGAAGAGCTAATTAGACCAGCAGTAGAAGTCGGCATTGCAACAGGGAGTACATCTAGCCTCCATTTTGAAGGACAGAATTTGGACATAGGTATAGAATATTTACACTCATTAATTAAAAAAAACAAATATAACCACTGGAAAAGTAAGTTGGTTACCGATTTCAGAAGCCTCCCATTCAAAGAAAATTCCATCGGATCTATTTTCAGTGTTCATGTGGTTGACCATATCCCCGATGATGATTTACAAAATATAGTTATTCCCGAAATAAACAGGGCTCTTATCCAAAACGGAAAGTTTGTTTTCTCAGGCTTTGCAATCGGCAGAAAACACCTATATTTCTACAATAAACTTGTAAGATTTTTAGGTTTTAAACGAATCGCAGACAAATTCGAAACCAAAGTTATGCAAATTCGGTGTTCATATAACCTTTACAATCGTGAATTTTGGGAAAAAATTTTCAAATCAAAAGGCTTAGAAATAACAAAATATTCAACATATGGAAGAAGTTTTGAAACAATGCTTTTTTATAACATGCATCATCTTATACACCAGTACACTCGCCATCTTAAAGGATATCTATTTAAGATAGCACCTTTTAAAAAGTTAATGGTTTTTTTAATGTCAAGATGCTTTCGATACGCCTTTCAGAAAGATTTGAAACTTAAATGTGATGAAAACAAGGATCTTTTCTTTTCTATTGTAGCCAAAAAAAATTAACCTCTATTCAATGTGTTCTGTTACGCTTCTGAATTCTATGGAACTAATATTTATTCTTTCGCTGACTTTTTTCTTACGTTTGATTTTTATTTTCGCCAGAAATACAGACGACTACGTACATTTCTGGAATATAAGACTATTAAAGGAAACAAAAGGGAATTGGAAAAAAAAAGCACCTAATTCTGTTATAGAAGGATGGCGAGGTTATCCCGTTCTTCATCATAAAGTAATAAGCCTTTTTCCAGAAAAACATTGGGACGTTGCAGGAAAGACACTCAACATATTGTACGATTGTCTTTCCATACTCTTTTTGTATTTTATAGCAGAATTCCTGCTGTTAAAAAACAACATACCTCTTAAGAGTGACAATGCCTTTTCCTACCAGGGCCTTATCTGTCTAGTTACTGCCACAACCCCTATCCTCTCCCCTTTTACATCACGGATAAGGACAATAGGCGCGCGGACCATGGGATCCTTTCTGTCTTTAATATATTTCTCTTTGCTTGCAGGTGTGGTTGTTTACCAGATACATATCCTGCTGCTATTCTGCGTTCTAATTGGGATTATAATTTTTTCCTCATTATCTTTTTTCTACTGTCATAAACATCTAAAAAATGATCAGTACATATAAAAATATCTTCTCCCTCGTGTCTGTATATTCTTTCGGCAATATTGCACAAAATGCCATTCTTTTTATTTTCCTGCCGATCTATACAGCTTATGTGACTCCGGAGGAATTTGGCATTCTTGCATTAATGAATTTAATCGTAAATTTAGGTGTAAAATTTATTACAACACCTATAATTGCAGGTTTGAACCGTTTTTACTACAACCCCGAATATCTTGACAAAAGCGGAACACTCTTATTCAACTTATTCTTATATCTATTTGCATTGACCCTTCTTTTTGTATTAATATATTATTTTTCAATCCGGTATATCAGCGATGTATTGTTTAAGGATTTTAAGATTATCGGTATAATACAGCTTTATGCTTTCATTCTGCTGTTGAATCCTGTCTCTACATTATTCTTGCAGACTATAAGAATAAAGAAAAAAGCAAAGTCATACATATCGATCTCCCTGGCAGGACTACTGATTTCATCTACTATTATATTATTTCTTTTAATAAAAATGGAATTGGGTCTTTTTGCTATAGCTTTTGGCCACGTTTCAAAATTTCTAATCTTAACAGTTCTTTCCATCCCGATTTTTATAAAACATTCTAAATTCAGATTCGATTTTTCAATATTAAAAAAACCTCTTAAGTTCGGCTACCCTGCTATATTGGCCGGGTTTTCTACCTTGTTAATTAATTCGGGCGACAGATATATCTTAAAAATATTCAATTCTATGAATGTCGTAGGCCTATACGATTTCGGCTACCGCATTGCTTCGATAATAAACATCATCATCGTTGTCCCCCTGAAACAAGGCTTGCAACCGATTATATATCAGAAAGAATCCACCCCAAACGAACAAAAAAACGTATTACGTCATGGGTCTACATATTTTTACATCTTCACATTGTTTATAGCATTGATACTATCCTTGTTTTCCAGGGAATTGATAACGGCAATTTCAAGTAATGATGCCTTCATCTCTTCCTGGATAATAGTCCCAATTGTAGCTTTCTCCTATGTGCAGCATGGACTTGGTACTTTTTTCGGTTTCGGCATAATAATGAAAGACAAATCCTCTCTTGTTTCTTTTTCCATGGGAACGGCGGCTGCAATTAACATCGGATTGAACTTCATATTAATTCCATTATACGGGCTGCCCGGTGCAGCCTTTGCCACTTTGATCTCATACCTCTCATGGAACTCCTTAAAATTGTACTTCTCCGCCAAATATTATGAGCTTCATTTCGAACTAAAACGTCTGTTCATTATTACCTTTATATCAGTCGCACTCTTTTTTGCAGGAATTTTTCTGGCACGATCAAACAGTTTATTTAAAAACCTAATTATCAAATTTGTTCTTGTTGGATCATACTTTCCGATTCTTTACTATATAAATTTTTTCACCAAGTATGAAAAAACATATATCAATACTTTTTTGAGGCTGATAAAGACGAACGGACCAGTAAAAGCCTTTTTATTTTTAAAACAAAAACTCTTTCAAGAAACCTAATGACTCTACCTGTTTTTTTTAGTTGCAGGGACGGCCTTCCCCCAAAAAGTATCACGTTTGAAATGAGAGTTTTTTATGTGTAATGC
>CAZPUS010000047.1:0-19976 GCA_964589825.1 uncultured Fibrobacterota bacterium | reverse complement strand
CCCCCCCCCCCCCCCCCCCCCCCCCCCCCCCCCCCCCCCCCCCCCCGCCCCCCAATGTAACGCAAGGTATTTTTAGAGGTTATGACATTTGCGGCGGGGCGAGTGTGGCGTGTGTGTGTACGAGGCGCGCCACAAAATTACAGAATCCCTGTTACAGACGATATACATGATATATATTGGAACTGCACGCATATAAAAATCTAACATTATCGCAGCTGCAGGGAGGTGGTTGTGGTAGTTACGGTAAGGGGGGATGCATGTTGTATAGTTGGCACACAGTGGCAATAACGGCACGCGGTTCATTCAGTATGTACATTTCCATGTATGGCAGGGGAGGCAATGGTGGGGTGTTTATCGACTGATACCCGTAACACATTAATTGTGCATGGCATGCAGGCACAGCTGTACAAACCAGCCACGGCCCGGGGTATGTCGTGGAGCTGACGAAACTTTTTTACAACTTCTACCCTATGGAAAGGAGGTGATGCGTATGAGGGTCGTTCAATGGAGGAAAAAGAGAGAGCACACGTACCGCTAAAGATCGCAGTGCTCCCTCCCGTATGACTGAGGTGTCATACTAATGCTGCCTATATAGTATACAACAAACCCGGAAAAAATGCAAGAGATGAAAATATCAAAAAATAATATGTAAAAAACAGGAGCATAAAAATGAAGATGCTAAATAGTATTGTCGTTGCAACAGCTATAATTATCACAGCCGTATTCCATTCGCATGCGCAGATTAATTTAGATGCCGATACAGATTGTGATGTTGTCAATTCTGGGAGCTGGGCTATTAGAGGGAGAAACAGATCGGCAGGTTATTATCCGATTGGCATACAAGCAGCTTCAAAAGAATCAGAGACGTCTTTAGGTGCAAAAATAAACAGTTCCTATCTGGGTATGCAAGTGAATGCAAATAGTTCATGGGGGCCGGGAGATTGGGCTACCGGTATAGAAGTAAATGCCGATGATGTAGGGTTAGATGTTACAGGGTATTATAGATCTGCCTTTTTTTTTGGGGCCAATGCTGTAGCGCCTGGATGGGAAACGTGGTCAGATCTTCGTTTAAAAACAAATATCCGTAACCTTAAAAATGAGTACGGGGCCCAAAATAGTGCTCTGGATAAGGTCATGGAGATGAGACCTATTAAATATAGTTATGATCAAGAAAAGCTGCGCCAGTATGATGCTGAATTACCTGCGGAAGAGAGAATAGGTTTTGGGGCGCAGGATCTGGAAAAGCTTGTGCCTGAAGCAGTCAGTATTTTGCAAATGCGTAAGAGAAGGGATGGACAAGATTTTACGCCACAGACCAAAGCAGATTCAAGCTATGTCGCAGATCCTTCTAACATTGTAGTCGAAGAGATGAAGGCAATCAATTATGATGCCCTCATACCGGTATTAGTCGCTGCTATTCAGGAGCAGCAGGAGGAAATTGAAAAGCTTAAAACCCATAAAGCCTCCCGATAATCTGAACGGTAGTATACAAACATCCTCGGTGCCAGGAGGGTGACGATAGTCACCCTCATTGCGCCCGAATGAGGAAAAAAGGAACAAAACCACATCAAAAGAGGATATTATTATGAAACGTATATTGTTATTTGCAACGTGCATTTGTGCATATGCAGCAGCAATGATAGGTGCTGCAGAGACAGATTTTCTTATTGGAGTTGAAAAAACTTCATTGAAACCGGAGAAAAGAAAAATAGTGGATCATTATTTGTCCAAAAAAACGACTAAAAGGAAAAGAGTCGTTGAGGTCAATACGGAAGCGTTAGCGTCCGATGAGCTGTCCATAAATACCTTTGGATCAAAAAAGATTTCCGTGGCCCGGGAAAAATCAAATAATCAAAAAAAGGTGCATAAACCAAAGGGAATGAAAAACTGGATTGGCGGTAGTAACCCGGGTGCTGGTGATGGTAAGTCGCATAGTCGAGCGGTATTAACTATCAATGACAAAATGATTACCGGTACCATAAGTACGGGGGTAGGAGAAGAATACGAGGTGTATTTATTATTACCTATTGATAAAGAAGGTACTCATATATTAATAGAGCAGGACTGGAGAAAATTCGGTCTCGATTAAATGTTCTACACGCTATAAAAAAAGGATATAGTTATGATTAAGAAATTGAATGTTTTTATGTTGTGTTTGTTAGCTATGGCTTCTTTTGCCCAGGGGCAGGGCAATGAGCCCTATCGAGTATTGGTTGCATATACAACGGCAGTAGCAAATGTTGTGCAAGACGAAATCGGATTGGTTGAACAAATGATCGATGATGCGAATGATATTTATGCCAACAGTAATATCGGTAACATCGCGGCAGAATGCGTATGTATCTTAGAGGTCGACTATATAGAAACTGGAAAGTTCAGCACCGATCTAACTAGGTTTAGAAGACCGGGTGATAATTATATGGATGATGTTCATGATTACCGTGCTGATTACCGTGCTGATGTGTGCGTGCTATTAGTAGAAAATGGAGGAGACACTGCTGGGCTTGGATATCAATATGTACCCTCGGATTACGCTTTCATAGTATCAGAATATGATCAAGCTGCATCGAACCACACATTTGCACACGAAATTGGTCACAATTTCGGCTGTGCACATGATCGTACTGTTGGAGGCGGTAATAACCAGTGGTACCCGTATGGCCACGGCTACAGGGATCCAACTAACAATCATGCCTGGCGCACTGTAATGGCATATGCGGGTTTTCCTCCTGAGCCCAGAGTGGCTTTTTTTTCCAACCCGAATGTTAATTTCCCCGAAACAGGGCAGGCTATGGGTACCGCAGCATATGAGCATAATGCACGGGTTAAGGATGAAAGAATTGACGGGAGAGTTGATCCTAAAAACTATGGCCCGGTGGCACAATTTGAGACAACGCCGGCAACATTAAATGTCCCTGTGGAGACAGTTGAATCGGACGAAAGCAGGTATGCACTGGCTACGGGTTCAATCACAATTCCAAACGGATTTACGGTTGAGTCGGGAGCGCGCTTTTCCGCTGAAATAGATCCCGGAGCGTATGGAAAGCGAAGGGGACGGCGTTATTATGATGATGCGTCTGAGGTGAAAAGCGGCGGGCAAACACAATTCAACATTTCTGCTTCAACCAACAGTATTACGCTCTCCTATACTCTTGCGAAAGAGGCACCGGTCGATATCAGGCTTTTTAATGTACAGGGAGAAGTTGTTGGAAGATTATCTCTTGGTATGAGACAGGCTGGATATTATGAGGAAAATCATACTTTCCCTGTTAAGGCGTCTCAAATTTATTTGGTTATAATTCAAGCTGGTAATTATTCCATTGAAAAGAAGCTAACCTATAGGAAATAATTTTTTTTTTAACAGAGGCAGTTTTCTTTTAGGAAGACTGCCTCTGTTTACATGTAGTATAAAACAAAGGTTTTGCCATGTACAAATCTGCGTGCATAATGGTAGCACTATGTATCCCTGTTTTATTGCAGTGTGACAAAGGAATCAGTGCACCGGGCGATGATATGGTATCACATCCGGTGCATATTCGTCTTTCGCCGTCTTCGGACAGTTGTTTTTTTCAAGGTGATACCATTACCTTTAGCATAGAATTTTTGGGTGACAGCATAGCGTCTTCACGCCATGACGGTATTGTATGGACGTCGGATAAAGACGGACATATCGGTAATGGAATTGAAGTGCATACGCACACGTTATCCATAGATACGCATACCATCGTAACAACGTTCCCCTATAAAGGAAACGCCATAAAAGAAAGCGTTCGTATACAGGTGCGCGCCTATGATAGCGTGAATGTCTATATGGTCGGAGGGAACGGGAATAGAGGGGTGTATTGGGTAAATGGTAACATGTATGTTACTGATGCCGGAAACAGGTTGCGATCGTTACAGGTATACAATAACGATATTTACTTTTTAGGTGGAGGGAAGGGGTGTGAAGTGTGTTACATGAAAAACAACGTTAAGCACGAATTGGAAGGCAAAGCGGCTCGTGTATGGGCAAGTGATTTGTGTGTGAACGACAATGGTGTATATGTGGTCGGTGGAGAGATTACCGCTGATTACGATCCTGATTCAACAAGCGGCAGCAGACGGGGTGTATATTGGTATAACGGTCAGAGGAAGGTGTTTACCGATTCAGGAGTAGGCGATGCTATTTATGTATACAATGATGATATATACATCGCCGGCAATGACAATAACATTTGTACCCAGATATGGAAGAACGGCAATGTAATATTCAGACATGATTCACCATATAAAATGGGTGATAATCTTTCACTCGTTGTACACGAAGACGATATTTACCTGAGTGGTAATACCTATGTAACGATCACTGATATGGTATATATGTGCGGTTTTTACTGGCATAACGGAACCACGCATATGCTCAGCCATGATACAACTGGGGAGATTCCAATCCCGTATTCATCGATACGTCTCTCATCTTTTTTTGTTGACGGTAGTGATGTGTATGCATGCGGTGATGCATACGAGTGGCGGCCGGTACGTTATGTATGGAAGAATGGGGCTCCGATACAAAGATTCGACACCCGCGGAGATGAGTCCAGCGCTTGTAGTGCCGTATTTGTTCATCATGGCCATCTCTTTATCGCAGGCGCTGTTTTTGATGAAAATGGTGATCCGACGCTTTGTTATTGGCGCAACGGGGTCCGTACCGATGTGCCGGGACACGAAGATGGCTACGATATATTTGAGATATGGGTTACTGACAGGTAGGTTGTATGTGGAGGTTCTTTAAAGAGGCTTTCTACCGCAGCCGGCATTACTGTGTTCGTAAAAGGATACGCGGCATATTTCTCAAATGGTTACTTTTCCAGAGCGACATCAGGGCGCAATAGCTCAAAACATGTACACCTGAAAGGTAGTATTTTTTCTCTACTACATACATTTTGACTTTCGCAATTCTACTTTCGGAGAGTTGTGTAACATGGAGACGGTGTGATGTATAATTTTGGTATTGATCTTGGTGGCACAAAGATTGAGGGGGTGGTGCTCGATTCTGAGGGAAGCATACTTTTCCGGGAACGTATACCCACACAGCGCGAAAGGGGATATGCAGCAATAATCAGCAACATAAAAAAAATGCATGAAATGATGGCTCGTGCGTGTGAGGGGGGGAGTCATTCACTCGGCATCGGGACACCGGGGGCGGTGTCGCCGCGCAGCGGTCTTATGATGAACTCGAATACCGAATGCCTCAACGGGAAACCGTTCAGAGAGGACCTGCAGAAAACCCTGGGGAGAGAGTTCGCCATGGAAAACGATGCAAACTGCTTTGCACTTGCCGAAGCGCAAAGAGGTGCGGCGTGTGGCCTGCCTATGGTGTTCGGGGTGATTATGGGAACCGGATGCGGTGGTGGCATTGTCTATCGCGGCCATACCATTACCGGTTCACGAGCGATTGCAGGCGAATGGGGGCACACAGTCCTCGATCCGCACGGACACAGATGCTGGTGCGGCAAACAGGGGTGTATAGAGCGATATATAAGCGGATGTGCCGTGCAGGAGCGTTTCGCAACATTGAGCGCTGAATCGTTATCTCTTGAAGATATAGTGATGCGCTATCGTGAGGGGGATACAACGGCGTTAAGGGTAATGAATTCGTTTTTCGATGCGTTTGCACTGGCACTTTCCAATGTAATCAACATCCTCGATCCGGATATTGTGGTGCTTGGCGGAGGTGTATCGAATATCGATGAACTCTACACCGAAGGAACACGGCGTGTTGCACAGTACATATTTGGGGATTCCCCGAATGTAAAGATCGTGCGAAACGAGCTTGGGGATTCGGCGGGGGTGATCGGTGCGGCGCTGCTTGGTGCGCAACGCGATCCTGTGATGGAGATTGCGTAGAAAACGGCCAGGAAGGCGTGCA
Organism: uncultured Fibrobacterota bacterium; assembly: GCA_964589825.1. Lineage (GTDB taxonomy): Bacteria > Fibrobacterota > Chitinivibrionia > Chitinivibrionales > WJKA01 > CAZPUS01. The sequence continues at coordinate 14,068 of CAZPUS010000047.1, read as the reverse complement.
GAGGAAACGACCTTTTCGCACGGATTACGTGCGATATCAGGTATATTCATCTGCATGACATGACAGAAACCACAAAAAAAGGCGTGGTATATCGAATAAATGCTAAATACAAATGGCGGATGCAGGTAAAATGGTATTTTGTAAGAAATAATATGTATAGGTAAAAACAGAAAGCAGGGAGTATGAGAATAAAACGTTCTGCGGTCATAGTGGATGGCGGATTCGTGAGAAAGACATTCAGGAAATATTTCAAGAATCAGTCGATCACAGCGCCCGATCAGATTCTGCAGCTTGCGACAAAGATCCTGAGGAAGGATGAAGAGCTGTATCGAATTTATTATTACGATTGCCTTCCATTCGAGAAGTCACTCAAAACACCGGTGTCAAAAGACGAGTATAAAGATTCGGAATATATCGGGGAGGGCAAGAAATATATCGGGGAACTTGCAAGCAGAGACAGAGTCGCGTTTCGTGCCGGTGAGCTTAAATTCGGCGGGTGGGCGTTAACCGATGCGGGGATTAAAAAGGCTATCCATGGCAAAAAACAGATTACCGACAATGATTTCAAACCCTTATTCAAGCAGAAGCGGGTCGATATCAAGATCGGACTCGATATTGCATGGCTTTCCATCCGCGGGCAGGTGGAGCGTATCGTACTTATTGCCGGGGACAGTGATTTTGTCCCTGCAATGAAGTTGGCCCGCAACGAGGGCGTGCAGGTTATCGTTTCTCCGCTTCGGAATCGGATAAACAAAGATATGCGCGAACATGCGGATGAAATACGGGATTTCGACATTTCACCGATACGAAGCACATAAGGACCCCTGTTGGCCTGAACAGAAAGGCGTGCTTGACATACCCGTCGGGATAAGGTATAATTGAATAAACAGACGTATTTATTCGATGTTATGAGAGGCGGTTATGGACTCTGCACAACAGCGGCGCAAACCGTTGATATTGGTTTTTTCCTCCCGGCATGAAATGCGCAGCATACTGTCGGTTGGCCTGATTCACGGGGATTTTTCCATAATCGAAGCATCCACTCCCTACATCGCGGGTGTAAAGGCGAATCAGTACAAACCCGATCTTGTAGTGGTGGACATCGCACATCAGGAGGTAAAGGATTTTTTACTTCTCTCCCGCCTGGAGCGCTGCGTACGTACCAGAGATATCCCTGTCGTTATATCGGCCACTCCCGAAGTGCACAAGGCTATAACAAAAATCAGGGAAGAGACGGATACAATAGAGGAAGATGAACAGCGCCAGGTGAGTATAGTCGAATATCCGTTTCATTTTTCTGTGCTTATTGACAAAATAAATAAGATGCTGGGGATCAGCTTTCGTCGGGCCGAAAGCGACGAGACTCGTGACGATGAACCACCGGGCGGATCGGGTGACATGCTGTTTCAGACACGGATATCAAAGCATGAGAAACTCGCTGAAATCGAGAAGTCTGTGAGTACCCAGTGGGCGTTTCCCTATACGGTGGTTCGTGCAGTACATATAATTGAGAGTGAAAAGAGCGGGACGCAAAAACTGGCACAGTGTATAGAATCGGATGTCGCAGCAGCTTCTGCGGTGCTTCGAATCGCGAATACGGTATATTATTCAAAAAGCCATGGCCGTACGTCCGATCTCAAGGATGCGATTGTCAGAATCGGATTCGATGAAACGAGGAAAATTCTGGAATCTCTTTCTCTGATCGAGATATCTCAACATATCTACAGTGATTACGGCTTTGCACGTACCGAATTCTGGATGCACTCTCTTGCGACGGCGGTAATTGCGGAAAAGCTTTACAGGGATGCGGGCGGTGTACGGCCGGATATCGCATTCATGTCGGGTCTGCTGCACGATGTCGGCAAAGTTCCGCTTGACAATAACTTTTCCCGCGTATTTCCCGCGCTGCTCGAAGAGACGACCAACCACATTGTTTCATTTCACGAAACCGAGAAACGAATGATGGGATTCGATCATGCCGAACTCGGTGGTTTTTTTGCCCAGAAATGGAATTTTCCTGAGGAGATTGTACAGGCGGTGGGTATGCATCATCAGCACGAGGACCTCCTTCTGCTCGAAGACAGCAACAGCCTCAAACTACTGTGTGCAGCGGTATACACCGCCAATATCCTGGCAAAGGCGATGGGAATGGGGCACAGCTGCGACGAAGTGCTCGAAGAAATTCCGCCCGGTATCCTTGAGATATGCAACATCGTTCTGGGACTCGATGCCTCCTATTTCGAAGATGTCTATTTTCGGCTCGACAATTTTGTCGAATATCTCAGTATACCCAAATCGGAGGTCGGCCTGCACAGGCCGCTGCCTCTTCAGAAACAGACCCGGATATATGTAGTGTACGGATCACGTATCAATTTTCACCCGATAGAGTGCGGATTACGCAACAATCACTATCCGGTGACGCCGGTAAAGGAGCTGCCGTCGGTGGAGGGCAGCGATCCGACAGTGGTTATTTTTATCCCCGACAAAGGCAGTCCCCTCGATTTTACGCTGCGTGTGTCGGATGAAAAAGAGTCGGGGCGGCAGTCCACACTTCTGAAAGTATTTCTACTGGAGGGGCTTTCGATGGACGGTCCTAAAAAAGAGTATAATGAAAGCAACGTCGTACTCATGGATCGCAAAAACCTCGATTTGCGCCTTCTGCTGCATGTGGTGGAGGATTTCACCCATGCCGTTACCATGGGGCAGATGCAGGAACAGGAGTTACGATAAGGAAAATAGCTGTTGTCGATGTACAATTCGGCCGGCTGTAGTCGGGATAATGCGATACGTGGTTTCGACTACATCGCGTATCCGCGCATCAGGATGCCGCAATTTAATCTCTGCTCTGAAGTTTCGCAAGCAGCCGCAGAATCTCAAGGTAAAGCCATATGAGGGTTACCATGAGCCCGAAGGCGGCATACCATTCCATATATTTGGGAGCATTTGCTTCGGCTCCGCGTTCGATAAAATCGAAGTCGAGCACCAGGTTGAGGGCGGCGATTACCACGATAAAAAGACTGATACCGATGCCAAGCAGTCCGTTTCCGTGAATGAATGTCAGGTTTACTCCGAAAAAACCGAGTATCCAGGTGAGCATGTAGACAAAGAATATGCCGCCGGTGGCTGCGGTTACTCCCAGTTTAAAATTCTCGGTAGCCTTTATTACGCCCGATTTATAGGCAATAAGCAATACACCGAGCGTTCCGAACGTCAGAGATACGGCGTTTGTAACGATACCCGGGTATTGTGCCTCGAACATCGAAGAGATACCTCCAAGGAACAATCCTTCCAGCACCGCATATGCCGGTGCGGTCGTTGCGGCCCATTCCTTTTTAAATACCGTAATCAGGGCCACGATAAGTCCTCCGATCGCACCGAGGATTGTCAAGCCCGGTAATTGGGCATTCCAGGTAAATGCCGCCGCGACCATGGTAAGTACCAGCATCGCTCCTGTTTTATTAACGGTTCCCTGGATGGTCATCGCCCCACCCACTGCTGCCTGCTGTGCCCTGTCTGCAAATACCCGTTCGGTAAGTGCGGGGTTTGCGGTTCGCATAGCACCACGCATAATGCAATCTCCTTTTTTTAAATTTGGTCAATTGTTTTAGACCACTACGTGCAGATTATCCTATAATTTGGTACTGAATATACTAATGGATAGCTAAAAATGCAATTTATATATACGCGGCCTTGATCTATTTTCCCACGTATGCGGAACAACTGACGAGAAGTGTACGCAATGGTTCAGCAGTGCCGGAAAAAACAGCTTTTTCCGGCATGCAACAAAGCGGGACGATTCGATTATATATGGAGGGATGAACCGGGGTTAAAGAAAACACGCATGTTCTTTTTGAGCCGGATGGGACCGGCAACCGATTTTGCTTTCTGTGGTATTGCGCGCCATATCGTGTAATACGAAATGAGAAGTCCCGTTACTGAATTCAGTACACTGTCTGCAGTAATAACCAGAGTGTTGTTCTTTGTCGGTATGGGCGGTTCGGATATATTTTCCAGCCCTGTGAGATATATATTGTTTCATCTGCAGGCTATTGTGAAATGTCTGTACCGTTTTTGCCGTTACAATTGACGTGCGTATGATAAACAGGAAAAAGTCGAAACAGCGGGACCTTACCAGGGGTGCAATAACCCCCCTTCTGATGGGGCTTACCTGGCCCATGGCGTTCGGTATGCTGGGGATGGTGATGTTTAATCTTGCCGATTCCTATTTCGTAGGCAAACTCGGTGTCGTACCGCTGGCTTCTATTGGTTTCACGTTTCCGGCAGTGCTTATCATAAACAGTGTGATACTTGGTATGGGCATTGCCACTTCTTCGCTTATTTCGCGGTCTTTGAGCAGTACCGGGCATGAAACGGTTCGGCGTATGGCATCTCATGCCATGCTTATGGGATTTGTGGCGGCAGCCGTGCTTATTATTGCGGGTCAGTTAACCATCACACCGCTTTTTCGGCTGATGGGAGCGCATGAAGAGACACTTCCCCATATTGCCGCGTATATGCGGGTATGGTACTGGGGCCTGGTTGTGGTGGTCATCCCTATGATCGGCAACAATATTATCCGCGCGCTTGGCGATACATTCACCCCGGGTGCGATAATGGTAAGCATGGCATGCATAAATATCGCGATCGATCCCGTGTTTATTTTCGGGTGGGGTGTTATACCTGCCTTATCGGTACAGGGGGCAGCGGTGGCGACCGTACTCGCCCGCGGCTGCAGTCTCTTTTTCACGCTTTATATACTTATTTTCAGGGAACGGATCATCACCACAAAACTCGGCGGTATCCGGGAAGTGCTGCGTACCTGGAGAAAAATCGCTTATATCGCAGTGCCTGCGATGTCGACGATACTCATTACCCCGCTTTCTACCGCCCTTGTCACAAAAATCATTGCGGTATTCGGCAATCATGCGGTTGCGGCGTTCGGTGTGGTATCGCGATTAGAGATGTTTTCCCTTATAGTGGTCAATGCACTCGGTACGGTCATGATAATTTTTTCGGGTCAGAACTGGGGTAAAAAGGTATATTCCCGGGTATTGAAAGGACTGAACACTGCCTCGGTACTGGCGGCGGGATGGGGACTCGTTCTTTTTGCACTTTTTTCCGTCTATGCGGATACCATCGCGGGTTTTTTCACGAATGAGTCTTCGGTGCGGGATATTATTGCAGATTATATGGTGATCGTTTCGTTCAGCTATGCGTTTCAGGGAGTCATGATCGTGGGGATGAGCGTATTCAACGGGATAAATCAGCCCTTTCCTTCAGCGGCTCTCTCTGCAGTGCGGGTATTTATGCTTTATGTGCCGCTGTCATGGGTTTGTGCAATGCATTCGTGGCTTTCCGGGGTTTTCTGGTCGGCATTCGCGGCAAATATCATAGTCGGTTATGCCACCTATTTTCTGCTCAGGCGCAGACTGGGTGTGGCATATTCGCAGCCGGAGTGTGGCGCCGCTATTAGGGCCGATTCGGAATAAGCATAAAAAAAGGGTGGCAGTGACCGAAGTCACATACCACCCCGGGCAAGGTACAGGTGGGCTTTGTTATGTAGCATAAAAATATACAACATGGCATACGAAAATGCAAGTGTTTCCGCCAAGCAATTTGTATTCGTTTCCATCCGGCCAATACGCAGCATTACATTCGACCGTGCCTCTGCAAATGCAGTATCGTTTTTATGCGAGTGTGCACAAACACGGTATGAAAAAGCCCGGGTGCATCGGTAATGATCCCCGCGTGAGCGTGGGAAGACCGGCAGTGTGAATGCGCGGGAAGACCTCCGGGGCGCCAGTCGATGCATCTTCGTATATTGCAGTCTTTTTGCAGTCTTTTCTGACGGAAAATAATGTGTATGTATGAAGCGAATTATTTTATAAAGTACACCAGGAAAGTGAATAATAATGGGGATCCATAAAAAAATCAAAATAGTGAGCCAGAGCTTCTTTTTTGGGGTGTTTCTGTTTTTTTTGTTTTTTGTAAACACCTTTCCGCTTGCCTATGCGTTGCAGAGCGAGTGGTTTTTACGCCTCAATCCATTTGTGGGCGTGATGGTCTCGCTTGCCTCACGTACATTTGTCTTTCCCATTATCGTAATGTCCACGATCATGATTCTGTTGACGGTCGTTTTCGGGAGGTTTTTCTGCGGATTCGTCTGTCCGTTGGGTGCGGTAATCGATTTTTGTGACCGCGTTATCTGGCGTTCGGTACGAAGGAAATATTTCATAAACCTGCGGGGGAGACTGTCGGGGCTGCAGACACTCAAGTACGTGCTCCTGGGAGCGCTGGTGCTTGCGGCGGGATTCGGGGTGCTTTCACCTCTTTTTATGGATCCGATCGCACTGCTGACGCGAATCCTTACCATTGTGGTATACCCTTTTGTCATGACAGCCGGGGCGGAAACGCTGCACTTGCTGCGGCCGGCATTCAATGCTGTCGGTATGACGCAGCTTGCCTACAGCGATATCTCTATACCCCGTTTTTACACGACCATTACCGTGGCGGGCCTTTTTCTGATCGTAATTGGCGGGGGTCTGGTAAAACGGCGGTTCTGGTGTCAGTATATATGCCCTACCGGAGCTTTCCTCGGTGTGGTGGGCCGGTTTGCGTTTTTCCGGCGTATTGTCGACACTTCGGCATGTAACGGATGCGGGGCGTGCGCCCGCACGTGCCCTACCGATGCGATAGGGACGCCAAACTACGACCGGACGCGTACCATGGAGTGCATAGTATGCGGTGAATGTAGCGGTGTGACGAAGAAAACCTGCAGCAGATTCGGTTTTGCACGCTTTGACGCATCCACTTCACTGCAGACCGATCTGGGACGACGTCACCTTATTGGCGGGGCAGGACTAGCCGCGCTGCTCATTCCGGCATACCGGGCCGCAGCAGTACACGAAAGAGATAATACCGGGCGTTGTATCCGTCCGCCCGGTGCACTTCCTGAGGAACAATTTTTATCGCGCTGTATTGCATGCGGTGAATGCATGAAGGTATGTCCCACCAACATAATTCAGCCCTGCAGTATTGCAGACGGATTCCCCCGGGTTTATACCCCGAAGGTAGTACCGAGACTTGGCGGATGTGAGCAGAACTGTTCGGTCTGTTCTCATGTGTGTCCCACCGGTGCGTTACGGCCCATACAAAGGCAGCAGAAGCCGTTTGTAAAGATAGGCACGGCAGTAGTCGATCGACATCGTTGTCTTGCATGGGCACAGGGCAGAGAGTGTCTGGTATGTGATGAATCGTGTCCATACAATGCGATAGTACCGTATCGTACAAAAACACTCAAAGGAGAAGCGACTGTTCCGGTTGTCACGCAGGAGCTGTGTGTTGGCTGCGGTATGTGCGAGAGACATTGTCCGGTAAATAACAAAGCAGCAATAGTGGTGTATCGTTTTGGTGAAAACAGGCGCGCCTCGGGTGCGTATATGAGTGCATATAAAAAGAAACAAATAACCAAAGAGAGAAATATGTCGGATGCAGCACGGCTTATGAAGGATCCGACAGCCGGCACTCGCAAAGAATTGCGGTCTGCTGCGGATCCCCGTACTGGCTATTATCCCGGTCAGAACCGGTCTGTTGTCCCCTCTTCGGTGGATACCACGGAACGGGAGCTACCCGAAGGGTTTCTGACTGAGTGAAGATGTCCTGTTGTAACCTGAATCGCTCAATGTAGATGCAAAAAACGTGAGGGAAGTGCACACTCCCCAACAAAACGTCCACAGGATTGTGTTCATACATGAAAGGAGTGTCCGTATGAAGATGTCACGTCGTTCATTTATGCGTTGGTCGGCTGCAGGGGCTGTCGGAATGGGGGCTGTCGGTTCGGTGCATGCTGGCGAGTCGAAAAGTGACGTATATGTCGGTAAGGGAAGTGCCGATGACGTTATTCCGAAACTGCTACAAAAAATGGGAGGTGCAAACAAACTCATACCAGAAGGGGCGCGGGTAGTGATCAAGCCGAACATGAGTTTTGCCAACACACCCGATATGGCAACCGGTACCTCACCCGAAGCGGTCCGCGCCATGGCGCGCATATGCATGCAGGCAGGGGCAAAACAGGTGCTTGTATGTGACCATACGATAAACGATGCCGCGATTTGTCGTGAAAAGACCGGTATCGGAGAAGTGGTGAAGCCTCTTAAAGACGTGATTGTATTCAACCCTTCGAAAGAGCGGTTTTTTACTCAGGCTGTGCATGATGAGGCAAAAGCGCTTACCCGGGTGGAACTCGTCTCGGAAATACAAAAAGCGGATGTGCTGATAAGTCTTCCTACTGCAAAATCACATTCCGCAGCAGGGGTATCGCTTGGCATCAAAGGGTTCATGGGACTGATACGAAACAGGGGACAATTGCATTCATCCATGGATTTGCATACCGCAATCGCAGAACTGTTATACTATGTAAAGCCGAGCTTCACGATAGTAGATGCTTCCCGTGCACTTCTTGACAACGGACCGGCAGGGCCGGGTACCGTGAAGACGCTCGATACGTTCGTGGGTGGATTCGACCCGGTCGCAGTGGACAGTGCTACGGTTTCGCTTACCCCGTGGTATGGCAGACAATTCGACGGAACGCAGATCAAACATCTTAAAATCGCGGCCGAAAAAGGGTTTGGAAACGTACGTTCCGAAAAGATATCGATAAAAGGGGTGTAACCGGCATTGTTTATTTCTTCATGACAGGGCTACGGTTTTCCCAGGGCAGTACACCGCATCTTTCCGCCCATTGATTGTACATGTGCAAAAGGCGGTCGACAGTCGACTTTTCCTTGTCGGCACGATTAAGAAGTTCCGTACGGTCTGTTTCCATATCGTAGAGTTCCCACGGGCCGTTGCAGTCATCGACGGTTTTTGAGACCAGCTTCCAGTGGCCGTCACGAACAGCCCGGTTTCCTTCGTGTTCCCAGAACAGCGGACGTTGCCGCTGCCATTGCAGGTTGCCCTGCAAAAGCGGTGCAAAGCTTTCACCTTCGAGCGGCTGTATGTGATGGCCGTTGTACTCTTCAGGATACTTTACACCCGCTACATCCAGGCACGTCGCCATAATATCGATAACATGACAGGACTGGTGTACGATGGATGCGGAATCGATATTTGCCGGCCATTGGCAGATAAGCGGTGTCGCAATACCGCCTTCGTGTACCCAGTGTTTATAATACCGAAACGGCGCATTGGACGCGTTGGCCCAGGGCAGGTCGTAGCTCATGAAGGTAGTTGCCGGACCGGGCTGCAGTCCTTCTATATTGCCAACCCTGCACGATTCGCCCCGGCGGGCGGTGAGGGCGTATTGTCCCGGCCAGCTGCGGTCGTTTTCGTCTTCCTTGAGAAATTCGGCACATCCGCCGTTATCACTGAGAAACATAACCAGCGTGTTCTCTTCCACGCCCCGGGCACGGAGTGTCTCCATGATGGCACCAATTCCCTGGTCCATCCTGTCCACCTGTGCGGCATATACCGCCATGCGCAGGTCTTCCCATTCTTTGCGTCGGGGAGCGTCGGTAAAAAAGTCGTGTGATTGCGGATCCCTGGGTGAGATGTCCCACCGTGGATCGAGAATGCCGTTACCCTTGAGTGTTTCGTGACGGGCGGTGCGGATATTGTCCCATCCGTTCATGTAATTTCCGCGATAGCGTTCTATATCTTCGGGAAGTGCATGCAGGGGCCAGTGCGGAGCGGTATAGCATACATGAAGGAAAAACGGTTCATCATCATTTGTTGCTTCGTTGATCATCCTGCAGGCTGCGTTGCTGATTCCATCCGTATAATAATGGTCATTGCCAGGTTGGATAAAGGTATCCTGATCCATCAGGCGAACCGGATTAAAATAGTTTTCACACCCCCCCGCAGTACCGTAAAAACGATCAAATCCCCGCGAAAACGGATACGGGTTTGTTTCAGAGCCCAGAGGGGTCTTCGGTTCTCCGACGATCGGGATTCCGGGCGAGGTGTGCCATTTTCCCGACCATAGGGTGCGATACCCTCCCGCCTTTAGTGCTTCACCGATGGTGACACAATCCTGACGAAGATAGCCCTGGTAGGCAGCGCCGACCCCTTTGTCACTTATCATATAGCCGACTCCGGCCTGATGCGGGTACAAACCGGTCAGCAGACTTGCACGCGTAGGGCAGCAGCGTGCGCAGTTATACATCTGGCTGAATCGCATTCCCCGTTGTGCCATTCTGTCAAGGTTGGGTGTGTGTATCTCGGAGCCGTAGCAGCCGATATCGGAATACCCCATATCATCAGCAAGGATAAGCACTATGTTGGGTCGTGTGGTGGCTGGGTCAGACATCGTAATACTCCTTACAAATTCAATGACCAATACTGGCGCAGATTTTCTGCAAAGCATCGTGAGCGGCTGTGCTCATTTACTTCGCGATGATATCACGTCTGTACCGCACTTTTGGAATTAACCCCGTATGCAACGAATTCGTCACATGCGTGTTTCTGCCATATGGGATCGAGTCCGATAGATTCATTATCCTGGTAAAAACCTGCGATAAAGCCGCCCCGGCCATGCCACAGCTTGTCAAGCATTTCGCGCGCTTTTTTTCTGATGATCATCTCATTACGTGTGTGCAGCGTATGCTGAATATCGATTGGTGACCAGAACGTAATCCGTGCATGCTGCTGATAACGTGCCAGCGTATCTATACCGTGCAGATCGGGTTGATCGAACTGCAGCACATCGATACCTGCATCAATAAGACCGGGGATGATGTCACCGATTTTTCCGCATGAGTGCATGAACACGTTAACGCCGGCCTTGTGTGCAGCGGCACACAAATTTTTGAACCTTGGATAAAACTCCTCATACCACATGTCGGGACTTATAAATGTCTGCGACTGAGTTCCCCAGTCTTCGGGGAAAAAAACACTGTCAACGCCTGCGGCAGCGTAGTTGCGGATCATATCGTACAGCATCGCATCGATTCGGTCGTGCAGCTCGTGGATTGTTTCGGGATGCATATACAAGTCAGTAAGATAGGCGTCCAGTTTACGCATTTTTCGTGCGATGTTGAATGTTAACCCGGGCATGTCTCCTACGAGCCATTTGTCCGGGTTTTTTTTGCGTGCTGCGACTACCGGCGCATAATCATCAAAGCGGGAATAGTCGGGAAGTGTATAGGTTTCCAGCTTCGAAAGGTCCTCGAGCACGCCGCAGATCACTTCTCCCTTGGAACTCGGATCAATCCTGCGCCACGAGTTGCCCCATTCGTCCGTACGTGTCTGGCTCCCGTCGGGTTCGTCGATCCATTCGGTAGCATGAGTCGATGCGTTGCATTGGGCACCGCACAGGTCGCTGTCACCGAATGACCGTGCAACCCTGGGTGGGTTGGCGAAATCGAGGGTGCGTTGTACAATCTCTTTTGAAGTCATTTTTTCTCCACTTTTTTTCATGTGGAACTTTTTTATGACCTGAATTGGGCGGTTGTTTTGATGAACGCTGCGGTGAGCCGTGCTGCTATTGTGTTATCGAAAACCATGGGAGAACCTTATGGGGTCTCTCATGATTTTCGAGAATATTAGAATAGTGCGGATGGCAGCAGATTTGGCGAAAAAACCGCTCAATTCAGGTATGAATAATCACTCTCGCAATACCGGATTTTCTGGCCAATAGCAATGACAGAATGCAGAAATGGTTTTCAGCAGTCAGCAGTATCGGCAATACCAAAGCCACCTCTGCATTTATGCATATCCCGCATTTTTATAATGCGGATCTGCATCGGGGCCATGTCCCAGTTGTGCTCTCCGGGTGCGAAACCGCGACATGACCGTCGCATAATCCGGCAGGGCAGCGACGTTGCGGGTTTCGAGGGGATCAGTAGAAAGGTCAAAAAGCACTTCGTCTATATCTTCTCCGTAATACTGATATTTCAGCTGGTCCTGTTTGATCATCAGGTGCCGGTTTTCGAACTGTGAAATCGTTTCGTTCGACCACCCCTCGCTATTGCCGTTTAGTAAAGGAACCAGACTGCGGCTGTCAAGGCCGGCGGGTGTTTCCAGCCCCGCAAGTTCACACAAGGTTGCGTAAAGATCGCAGAGGTTCACGTTTTGATCACAAATTCTGCCTCCCTGAAATCCTTTCGGCCATCTGATGATGAGCGGAACCCGCACGCTTGCCTCATAAAAACGGGTTTTTTCCCAAATCCCGTGTTCGCCGAGCATCTCGCCGTGATCTGAGGTGTAGACGATTATCCAGTCATCGAGATCCTGACCCAGCGCTTCGAGCGTATCGAGTACCCGGCCGTGATAACTGTCCATTGTTTCTATCATTCCGTAATAGGCTGCCGTGGCTCGGCGTATCGCCTCTGGTGATGCGCATACCGGTTTTTCTTGCTGGCTGAGAGAAAGTACCGGGTGATCGCACGGTTGTTGCATATATGTGGTAACCGAATTCAGATAGCGTTCAAACTTCTTTTTCTCGGTAAAAAAAGGGTAGTGGGGTTGTACGAGACTTTGTTTGAAGAGCAGAGGGCGATGATATTGCGGCCGCTGATAAAGGGGGTCTACAAAGTAGCCCTCGAGAAAATCGAGTGAAGCGCGTACTACTCTTCGGTCGAATTTCTGATAGGGACCGTCTCCCGCGCGTGCCTCTTCGATTTCCCGCTGATTTGACCATTTCCCGGTTCCCGGCGGAGGAGAATACCGTGCATATTCCTCTTCGATTTTGTCTTCCAGATACTGTTCTCCGATGACCGCATCGGGTTCGATACGGGTTCGCCACCCCTGCATCTGGTCGATTCCCTGGTGATGCAGTTTGCCGCTGCACACCGTATTGTAGGCGTAGCGGGTAAATTGGCGGGAAAACGTATGGTAGTTGGGGCTGAGATCGAACCATCCCTGGCATCCGCAGGTTTTGGGCAACTGTCCGGACATCATACACTGGCGTGCCGGTATACAGATCGGAGAGGGGGTATATGCATTCGTGAACACGACACCATCCCGGGCGAGACGGTCGAGTGTCGGGGTGCGTACAATCTCGTCTCCTGCAAATCCGGCAATATCCGCACGATGCTGGTCGCTCATCAGGAAGAGTATGTTGGGTCTTTGCTGCATACGTAAGCGCTTTTTTATTATTGTAGAAATAGATAGTACGGTGCATCGTTATGGCGGCAGCAGCGACACAATACAGAAGTCCGTACGCGGCCGGCACGTATTACTGCGTTGTGGGGAGCTGCTGCTGCGAGTGCCGTACAGGTACTGGCAGGGAACTCAAATGCATAATAACACTAATGGATTGAGTGGTATAAATGGAAAAATATCGCAGATAGTGAAAAGGAAATAACAGGTGTAAACACTTCTGGAATATATAATATCATTTTTGCATGAAAAAGGTATATGACACATGCCCAAAAACATTATATATATTGCACCAAACAATACATGTGTCGATCCCGGTCGTTATCAGATGCGGATTAAACCATCAACCACGGATAACTGCCATTGAATGGACGAGGTCCGAAAACCCAATAGCTGCAAAAGGGATGGGAAAAGAGAGATAGTCGTTGCAAAAAAATGAACAAAAAGCATAAAAACACGTTGGTTTGCCCTTGACTTTTTTGTTCGCATGTTGTATATTATATACACATAACAAAGCCCACCTGTACCTTGCCCGGGGTGGTATGTGACTTCGGTCACTACCACCCTTTTTTTATCCTTGCTGTTTTTGATATTGCCTTGAAAAAGTAGACACCAATTTAAGCAACAGTCACCTTCCCGGCATGCTCAGGTTCAAATTCTACCGTCTTCAATTCTATGACAACATAGGCATGAAGGTTGGTGTGATAAAACAACAAATCAATAAAAAAATCACGTTCTCCTACCTGCAGAGGCATTTGTCTTCCGATATAGGCAAACCCGGCCCCCAGTTCAAGCAAAAAGTGAGTCATGTGGTCTATTAATCCCTTCTCCAATTCCCGCTCTGAATAATCAGACGTAACAGTCATAAAATCAAAAACATAGGGATCCTTCAGAGTTTGTTGCGCCAGCTCAGACATAGGTGCAGATAAGGTTTCCTCGAAATTTGTAAGAGCCTTTCCATCGCGTTTAA
>CAZPUS010000046.1:0-20547 GCA_964589825.1 uncultured Fibrobacterota bacterium | reverse complement strand
ATTATGGAAACTTCGATCTTATGCCAGAAGGCGTTCAAATGAGCCACCTAATTTCCTGAAGCCCCAATTTTTATTAGCAGACATTTTCTCTAAGGCTAGACGCGAATGCTTAATTTAATGTTTTTTCATAGCGAAAAGGTGGTAGCACCGATATTCTTGATGCGGATGTGGTAACGCTCTCGCGACCACCGGTTTCAGTGTCGGCCCGATCCGTACGTCCGCGCGTGTTCTTCGAATGGGGATACTGCGTTTTCCCGCACTTGAACAATATGTCACCGTTCAGGTGTTCGACATTACCGGCGCACTCATCGCTCAGGTAGTCACTCGGGGTAACCAGGCAGAAATGCACATAGGACACACAAAAAATTCTGCTTTACCGGATAGAAAATGAAAACAGTGTAATAACCAGCTCATATGGGCCCTTGCACCAACAAGTTGGTTTTACCAATAACAAATCATAATGAGGGAGTAGTTTCTAATGCATCAGTTACCGAAGACATTTTTTGTGGCTATACTTATCGTCACCGTATCTACCGTTCATGCCCAGACCGGCAAGAGCCTGTTTGAAGGATTTACGGCAAATCCGGCCGACCATAGCCATCTTCCCGACAACAGCTACGCGGGTTACCGCTTGGGTCAGGCGCCCATTCCCGAGGTGGCAAATGTGGTTGATATTACCGACTTCGGCGGCAGTGGGGACGGCTCGACCGACAACCGCGAGGCATTCGAAAAAGCCATCGAGGCAGCCTATGCCGCCGGAGGAGGCGCGGTATATCTTCCCGACGGCACTTACAAGGTAGACGGCATCATCTGGCTTAACCGCCCCGGTGTTGTTATCCGCGGTCAGAGCAGGGAAGGGACGAAAATCAAATTTAGCAATCCCGCCGACGACTATGTTTCGGGGCTCAACAAACCGATATCTACCAATCTCTGGTCGTGGACCGGTGGTATCGTCTGGGTAGGCGCACGAGGAAGCAGTTTTCGTAAAGGTGACGACGTCGGCTATTATGTGGCTGCTACCGGTGCGAAACAGGGATACAAGTCATCGACCAACCCCTGGGAATACTGGCGCAAGGGGGAGATTTGTGCGGCGGTAAGCGATAACAACCCCCGCGGCGACACCGTCCTTACGGTCGACGATGCGGCAAAACTCAAATCCGGTATGTTCGTGCTCATGACCTGGGACAACGAATCGACGTATTCGTTGCTCAAGGAAATCGGCCAGTCGGATCCCTTTCAAAGCTGGAGCAACTGGGGCACATGGTTTACCCCCGAAAGCTACCCCCAGTGGATGTGGCCTGTCGAGATTAGAGCAGTCGAGGGCAATCAGGTGACACTGGCCGAGCCGCTGCGGGTCAGCACCAAAAGCACATATAACGTGCGCTTCTGGAAAACCGACCAAGTTATTACCGAAGCGGGTATCGAAAACGTTACGCTACAGCTGGGCGCCACGGCCACAAGTGACTACGACCTGGGCTGGAATGGGCTGTTTTTCAACCGGGCATACAACTGCTGGGCAAAAAATGTCAAAGTGAATAACGCCAGCAATGGCTTCCATGTCTCGGCGGCAAAAAACATCTCGCTGGTGCAGACCTATGTGACGGGAGATTCATACTACCACCATCCCTACACCAACCGCTGTATGTCTAGCAATGTACTCTACGAAGATTTCACCATAGATGTAACCGAAGACTCCCGCGGCGGAACGCATGGCATAAACAGTGAATTTTTAACCTCCGGCAATGTCTGGTCGAAAGGCACGATGAACCGGGGAACATTCGATACCCACCGTGGCATGCCCTTTGACATGGTCCGTACCGAAATAGTGCTTCGCAATGAGAAAAACTCCAACCCGGGCGGCTCGAAGAAAGCGGGGGCCTATGCGGGACGGCGCATGGTGCACTGGAATGTGACGGTACAAGACTGCAATCGGGACGATCCCGGTCTGTATGTGTACCAGAAAGACAACCATACCTATGGTGCGCTGGTGGGCATACAAGGCGCAGCTCACAGCGATATACCGTGCTGGAACAATGACGATTGCGGGGTCATGCCCTGCGGTGACAAAAATGTCGTTATTGCCGACCACAACACCACACCCAATCCGGTGAACCTCTACGATGCGATGGTTAGCGAAAGGAAAGAGCGTCAGTCCTGGATAGAACTGACCTTCCCGCGCACCTCGCTTGTTCCGCCGGGAAGCATTACGCTGACGGCGCATGCCAATGCTCTCGATGGACGCAGTGTTTCATCTGTTACCTATTACGCGAATGGTTCCTCCATTGGCTCTGCAAGCTCGGGGCCCACCTATGCCCTCGACTGGGACATGCCTGATGGCGTGCATGATATTCGGGCGAAAATGACCGACTCGGAAGGCGCAAGCCTCTGGAGCGCGACGCAGCGGGTCACCGCCGCCAAATTGGTGCGGGTAGAAAATGACGACCCCGAGGTTACCATTCAGGCTTCAACCAAGGAGCATCGAGAGGATTCCGGCTGCAGCGGCGGATCGTTTCTGTATTTTCGTGACGGCGAGGGCCATATAAGCTATACCTTTACCGGCATAAGGGTAAAGGTGTACCTACGGGTAAAGAAGTCGGACGAAAGCTCGATTGATGTATATATTGACGATAAACTGGTGCAGTCGGAATGGGTAGACAGGCTCAACACCTACGATTACCTCTTTTTCGACTCCGGTTTGCTTTCCAACGACTCCCACACCATCAAACTGCAACAAAGCCAGTCACGTATTTACCTCGATTATTTTGAAGTATATTCAACCGACCCGACTACATCTGCATCCGCCGGATTTGCGGACGGGAAATCAGCGGTGCCCAACATGGTGCGCGCCATGCGCACCGGGCCAGCCCATGTGTTTCTCGATTTGAACCAGGCCGGGGATGCCCGTGTCGATTTGCTCGATATACGGGGCCGTTCGGTACGCACGCTGCATACCGGTACGCTATCGGCGGGAACGCATGTGTTTCCCATCTCTGCCGCACGCCACTCGCAAACTGCAGGCGTGTTTCTTGTGCGGCTGATCGCCGGCAACAACTTAATTATCCGCAAAATCACATGTGTCCGGTAGGCTGCTGTCTACTGCTACCAACAAAAAAACGAGATTATCACCATTATGAAACAACTTTTTTTTCCAGGCAGGCTTAGCAGAGCAGCTCCTCTGGTACTGCTTGTACTAATCTCACTTCATGCTCAGCCCCCTATCGAAAGGAGCGGGGAAAGCCTGATTAGCGATGCTGCCTGTGAAGTCAAAAACAAGACCTATGGCGATTTGTATCTCAACGCCATGTCGTACCAGCAGGATGCGCTTATCTCGTATGGCGGCTGGCAGTATGCGACATTTTACACCAGAAACCGATTTGTGGGTGTAGCGCGAAGAGAATTGCCTAACGGCGCCTGGGAGATATGTGAGCTGACCGATTACAAACAAACCAGTGGCGACAATCATAACACAATCTCCATGGGCATATCGCCCGCCGACGGACGCATTCATCTTTCGTTCGATCACCACAATGCGACGCTTCATTACAGAAAATCCGTTGCGGGCCTGGCCGCAAGGCCTTTAGAGCACCAGTGGAATGAATCGAAATTTGGCTCAACCGGATCGAAACTGGCAGGAAGCAGTGTGTCCAGTGTTACCTACCCGCGTTTCATTACCGCGCCAGACAGCACCCTGCTATTTACGTTTCGTACCGGCGGGGGCAGCGGCGATGGGGACAACAGGCTGTACCGGTACCATAATGACGCTACATGGACCGATGTTGGCAAATTTATCGAGGGGAGCTACAGCAGCAGCACCTGCAATGCATACTTTCATGGGATACGATATGGTACGAACAACCGTCTCCATGCCGCCTGGTGCTGGCGGGAGTCAAGCAGCGGCTATTCGAACCACGACTTGGTATATGTGTACAGCGACGATCACGGCAAAACCTGGCTCGACAACGATGGTGCACTCGTGGGCCGCAGCGGTTCGCAATTCATCACCCAGGACTGTACGTCTTGTAAAGTATGGACGATCCCGCAGCGAAGCGGGCTTATCAACCAGGAGGGCATGACTGTCGATAACCAGGGCCGGGTGCATGTGTTGTCCCGCGAAGACATTTCGGGCACAAACGTACAGGTGCACTACTGGCGGGACACCGATGGCACGTGGCACCGGGCACCTACCGGCATCGCCACCAAGCGCTGGGACAACCGCTCGAGCATCGCCCACGATGCCGCCGGCAATGTCTACGCCATCGTGCCGCACCTGCGCATTGCAGGCGCCACCCGGCACTCGAACTATTCCGACTGGTCGGTTATAAACACTGATGACATAAGCCGGTTTTACCACTCAGAGCCCCTCGTCGATGCGTGGCAATTGGCCTCGCCGAACAACACTCTCTACGTATTCGCACAGCAGGGCACCGAGGGCGGCACCTCGCCCAGCCTTTATTGTCTCGAATACAAAATGAACGACGGTGCGACCCGGGTGGATGAAACCTTGGTCGTATCGCGCTCAAACCGGGCGCCGATCACAGTTCGTCATGGCAGTGAAAAAGACGTGGTCATTTCCTACTCACTCGCGGCCCCCCAGCATGTCGACGTGTCGATTTTCACCATGGCAGGCCGGCGCATTGCCGTAGTGGCCAACATGCGCATGCAGCCGGGAAAGCGCAGCGTTCGATGGCATGCCACCGCAGCGAAGCCTGGCGTTTATGTGCTGCGTCTTATGAAGAATAAAACGGTTATGTATAAAGAGGTTCTCGTCAGATAGGGCGAGGCACGCCAGGCGAAACGCAGTATGCGCTATACGCAGATTTGAAAAGGCGGAGAAAAACAATGGTTACAATACCTTCCCGTATGCTTCAATCTAGAGCAACATGTGCTTTCCCACCGAAAGGGCCGGTGCCGCGGATTCATGCACTGGGAGTGTTCAAAAAGATATATACAATCAAACATTTCGCCCTTATACGATAGCTTGGGCGAAGAAAGGAAGGCGGATATGAACGGTATCAGCACTACTATCATGAAACTGTGCATGCCTGCACTGATTGCAGCCATAGTGCAGGCGGCACCAACCGATAATCCAATAGCATCGTATTATAGCGGCGATGCAGGTTATCCGGTATGGAGCGATGATATCGCATGGGACAATGTTATCGAGATGAGTGACAAGGGAAGCGGCAGCGCCAATTTCACCGAGTTCGAAGCCAAACGCGACGAGTTGGCATCAAAGGGCGGCGGTGTGCTGTATTATCCCGCCGGCACCTACGATTTCGAGACTCCCGACGGCCCAAACGGCCGTGGCCTTATGCTCAAAGCGGGCGTCGTTATCCGCGGTGAGACACCCTCATCGGACAAAAAAGCGGCAAAAAGCTACGACAATGCCGGCCTGTCCAGCATGAAAACGGTCTTTAAATTCACCAAATCCGCTTACAGCGGACCGAGTCTGATGAATTTTATCGGCTGTACCCCCGCGGTCGCGGAGAAAGTCGGTATCGCCTGGGTTCAAATCGAGTCCGGCTACATACATTTCGGCTTCGATGCCACCTGGTCATCGAAGTGGTCATCCGGCTCGAGCTGGCTGACCGATAAGGCAACACACGGCTGGGGAGAACGCAAACCCGACGGGACCCATATCATGGATCCCTGGACCGGTGACGGCACCGACGGCAAGTGGGACAGCGGCGATATGACGTATGGAAGCAAACGGTTCGCATTCGGATGCCGTATGGTAAAGGCAAAAATCCACAACTATGCCATCAACAAAGCCGACTGTTCCAATTTCAGCGCCGATGACGAATCGTGGCGCTATGGCGGCGTCATCAGTTTGTACGGAGAGCATCTGTTTGTCGCCAACAACGTCATTCAGAAAGAAAGCGGTTCGTATACCAACCGCCTGAACATCGATGTCAACAAGGCCATACTTGCGCTGTACCAGAACCGCTGCGATGTGAAAAACGGCACAGGCTATTACGGCAAAGACGTCATCGTACGCGACAATTGGGTCTACAACAAGGGAAACAAGAGCTATGAAGTAGCGGGCAGCTGGGTGGTAGTACGGGATAACATCGCCAACAAGGATTATCTCAACATGACCACGTTCAGCTCGTGTGACGGTAATGACCCAACGGCGGATTTCATGAACCGCGCATTCGATCTGGGCGGCTCCCAGCTATGGTGTCACAACAACGAATTTCACGGCTGCGGCTCGGGCGGCAACGACGGTGAAGGAATTCTGGTACAGCGGCATAATCAGGTGGAGGTTTTTTCCCATGCCTGGACCGACAACGCGGGCTCGGCATCGTCGAAAGAGCCGGAAAAGCGCAGAAAGGGCTACATTGCGCCCTATGATGTCCACATTGTCGGAATGCTGCAGCTGCGCAACAAGACCACCACCGGTTTCGTGGGCGTTGCCAAGCCGGCCGAAAACCATTTCGAGGATATCGCTGTCGTGAAAAACGAGGCCAAGGCCGGTATCGAGGGCGACGGCAGCATCAGCGCCATGACCACCTCCTGTCCGTCCGGCTCGCCGAACAAGCCCCAGAATGTCTCGGTGGCACGCCAGGCGGACGGCGGCGTGAGTATCACCTGGACCGACAAGTCATCAAACGAAATCGGCTTTCGCATCGATCGCAAAATCGGCTCGGGCAGCTGGTACACTATCGCCTATCGGCCCCCGCGCTCCGGCAAAAGCAGCTGGACCTACACGCCTCCCGACGGCGGTGGGGGCGGCCCGTGCGACTGTCAGGCGCAAATGGATTTCAACCCCTCGAAATGGATGGATTATACCGCGCCAAAAAACAAGAGCGTCGATTACCGTGTTGTGGCTATAAACTGTGACGATGATGAGAGCGGGGCAAGCGAGGGTGTCAGTTTGCAGCAATCTACAACGCGCCACTCTCGATTTGATTTGTCGGCACGCGCTCAGCTTTCGGTGGATATTGTGCCCAGTGCCACTTCATTGCGCATATATTGTAGCGTCCATGATTGTCACCCTGTAAGTCTGAGTATCGTCGATGCGCGGGGAGCAACCATCGCCCTACGAAATATTGATCCTCAAAAAGGATTCGTTGTTATCGAAAAAAGCAAATTGAGCCCGGGTGTTTTCTTTATGCGACTTCGACAGGGCCCGACAACTCTCACCAGGTCTTTCTGCGTGCGATAGTGCAACGATTAGTGATGAAGATATCTTCATCATCATAACGTAACTTGTGATTTTCTCCTTACGTCTGTTACCGGACGTAAGGGATACCAAAGGATACATATGCAACCAAAAACATCTGCGGGGTGGGGGTTTCTGTATACCATAACGGTTTTATTTTTTTCTGCGGTTTTGTGCAGAGCGGCTAACTTCCCGGTGTCTACAGCCAGCTATCTGGGCACGAACAGTGTCGACGATGCGATTTTCGCGGTCGACGTTGCTCCGGATGCGACTATCGTTCTCGGCGGCAGACTCGCCGGCTTCACTCCCTCCGGCATTACTGCTACCGAGCTGCTCGGCGGCGGCGACGGAGTGGTGCTACGCTGCAAAACTTCGGGCGAAATCCTGTCGCTGAGCCGTATTGGCGGCTGTGTCCATGATTTGGAGATTGGAGCCGACGGAAAAATCGCGGTATGCGGCGATTTCGGCACCGGCCTTCTCTCCGCCGATGCATCGGAGGTGCTCTGGGTCAAAACCGACATAAAAAAAGGTACCATCGATGCCTACACCGGCTCTTTTTACGGAGACTTCGCCAGCTCATCTGTCAATATGCGCTACCGTCGTGCATTATCGCGTGTCTCGATAGGCAGCGACGGCACCGTGGCCAGCATGCAGCAACCGCTCAAGTATTACGACGAACAGTACAATATCCGCCCCACCCCCTACTGCTGGGTCTACATATACGATATCGATGGCAATGAGCTGGGCAGGTTTACCGCCGATGACAAGTACAGCGAAGATATCTGTGTCGACGGCAAAAACAAGCTGGTTATCCACGCTGGCTGGAACCCCAAGCACCACGATTGGGGCTCGGTCAAAGACCACCCCATCCACGTGCCGTTCATGCGCGCATATACCTATAGCGCATCGCTTGAATGGGAAAATTATGACTGGACGGCACTGGCCTGCTATCAGCAAAACAGTTTTGCCGACAGCCGGGTCAGCGAAGTGGTCATCGGCAACGACGGCTACCTGTACATGGCCGGCTATATCCATGGCGGTGATCATCTGTGGAAGCTGGGCCCGAAGAAAATCACCGACCGCCCCGATGTATTCATCGGCTACGACAACTACAGCAACCCTACCAACATGGGCCCCGGTATCGACCATGCTTATTTCTGCAAATACGACCCGGTAAATGGTGACATACTCAAGGGCCAGGCCGCCATCGTGCGTGAAAACGCTGACGGCTCGGGCCGGCCACGGCAAAGCCAGATAAAGGGCCTCGATGCGGGCCCGGACGGCACGGTGTACATGAGCGGCTACTGTCAGGAATTTCTTCCCAACCGCAGCAGCGTGAGAATTAACGGCATTGCGGTCGGCTCAGTCTCTTCATCGACACCCGCCGCAGAGCCGTTTGTCTTGATAGTCAACCCAGACTGGAAGAGCCGCAAGGCTTGGGTGAGTTTTTCAAAAAGCGGCTGTGAGGGCATCTTCTGGGGACTAGGATGCCGCAATGGTGTCGTGGCCACTGCCGGAACGATATTCAAGGGCTCGGCGATCGTATCCAAAGCCGAACAGCCGTCTTCGGGCGGGCTGCACGAAGGCTATATCGTGGCATGGTCGGACGGGGCCACCCAAAGCATGCCCCGCAGCTATACCAGCATACAGCGCAGAGCAAAGCATGAAGGATATTCTGCGGTCTACGATGCCACGGGAAGGCTTATTAGGCAACAGACACCCCGCACCATCGCCCCCCTTCATCTTACCAACGGAATATTCTTTCTCACTTCGCCTTACCGAGAACCAACCATTCTGCCCAGCATTAAATAAAGGAGACAGAGCATGAATAGCAAACTGATACCACTCTGTTGCGCGGCACTGGCAGTACTCGTTGCACGACAAAGCCTGGCGCAGACTCTCGATGAAGGACCGGCCGATGGCAGCTTCGACGTGCAGGGCTCCGCATCGAGCTATTCGCAGCTTGGCCCCACCGATGCGGACTATGCATCGGGATTTCGCCAGCGCACCGAGCTGCTGGCCAATGCAAAGACCTGGAACTATGCCAACTGCAACTGGGGTGATGCCGATGCGGGCAAGCGCGCCTGGCCCCAGCTTCTGGCCGAAATGTACAAAGTTAAAGACAACGCGAGCGAATTGCAACGCTGGATTGACGAAGACGGCAACGAGGTGCTAACCAACAGATACAACAACACCAGCACGTTCAACAAGCCCTTTTCGTGTCCGGGCTATACGATGTACTATTTCACCTTCAAAGACAAACTTCCCTCCTCGCAGATAACCGCCGCGAAAAATATGGTGAACTCCGAGGGCTTTTCGCAGATGATGCGCGAGGACGGAAAGATGGATCCTATCTACGACAACACCGAGAAGAACTCAGAGAATTTCAACTGGATGGCCCGGCTGAGCGGCTACCTCTGGGCGGAAGAGTTGGGCAAAAACGAAAGCTATTTCGACAGCTATGTGAAAAACTGGACCCGTGCGCTGTTCAACACCGGACGCGTGGAGTGGAATTCGAGCATTTACTGGGGCTATTGCTGGAACCCCTGTATGGTCCTGTATGAGTTTGCCCAAAACAGTGAGATGAAAACGCGCGCCAAGGCCTCCATGGACTGGCAGCTGCTCAACCTTGCCCTTCACTATATCGATGGCGCCACCACCGGGGCGGATGTGCGCGCCAAAACCGGCTCCTACAAACCATTCCACGGCACCGCATGGCTGTACGGCTACCTCTACTTTGCCGACAATAACCACCATCCATCATACGCACAGTCGGATGCGCAGGAGGCGATGAAGTGGCAGATGCAGATGTCGGGTTTTCCCTGCTGGTCATCATACCAGCCCCCCCAGGTCATCCTCGATATCGCCCGGAGAAAATATGCGACACCGGTCGAAATACACAGCGCAAAGCCCTTTTACCAGAGCGATTACGACAATTACGCCCACTGGAAAGGCGATCATGAGCTGAGTCGACGCTTCGACTTTGAGACTATCTATCTGGAAAAAAACTATACCCTCAGTAGTGTCGCGACCAATGTCCCCGAAGGTGTAGACTGTTTCTGGGAACAGAGCGTATGGAAAATGGCCGTAAAAGGAAGCGGCAACGGCGCAGTACAGATTTTCGGCAATGCCGGGGGATTTGAAAATTCGAACCTCTCCTGCGGCCGCTCTCCGTATGAGGAAATCGGCCAGTACCGCAACTGCATGATGCGGCTTATCAAGGGTGCCGACCACATGTGGGTGGCCTTCCCGAAAAGCATTTCTGTTGAGACAAAGGACAAAATCGCCTTTGCAAACATGGGCAGCGATGTGTACGTGGCGTTCGTGCCCCACCGCGCCACCTCGACATCGAAAGGCAGCTGGTCGCAAAATGATGGGTATAATAAGTATACATGGAACTACAGCAAGAGTTCGGTGGGAGTGCTGGTGCTCGAAGTGGGTACGAAAGAAGAGCATGGCTCTTATGATGCATTCAAATCCGCAATAACGGCCAACACTTCTTTTTCCACCCCCGAAAACGATATTGTTGAATACACCGCAACCAGCGGCAGAAAAATCAAAATGCAGTACATGCCGCCCAAGAGCAGCTACACATACTGGCACGGCGTTCCCGGTCAGGGAACTACGAAAAAAACCGCATCGCCTGCTGGCGTGACCCCGAAAGTATGGGTTGACGGTCAGTATCTGGATTTCAGCACATGGCAGTCGCTGCATGTGACGCATGGCGAGAAAATCGTTGAGCAAAACTGGGGCAGCGGCGCCCTGACCGCCATGGTTGGCGGAAAGGGCATGCAGATAGTGGTAGACCCGTCAACGGCTAAAGTACAGTACCGCGAAGTTGATGGGCCGACTGAAATACGCACCATGCCCGGTTCCCGGCAGCACAGCAGGCAGTTTGTCGTTCGCGGTACGTCCCTGCATCTGGCGCGCCCGTTGCGAAATAAAGACAAACTGGCATTCTTCGACGCCCGGGGACGGTGTTTGCAACGGATTCGGCCGTCGGCCGAAATGCGGCAGATTTCTTTCCCCGATGTCGGTCGTGGAGTTCTGTTTATGCTCCTGAACCGGACTGGTGAAGCCCCCGTGGTACGCCATATTGTTGGAGAGCCGTAATTATGCGGATCATATACAGGCCTTCGACATTATTACTTCGGCAACAAAATACTTCACAATGTTATGCTATCCAATTTCGTTGATTACATGGAACACAACGAGTGCGTCACAAGTGCACCAGACCAGCCACTCCCGCGCAGCCCGAAATCCAGTGTCTCCCGAGGCGGAGTAAGTGTCACACCACACGTGTTCTCATACAATGAGTAATAAATATTTGCCGGAATAATAACCATACCTTTCACCAATAATAAGGAGTATGGTTTCATGCACGGCAAAAAGCGTCTCTGCTCTGTTTTGGCCATTGTTCTTCTCACCTCCCGGCCGTTTTCCGTCGCCACCAATGCCTACAGCATCGACGTCTCCAACAACTTCAGCGGCAGCGGGGACACCGAGGCCCTCTACGGCTCGGCCTTTCTCTCCGACATACCATTGCCCTGGCGGGGATAATCGGCGATAAAACGGTCGACCGTGTTTCGCCAACCCTGCTCACCAGCGCGAGCGTCTCCTCGGAGGCAGCGGTGGTACGCCTTGCATCCGACGGGAAATTGGTGCTGTCCATCACCCGCATTGCCAACAAGATTGTCGACATGTGCATAGACGGTAACGACAACTTTTACTGTGCGGCCATGGACGACGGCGGCGCGCGTGAGGAGTTGTATAATATTTCAGATGATCCCCGGGAACTTTTTAACCGAATGGATGATCCTGAATGTGCTGAAGTCTATCGTACTCATAAAGATATGCGCGATTATATACTTGACAGTACACCACCGGCTCAATTGAGATGGGCACCCTAGGGTCTTGAAGCACACAGGCGCTCCGTCCAGTAAATAGTGGTAAGAATAGGCGCATGCGCATATAATGTTGTTGCTTCGTACTCAGTAACGTTCCCTTTAAGTTTTTCATAATCAATTACAGGATTTAAAGGACATTTTTGTGACAGAATGTATTTTTTTAAGAAAGAATCGTCTCATAAAACAAGGAGAATAGTGAGTATGAGTAGTACCCCGTCATATCATAGTGTGTGCAGATGGACGTTCAATCCCGGCAAAGGCGGATTTGTTCCGGGTAATCAGCGGCCTTCATGGGGCGAGGGATTCGATACGGTGTCGGTTGTCCGTCTTATCGAGGAAAAGGTGAAACCGAGGATGCCGGAGCGCGTGACGCTCGGTCTTGAATTGCATTACGACAGGGAGTATAATGAAAAGAATGCACCGCGTATTGCAGAGGCAATGAAAGAGACAGGGCTTTATCTTGCAATGATTACCCCCGGTGGTCACTTTGACAATGGCTATGGAGGCATTATATCACTCGATCCCGATGAACGCAAAAAAGCGGACGAATTCGGCATTCGATCCGTAGACGTCGCCTATGATGAGTTTCAGGGTCTGTATCATCCCGATGTCCCTCCGACCCTGGTACTATGGAACGGATCATGGGGGTATGATATCGCCACTGTAGGAATTCAAAAAATGTATGAAAACTTGAAGGAATCCGTGGCTGAACTGTGTAGGTATGAAGCACAAAAAGGCGGCCATTATCATGTGGGTATCGAACCTAAACCGAACGAAGGGCATCCCGCCATGCTAATCCCTACGGTGGCGAGTGCGATTCTTTTTTGGAGAAAACTCGAAGAAGAGTATGGTATACCACGTGAGAACAAAGGGGTTAACAAGGAGTTCGGACATTCTGAAATGATTGGGCTCGATCATGTATACGATTCTGTAGAAGAGCTGGACGACAATGCGATGGTGCATGTACATCT
Source organism: uncultured Fibrobacterota bacterium (assembly GCA_964589825.1). Lineage (GTDB taxonomy): Bacteria > Fibrobacterota > Chitinivibrionia > Chitinivibrionales > WJKA01 > CAZPUS01. The sequence continues at coordinate 7,504 of CAZPUS010000046.1, read as the reverse complement.
CAACAGCCAGGGATATAATGACGGAATTACCCTGGGCGGTCCGGGAAAATTCGATATCGATAATCCCTGCAGAATAAATGGTATGAATATCGCGATTGCAGGGCTTATGCAGAAAAACGGCTACACTCGCTGGAAAGGCCATGATATCCAGCCCCGGCCGTATGATAATGAGGAACAGGCGGTGGACCGGCTTGTCAGAAGCATTCTCAACTGGGAAGCGTGTGAAGATGCCGCCAGGCAGCTGGATGAAACGCAACTCATGAAACACCTCGGTGCCCGTGAAACCGGTAAGGCGGAGGATATGATGCGGGAAGCGGTTGTATATGCACACAAACGCTTTGACGAGATGTACGGATAATGTAATTTTGACCTGAATTGAGCGGTTTTGATAAACGCAGCGGTGAGCCATGCCGTTATTGCGTTTGGGAAAACGCACGCACAATGGGGATGGCAGCCGTTTACGAAAATAAAACAATCTGTTCAGAGTTAAGGTGTCATCGTATCGCTGCAGTTATCATTATCAGGAGTCACCGGTCTTCAGTGACAACTGCAGCGTTGTGTGTGTTAAAGCAGAGGGCTGTGTACACCCGATCCCGCCATTACACGACGATCCCGGAAATGGGCGACTGTGCGTCACTCGACGAGGTAACAGGAAAAGAGGGCTTTACACAATACGGTTAACGAGGGTGCGGGCTACATCGATAAGGATAATAAGGCAGATAGTCGATTCGATCAAGGCAACCGCTTTCATGCCTTTCTTGAGATTACGCTTCAGTACCCAGAGAAGAAGCGACATTGCAAGAAGGATCGCTCCGTAGATCGTGAAAATTCTGTCATTGGAAAAAAGAAGCAGAAATATATCGAGTAAATAGAAAATGGAAAGCACGCTGAATACACGCATTAATTTATCGGGAATCGGAGGTGGGGACGAAAGCAATTCTTCATTATCTTCGTCCCGGTGCGCTCGGGAGAGGGCGGAAGAGAAATCCATAAGCTCCAGCAGCTTATCGATCATGACAATGCCGAGGATCTCGGCAATTATAGCGAATGAAGTGCACAGCAGCAGTATGGTCGAAAAAATCTGGTTCATTTTTATCCTGTCAGTGAGAGAGTGAAGTGCGACCACGCTAGTAATGTACAAGTGACGCGCGGACCTTCTCGAGAAAATCGAGAAAATCGGGTTCTTTGTAATCCGGATAGGTCCACGAAAAATAGCGGAATTTGCCTCTGCGATAGTGAAGTGTTACTTCTGCAAATATACCGTCGGCAAGATATATTCTGTGGAAAAAATCTTTCGTCGATGCAAGCACGAGTTTATCTGGGGCTACATATCCCGGATCGATATTGACCGCTCGCTTCCCATTTTTGCTGAAGTGTTTTTCGAGATGGTTCGACGCATGCTTGATTGCGGGGAGCGTGTCACGCTCGATTCTGTCTTTAAAGGCTAAATAGGTTTTGGAGAGTCCGGTTCCCATCTCTTTTGCATAATAGTCGGTGTGGGTAAAAGGTATCGGCCCATGAGTATAGTCAATTTCCCCGAAACGGGAAGAAAGCATAGGGACGATATCGTCGCTTTGTACCTGAGAATCGGCACAGGTCAGCGCAATAAAAAGTGTCGAAGGAGCTGGAATATGGATATGTCCCATTGTTGTTCAGTAGCCGTAAGTATCGTGACAAAGGTTTTACCTGAATTGAGCGGTTGTTTTGATGAACGCTGCGGTGAGCCGTGTTGCTATTGTGTTCTCAAAAATGATGGGGCAACCTTGTTGCTTGTTTCATGGTTTTGGATATATAAAAGTAGTGCGGTTTGCAGCATATTTCGCGGACAAACTCGCTCAATTTAAATTTTAGTGTAGTAGCTAAAAATACAAAACTACACAATTCGGCGTTCCCGAAATTTATTTTCTCTTTTCTACAGTAAAGCCGTTCGTTCGTTTTTTTTCCCAATGGCTTGTGATCATTTCGAGAGGAGAGAGATGTGTTCGGTAAACTGACATTTCGTGGCGGTGTACATCCGTCATCCGAAAAAGCACGGACCATGGACAGCAGCATTACCGATCTTGCCGCTCCGGAGGTGATTACCGTACCGCTGTTGCAGCATATCGGTGCGCCGGCGCAACCAACGGTCAAACGGGGAAGCTACGTAAAAAAAGGTCAGCTGATTGCAGAACCGGGCGGTTTTGTCTCGGCGGCGGTCCATGCTCCTGTAGCGGGAAAAGTGAGAGCACTCGGTCCGGCACCGCATCCGTTTGGCTCACATATCGATGCCATTGAGATAGAGAATGACGGAACCGATGAAGCCGCTGAAATATCGGTGCCCGGGAAACCGTGGCGGGATGCAGCGCCCCAGGAGATAATCGACGCCATTTCCAATGCCGGTATAGTCGGCATGGGCGGCGCAGCGTTTCCTGCGCATGTAAAGTTGAGTCCTCCCCGGGATAAAACCATCGATACGGTGATCATAAACGGTGCGGAATGTGAGCCCTGTATTACCGCTGATTATCGGTTGATGCTCGAAAATCCCGTTGAAATTCTTACCGGAGCGCTTATTACCAGGAAATGCCTGGGAGCGGAGAAAGTAATTATTGGTATCGAGGACAATAAACCTCAGGCCATAAAAACGATTAAAGACAAAGTGAACAGCGGGAGTGAATTTTCGGGTATAGAGGTGGCACAGCTTGCGACAAAGTATCCCCAGGGGGGAGAAAAACAGCTTATAAAGGCTGTAACAAAGCGTGAAGTACCTTCGGGTGGCTTGCCAATGGATGCGGGATGTGTGGTACATAACGTCGGAACTGCTTTTGCAATAAATAATGCGATTATACACGGAACAGGGCTGTTCGAGCGGGTAATTACCGTATCAGGGGAAGGTGTAGAGGAGCCTGCAAATCTTCGAGTCCGTATTGGAACCCCGTTTTCATATATACTGCAACATTGCCGTGCCCGCATTTCCGACGCAAAAAAGATCATTATGGGAGGCCCCATGATGGGACTTGCACAAAGCGAAACAGATGTGCCGGTAATCAAGTCGACCTCTGCCATACTTCTTCGGACCGAGCAGGTGCCCGGGGTCAAAGAATACGATTGTATCAGTTGCGGTAATTGTGTAAAGGTGTGTCCTGTTAAGCTTGTTCCGGCCTCTATTGTAAAGGCTGTTGAACACGATGATATTTCTAGGGCAGACGAATGTCACATAATGGATTGTATAGAATGCGGCAGTTGCGCGTATGCATGCCCCTCCAAAATCAATTTAGTACATTTCATGAAACTCGGGAAACACCACTTGCGCATGAAAAAGAAACAATGATTGGCGCAGATTATATAGTATATTTTTAACGCAGAATTTTTTAAAGCGATCACCAAACATGTCCAATAATAGCGATACTTCCCCATTTGTCCTTTCCGTATCTCCGCATATACGGCACGAGAATACCGTGCCCGGTATTATGAGAACAGTGGTTTATGCCCTTATACCGGCATTTCTTGCATCTGTCGTATTTTTTGGGCCGCGAGTGGTGTTGCTTGTTGCTATATGTGTAATCTTTTCTTTGTGTACGGAATGGATTATCGCCGTCCGGATCATGAAAAGAGCAAATCCTCTGGGGGATTACAGTGCTTTGGTAACCGGGCTGTTGATAGCCTTTAATCTTCCTCCCCATATTCCCCTCTGGATGGGGGCGCTGGGAGCGATTTTCGCCATTGGTGTGGTTAAATGGACTTTTGGTGGGTTGGGACATAATTTTGTCAATCCCGCACTGGCGGGGCGAGCATTTTTACTTGCGTCATATCCCGGGGCCATGACGGATTTTTCGACACCTTCGACGTGGCTGCCTCTTGGATTGGGGACCACTATGCACGGACTTCCTGGTGCTATTGCCGACAAGGTGTCTGTGCATATAGACGGCCTTTCCTCAGCGACACCACTTGCAGCTTTCTCAAAAATTCACCAGTTTTTTTCCATGTCGGGGGATACGGCGTCTTTTTCTTTTGAGATACTCGATTTCGGACATGCATTAAAGAATTTGTTTATAGGTAATACCGGCGGTAGTCTTGGGGAAACTTCATCGCTTGCATTGATACTCGGAGCAGTATTTATGTTGTATCGGCGGGTGATCGGTTTCAGAATTCCCGTAGCCTATATCGGGACCGTCTTTATTCTTACCTGGCTTTTTTATGGCTCTACGCATGGTTTCTTGACATCCGCAACCGGCATAGTATGTGTATATCATATATTCAGCGGGGGATTGATGCTCGGGGCTCTGTTTATGGCCACCGATATGGTAACATCGCCCATTACTGCGCGGGGGCGTATCATTTTCGGCATAGGATGTGGGATACTTACCTTTACCATTCGAAATTTCGGCGGATATCCGGAGGGCGTCTGTTATTCCATCCTGCTGATGAATCTGGTTGTTCCGCTTATCGATCGTTATACCAAACCAAGAGTGTATGGAACGTAATCGCTATGGGAAACATTTTAAAACTCGCGGGTGTATTGACAATCGTTACTGCGCTGGCAGGTTTGGCAGTGGCTCTTGTGTATACCAATACAAAAGAGCAGATAGAATTACGCAAAGAGGAAAAGCTGAGAGAATCGCTTCTTTCGGTTTTTCCTGACAATGTGGAAATTCATGAAAAAAAAGGAATAGACACATTGGAAGTGCCTTACTGGGTTGCAAAAAACGGTGATTCTATTGTGGGATATGCATTTCGGGACAGTGCACCGGGCTATTCAAGTTATATCAAGATGCTTGTCGGGATATCCCCGCACGGAAAAATAATGGGAGTGAGTGTGATTTCCCAGAATGAAACTCCCGGGCTCGGCACACGTGTCGAGGAAGTGCTTTCGGATAAGTACCTCTGGAATGGTCTTTTTACGAAATCGGAGAAAAAAGAGCCATGGTTTACCCGTCAGTTCGAAGGGTTGTCGGTGACGTCGCCAATAAAAATCGATAAAAGCGGTGAGTGGCATACTCTTTCTTCTCAGCAGAGGCAGAAGCTGAAAAACGAGCATAAAGTTACGGCAATCACCGGAGCGACTATATCAACCAGAGCAGTCATTACTGCATTACGACAATCGATTCCGGATTATTATCGACAGCTGCCGTATAGTGATACCGCTCACATAGACATGGATACACTTGCAGACACTCTCGCAGATACACTGCAGGAGGGATTGCACAAATGAATTTACTGAAAAAGGAACTGACACGCGGCGTTATTACCGATAATCCCATACTTGTCCTTGCGCTGGGATTATGTCCTGCACTGGCAATAAGCACCTCCGTGCAGAATGGAATCGGTATGGGGCTTGCTGCTATGTGCGTAATGATATGTTCCAACGTCATTGTCTCGCTTGTAAAAAATTTTATCCCACCCAAAGTGAGAATACCGTGCTACATCGTGATAATCGCGACATTTGTAACTATCGTTCAGCTTATCATGAAAGGATATCTGCCTGCACTAGACAAACAATTGGGAATATTCGTGCCACTGATTGTTGTTAACTGTATGATACTGGGACGCGCCGAAGCGTTTGCCTCGCGCAACAATATCGCACGAGCGATCCTTGATGGGATCGTTGTGGGATTAGGCTTTACAATTGCGCTGTTTATTCTCTCTTTTTGCAGAGAGTTACTGGGAAGTAACAAGTTGTGGGGACTTAAAGTGATTCCGGGATTCAGGCCCATGACACTGTTTATACTGGCGCCGGGTGGGTTTTTAACTATCGGGATGGTTATGGCGCTTAAAAATTATCTTGCGCAAAAGGAGTAATGCGACATGGAGCTTGAGGTTATAATTCAGATCGCAATCGGTGCGATCCTTATACACAATATCGTACTTACTAAATTTTTGGGATTATGCCCGTTTTTTGGTGTTTCGAAACGCCTCAGCAGTGCTGCAGGAATGGGCATGGCGGTTATTTTCGTGATGGCCGGTGCCTCGTTGTTCACCTGGGTGATAAATCATTATCTGCTTATTCCCTATGACGCGGTATTTTTACAAACAATCGTGTTCATTCTCGTTATCGCGTCACTTGTGCAGCTGGTGGAAATGATTCTTCAGAAATATTCGCCCTCGCTGTACGAATCATTAGGGATATATTTGCCCCTTATTACCACTAATTGTGCAATAATGGGAGTCGCACTGATAAATGCGGAAACGTCCGATATAACCGGAGAAGCATACACGTTTACGCAGAGCCTGATTAACGGTGTGGCATCGGGTATCGGTTTTACCATCGCATTATTACTTATGGCAGGAATCCGGGAGCGTCTCGAGTATGCAAATGTCCCCAAGCCATTCAGAGGATTGCCTATTGCATTTATCAGTGCGGCATTGATGGCGATGGCGTTTCTCGGGTTTTCGGATCTGCATTTTTTCTAATTATGATGTAACAGGATCAGTGAAGATGGTTTTTACACCGATAATTATAGTAACGGGCGTTGGTGCGTTTTTTGGTGTTATTCTTGGAATCGCATCCAAAAAATTTGCGGTGCATGTCGATCCCCGTATCGAGGCTATTGACGAGACGTTGCCGGGGGCGAACTGTGGTGCGTGCGGGTATCCGGGATGCAGCGCGTTTGCAAAAGCTGTGGCTGAAGGGAAAGCGGACCCCACGGGATGCATCGTGGGTGGGACGAACACTGCGGATAAAATAGCATCCATAATGAACATAGAGGTGTCACAGCAGGAATCGTATATGGCTGTGGTACATTGTAAAGGCGGTAACAAGGAGACGTCGGATCGGGCCTTCTATGAAGGCATTCAGGATTGTCACGCTGCGGTGCTCACCGGAAACGGACCTAAGGAATGTCAATACGGCTGCCTGGGACTTGGCAGTTGCGTAAGGGCGTGTCCATTTGATGCGATACACATTAACAACAACGGCGTTGCGGAGGTTATTGCGGATAAATGTACCGGATGTGGAAAATGTGTGACCGCATGTCCGCGCCACATCATCGAGCTTATTCCGCGGCATGGTAAGATTTTTTTGGGGTGCAGCAATCATGAACGTGGTGCAAAAGTAAAAAAATACTGCTCGGTGGGTTGTACTGCGTGTACATTATGCACCAAGGCGGTAAGAGATGATGCTATTATCATGAAGGAAAATTCACCATTTCTCGACTATTCAAAGGACGAAAATTTTGTTGCTGCAAAGCATAAATGTCCCCAGCATTGTTTCGTTGATCTTGCAAAGGCTCGTCCACGGGCCAACATCGATACTACCTGCGATGGTTGCGGTAAATGCGTAGAGGTGTGCCCGGTAAAGGATGCCATTACGGGGGAACAGGGTAGTCGACATATGGTAAACAAACAAAAATGCATTGGGTGCGGGTTGTGTCTCAGCGTGTGTCCACGGCATGCGATTTCATTTATGGGGGTTGGAGCCAACAAAAGAGATTACGGTCGTTCTTCTCGTGTGCGTTCATGAAAAAATCAGAAAAATTTTTGGCGCTTCCGAGTTTCGTGTGGGCGCATTTATCCCTCCTTAATCTATTTT
>CAZPUS010000045.1:0-20900 GCA_964589825.1 uncultured Fibrobacterota bacterium | reverse complement strand
GTTGTCCTGCACTTCGCAATATAAAAAAAGCCCGCAATGCAGTACGCATTTACCTCGATTTTTGGGTATACCCGCTGCAGCGCATTGCGACGCAGCACGATCCTTTATTGTTGCAACTCACACCCATACAAGAGCTTACAACCTACCCCCCCCCTTTTTGATTTTTATGGCTGCGGATACCGCAGGGTGTTATAAAAGGTGCGGAGGAGCCGTATTTTTCTCCTCACCTGCGCCGCGTACGCAAACCGCCGGAGAATGGATGCCGCTTCTTTTTATGGAAAATATTTTTCCGTTGTTGACAGGTACACAAAGCTTCAGTATCACCCTGCCTCATTATATGTACATGAGAATGCATGATACCAAACCGGTGATCCCGGTACATCCCGACAAATGTCGTGAAATCCGACCACTTCAGCCCTGCTTGACCGGGATAAATGAGAATAAAAGCGGGTATTAGCCGTCAGCGCACTACGACAGCAGAGAGACGGGGTGTGTTATACGAAAATTATGTATTTTTACAAAATATGAAAGATATACAACGAGAACACGATAATCGGGGTATAGATGTCGACCAGGTAGGGGTACGTAATCTGCGCTACCCTATCGTGGTTCTGGATAAAAAAAACAAGAAACAGCATACGACCGCACGTATCAGCATATCGGCAAATCTCCCCCACCGGTACAAAGGGACCCACATGAGCAGGTTCGTCGAAATTCTCAATCGCTGCCATGGGGACATGACGATGGGAACCCTGCCCGACGTGCTTACCGAGGTGAACGAAAACCTGGAATCCGAAAGCGCACGGATCGACATCGCGTTTCCTTATTTTATACGAAAAAGCGCACCGGTCTCCCACGCCGAGGGAATAATGGACTATGACTGCCGGTTTACCGCCACTATGAACCGCGGCTCATACGATTTTATCCTCTGTGTCAGTGCGCCGGTTACCAGCCTTTGTCCCTGCAGCAAAGAGATCAGTGATTACGGGGCACACAATCAGCGCGGAACCGTGACGGTGCAACTGCGACATGTGTGTGACAAAAACGGCAAGTGCAAAATAGTATGGATTGAAGATCTTATCGAGTATATCGAGTCGTGCGCCTCGGTGCCGGTTTATGCACTACTCAAGCGAAGCGACGAGCGCCAGGTAACCATGCAGGCATACGATAACCCAATGTTTGTAGAGGACATAGTCCGTTCACTTTTTGAAGTGCTTAAAAAAGATCCGCGCATCGCCTGGTTTCATATCCACGCCGAAAACCACGAAAGCATTCACAACCACAATGCGTTCGCAGAGCTTGAGTGGCGGCGTAGCGCTGATCATACCTGATATGTTGCCGCATTCTTTTTGCCTATAAGAACCGGTATAAATGGCGGTATGCCCGGGCCCGGTTTAGCGTTTCCCACACAAAAAACAATGCATTCCAAATGAAAAAAACGGTTGTGCCGGAGTTTTATTTACTAAAGGCATACTGCTGAAAACCGATTTTTATTTTTTTCTCTTGACATCCCTTCAACCATGATATATTTTGACATTTAATGTCAATCATGTTTATTGACATTGTTTAGTATTCTTGCCGTACGGCGGAACTTTGTTTTACCCACTATTTATAAGGCGATTGTAAATGCATCTCTCAACCAAATGCAGATACGGTGTACGTGCGCTTCTTTCGATAGCAGGTGCCCACGGTATTCAACCCGTCAAGCGCAGAGACATCGCAAAACAGGAGGGTATCTCCGCCGGATATCTCGAGAATCTGCTGATCGCGCTTAAAAACAACGGTATCATATATACCATTCGGGGTGCAAAAGGAGGATATGTGCTTGCACGTTCCCCCCGTGACATTACGTTGCTGGATGTATACCACGCGTTGGAAGGTCCCGTCGCCCCGGTTGATTGCCTTGAAAATCCCGATCTCTGTGAGCGGCAACAACGATGTGTCACACGTAATGTCTGGAACAGAATCCACAAATCAATTAAAAATATTTTACAGTCAACCACACTCGAGGCACTCGTCAGAGAACGGAAAAAAACAAGCAAAGGAGGTAGGCATGAGAATCGCAAAATCGGTGACTGACTGCATTGGTAACACCCCCCTTGTCGATATCAGCAGAATGAATGAAGGGAGCACAACCCGTATCAGCGCCAAGCTGGAGTCGTTCAATCCAAATGCAAGCGTAAAGGACCGGATTGGTGTGGCGATGATCGACGATGCGGAAAAGAAAGGTGTGATCAAAGAAGGAACCGTCATTATAGAACCGACAAGCGGGAATACAGGGATTGCCCTCGCATTTGTATGCGCCGCCCGGGGATATCGTCTGCTTCTTACCATGCCCGACACCATGAGCGTGGAGCGCAGAAAACTTCTCAGGGCGTTCGGTGCTGAACTGGTACTCACCGAAGGCGCCAAAGGTATGAAGGGTGCGATCGAAAAAGCATACGAACTGACCGAATCGTTTTCGGACGCGTTCATGCCCCAGCAGTTTCTCAATCCTGCAAATCCCGAAATACACCGCAGCACTACTGCAGAGGAGATCTGGCGGGATACCGACGGAACTGTCGATGTCGTGGTCGCGGGAATCGGGACCGGCGGTACCATAACCGGTGTCGGCGAAGTGCTCAAAAAACGCAGGTCTTCGGTAAAAATGATCGCAGTGGAGCCTGAAGATGCACCGGTGCTTTCGGGAGGAGAACCGGGACCGCACAAACTGCAGGGAATCGGTGCAGGCTTTGTCCCGGATATACTCAACACAGATATTTATGACGAAATAGTACAGGTAAGTACCGAAGATGCCGGTGCTGCTGCACAGCGGCTGGCAAAAGAGGAAGGGATCCTTGCCGGAATATCGTCGGGTGCGGCACTTTGGGCGGCACTCGAGATCGCGAAACAGAATGAGTATCGTAATGCGCATATCGTGGTCATACTCCCCGACACCGGAGAGCGCTATCTGAGCACCTGGTTGTGGGAACAGGAGTGAGCGAACAAGTGTTGTCCTGTTGCCACAGTTCGATGCGCGGTGTGTTTTGATGGTTTTCATGCACATACGCATAGTATTGAATGGTATTTGAAACTATTTTTCCACCTAAATTGAAAATGCAGCAGGCACGAGTGAAGGTGAAAAATATCACGCGAAAACGTACCGTTAAAACGTAATCTGCATATTCGTCACATCCTTACTACAGGAGATGAGCACATGAGCGACGATTCCTACAAATTCGAGACCCAGGCTCTGCATGCCGGACAAGTACCGGATACCGACACACAATCCCGTGGTGTACCGGTTTACCGTACCACCTCGTATCTTTTCAGGGATACGGCACACGCAGCACGTCTTTTCAACCTTGAAGAACCCGGAAATATCTACACCCGCCTGATGAATCCTACACAGGATACGCTTGAAAAACGGATCGCTTCTCTCGAAGGGGGTGCAGCGGCGCTCGCGCTTGCATCAGGCACTTCGGCCATTTTTTATTCAATTATCACCATATGCAGTCAGGGAGAGGAAATCGTAGCTGCACGCAATCTGTACGGTGGTACGTACACGATGTTCGACTCCATTCTCCCTCAGTTCGGTATTACAGTGAAATTTGCTGATCAGGCCGACCCCACGTCATTCGACAGGGCGATCACCGAAAAAACCCGTGCCGTGTTCATCGAAACCATAGGCAATCCCGCGCTTTCCTTTACCGACATAGAGGCAATTTCACGAATTGCCCGGGCACATCATCTGCCGTTGATTGTCGATTCGACCTTTACCACACCCTATCTGTGCAGACCCATAGAGCACGGCGCCGATATCGTGGTACACTCTCTCACAAAATGGCTCGGAGGACATGGTTCCGCAATCGGCGGTATAGTGGTCGATGCCGGCACCTTCGACTGGACCGACACAAAATTTTCACTTTTTAATGAGCCGGATGAGAGCTACCACGGTATACGTTTTGCACACGATCTCGGTGACATGAACCATCTCGCGTTCATAATGCGCATGCGCCTTGGACCGTTGCGCAACCTCGGCGCCTGCATCAGCCCTGATAATGCATGGATCTTTCTCCAGGGTATCGAGACGCTTCATCTGCGTATGCAACGCCACTGCGAAAACGCACGAAAAATCGCAGAGTTTCTCAGTGCGCATCCGCATGTAGCATGGCTACGTTACCCGGGACTCCAAAACGATCCTTCATACGAAATTGCATCGCGCTACTGCGCCCACGGCTTTGGCGGAATGGTGGTATTCGGTGTCAAAGGCGGCTACGATTCCGCAGTAAAGCTGATTGACTCGATCGCGCTTTTTTCTCACCTTGCCAATGTCGGAGACGCAAAAAGTCTGATCATTCATCCGTCAAGTACCACACACGCGCAGCTCAGCGAAGAAGATCAGCGCGAAGGAGGACTCACTCCCGACCTGGTCAGACTCTCAATCGGACTGGAACATGTCACCGATCTCATTAATGCACTCGACGATGCGCTGCACAGAGCGCATGACTGATTCACTACCGTTCAGGGAGCTGCACAAATGGCAGATACATACACATCCACATCTACTCATGAGCCGGACAGATTCATACAGAGTAAGTACACTACGGCGAAAGAGTGCATTTCCCGGTTTCACTCGGCTGTTATCGCGTTCTCCGGCGGGGTGGACAGCACGTTTTGTGCGTGGATAAGCAAAGAGGCTCTCGGTAAAAATAACGTACTGCTCGTGACCGCCGAGTCTCCAAGCTTCCCTGCATTCGAAAAAGATGATGCCGAACAGTTTGCTCAGATGATGGGGCTGTCGCACGCCATTATTGCTTCAAATGAAATGAACAATACGGAATTTACCGACAACGGACCACAGCGCTGCTATTATTGTAAAAAAGAATTGTTCTCCCGGATCATTTTACTTGCCCGGCAGAGGGGATTTGCGACGGTATTGGATGGTACCAATGCCGATGACGCGTATGACTATCGTCCTGGACGAAAAGCGTTGCAGGAGCTTGGGGTTCACTCCCCGCTTGCCAGTACAGGGTTAACGAAGAAGGATATTCGTCTGTTGTCTGCGTACTACGGGTTACCCACGGCAGACAAGCCTGCGTATGCCTGCCTCGCCTCACGCTTTCCGTATGGAGAACAAATAACCAGGGGAAAACTCCGCCGGGTCGGCAATGCCGAGGCCGCGGTTCGCAATCTCGGGTTTACCCAGTTCAGAATCCGAAGCCACGGCGACTGTGCACGAATCGAACTCATCGCGGATGAAATGGATAAAGGGTGGTCAATGCGCGAGACCATATCCCGATGTTGTCGCGAAGCGGGTTTCCACTATGCTGCAATCGACTGCAGTGGATACCGTCGCGGTGCCATGAACGAAACACTTGCTTCACAATCCACCACTAAAGAAGGTTGATTTTTTTGCACGACAATTACAAAACAAAAAACATGTCCTTATCCTCATACTTTTAGTGATATTTTCGATATATCCGTTTTTTTAAGCATCTACATGGGACACTTATGGATAATTTATTGTCGCGTTTTGAACCTGTAACTGCTTTTTTATATTGGACCTTTTCCGCGATGTAATGTCACCTCACAAAAAAGGAGCTGCCGCCGTGAAACATTTTTCAAAACCGGCTTACAACAATGCCTCAGATATTTGTTTCGGCAAATCACTCTCACCCGTTTCAACCCGACGCGGCGTCACTATAGGAAACGGTAAAGTCATCCCGGAACTGAATTTTACCGTACCCCAGATGAGAACCGATCTCGATGCGCTTCCAAAACTCAAAAGCACGTACAGGGAAATAGTTCAGGCCGCGTGTACCCGTGCAACCGAACTGGAGTGCAATGAGCTTGTAATCGAATTTGAAACATTGCCCGACATGACCGAAACACCCCGGATTGCATCCGAAATAACCTCAACCGTGAACGAAGTCCTTGAGTCGTTTTATGCGCAGAAGGGACTGAAAACCGCGCTGAGGATTACGCCGAACGATCTTCGCGAGATGGTACGTCCTCCGGTAATGCGCTCCGGAAGTTACTGGGAAAGCACCTTGAATTCATTCAAAATGTGTGCAGACGCAGGAGCGGATTTGCTTGCCATTGAATCGACGGGCGGAAAAGAAGTTCATGATCAGGCGATAGTTGCCTGCGATATAGGACAGATTTTCTTCTCTCTCATCACCCTCGGATGCAGAGACATGGAGTATCTCTGGACAAAGATCGTCGATATCGCCAACCAGACCGATACGATCGCTTCAGGTGATACGGCATGCGGTTTTGGTAATACCGCGATGGTCCTTGCGGAGAAAAAGTATATACCGAAATCTTTTGCCGCGGTAGTACGCACACTTTCGGCAGTACGCAGTCTGGTTGCCTACGAGGTTGGTGCTCAAGGACCCGGAAAGGATTGCGGGTACGAAAATGTATACCTCAAGGCGATAACCGGGATGCCGATGTCCATGGAAGGTAAAACCGCTGCATGCGCACACTCGAGCCCTGTAGGAAATGTTGCGGCGGCCATGTGTGATCTGTGGTCGAACGAATCGGTGCAGAATGTAAAACTGCTGGGCGGTATGGCACCCCAGGTGTCGCTCGAACAGCTCATATACGACTGCAGACTTATGAACACATCGATAGAAAAAGGCGCTGAACTGCACCTCAGAGACATGCTGGTCGACTCCGATGCGCCACTCGATCCGCAGGCATATGTACTCACCCCGGAAACCACTGTCGCCATTGCACGCACCATAACCGAGGCGGATAATTATTATGATGCCGGTAAATCTGTCATAATGAAAACAGTCGAGCTGCTCAAAAAAGGCAACAACGCCGGACATGTCCGGATCCCCGAGATGGAGCTGTTCTGGCTCGACAGCATGGAAGAAACCGTGGCCGCATTTCCGGACAGCGAAGAAGCGTTTATCGAATCGATACTGCCGCAGATAGACACAACAAAATGCAATGTCAAAGAATACGGAATCGACATCTGACAATGGAGTAAAAAAATGCGCCTCCACTACCTCCAGCATGTACCATTCGAAGGCCTTGGAAGCATAGAGGGCTGGGCTTCGGGGATGGGGTATTCCATTTCCCGGCAGCGGCTGTTCAGAGGAGAACCCTTCCCCCGTCCTGCAGAAATCGACTTGCTGATCGTGTCAGGAGGACCGATGAGTGTGCATGATGAAACGCACCATCCGTGGCTTATACGGGAGAAACGGTTCCTGGGAGAAATGCTTCAAAGAGACATTCCCATTCTCGGTATTTGCCTGGGGGCGCAGCTTCTCGCTCAGGTGCTGGGAGCCCGCGTCTACCGCGGCAGATACAAAGAAATAGGATGGTTCGACATTACACGTACCGGGGACGCGTGCACCAATCCCCTATTTTGCCGGATGCCTCAAAAACTGACTGCATTCCACTGGCATGGCGAGATGTTCGACATCCCGCCCGGCGCTTTGCTATGTGCTCAAAGCGATGCCTGCCCCCATCAGGCCTTTGCCTATGGGAGCCGCGTGTATGGACTTCAGTTTCATCTGGAAACCCGTCAGCAGGACGTGCAATCCCTGATCCGCAATTGCGGAGATGAACTTGTCACAGGACCATATGTACAGGACAGAGAAGAGATGGTTCGGACGCCCGGCTATTTCACCGAAACAAACGCTGTTATGAACAGCATGCTTACCCACATTCACGAGCACATTACTACTGCGCAGTGTGGATAAATGCCGTACAACAACTGTAAGGATAGCAGCATATGCATCTAACGGAATCGATACAACACCTGAAAACAACCCACAAAGCGGTGATACTCGCTCACAATTACCAACGCCCTGAAGTGCGTGCTGTTGCAGACGTTACAGGGGATTCTCTCGAGCTGAGTATCAAGGCGGCACACACCGAAGCGGAGATTATTCTCTTTTGCGGTGTGCGATTTATGGCAGAGACCGCTAAAATTCTCTCCCCCGAAAAAACGGTCCTTCTGCCAGAGCCGGACGCCGGATGCCCCATGGCGGATATGATAACTGCGGATCAGCTCGTGGCGCTCAAAAATTCGAACCCCGAGGCCGCAGTATTGTGCTATATAAACACCTCTGCGGAAGTAAAAGCGCATGCGGATATCTGCTGCACCTCATCCAATGCCGCCCATATAGTCGAAACCCAGCTTTCCGATACCGCACGCATACTATTTGTGCCTGACAAGTATCTCGCCATGAATACCGCGCGTGCAACCGGACGGGAATTTATGATATGGCAGGGGTACTGTCCCACGCATGCCCGGATACTTCCGGAATATGTACGCAATGCACGCACACGGCATCCAAACGCACAGGTAATGGTCCATCCTGAATGCAGCCCGGCCGTGTGTGAGCTGGCCGATGCAGTGCTCTCTACCGGTCAGATGTATTCCTGGGCGCGTGACAGGGATGCAGACGAATTTATCGTGGGGACCGAAAAAGAGATGTGCAGCCGTCTCGCGGAGCTTCTGCCACGCAAGCGTTTTTATCCGGTGACAGATATCGCGGTGTGTCCCAATATGAAAAAAACCGGACTTTCATCGATTTATAACGAACTTACGCACATGAATCACCCGATCGAGATTTCACATTCTGTCATAGACCGGGCCCGCGCGAGTATCGAACGAATGATCGCAGCCTCGTCTTAATGCCCGTTGGCGTGCACCTGTTACACAACGAACGATTCCCTGTCGTACAATAGTGCGCGCGCTTGCTGTTTTCTGCGATGTGCGGCGACGGTTTGGACAAATAATGAGAATACGATACTGTGACACTACATACAAGGAGACGTACGCAATGGAATCGGGTCACATTTATATGGATCATAACGCGACCACACCGCTTCATCCCGAGGTTATTTTAGCGATGAAGCAGGCCATGCACGTGTATGCAAATCCTTCGAGCCTTCATTCCAACGGGCGATACGCACGTCAACGGATCGAAGAGACTCGTGAGCGTCTGGCCCGTTTCATCAATGCCCAACCGCAGGAAATCGTGTTTACCGGAAGCGGCACCGAAGGAAACAATACCATACTGAATATCATGCGGGAAGCGATACGTACCGGTATGACCACACGTACCAGGCTCGTTACCGGTACCATTGAACATCCCGCAGTGCTGGAAACCGCAGGGTATCTGGAAAAGCTGGGTATCGATGTGCGCTACTGCCCGGTCGATGAGACCGGCAGAATTGACATGGACCGTCTCCGCGAGCTGGTGGACGATAACACCTTCCTGGTCTCGATCATGATCGCCAACAACGAAATCGGAACTATTCAGGACAGTGCCCGGATCGCCGGTATCGCGCATGCAAAAGGCGCCTTGTACCACACCGATGCAGTACAGGCGCTTGGAAAAATCAACCTTGACACAGAGGCTCTCGGTATCGATTACATGACCGTTTCTGCGCATAAAATATACGGCCCCAAAGGGGTCGGTGCGCTGTATGCCGCCGCCAGCGCCCCCTGGTTCTCTTTTATACGGGGTGGCCATCAGGAACAGCAGCGCAGAGCGTCCACAGAAAACACAGTCGGTATCACAGGATTTGGCACTGCCGTCGAGATGCGCGCACGGGAAATGGATTCCGAATACCACCGGCTGTCCCGCTTACGGGTCGATTTTGTCGACGCGGTCGGCTCCGCCATACCCGATATCCGCGTAAACGGCCATCCACACGACTCACTTCCCGGCACGGTAAACATTTCATTCAAGGGTGCCGAAGGAGAAGCGATTCTGCTCTACCTCGATCTAGAAGGGATCGCGGTGTCAACCGGATCCGCATGTGCATCCGGATCGCTCGATCCGTCCCACGTACTGCTGGCTACCGGTCTTGGTCCTGAATTCGCCCATGGATCGATACGCTTCAGTTTTGGAAGAAGTACCACTAAAAAAGAAATCGAACGGGTGAGTACCGCACTCACCTCGGTTATACAAAAAGTCCGTGCAATGTCCACCGCCTACCAGGGAGGTTCACAATGAATTCGTTTATGAACAACTGGCTCTACTCAGACAAAGTCAAAGATCATTTTACCAATCCCCGCAACATGCTCGGAGACGAAGACCCCTCAGGCTTCGACGGACAGGGTATGGTCGGAAATGTCAAGTGCGGTGACCAGATGATGGTGGTTATCAATGTTGACAGGGATTCGGATACTATTGCCGAATGTAAATGGAAAACGTATGGATGTGCGAGTGCGATTGCCAGCACCTCAATTCTGACGGAACTCGTGATCGGGAAAAAACTCGAGGATGCCTATAATATCTCTGCAAAGGAGATCGCAGAAGAACTGGGCGGGCTGCCCGAACACAAGGTTCACTGCTCCGTACTCGGTGACAAGGGGCTCCGTGCGGCAATAGAGGACTATTACCGCAAAAACGGTATGGAAGATAAAATAGAGAAAAAGCAAGAGCGGCTTGTGTGTCAGTGCATGGGAGTAACGGATCATGACATCGAACATGCGGTACTGGAAGGTGCCCGCACCTATGAACAGTTGCAGGAGCATACCAAACTCGGAACCGTATGCGGCCAGTGTAAGGATGAGGCGATCGAGCTGCTGCAACATTATAAAAATTATCATTTTTCATGATGAAACCAACATACTTTCGTGCTCCAATAAATGGAACACTCCGCTGGTTCTTTCTCCTTGCCATTGCGGCATGTACCTGTCACGGCACTATCGATCTTGGGAAAAGCGGATCCGCCTCGCCCGCCACAAGTACCAACCTCTCCTTTATATATAACGGCATAGACACTCTTTACTCCCGTCATGTCACCGCCGATCTCGGCCTGGTCGACTACGAAGCGTGCCGCGCAGAGCCGCTGCTGCAGCGCGTAGTCGACACAGTGGAAGCATTCGATATGTCCTCGCTCACCTCGGCGCAGGACAGCCTCGCTTTTATGATCAATGCCTACAATATCCTGGTGATCTACCATCTTCCCTACACCACGAACAAAATCCCGGGCAGTTTTTTCGACCGTCCCATCGCTATAGCGGGAAAAAACATGAGCCTCAACGACCTTGAAAAGAACGATCCCGCCTATATTGTCAAATTCAACGAGCCCCGCACCCATTTTGTCCTCTTTTGCGGAGCGCTCAGCTGCCCGCCGCTGTACGACAGCGCCTATCGCGCATTCGCGCTCTATGAACTCATGGATCGGCGAACGGTATCGTTTATCAACAACGAACGATTCAACACCATACCCGCAAACGGCGATAATGCCAAAGTGAGTCAGCTTTTCGAGTGGTATGAAGACGATTTTTCCTCAACAGTCCGGGATACCACAGCCCCCGCGCTGCTTTCCGATACCGCACAGGGCGGAGTCAAAGATTTTATCGCGAGTTATCTCAACGACAGTGGGGAAAAAGCCACCATCCGCAATGCGCCCCTCTCTTTTATCACCTATGACTGGAGTGTCAACAGGCAGTGAAACGATCGATTGCCTTCATGATCGCATGCATACTCCTCGGTACAGCCGCGATTACAAGCCATGCCGCATCTTTTGGTATAGACGGCGCCAGTTTTTCAGTCAGTACCTGGCGCCTGGGAAGTGATAATACCGGCAGCGGCGCACGGGCTTCATGGTTCAACACCGCAGAAGCGAACCTCTATTACCATATCGGATCGATAAAAGGGTTTATCGGACTGCCCGTGATGCTTACACTCCTGACCCGGCCGCAACAGCTCGAGTACGCATTCTATCCGGCCGACATGCCACTCTATTTCGGTATACAATGGGGCTTTCTGGAGCCGCGAATCGGTGTACGCATTCCACTGGGGTATCCCGTAGTCGATACTGTGCCCTGGATAGGATCCGGTACGCTGCAGATTATTACGGCAACAGGATTCAATCTCGGTACTCATCTCGAAAACAGGCTGAAATTGCATGGAGAACTCCGTGCACGCATATCCGCAACCGGACTCGCATCCGGCGCACGTGTGGGACGCGGATCCACAAGCTGGTATCTGTATACCAATGCGACCTGGCGCCTGAATGAGCGATGGACTATGGGCATCGAAGTCTCTCCCTACGGCGACTACTTCCCTGAATCTGACTGGAGTAACGAGACATGGTACACCCTTGGCGTAATGCCGCTTGTGTTGCTTCGGTACAACAGTTCTTCACACGGATCTTTCGCCGTAAGGGCGGGCGCTGGAACTGAGTATTCCGGTACCGGCCTCGAAACAGTTGCCCCTGCCACGACAATAGCGCTTACCTGGTCACGGTTTTAGGGTATACGCCACCGCTTACAGGGTAAATACACCCGAAGCCTATTTCCATCGCAATACCCGAAAACACCATGTGCAATAAAAAAGGGCGGCAGCGACCGAAGTCACTAACCGCCCCGGGCAAGGTACAGGTGGGCTTTGTTATGTGTTCTCAAATATACAATCATGGCATGTGTATATGCAAGGGAAAATACTCTTTTTTTTGATTTTTTCCTGTTGTATTGAGTGTGGTTATGCCCGCAACCGGACATACTTCATCTTATACGCTCCTTATTCACGTATACCGTGTACCATCCGATAAATTTGTTATCGTTTGCGCAACCTGATTGCGGCAGGGGTCACTTCGACCAGTTCGTCGTCGTTTGTGTAGACTAAGCACTCTTCGAGACTCATATCTGCCGGAGGGGTAAGCATGATATTGTCGTCCGATCCGGCGGCGCGCATATTTGTCAGTTTTTTCTCCTTGCCCGGATTGACAACCAGATCGTTGTGACGGGCGTTCTCGCCCACGATCTGCCCTTTGTATACCTCAACTCCCGGACCCACGAAAAGCCTCCCCCGCTGCTGCAGATTGAACAACCCGTACGCTGCGGTCGTACACTGCTCTTTTACCACAAGCACGCCGTTGTTTCGCGTGCGGATCTCTCCGGCCCAGGGTCCGAATCGGGAAAATATATAGTTCATCACACCCATTCCTCTGGTATCGGTCATGAATTCGGATCGATATCCGAGCAGTCCCCGGGTCGGAATCTCGAAAACCAGCCGTGCCATACCCGACTCCTGTTCCATGTGCGTGAGACGACCCTTGCGCAGGCCGAGTTTTTCAATGACCGTCCCCATATACTCTTCGGAGACATCGACAAAAAGTTCTTCATACGGCTCCAGTGTTTTGCCGTTTTCCTCGCGTGTAATCACGTGCGGCGGTGTCACCTGAAATTCATATCCTTCACGGCGCATGCGTTCGATCAGTATAGACAAGTGCAGTTCACCGCGTCCCGAGACCATAAATCCGACCTCTTCTTCGAGTTCGGTCACCGAAAGTGCCACATCGGCAAGGATCTCCCGCATCAGACGGTCCTTGAGGTGGCGTGAGGTGACATACGTCCCTTCACGGCCGGTAAAGGGTGAATCGTTGGGGATAAACTGCATGGAGAGCGTGGGCGGATCTATGGGCAACGGCTCAAGCGGAGCGGGTGATTGTGCATCGGTATACGTTACTCCCACCGTCACTTCGTCCATACCCGCAACCGCGACGATATCTCCCACAGTGGCATGCCCGGTCGGCACCTTGCGCACCCCCTCGAAGCGGAACACCTTTGATATCCGGGCCGGGACCAGTGTGCCGTCACGCATGGAGACCACGATTTCGCGGTTCACATTGAGTGTGCCGCCGGTAATTTTGCCGATACCGAGTCGTCCCAGGTACGGAGAATAATCGATGGTCGAGACAAGCATCTGCAGCGGTGCCTCCGGATCCCCCGACGGCGGCGGCACGTGCCCGATGATACTCTCCATGAGCGGCTGCATAGTGCGCTCCTCGTCATGAGGATCATGACGCGCATACCCGTCTCTGCTCGATGCATACAAATACGGAAAATCGAGTATATCATCCGGCGCATCGAGGCGGGCGAAGAGGTCAAATACCTGATCGACTGCCCATTGAGGACGCGCCGCAGGTTTGTCTATTTTGTTTATTACCACGATAATGGGAAGCTGCAGTGCAAGAGACTTCTTAAGCACGAAGTAGGTCTGCGGCATGGGGCCTTCCTGCGCATCCACCAGCAGAAGCGCGCCGTCCGCCATACGCAGTACCCGCTCCACCTGCCCCCCGAAATCGGCATGTCCGGGGGTATCGATAATATTGACAAGGCAGTCCTTGTAGCGAAACGATCCGTTCTTCGAGGCGATGGTGATGCCACGCTCCCGTTCGAGATCGATATTGTCCATCAGGCGCTCTTCGACCTGTTGATTGTCACGAAACATTCCGCTCTGTCGAAAGAGCTGATCTACGAGGGTCGTCTTGCCATGATCAACATGGGCGATTATGGCGATGTTGCGTATGTGTGAAGGCTTCATGTAATTTTCTGGTTGAGATATTCGTTGTTACATGCTGTTATTTGGTGAGCTGCAATAAATTCGGGTGTGTTTTGATACTACATCGGATTGTACAGGAATGTGGAAAAATACATTCCGCAACTCTCAATTTAGGTTTTAGCACATTACGAAGTTTTTATCAGGGCCGCCTCCCCTGATAAAACAACAACCGTGTTGCATCCCGGGATACCATTTACTATTTTACCAAATAACCAAATAAATCATTGTTTCACTCTCATTCTTCACACCTATGGAACAGGCCCAACGCTCACACTACACCGCGCAGGCGCAGATCATGAAAGCGCTCTCTCACCCTACCAGGCTTTTTATCGTGGAAGAGCTCGGTAAGAGTGAAAAATGTGTGTGTGAACTCACAGACATGATCGGCGCGGATATTTCTACGGTGTCGAAACACCTCTCTATTATGAAAAACGCCGGCATTGTCGATGCCGAAAAACGTGGATCGAGCATGTTTTACACCCTGAAAATGAAATGTGTGCTCAATTTCTTTTCCTGTGTCAACCAGGTGCTGCGGGAAAAATGTGAAGCACAGTCACCGTTTTTGCATACATAATATTTTTTTTATACACATTTGGCTTTTTGACCAAAAAAACAAGGGCTGCCTGTTTTATGGAATGGAAACACGAATGGAAGCCGCTCACCGTCATTATCGCTGTATTCCTGGCTCTATTTTTTCTGCCCCTGGATCTCTCGCGCTTTTCCTCTGCGATATTCGAAGCCCTGCACCTGGCCAAATGGTATGCGCGCGAGCACGTCCTGTTCTGTCTGGTCCCCGCATTTTTTATTGCAGGAGGCATTTCAGTATTCGTGAGTCAGGCCTCGGTGATGAAATACTTTGGGGCGCAGGCCAATAAAATACTCGCCTACGGCGTAGCGTCTGTATCAGGTACCATTCTTGCGGTATGCTCATGTACCGTACTGCCGCTTTTCAACGGCATATACCGCATGGGAGCCGGCCTGGGACCGGCAATCGCGTTTCTGTATTCAGGACCGGCGATAAACGTGCTCGCCATCATATTAACGGCCCGCATCCTCGGCCTGCCCCTCGGCATTGCCAGAGCCGCAGGAGCGATTATATTCGGCATCATAATCGGCATACTCATGCATTTTTTCTTTCTCAAGGAAGAACAAAAGAGGCAATCAGGCCGGGCCGCCATGCCGGAGCAGGAAAACGGGCGTCCGTTATGGCAGACGGCACTCTACTTTTTAACCATGATCGGTATTCTTGTATTCGCCAATTGGGGAAAACCCGATGTATCCCATGGAATCTGGTACGCACTGTTTCAGGCCAAATGGATAATAACCTCGGTCTTTGCCCTGGGCCTGGGCGTTATACTCATTGCATGGTTCGGTATGAAATGGTGGTACATTGCCATTATCGGTATTGCAACAATCGTTTCGACATTGCTATGGAAGGATATATCGGTTATGATACCGTTTGGTGTTGCCATTGTACTGTTTTCCTTTTTTACGTCCCGCGACACGGGCGAAGCCGGAGCATGGTTTTCGTCATCATGGAGCTTTACAAGGCGGATCATACCTTTGCTGTTCTGGGGAGTGCTCATTGCGGGCTTTTTGCTGGGAAGACCGGGGCATGAAGGTATCATCCCTTCTGAATGGGTCTATACCGCAGTGGGCGGCAATTCCCTGCGCGCAAACTTTTTTGCGTCGTTTGCCGGCGCATTCATGTACTTTGCAACACTGACCGAAGTCCCTGTTCTCCAGGGGCTTATAGATAACGGCATGGGCCAGGGACCCGCACTCGCCCTGCTTCTGGCCGGCCCGGCACTCTCTTTGCCGAATATGCTGGTAATTCGCAGTGTAATAGGAACGAAAAAAACAGCGGTGTTCGTACTGCTGGTCGTTATCATGGCCACTATAAGCGGAGTTATTTACGGCTCTTTTGCATAATACACAGAGCACATGCCATTTTTAATCATATTTAGAGGAGAATGAATATGAAAAAGATTCAAGTCCTCGGCACCGGCTGCCCAAAATGTAAAAAACTTTACGAGGCGGCACGCGAAGCGGCCAAAGAAAGCGAAACAGAGGCCGAAGTCGTCAAAGTGGAAGACATGAACGAGATTCTGCAATACGGCGTTATGATGACACCTGCCCTGGCCGTTGACGGACAGGTAAAATCAACGGGAAAAGTGCTCTCCAGTAAGGAAATAGCGCAACTTCTGGCATAGAGTGCCGTGAAGATAGGTGTTTTTATGTGAAGCGCGCAGGTTTATGCGTAATTTATCACAAAAAAAGTGCGGTATCTCCATATGGCCGGGGATGCCGACAAACCATATTCATCATCCAAGGAGTGTCGTAATGAAACAAACATCCATTTTAGGCGCATGGGTCTCATTTCTGACAAGCATACAGACAGTGGTGTTGGCCGCTGCGATTATCGGTTCGGCATGTGCGAGCGACAACAAGCCCGGAGAGCACAAGAGCGATGAGACTCAGACGCGATCTCGACAGAGCCGTGAAAAAAAAGCTGCATCGTCCGGGGAAAAAGAATCAACCGCAGCACAGGATACGTCAAAAAAAACGTCTGCCGTGGTTGATGTATACCTGTTTCACGGCAAAAACCGTTGCCGCAGCTGCAATAAAATGGAAGATCTGACAAAAGAGGCTATCGCCGAAGACCTGTCCGCGGAAAAATCGGCCGGCGCAGTCAGATTCCGGCATGTAAACGTGGATAAGCAGCAAAACCGTCACTTTGTGCAGGACTATAAGCTGCGCTCTATTTCAATCGTTGTGTCAAAAAAGGTCGGCGGCAGAGAAACCGAGTGGAATAATCTCGAAAAAGTCTGGCAGCTTTTGCGCAACGATGAAAAATTCAAACAATACGTCGTCAAAGAAATATCCGCGTATCTCCCGGAATAAGGATAAATGCATATGGATCCGTTCATCACCGGCATGGGTATGGCTGTATGGTTCGGCATTCTGACGTCGATCAGCCCCTGCCCGCTGGCCACCAACATCGCAGCGATTTCCTTTATCAGTAAAGAAATCGAAAAACCGACCGTTACAGTAATCTCCGGTCTGTTTTACACGCTCGGCAGAGTGCTGAGCTACCTTGTCCTCGGTGCACTACTCGTGTCAAGTGCAGAGGCAATACCACGTGTATCGTTCTTTCTGCAACAACACATGCACATTATCCTCGGCCCCTTGCTGATACTCATCGGTGCGGTGTTACTCGGCGCATTCAATTTCCCTTTCTCCGGCCCGGGCATTTCACACAAACTGCAACTGCGCCTCGCGCGTTCCGGCGCCTTGGGAGCGCTGCTTCTCGGTATTGTATTTGCCCTTGCCTTCTGTCCTGTTTCCGCTGCGCTGTTTTTCGGCAGCACGTTCGGCATTGCAGCGAGACACGGCAGCTCCCTGCTCATTCCGGGACTGTATGGAATCGGCACCGCCCTGCCGGTATTGGGATTCGCATTTGTGGTGGCATTCGGCGCACACGCAATCGGCGCACTATTTCACAGAATTCGCGTCTTTGAAAAATGGGCACGAAGGATCAGTGCCATCGTGTGTATCGGTGCCGGAATATACATACTTATCTCACACCTGAGCTGATCGATTGACTCGATAACCGGAGGACATACGATGAAGATCCTTTTTCTCTGCACAGGCAATTCCTGTAGAAGTCAAATGGCCGAAGGCTGGACCACCTATCTCAAGGCCGACACAATCGAGGCGTACTCCGCCGGCATTGAACCACAAGGACTCGATGCAGACGCAGTGGAAGTGATGGCAGAAGCGGGGGTGGACATTTCGCACCATCGCTCGAAACATCTCGCCGAAATCAAGGACATTCCGTTCGACTGGGTTATCACTGTCTGCGATTCGGCACATGAACGATGTCCCCTGTTCCCCGGCCGGGTGAACCGCTTTCATATCAGCTTCGACGATCCACCGAAACTGGCAAAAACCGCGCAGACCAGGCAGGAAGCATTACACCATTACAGACGTGTACGGGATGAAATACAGCATTTCGTCAAAGGCCTGCCGGATACCCTGACAAAAGAACCTGCCAACCAGGATACGACGACATGACAATAGAAATACGGCAACTGTTGTTGTAGACCATTCCACCTGTACCGGATGCGGTCGCTGCATCGAAGTATGTCCCCGCGCGGTCCTTGCCCTGACACACGGAAAAGCGAAAATCGTGCAACGGGACCGCTGTATCGAATGCGGTGCCTGCCGCAGCAATTGCGCCTTCCACGCCATTGACGTAGGCGCGGGTGTGGGCTGCGCCGCCGCGCTCATTTATGCCCGACGCACCGGCGAAGCGCCCTCGTGCGACTGCAGCAATAATAATGGCGGCGGGTGCTGTTAACCAGTGTGGTGATTTATGAAAATGCGGAAGGTGTGAAGGGGCGGTAGCGGCAAAAGCGTCCGTTTAAGGTCTACTACGCCGCGAGAAAGAGCTGCGAAATGCCTAACAATCCATTTCAGACGCTAAGATCGATTTCAAATGGGGAAAAAATACCAGTTTTTGCAGGTTTTTATCTATATGTAGTTATGTTTTTTTCAGGGCCGACACCAAACACCCTCTCATCGTGACACAAACACCCTCTCAATGTGCATGGGTATATCACCCGAAAAAAGCGTGGCTATATACACTCCGGGAGGCACTGTGTCCAGTCCGGCGGTGAGTGTACCGGCATCATCACCATCGGCGGGTACCGAAACCCGCTGTATACACCTTCCGTCCGGCGTATGCAGTGTCAACAGGCGAACATTCTTATCCGCCTGCAGTACGAAACGCCGCATAGCGCGATCGTAACGTATATGCATGTGGCCGGTCACCGGTGCCGTTCTTTCGGCGCGTGCCGGCGATAGGGACGTTGACTGTCCGAATCCTTCACGTATATACGAAAGTATGGCCCGGGTGGTCAGCTCCTCATTCCATGTCGATTTCGCCCTGGTGCGCATGGCAGTGTAAAAGGCACTAAAGCTGCTGTCCCGGCCCAGTACATCACGTGCATACGAATCCGCATTTCGCCGCGGTGCAGGATAGTCCACCGCAAGGGTTTCCGCATGCGTCGCCCCGAACGTGGCCTGCCAGTCCGCCAATGACATGGCCGTTGTCCCCGCCCTGAACCACTCCGAGGGCCCCCTGGCAGAATAATACGTGTTGGAATCGACAGTGTAATCCAGCCCCGCCGCGTTGTCCAGGCTTATACACCAGGCCTCGTATGTGGGAGTTTGCACATAATTGTTCGTAATGGCGATATTCTCGTGTTGTGTGTCACCCGCCCTGATCAATCCGCCGTTGCTCTTGATATCGTGTATGATGTTTTCCCTGACCGTCACGTTGCGCATGCTGGCACCCTGCAGGTTGATGCCGTAGGCATTGGCGATATCCGGATGGTACTGATGCGCACAGATATTGCCCGTAATGCGACCGCCGTCCCAGTCGCTGGCATCGATATACCAGGCGAGCGTACGGTTGGTGGGCTGTGACCGGCCGATATCCACGAACACGTTGTCCTCTATACGGCACTGTACATACCGATGCGCCTCAGAGGTGTTGCCTCCCATACTGATGCCGATCTCACCATCGAGATACAGATTGTTTTCGCATACCAGGGCGGAGCTTTTACCGGGTTCATCGCTTCGCCATTTGTTCTGAATGCTTGACGACCGCGAAAAGACGTTCTCCCGAAAGATCACATTATTACACGATGAAAAATAGGTGTTGTGGTTGTATATCGTTGCCTGCCCGTTATCCGCGGTGCGCCCGTTGCCGCTGCTTTGCACCAGCCATCCGTTATGGTCGAAAAACGTCTGTTCGATGATCGCGCTGTCGAGGGCGGAAGCGAAAATGCCCTGGGAATGCCCGCCGGTGTTGTACGCATCGAGTATGATACACCGGCGCAAGACAAAGTCCCTCAGGCGATACAATACCAGATTCGTAACATAATACTCATACACACAGTCTTCGATGAGGATATCGTAAGAGCTGCCGAGCGTTCCTTCAAACAGGCGCGAGCCGGTCGCCCCTTCGGTACCGCCGTAATCTGGGTTTTCCGGGTCCCGCGTATGCGCGTAAAAGTGCAGGCCCACTATGGCCATGTACTGCAATTCACTGCAGCACCGGCTTAATCCCGCCTCTGTCCCGGTTTTGAACAGGGGTCTTTCACCCGTACCGTATGAGGATACCAGGAACATCTCGTCAGTGGCGCGTCCGTTTTTCGCACTGCAGGAGGAATACCACACATCACCCTTTTTAAACAATACCCAGTCAGGATATCCACTGCGGGTCTCGTCCAACGCGGCAGACACACTCGCAAACGGCTGGATGTCTCCTGCGGGATGAAAGGGATCGCTTCCCACTGCAGCGGAATCACGGTGATACACCACCCCGGTTGCATCGCTTCCCTGGGAAGAACTGACATACACGATACGGCTGTCCTGCGACGGGCTGAAAAGGGTCCATCCCTGCTCGTCTCTGGGCAGGTCGATGACCTGCATGGCGTGCACGTGTACCGCCACCCCGCAAAGGACCACCACACACTTTTTCAAACGGCCATTCATGAAAAGCCTCCTCGGGTT
>CAZPUS010000044.1:509-21220 GCA_964589825.1 uncultured Fibrobacterota bacterium | reverse complement strand
ATATGCCTACGCTGCCCCCGGCGATTCGAGCGATCTCGATCTCACAATTATCAAACCTGCATGTCACTCCAGAGTAAAGGAGGCGGCAGCCGTATGGAAGGCATTAAGAGATATTCCTATACCCAAAGACGTTGTCATTGCGACATATGAGGAATTTACCTGTCATAAAACACAACCGGGGTCTGTGTTTAAAACGATAGCCGATAAAGGGGTGGTTATTCATGAAGGGTAATGGAGCCTGGTCATATGCAGAGGTTCTTTTTCATAAGGCGGTTTCAGATTTCGTTGCGTCGAAGCGGCTCTGGGAAACCCGGGATTCCGATATTGACAACCCAACGATAATGTTTCACTTGCAACAATCGGTCGAGAAGCTGCTTAAATCGAGTCTTTCATCAAAAGGCGTCCATTTTGAGAAGGGGTATGATATCGTGATGAATCGATGTTAATCTGTTTATGCGAAAAAGATGGTTTCTTAGTATTTTTTAAAAGAAATTCCCGTAAGGAACGACTCAGCTATGCACAATAACTACACACCACCTGGCGATGCCGGATCTCACGACACTGCGGCTGTCGCGCCAACCACACGGCACGATCCGGATGAAATAAATCTCCTTGAATATATCTATGCCCTGCTGCGAAATAAATGGCTGCTCGTGGGCTGTGCCTTTCTCGGTTTGCTGACCGGCTATATCGCCGCAAAAGTAAAAGGGCCTGCCCACGTGTCCTCGGTGCTCATAAGTCCCAAAGAGTCGGAGTCGAAAAAAGCGCCCTCGTTTTCCGGGCTTGGAGGTCTGGGCGGCATGGTAGCGAGTCAGCTTAACATGGGAGGGAATGCGAGTCTTGAAAAAATAGAAATGGTGCTGGAGACAAGAAAATTCAATGCACACTTGCTTGAAGAAACCGGTATGATTCCGATTCTGTACAACGTAATGAAGCCGGAGTATTACAAAGAACACTGGGACAGTACACGCGCTGGCTGGCGGGTGGATTCGGTCGCACCGGTGCCGAAGAAAGTCGCCGGTATTATTAACGGCGAATTGCTCGAAAAAAAGATAAATGACAACAACACCATGACGTTGAAAATAGAATCCCCCGATTCCGTATTATCCGATACGCTGCTTACCACGATGGTCTCTTATCTGAATACCTATCTGAAACAAATGATCGAGCGGGAGGCAAATGAAAACATCGCCTATCTGGAAGAGAAGCTCCACGGCATCGCCGATCCGCTGCTGCGGGAGAAGATTCAGGGCATGATCGCGAATGAATACGAAAAAGCGATGGTGGTCAGCAAGGAAGCGTTTACGGTCATGGATCCTGTATTTGTATCCAAAAGCTTCAGAGAAAAAAAGCTCTATCCGCTGGTATTCGCGTTTGGCTTCTTTTTTGTGGGAGTGCTGCTGGTGGTGTTTGCGCATGCATTCGGAAGCAGTGAAAAGAGCGAGGAGGATCAGAAGCTTATTCAGGGCATCAGGCAGGAGTTGCTGCGGTTGCCGTTTCGCAGGCAGTGACAACCAGAAAAGACTCGCTGTTCTCAGGGCTGTTGCACTGGTGCAGCGGGGGAAAACCGTATCCGTAACGCAGAGGAATTGCCGGCATATATGGCAAAAAGATTTGCACTTACCGGGGCAGCCGGTTATATCGCACCGCGGCATATGAAGGCGATGCAGGAGACCGGCTGCGAGCTGGTCGCGGCATGTGATCCTAACGATTCTGTGGGAATACTCGACAGCTATTATCCGCAGGCGTCGTTTTTCAGGGAATTCGAGCGGTTTGACAGGCATCTTGAAAAGCTTCGTCGAAAAGGATCGCCGATCGATTACCTCACCGTATGTTCACCCAATTACCTCCACGATGCACATATCAGGTTGGCGTTGCGACTCAATGCACATGCAATATGCGAAAAACCTATGGTAATCATGCCCTGGAACATCGATGCACTCCAGGAATTGAGTGAGGAGTTCGGAAAAAAGATTTATTGCATACTGCAGCTGCGACTGCATCCGGCTATTCAGGCCCTAAAACGCGCAATAAATGAAGAGTCGGATACACGGATTCACGATATCGAATTGACGTATATCACTTCCCGTGGCAAGTGGTATCTGGTTTCGTGGAAAGGGAATAGCGAGCAATCGGGGGGGCTGGCGACCAATATCGGCATACATTTTTTCGATATGCTTATTTGGATTTTCGGAAAAGTGCAACGCTCTGAACTGCACTACAGAGACGAAAAGACCATTGCCGGCTATCTGCTCCTGGAGAAGGCCCGGGTGCGCTGGTTTCTTTCCATAGACAGGACACAATTGCCGCAGGACGCGGTTTCACAGAATAAAAACACCTGGCGTTCGGTGAAAGTAGACGGAGAGGACATCGAATTTTCCTCAGGCTTTACCGATCTGCACACGCGTGTGTATGAGCGCACGCTCGATGGCAACGGATATACCCCGGCCGAGTGCCGCCCTTCCATAGAAACGGTATACAATATTCGGTTTGCACAGCCTCTGGGAATAAAACACTATTCTCACAGGTGGCTGCATCGATAGGCGGCAGGTACAGTCAGAGGAAAGAACTAAAACCTGAACAGGGTGATTTTATTGCCTGATCTGCTGCAATGTGCACCGATCCCGGGGCACCGAAAACAAGAACAGGGTAGACCAGTCATCTCCGGGGAACCGGTGACTGCAGGGTACGTTGCGTCTTTCATCAATACAATAGTTGTGACTGAGGTAAAAAGATTAATTCACCGCAAGGATTCCCGCTGCTATGTCCTATTTTGCCCATGAATCCGCATATATAGATGAGCCCTGTACCATAGGTGAAGGGACAAAAATATGGCATTTTTCTCATGTCATGAAACATGCCAGTATCGGGGAACATTGTGTGCTGGGACAAAACGTCAATATCGCCGGTGAGGTGAGTATCGGAAACCGCGTAAAAATTCAGAACAATGTATCGGTATATACCGGCACGATCATTGAAGATTACGTCTTTCTCGGGCCTTCGTGTGTCTTGACAAATGTGACCAACCCGCGGTGTGAAATCGACCGGCATCATCTGTTTGAACAGACTCGTATACAACGTGGAGCCACAGTCGGAGCGAATGCCACCATCCTGTGCGGGGTGACAATAGGACGGTATGCGTTTATTGCTGCCGGCGCCGTGATTACTGCCGATGTCCCCGATTATGCGTTGATGAAAGGGGTTCCTGCGCATCGCAGCGGATGGATGAGTCGTCACGGGATGCTACTTCCGGAGCCGGATAGCGACGGCATCCTGATCTGCCCCGAAAGCGGGCTTCGCTACCTGAAAACGGGTACCGGTGCACTACGTTGTTTGGATGTTGATGAGTGTGCGGAATTGCCCCCGCATCTTAAAACCGCAACCATGCGGTATGATAACTATAAAACACAGAAGGAGTAATATCAATTGGTAACTCGATCGTTCATTACCTGCAAATGTAAAACTGGAGCCTGCGGCGTATGGAGTTAAGCGGGAAGCGAATAATGATAATCGGCGGTGCCGGGCTTATAGGCAGTCACCTTGTTGACGAGCTCGTGAAAACCGATGTGCGGGAAATTATTGTGTATGATAACTTTTTCCGTGGTACGATGGAAAACCTGGGTGATTCTCTTAATGATCCGCGGGTCAGTATATCTCCCCACGGTGGAGATATTCTGCACGAGGATATCCTCAACCGTGCACTCGAAGGGGTCGACGGTGTTTTTCTGCTTGCGGCGATGTGGCTTTTGCAGTGCCACGAATACCCCGGGTCGGCGTTTGATGTAAATATCCGGGGCACCTTTAATGTGATAGACGCCTGTATACGCAACAACGTATCGCGGGTGGTATATTCATCCTCTGCTTCAGTATATGGTAATGCGTTGCAGTTGCCTATGACTGAAGAGCATCCCTATAACAACTACACATTTTACGGTGCGACAAAGATAGCCGGAGAGCACATGTTCAAATCACTCGGGCATCGTTATGGGCTTGACTGGGTAGGATTACGCTATATGAATGTATACGGTCCCCGTCAGGATTACAAGGGTGCCTATATCGCCGTGATGATGAAAATACTTGACAATATCGACAACGGGGTGCAGCCGGTTGTATATGGCGACGGATCCCAGCAGTACGATTTTGTGTATGTGGGTGACGTGGCGCGGGCGAATATATGTGCAATGAAAGCGGATGTATCGGGTGAGTGTTACAATGTTGGCCGCGGTATCGGTACCTCGATAAAAGAGCTTACCGAATTGCTCATAAGACTTACCGGAACCGGATTGCGCATACAATATGAGCCGGCAGGAAAGACGTTCGTTACAAACCGTATCGGATCGGTCGAAAAGGCTGCTGAAGAGCTTGGATTTGAGTGGAGTGTCGATCTCGAAGAAGGAATGCGTCGTCTTATCGAATGGAGAGACTCGCATAAAAAGCAAGTCGCTCAGCGAAGAAAAGCAGCCGGTCTTGAATAAATAACTTTATGTATACAATACCACTTATAAAGCCATACATGGACGATGCTATTCGGCAGCGTGTGGATGACGTGCTCACAAGCGGCTACCTTACCGAAGGACCGGTTACCAGGGAATTTGAAGAAAAATTGTGCTCGTATATCGGATGTCGCCATGCGATTGCGCTCACATCGTGCACCACCGGACTCGAGGTCGCACTGCGTTGCCTTGGTATCGGTGAGGGCGACGAGGTGATCGTTCCCAATTATACCTACCCTGCTACCGCCTCTGCCGCAGTCATTGTAGGTGCAAAGCCGGTGCTGGTCGATGTTGACCCGAAGACAATGCTCATAGACTACGATGCAGCAGAAGCAGCGATAACCGGGCGTACCAGAGCGATTATTCCGGTCTCTCAATTCGGCAATCCGCTCAATTATCAACGACTCGATGAAATCAAACGTGAGTATGGGATATTCATCGTGGAAGATGCCGCCTGTGCGGTCGGGGCTGAATACAAGGGAAAAAAGGTCGGGACTTTCGCCGACATATCGGTTTTTTCTTTTCACCCGCGAAAATTCATCACCACCGGGGAGGGGGGAATGGTTACCACCGACAATGACGAGTGGGCCGGGTGGATCCGTTCGTATATTCACTTCGGTATGGCGGCACAAAAGGACGATCGTCGCGGCGTTGTGTTCGAACGAATCGGTACCAATTACAAAATGAGCAACATCCTTGCGGCTGTGGGGCTCGGGCAGCTGGAAAAAATCGATACGCTGTTGCAAAAACGAAGAGAAAGTGCGGCAATATACGCGGAATTGCTTAACAATTGCGACAAAGTCGTCATCCCATCGGTGACGCGCAGCGGCATGCATTCGTACCAGTCCTTTTGTGTGTGTATCGATGACCGGGACCGCGTGATGCAACGGCTGCGGCAACATGGTATCGAAGCACAGATCGGCACCTATGCATTGCATGCACATCCCGCCTTCGGGGATGTGTCCGTGTGCAGGATACACGAGACCCTATCAAAAAGCACATATCTTTCTGAGCATTGTATAACGCTGCCCTTATATTATGGTATTACACCCCGGCAACAGGAACAAATTGTGTCTCAGCTTCGGTAACCGGCTGAGAAGGTATATAGGATCACTGTGACAATGCGCTCGGTACTTCTGATTAGTGGTTCAATATTTGTTATTGTATGTATCACAGGGATGCTGATCTTTCCAGCCATTGATTACCGGATAGCCATAACGAGGGTTCGTTATTTTTTTTCTCGTGGCGTATCATTAAAAAAAGAGGATATGCCAGTTGCCGGTTTTTACAGTGCCTCAAAGGGTACGCGATTGTATGCACAAGGTGGTGTGGTAGTGAATGAAACCGCTTTTTTTTCCGCAGGTCCTTTTGTGAGAGATTCCGGTAAACGATATCGTAGAAACGACGCATTCCCTTTTGTGGTGTCCTTTAAGGCAAAAGTACCGTTTGAGAAAAAAAGAACATACCCATTCAGCAACACCTATGATTCCGCGCCATTATGTTTGGAAACAAAAAGTGGAAACACACTTGTTATTGCGCATGAATATCAACACAAACGCACAAAAGCGATAGAGGTACACACAGGTGAGATCGAGTGGATAAGCAGTGATAGACATCCCGGAAAATATTTTTTTGGGTATTCATTTTTTCGATGCAGGGACAATACCAAAATCGTATTTGGCTCTTTTTGCAATGGATTACATGCATTCCGTCTTTGCGACGGAGAGCAGGTATGGCATATAAAAAAGTGGACCAAGGGGGGCGTCACACCGTGTGTTGATCAGAAAAAACGTTGTGTCTATTATCAATGCGATGGTGGGGTGCTCCGAATTGATGCAAAAACGGGCAAAATTCAGAAAATTGTCTCTGTAAAAGCACCACACATGACGATTTCATGGAATACGGTACTTGTTGATGATCACTTCGGATATTATATAGTTACCTACTGGTATGGAGCGAATACGGGTAATGGTGCAGTTCGTGTCTATGACCGGGAATTGAGGCTCGTCTGGGAAAGAAAAAATGTGTGTGCCGACAAGAAGGCTACTGTCACGTATGCGGATGGAAAGGTCATTGTCGGAACTGGCAATAGTAGAAAACCACAGAAGGATTGTGGTGATGAATGCAAGACCTTGACCGCATGGTATGTAACCAATGGAACGGTTGCATGGCAAACCGACTTGTCGGATTATACATTCCGAGCGATTATAAATATACCCTACTTCAACGGGTGTTTTTATGCGGAAACGCAGGATGTACGTGGTACAAGCAAATTGTTTCGAATATGCGCAATAGATGGGACGATAAAAGAAATACTTGACTATGGGCGACCTATAACCTCATGTGCGCCGTCGATCATTGCAAACGGTATGCTGTTCAGCGGAGATCTTCTTAGAGACGAAATTGTAGTTACGAGCCTTGCAACCGGCGCAGAAAACGACTGGCCGGGGCCATTCGGCATGCCCCAGAAAAATCAGTATGCGGTTGCGCATGAA
Organism: uncultured Fibrobacterota bacterium; assembly: GCA_964589825.1. Lineage (GTDB taxonomy): Bacteria > Fibrobacterota > Chitinivibrionia > Chitinivibrionales > WJKA01 > CAZPUS01. Next base: position 14,232 of record CAZPUS010000044.1, on the reverse strand, counting down.
GAAGGTATCCGTAATGTGCCAATGAAAGAAATTACGTCACATCGGGAAGTAGAAGCGATCGGGGACACCATATGTGTGGAATAGCGGGAATAGTCAACCTCAGCCGTGAGCCGGTATCTGCAACACTTCTGCAGCGGATGACCGACAGTATCGCCCATCGTGGTCCTGATGATGAAGGTCAATGGATCGAACGATATGTGGGGCTGGGCCACCGCAGACTCTCGGTAATCGATCTGTCCGAAACAGGACACCAGCCGATGAAAACTGCCGATTCGCGATACGTAATCACGTACAATGGCGAGGTATACAATTTCAAAGAATTGCGCTCCGAGCTGGAATCACTCGGGCACCGCTTTTTTTCGCACACCGATACGGAAGTAGTACTCATTGCGTATGCGCAGTGGAAAGAACGATGCGTGGAAAAACTCAATGGAATGTTCTCCTTTGCCATATGGGATACCGAGAAGTGTACATTATTTCTCGCTCGCGATCGTTACGGAATTAAGCCGCTTTACTATACGTGCGCGGGAAATGACGTAATAATGTTTGCATCGGAGCAAAAGGCGTTTCTATCCCATCCACGCTTTGATATCCGAGTCGATTACGAAGCGCTGGTTGAATATTTTACTTTCCAAAACCTCTTTACAAAAAAGAATTTCATCAAAAACGTTTCTACCTTTCCTCCCGGCCATTATGCGACAATAGAGTACGAACAACTGGTTCGGGAGGGTCCGCATAACATCGAAAAGTCATTTACCCAATACTGGGATTTCGATTTTCGTGAGCCGGAAGAAGCTGCTGATGAGCGTGAATATATCGAAGAGCTGGACCGTCTGTTTTCCCGTGCGGTACGGCGTCAACTGGTATCTGACGTGGATGTGGGCGCATACCTCAGCGGGGGTATGGATTCGGGGTCGATTACCGCCGTGGCGGCACGGCAATTGCCGTACATGAAAACCTTTACCTGCGGCTTCGACCTCAGCTCCGCATCGGGACTGGAACTTGGCTTTGACGAGAGGAAAAAAGCCGAATACATGTCCTATCTTTTCAAAACAGAGCACTATGAAATGGTGTTGAAATCGGGAGACATGGAGCGTTGCATGCCGGCATACACCTGGCATCTGGAGACACCGCGGGTCGGGCAGTCATATCCCAATTATTACGCGGCCAAGCTTGCAGGCAAATTCGTAAAAGTCGTGCTGGCCGGAACCGGCGGTGATGAACTGTTCGGCGGCTATCCCTGGCGATACTATCGGGCGGCGGTTAATGACGATTTTGAAAATTATATCGATAAATATTACACCTACTGGCAGCGCTTAATCAGAAACAAGCTGCTGCATAAGGTGTTCGCACCGATATGGGACGAAGTGAATCATGTGTGGACTCGCGACATTTTTCGTGATGTTTTCAAGTCTCATGCGCAACAGTTTACCAGGCCCGAGGACTATGTCAATCATTCGCTCTACTTTGAGGCAAAGACGTTTCTTCACGGGTTGCTTATGGTCGAGGATTCATTGAGCATGGCGCACGGTCTGGAGACCAGAGTTCCGTTTCTTGACAACGATCTCGTCGATTTCGCGATGAGGGTTCCGGTCAATTTGAAGGTCGGGAATCTCAAAAACGTGGTACGACTGAATGAAAATGAGCCCGGACCCAAAACCAAACGATACTTCAGAAAAACAAGGGACGGAAAACTGCTGCTGCGCCGTATGCTCAGCCGATATGTGCCCTCGAGTGTCAGCGGTGACGTGAAACAGGGGTTTTCCGCACCCGATGCGGCGTGGTTCAAAGGGGAGAGTATTGAGTATGTAAAGGATACATTGTATTGCGAATCTCCGGTGTATGCGTATTTTGATAAAAAGAGCGTACAGCAGCTTTCGGACGAGCATCTGAGTGGTAAGGTGAATCGAAGATTGCTCGTGTGGAGTTTGCTTAATTTCGATTCATGGCTTCGATGCTTTACACGCAGCTGAGCGCCGGAACGGGTGGTCGCTTTTTGTTATGAATGCACAAAAGGCATGCAGGTTTATGAGAAAAGTTATTCAACCCAGGTGAAGGAAATGTTGATGAGGTGTGTTTTTCTGGGAGCGACCGATTTCAGCGGGTGCGATTTATTCCCGCATGCCGATTTCGCGAAGGGGAAAAAAGGTACCTTCCCCATATTTATAGCAGGGGCACCACGGTCGGGAACGACGCTGCTGCTGCAGGCAATTATTACAAAATACGATGTCTCATTTAGCGTTGCCCCCGTGTGGGGAATTGCCCGCCCGCTTTCAGGTTAGTGACAAAAGAAGCATTGCCAAAAAGGATTTTTATGAAATCCAGACGCATACGCTACGCTATGATTTTGGTGCACTGGAAGAGTTTTTTCGTGACTGTGAACAAGAGAATATCAAAAGAGGCTGAATGAAAATAGTTATGATAATTCCGCCCAGGGTCAACGGGTACTGGATCCTGCGGGAAGACAAATTCAACGGGCCTGTACGTACCGCACGAACTCCGTATACCGCACCGATGCTGTATGCACTTATTAAAAGGGAATTACCCAGTGAGCAGTTGTTTTTAATCGAAGCTCAGCGGGATGGCTTGACATATCAACAGGTAAATGCGTCGGTGGATCGGATCCAGCCGGATGTAATAATCGCGTTTGTATCCTGGAGCCACATACCGTGGGACAGAAAAACAGCCGAATTGGACTTTCCCACCATCGCCGTTGTGGTGCAGCAGACGGTGGATAAAATAGACATGATGAAGTTGTATAAGCTCAAATCAAGCTACATATGCAAACAAGAGATAGAGATGCCGATCGTCGATGCGCTCAGGGAGATACGAAAACACGGGGCCCTGAGATATACCCCCGGTTTTTTAATAAACAGGGACGGGAGGCTTGAAGACACCGGAGACGCCCCTCTTGCGGACCTAACCCGTTTCCCTCTGCCTGCATTCGACGCGTTTAACATGCCCGCGTATCTTGAGCTCAGAAAGGATGCATCGCAAGTAGGAGACGCGCCGCAGCGTATGGCGACAATTACCACGATGAAAGGCTGCATATTCAATTGCAGATATTGCGGGGGCGCACGGCATAACATGGGGGTGCGGTATCAGTCCTGTGATCAGGTAGTAGCACAGATGGAGCTGTTGCATCGCCGATATTGCATCGACTGTGTCGTCCTGCTCGATAACGAATTTGCCGTCGATATGCAGCGGGCCAAAAAAATATGTCGCAACATAATAGAAAAAAAATTACAAATCAGCTGGCAAATAAATAACAGGGTGGAACTCTTCGATGAGGAGCTTATCGAATTGCTTGCAAAGGCCGGTTGTGATAATGTGAGACTGGGAATAGAAACGACCGATCCGGAATTACAGGAATATGTCGATAAAAAAATCGACCTTGAAAAGGCCAAAGCGATTATCTCGCGTATAAAGAAAAGTGGAATAAAGGTGCATCTTTATTTCACTCCCGGCATTCCGGGGGAGACACGAAAATCCTTGCGCAGCAATGCCCGGTTTATTAGAGATACCGAGCCGTATAGCTTTAGTACGACTCCTTTGTTCCTGATGCCGAATTCGTTATTGTACCGGACATTAAAGGAGAAAAATGAAATACTCAGTGATGACTGGACGCAATATAAAAACCCCGCCACGCCTACCTTTGTTAATTCGAGCTATAAAAACATGAAACAGGTACACTGTGCCGCATTGTATATGCAACGCAAAGCATATAAGTATTTGTTTTTTGCACATGTCAAAACTGGACGTCTTCATTTCGGGTATCTGCTGCTATACATCATGAACATCTGGGTGATAAACGTGGTAATACAAATGATACCGTTACACGTAAGAAAAAGGATCAGGCGGCTACTGCTGCACGGCTGAAAAGATCGCCACTTTTACAGCTTTGTTCAGTACCTGTGTCGACCCATGATCCGTTTGAGAGGCTGCGCACGGTATTATATGTTTGTTTCAATTATGTCACTGGTTGTTTCGGCAGCAACGACACTACTGCTTTTATTTCGGTGGGATTTCGGGATAGGCGCGCTTATTATAGGAGATGTTGTCAGGTTCGGCTGTATTGTGTTATTGATCACACCGGTATTTGTGCGGAATACGAAAGCACGTATCAGAATCGGTGCGCTCAAAGCACCGCTTTCGTTCGGCTAGCCCCTGATCGTTTCAGGTTATTCAAATATCCTGATCAACTCCGGAGACAGGTATGTGCTGAAGATCTTTTCCCCTTTGTCTGCTATTGGGATTTATGATATTGGATACCGTATTGCGTCACTGTTGAATATTTTTATTGTGACGCCTCTTAAGCAGGGGTTGCAGCAGATATTGTTTCAGAAGGAATCAGAACCAGAAGAGCAGAAACAAATTGTCGCAAATGGGGCTACGTATTATTACCTGCTCTCGATGTTTTGTGCACTTGCCGTATCGCTTTTTTCCCGCGAAATTCTTATGGTAGTTACCCGCAATAAGGCGTTCTGGCCTGCATGGGTCGTGATACCTTTTATCTGCTTTTCTTACGTGTTTTACGGGCTGGGGCTTTTTCTCGGATGGGGATTGCTTATGAAAAACAGATCGTTTATTATTGCAATGAACATCGTGATAGCCTGTGCGGTCAACATGGGATTGAATTTTCTTTTTATTCCCCAATGGGGTTTTATGGGTGCTGCAGTGGCGACTGCGATTTCTTACATCGTATGGGATGGCTTAAAACTGGCGTTTACATTGCGCAGTTTCTGTGTGTGTTTTGACTATTTCCGGATCGTTGCGATTACGTTTTTTGCGGGAGTGTTGTACGCAACGGGTTTTTTCATTGCAAACACCACGGGTATTGGCGGGGGCATTGCGGTTAAAAGCGGTATTATTCTGCTCTATTTCCCTTTGTTATGGCTTATTGGTTTTTTCTCTGCACATGAAGTGGAATTCGTAAAAAAGCGATTGCGTTTTGCACGCAACCGCTGATTAGGTGTATACATGATCCGCGACAGGCTGCTGTATGGTTATTGAATTGATAGTGATACTGCTTTTGACTTTTACACTTCGTCTGCTTTTTGCCGTAAGTCGTGATACCGACGATTTTGTGCATTTCTGGAATATTCGGTTTTTAAAAGAGTGCCGGAAAAAAAAACTGGGCGAAGTGTCGAATTCGGTAATAAAGGGATACAGAGGATATCCGGTTTTGCATCACTGGATAATCTCATTATTCCCTGAGAGACTCTGGGGGCTTGCAGGTAAGAGCCTTTGTATCGGGTATGAGTGTTGTACTGTGCTGACGGTTTATATTGCAACACGTATGGTGCTGACCGAATACGGGTTGACACCGGCCGACCACGTAGGATTCTCTTATGCCGGGTTGGTTGCACTTCTTACTGCAACCGCACCGATATTGTCCCCATTTACTTCACGGGTAAAAACAATCGGCGCGCGGACCTTCGGGCTGCTTCTTACTTTTTTATTTTTTCTCGCGATGGGAGGAGTTCTTCTCTTTCATGCCAATTATCTGTTACTTGTGTGTGTAGTGTTGGGTCTGATGATAGTGGCTACCTCACAGTTTGCACTGCAGGTAATGGCCGGTGCGAGTCTGTTTCTCGGGTGCGTGTACCGCTCTTTTTTTCCGATTATCCCCTTATGTGCCGTGATTGCGGTGATATTTGCATTTCCCGGTCTGGGGCTTAAATTGATTCTCGTGTCAAAGTATCATCATTATAAGTGGTATTCCCGGCATGTGCTGTGCAATACTGCCCCAATACGCAGAGAAAATTTAAAAAACCTGGTTTTTTTGCCCTATTATCTGATTGCACGTCCCAAGAAGTTTTTACAATCGGTGTTTTCAGAATCGAGCTATGTAATTGCCGCATATTCCATCCCTCCGTTACTGATCGCTGCATTTGTGGTACCTGCATATGGAAAAATCGGCCCGATTTTCGAATTTGCTCTCACCCGCTATGTGTGCTGGCTTGTGCTGTTTTCTCTGATTGCGTTTATTATTACTTCCCAGAGGCCATTCCTTTTTTTGGGACAGGCGGAGCGTTATTTCGAATATAGTGCACCGTTTGTCTATTTTTTGTTCGTTGTGTATATAACGCAATTCGAAACCGGGTATATGTGGCTTGAGTATCTGTTGGTTGTACAAATTTGTATTGTGGTTATTATTTTTGGTGCATCAAACCGCGATCAAGTGCTGGAGAATATTCATTTTTCTCCGGGGATGTCGTTGGAGCCGGTACTCTCTTTTCTGAATACGCTCGATACCAGAAGTATCATTACCATACCGACAAAACTTTCATTCAGGTTATCCTATTTTTTATTCAATAGCCACAGATTTTATTACCGTTTCATCCTGAGTAAAGAAAACGGGTTCGCGTATATGGATGAAGACCATGTCGACTTTGATGCCATCAGGCCCGATTTTAATTATTTTAAACGAAAATACGGTATAGATCTTGTCGTGATTGACAAGCATGAGTATGCAAAACTCCATGCGACAAAGGGCGTTGAGTATAGTTTCGAAGCAGCGCAGCTAATGTATGAAAACGAAAGATATCGCGTGATGGCGATATCAGTCGATAATCCGAATCCTGTTGAATCAGAAAAAGGTTCGTAGCTATTATGTTCGATACCATACGGCAGAAAGTACTCACCGCAGAAGATCTCAACGATATCCGTACCCGGCATCGGGAAAATACGATCGTGTTCTGTTCGGGATGCTACGATATTCTGCAGTCCGGCCATCCCGTATTCTTCAATCAGTGCAAGCAGTACGGCGATGTACTCGTGGTCGGCGTGGGGCGTGACAGTGTTATCACCCAACTCAAGGGGCCGAGCCGGCCGGTGAATCCGGAAAACAATCGTCTTTACCTGGTTGCCGCCCTGCAGGATGTCGATTATACGGTACTCAACGATACCCGCATTGAGGCGGGCAAAATAGATTTCCGAATTATTCTTGAAAACCTGCGTCCGGATATATTCGTACTCAATGACGACGACTCCGCAATGAATGAGAAAAAGGCGTTGTGCGATCGTCTCGGTATCAGGTTGCAGACCGTTTCCCGCGAGGTCCCGCCCGAGCTCGAAGCGACCTCTTCCAGCGGCATCATCGACAAGATCACCTTTTCGTACAAGGCACCGCTTCGAATCGATTTTGCCGGCGGATGGACCGACGTGCCCTACATAATGAACAACGCAAAAGGCTGCGTTACCAATCTGGCGATTACGCCGTATATAGAGTACCGGGAAGGGGCGTTCAATTTTTCGGGGTATCCCCGCGGCAGCGGCCTGAGTACCTCGACTGCGGCAAAGCTGCTGCAGCTTATCAGTGCACGGGATTACAACACCGATGCCCGCAGCTGCAGCCGGATAGCCGAAGACCTCTTTACAATGGAGAACAAAGATCTCAACTGGGCTATCGGCAGACAGGACCAGTACGCCATCGTGTTCGGCGGCATCAATTGTTTCGAGTTCGGAAGTGACTACGGAAAGGTCTGCGGCCCGCGCATCGATGCGGAAACGGTGGAAGAATTCGTCTCCCGCCTGGTGCTTATACATACCGGGGCATCACGTAATGCGCAAACCGTGGTCAAGCAGGTCTATGACAACCATACGAGCGATGCGGGTCGCGAGGCGCTCAACACGCTTGTGGCGTGCGGCTACGAGTTTGCACAGGCACTGGCAGGCAGGGAATATCAACGGTGTGCGCAGATAATGGAGCGGAATTTTGCAGCGCAGAAACAGCTCGCACCGGCTACATCGTCCGACTACCTGGAGCGGATGTATGCCTTTGCAAAACAACACGGTGCATACGGTGGGAAAATATGCGGGGCAGGCGGCGGCGGGGCCTTTGTGTTTGTGTGTGACGACCCTCGGGCGCTTGGCAGCGCGATGGAGAAGGAGTTCCAGGACAGCTTCCCCATTCCGTTCGGTATATGCGATACGGATATCAAGACACTGAACCGGGTATAAACGGTTGCACGGGTATAGGGTTTTGATCGCAATTGTAAACCGGATGTGTCGGTAACGATTTTTGGGATGGCACAAAACGAATGAAACCTATTTTTATTGCAGGTTGCGATAGAAGCGGTACCACGTTAGCGGGAAACATCCTGGGCAGGGCGCAAAATGCGGTAACCACACCGGAGTCGCAGTTTATTTACAGCTGTTTTCCTAACGCAACCAATCGGGACGAGGACAAAAAGCGCGTAATAACCGCTGTTCGTAAAAACTGGAGATACAAAATCTGGGGGCTTTCCGCATCAAAATGGGAAAGGAGTGCGTTGCAATCCCGCAGATGCGAGGAGCTCATTTTATCCATTGTCATGTGCTACGCACAAGAACACGGCAAAGGGGATGCCGACTTCTGGATTGACCATACGCCGTCACATGTACGATATTTTGAAACACTTTTCGACATTTTTCCGGAGTGCAAAATCGTGCATATGGTCAGGGACGGAAGGGCGGTCGCCTCATCGCTTATGCAGGTGGACTGGGGACCGAATAGCATCCCCCATGCCGCTGCGCACTGGATAGATGCGCTGGCGTATGGCCTCGCGATGGAACACAAATATCCCCATGCGGTGATGAGAGTCCATTATGAAGACCTGGTTCGAAAGCCGGAAAAGACAATCCGTGCCATGTGTGATTTTGCACACCTGCCGTATAATGATTCCATGATGCAGCAGGGGGATGCCCGTGTCCCTGCCTATACCAGAAAACAACACGCCCTGGTCGGAGGGAAGATAGACCCCGGGAGAGCGGTCGCCTGGAAAAAAAATCTCAGTCAGCGGGAAATCGGGATGTTCGAGTACTTAACATTTGACATGCTTGCGCATCTGGGGTATACAAAAGTAAGCACTCCTTATTACCATAGACCGCCCCAGACCATTGAGATGGTTACAGGATTATTATATGCCGGATGTACATATGTCCTCAATAAAATCAGGCGGACATGGCGTTATCTGGTGAGTACGTGAAGGCGTATTACCTGTATAATTTCGTGTAAGTTTCATGAGATCGATTAATTATGCATTTGCGAAGCCGGGCGATTCGGTGGATCTGAAAAATGGGTTGAATGGTGGTATGATAACATCGTGCGCTGCAGATAGTAACGGGAAAAATAGTGTCATGTTCTTGTTCGTAAAGAAGCCATTATATATATTTGTTCATTGCTTGAACAAAGCCGGAATTGCGAAAGGCTTTTTGCGGCTTCTGCAAAAGCAGGATTATGAGAGTCTGTGTCCCGTAGGCGATACGTGCGCCGTACCGCCGACCGGGGAGAGGTGGGGTCTGGATTGTCCCGGCAATTTCCTTTGCGGCTCATGCGTTGTCTCATTTTGCATATAGCGGATAATAACCGCTAAACAGAGTATAGAGGATTTGTTCATAGCATCCCCAAGAGGGGTGCACTTTCATTTTGTATATAACCATTACCTGAAAGACCATATGAAAATCAACGTCATGAAAGACGTCGAAAAACCCTCTTTCTGCTGGGACCGTGACTGGACGGTGGGAGAAATAAAAAAACGCCTGGGCAGCGCCTCTGCCTTTGAGCGCGCCCGCCTGATTGCCTGGATCATGCGGGAGGGGACATTCGAGGAAGTCTGGAATTTCCTCAGCCCGCAGCAGGTATATCCGTTGCTGGAAAAACTGCTTCCCCTGCTGGGGAGGAAAAAAGAGTACTGGAGATATACATTCGATGCCTGGCACCGACTGGGAAAACTCTAAGGCGTGCACGCCGTTGAAGCGGGACCTTCTTCGGGCGATCTTTAAAATTCACACGGAGTTCTTTCTGACCGGCGGATCGGCACTGGGTATTTTTTACCTCGAACACCGCATACTGGAAGCATATTTTGCGGAAGAGATAAAACCCGTTGTTCGACCCGTCGTTCGATAAGACCGGGACACGATGAAGTACCGATTTACAGACTACTTCGAGAACAAGGTGCTTGCGAAGCGACGGTACCTGACTAAGCAGATGTGTATCACGGTGGTGAAGGCCCCGTTACGCCGAGAAGCGCAGGAGGATGGTGAACGTGTTAGATTCTGGGCACAAGTACCGGCACTTGACGGACGGTACCTGCGTGTGATCACACTCAAAGATGAGCGAACCATACACAACGCATTTCCAGACAGGAGATTCAAGCCATGAAGATTGAGTATTTTGCTGACACAGACAGCTTGTATATTGACCTCAGCGGCAAGCAAGGGGCTGATGCGGTGGAGCTGACCGAGGGAGTCGTGATGGATGTAGATGACCAGGGACGCCCTGTAGGACTGGACATTGATCAAGCCTCCAGGCATCTGGATTTGAACCGTCTGGACTTCAGCCATCTGCCATTCCAGGTGCACCAGGTCGCTTGATATGGAGGATCGAACCGTGACGTTACATGCCCGGGCCAACGGTGTATAATTGAATGGAAACATGGATGCAGCAAGAGATCCAGGGTTTTAGGGAGTGGGGAGACGATGAAAATAAAACCTGTGACACCGGGTGAAAAGCCCTCTTTCTGCCAGCCTGGACCGTCTTTTTAAGGATGTCGGACTGAAACAGAAAAAAACGGCCGAAAAGTGGACCTGGAAAAGACTGGCGCCTGTAATATCGCATGAATATGAACGAAGAATTTCACGTCCTCAAGGATATGACACATCGCCTGCAATCGGCAGGTATCGATTATATGATGACAGGTTCGATGGCGCTGGCTGTCTATGCAACGCCCCGCATGACTCGAGACATCGATATTGTGTTGCATGTTTCGGAGCACCAGGCAGATAAGCTAATCGAGCTTTTTGAAGAGGACTGTTACATCGATGATCAGGCAGTGCGTGATGCAATTAACCGTAAAGGCATGTTCAATATCATTCATAACGAATCCATAATTAAGATCGATTGTATAATTCTCAAAGCAGATGAATATTCACAGGTTGCTTTTGCAAACAGACGGGACCTAGATGTTGAGGGTGTTATGATTTCTCTTATTGCTCCCGAGGATCTCATTGTGACAAAATTGATCTGGGCGAAAAAATCAGGTTCTGATATACAAATACGAGACGTTCATCAGATGCTTACAGGAAACGAAAAACTGGATTATGACTACCTGAATCGGTGGGCAAGGAAAACGAGTGTCGAAAAATTATTGAAAGAGGCCGCTGATCATGAATGACACCTCTTCGGCAGTAAGGCAGCGCATGGCACACATGATTGCACAGAAGTCTCCGGCCCGGAGATTGCGTATGGCGGCTGATATGTATGATATGGGCAAAAAGCTCGCGCGTGCAGGGATCGCTCAAGAGAACCCGCATATAGAGGAAGGCGGATTGAAAGTGATGCTGTTTGAACGCATGTATGGCAGGGATTTTTCAAAAAAAGAATGCGAGAAGATAAAAGCGTATCTCAGGCGCGGGGACAAGCGCGTATGATTTTCAGCAATTCGACTACTTTACACATGATTTGGATGTTAGCGCACTGTTGGCTCTGAAAAAAACAGGGGGCCGAGTGTAGTGCAACTGAGAGGCACCCAGATACTTCCTCATCATATGTCGAAAAAAGTAATTACTGCTGTTCGTCATTTTGAAAACGAGCTTACGGCGGGCGGGATACTGACCATTGACGAAAAACGCTCCCGTGTCAGGCTTTTACCATTATAACGCTACGGCTTACGCGGCACACGAATGCCGCACTGGGTCGCAAGTTATGTAATGACTCACGCAGGAGACGTTACTGATATCATTATTTTTGCTATACCACATGTCTCAACAGTGCGCATTATATATATTTGTTCAATCGTTGAACACAGGAGGGTGTAAAAGGTGTGTTACCCGTTTTTGCACAAGCCGGATGGTGGGAGTGCAGCTCCAGTAGGCGATCCGTATCCGGTACGGCCGACCGGGGAGAGGTGGGGTGTGGTAGGAGAAAATATGGTAAAGCAAAGACAATTTTTTTGTTTAATTAGGATGTGATTAGCTAATGCCGGATAAATATTATAAAGAATCGTTACCTGTTACAGACAAGTTTCTTCGGGAAAAGCGTCTTTTACAGCAACGGGGTGAATTAGCGCTTATATCAGATGGGCAAGTGATACAACACCTTTCTTATTTTTCTTTAAATCCGGGGAAGGGTTTTGCTCGTGGGAACCATTATCATCAAAAAAAAACCGAACATTTTTATGTAATTTCAGGAACTGTGTCTATTGATCTGGTGGATATCGAAACCCATGAAAAGAAGCGATTAGAAGTACACACAGGAGACAGATTAACTATTTTCCCTTTATTAGCGCACCGTTTTATTGCCGGCATATTTTCACAACTGATAGAGTACTATAAAGACCCCTTTGACCCGGAAGATGATATTTCTTTTACAGACTTTTAGAAGGAGAAACGGCTTGTGTTAAATGGTAAGACAATATTGGTAACCGGTGGTACCGGCTCGTTTGGCAAGAAATTTACCAAAATGACTTTGGAAAGATACGATCCAAAGAAGATAATAATATTTTCTCGTGATGAGATGAAGCAGTGGGAAATGCAGAGTCAATTCAAGGGTGAAGAACGTCTCCGGTTTTTTGTTGGTGATGTCAGGGATAAAAATAGACTGCACAGGGCCTGTGATGGTGTCAATTTTATAGTACATGCGGCAGCATTGAAAATAATCCCTACGGCAGAGTATAACCCCTTTGAAACAATTAAAACAAATATCAACGGCGCAATGAATGTGATAGACTGCGCAATAAATCAGGGCGTTGAAAGGGTAGTTGCGCTGAGCACCGATAAGGCTTGCAATCCGATTAATTTATATGGCGCGACAAAGCTCTGCTCTGACAAGGTGTTTGTGGCCGGCAATTCATATGTGGGAGGCAAAGATACGCGCTTTGCGGTGGTACGATATGGTAATGTAATGGGAAGCCGCGGTTCGGTTATCCCCTTTTTCAGATCCATCGCACATACAGGAAAAATTCCTATCACTGACGAAAGGATGACAAGGTTTATGATTACGCTGGAGCAAGGTGTCGAATTGGTTATGCTTGCTTTGGAAAATTGTGTTGGAGGTGAAATATATGTAAAGAAAATCCCGTCAATGAAAGTGGTGGATCTCGCAAAAACGATTGCACCAGATGCGGAATTGGAATTTGTTGGAATACGACCGGGTGAAAAATTACACGAGCAGATGATAAGCAGAGAAGACGCGCAATATACCTATGATTATGGCTCGCACTTTAAAATCCTTCCGGTAATAAACAATTGGTCACAATGTACGCAAAGAATCGGAGACGGCAAGCCGTGCCCTGATGGGTTTTGGTACTCAAGTGATAATAATTCGGAGTGGATGACAAAAGAGCAATTACACACCTGGATTCAAAACCAATATGAATAATCCCATACCATACGGTAAGCAATCTCTCGATAAGGAAGATATTGCCAGTGTTACCGAAGTTCTCTCTTCTGATTTTCTTACATGCGGGCCCAAAGTAGCTGAATTCGAAGACCATCTTTGTAAAATTTCCGGGGCAGGATACGCATGTGCCTGCTCAAACGGAACTGCCGCACTGCATTTAGCATGCCTTGCATTAGGGGTAAATAATACTACACATGCAGTTACTTCACCTAATACATTTTTAGCATCTGCAAACTGTGTTGAATATTGCGGTGGTAAGGTTGACTTTATTGATATTAATTCTGAAACACTCTGCCTTGACCCGGCTTTGCTTGAGAAAGAATGTGAACAGGGTAATGT
>CAZPUS010000044.1:0-499 GCA_964589825.1 uncultured Fibrobacterota bacterium | reverse complement strand
GATCTGCCTAAGATACATACTTTGTCAAAAAAATACAATTTTAAAATAATTGAAGATGCTGCTCATTCTATTGGTTCCTCTTATACTCATAAGGGGAGAGAATATTTTTGTGGAGGTTGTAATCACTCTGATCTGGCAATATTTTCATTTCATCCTGTAAAAACAATAACTACAGGTGAAGGAGGAGCTGTATTGACCAATGACTCTGAGTTGTATGAAAAATTAAAACTATACAGGAATCATGGAATGACAAAAGACCCTGATCTTTTAATTAACAAAGGTGAAGGGCCATGGTATTATGAGATGCATGAGCTTGGGTTTAATTACAGAATCACCGATTTGCAGTGTGCCCTGGGAGTGTCTCAGTTGAATAAGCTTGAGGAGTTTAAAGAAAAAAGGCAGAAGATACATAGATTTTACCAGGAAGAGCTATCAAATGAGTCTGAAATAGTCATTCAACCCTGGCCTCAGAATACTGATCCGTGCTTTCACCTTTTTA
>CAZPUS010000043.1:5633-21258 GCA_964589825.1 uncultured Fibrobacterota bacterium | reverse complement strand
ACACAATTGGCTTTACGATGGGCACCGGCCTAACCACAATATCCGGGGGTTACCCCCGGAAAAGTCGGAAGCGCTATATATATATGAGGACTTTTGCGTTGCTTTTATCTCATTTGGCGATATTTGTTCCCTGCATTTTTTCAAAGGATGTGCAGAGTGGGATGTGTCTCGTAGTATGTAACGATCAGGGCCTTGACAAGTTGGGAGCGATTCGTCGTATAGACTACTTTAACGGTGGTGTAGTACGTGTCTCGGATACTCTTGGCTTCGGTGAATGTCCGCGATTTTCACCAGACGGCGAAAGAATCGCATATATTAAAGGCAAGACGGTGTCGATATGCAGTAGCGACGAAGGTGTCATACTGGAACAGTTCGAGGTCGCGTGTAATGGAAATATAAGCTACACGCGGCAAGGGATATCGCTTGGTGCAGAAGGAGGTATATATCGATATACTACATCGGGACGGTGTGTAGAAAAAAAGGAATGCAATTATTGTCCGCTTACTAACGAATTCGTATCAACAAACGGAAAAACTGCTGCAGGAGTTGCGCATGTGGACGGTACTTGGCGAATAATTATTCATGATTTGGAGTCTGGAGAATCCAAAGTCGTGGATACAGAGCAGGGCTGCAGCGCGTGTCCGAGTCCAGACGGTACAATGGTTACACAAAATATGGGCAGACCTTGTCACACGCAAATGAGAATCAGAACGCGCAGCGGACGAGCGGTGTATCATTTATCCCTTACCGATATTACTGGGTACAGCCCGAAAGATTCAACCGGCCGGTGGTGCTGGAACAGACAAATGTGGTCCGGAAATTCTAATGCTTGGATAGTATTACCGGTCGGACAGGATACACATAGACAAGGATGTTGTCAGTTGCGTAAAAACTGCTCGCCGTGGGTGTATCGGTTGGGAGATTCAAAAGGCATCCAGCTTGCTAAACGGGAGCGTGATTTCTGGCAACCCTTTGATTTTTACACGGGCACGTGTATCAGCCCGCCGGAATCAGATCTGTTTTTATATCCCACGTATGTGTCAGTCCGTACAGATCGGGCCACGTTATCGAAGACAAATGTCACCATTACCGCAAAAACATGGACCGGTTCCTTCGAAAACCTTCGAGTAGAGAATCAACCTGGATGGCTGGAGTTGAACACTCAAAACATTTCTGATAATGTGGTAAAGCTTCGGCATTCATTTAAGAGGGAATCACTCGGGTCGGATACGGCGATGACCTGCACCCTCTCTGTAATTGATACAAATGCGGGGGGGCAAAGATATCCCGTTACGCTGCATATTTCTTCTACAGACAGCGAGTTGTTGGATAAATCGGAGCAATAGAGGGAAATATTAGGCTTTTATATAGGGCTTGCTGAACGGCATTTAACATGATGATATATTATGAATTAAGTGTACCATAATGTATTTTTTTTGTACAAGTAAAACACTTCTATAACCCTCAAAACCCTTGCACGTATTATGTACAAAAAAACGTTATGATCCGGCACAGACAGTGATCCCGTTCGAGGAGTTTGCATTACCGCACAAACAAAAATGGTTTTTTTTAAAAATAGGATCTACCTCGATTTGAGTGGATGGATGTGTAATCCACCACATGCGAGGGAAATGATATTCTTTAGCTTATTGCCACTTTTATAGCCATATGCTTTTTTGTATACAGGATCTTTTTCGAATTAACCCTTTTCGTTGTTAAGAATGCGGCAGACCAATTACATGCGCACCTATCTCAAAAGGCTACTTTTTATGGAGTGATTTATATTACGATGATATGCAGTTTTCAAAGAACAAAATACTCTATCCACTCAAATCAGTGGAGAACCTAAAAAAAAATAAAACTCTGCGTTAAGGTATGTTTTATGAAAGACTCAATATTTGCATCAATGTGTCTCTTCGGTATTTTATGTGCAACATTCTCGTTTTCACAGATGCGAGTGTCAGTTCATACGCATACATACAACGGTGAATACGCACCATATAATACTGCCGCAATCTGGGTGGAAGATTCATCCGGTGCTTTTATAACGACCGTAAAGCTTTGGGGGTTACGTTACTGGGTCGCACTTTCAAACTGGCTTGACGCATCCGGAGCAAAGTATGACGGCGTTTCTGCGGCGACTAGACAGTCCCATGGCGAAATATCAGGCATATGGGATATGAAAGACAAATCGGACGCCATAGTGCCATACGGTATGTATCGCGTGCAAGTAGAATTTACAGAATCAGATTATGCTGCCAAACATAGAGAGGTATCCATTATCCTTGATGGAGTCGCACATGATACAGCATTCGATGACACACAATTTTTTTCTGACTTTAACGTTTCTTATACACCTACGTCGATAAAAAACAACTCTGAGATGCAAAACCATAAACATTATCCTCTCTCGGAGATATCTTTTGAAATGACGCATTCCTCTCTGCGTATAGAATTTATTGAATCTGCATTAAAAGGAGACGTCCGTATATGTGTATTTTCTGCCGCGGGTAACTGTGTTGCACAGTCATACGTTAAAGAAGCGGGACAATGCCCCACGGTATCCAGTGAAAAATCTGTACGTATTTCTCTGTCTCACATAAGCGGCGGCGTCTATGTACTCGCTATTATCGATAGCAGATCTAATACCCCTGTATATAGTAGAACATTTCCTTACAATATAGTACGTTAGCAATCATATTGAGTTTTTCATGTTTTGTATGATGTTTAGAGCCTCAATACAAGAATCCTTTCTGATTCGGACGGCAGAATCGGATTCCGCAGGCCCACTCGAATGACCGAGCGTTTGTTCCGCTGTGCAGACGCGAGGCTCTTTGCATGCCTTTTTGAAATATCTATAAGGGGCCTGAGAACGTTCGTATGGCAATCTATCCCGAATGTCAAAGAGCACGTGGTAAAATCAATACGATATTTGTTGCACAATAAGAGTCAGAATATATATATTAACATACATATAACTTGAGTTTTTAGACGGAACTCAATTTTTCAGACGTGAACAAAAGGTTGCTAAAAACAAAAAATCCTTTACGCTTAAATCAGTAGATATTGAGAAATGGTAACAAGGAATTCATCTGATGAAATACAGACACATAACGCATGCAGTATTGTGGCTTTTTGCATACATTTGTATAGTACACGGGATGAATTATGTTCGTGTACCGGAATGCGAGCTGCCGATCGCGTATTCGGTTGACGTGGTAGTCGTGGGAGCCAGTGAAGCCGGGGTTTCCGCAGCGCTTTCTGCAGCCGAAAATGGTGCAGAAGTTTTACTGCTTTCCCGGAATTATTATGTCGGCAGGCAGGTAACCGCAAAGCGTCGTTGCTGGTTTGTGTCGGGCGAATCCTCATCGAACGCAATTGCCGAAAAAATGTTTGGAAGTGCAGCCAGCGGTAGCGGCACCCGATTTATCAACCCTGGTGACTTCAAAGTAACGGTTGAGCAGGCACTGCAGGATGCCGGAGTGCATTTATTATACAAGACGTACGGTGTGGGTGTCGTTGTTGACGGCAACGGGAAAATTTCCGGCGTGGTTATGGCGAACAAGGCGGGGCGACAGGTGGTGATTGCGAAAGTAGTTGTTGATGCGACGCAAATGGGGGGTATTGCGCGTCTGGCGGGTGCAGACTTTACGTCTTGGGATGCCCAGCAAATCGAAATGACCCGTAGTTATCATGCCGGTGGCACGATGTCCACCGCCAGTGGAGACTGGGTGGGCAACAAGTTTTATATCGCGCATCACACGGCTGCAATGCACAACGGCTCCTGGGTGGATAGATGCGCCTCTGCAACTGTACTTCGAAAAGAAAACATTGTGGAGTATAACTGGCCGGCGCACGAAGTGCATTACAACGAGCCTGTATCGATAGTAGCGCAAAAGGAGTATTCGGCGTCAAGCTGGGGCGGTGCGAGTAACCTGGATCTTGATTATTGTCGTCCCCAGGGGATCGATTATTTATATGTGTTGGGATCTGCAACCGCAGTTTCTCGAGAACACGCAGACGACTTGGTACGTCCGCTTTCGCAGGTGGAGCTTGGGGTGCGTGTGGGTGATGCAGTGCACAGCGATGCGTCGGGGCGGAGCATGCCGTCAAATGTGTCGGTTAAAACGATTTCCGGAGGGTCGACAGTATCAGGAGTCGTTACCTCTGAAGTGCTTCAGGGATATCGTCCCGGGCATGATTATTCCAGTGTACATGTAGATGAAGATATGATCCCGATATGGGGAGAATATGATGTGGTGGTAGTCGGTGGTGGTACTGCGGGGGCACCTGCGGCCATTTCAGCGGCCAGAAACGGCGCAAAAGTTTTGCTTGTTGAAATGCTGGGTGTGCTGGGAGGCACGCGACGCATGATAGTATCGTACTGGCGGGGATATCGTCACGGATTTAACCAGGAGGTTGCGTTCGGGAATGACAATTCGGGCAAAATATCAAATGGTCTGCTGGAAAAAGCGATTGATGAAGGTGTGGATATCTGGTTTAACACGCTTGGCTGCGGGGCGGTAAAGGAGAATGACCGAGTTAACGGGGTCGTTCTGGCCTCACCCATGGGAAGGGGCGCGGTGCTTGCCAATTTCGTAATTGATGCGAGCGGTGACGGGGATATCGCGACACATGCCGGGGCATCGACCGATTATTTAGACGGTGATCTGTCTTTGCTCTCAACTTCATACCTGTGTGATGCCGAACAACCACAGTATAGTGGTATTAATGAATGGCCTGACAAAACCGTCGATCCGTGGGATATTCACAACTTGACATGGTATCATGTATTTAACCGCAGGAGAAAAGCCGGTTGTTATGAATACCATCCCTTATGTGGGTTTCGGGGGAACCGAAGAATTATTGGTGAATATGTAGTGGGTGTGGCGGATATGCGGTTTGACCGGCCATATCATGACGGGATTAATGTGGGATACTCCAATTACGATATGCATGGGATTCCGATAGCCGAACCTGGTGCATATGCTGGTCTTATGCCGCCTCCCCGGGTGGATAAACGGTTCATTATTCCATATCGGTCGGTCTTGCCAAAGGGATTAAAGGGCATGCTCATGGTCGGGCGGTGTATGTCGGCCACGACCGATGCACTTGCCATGTCACGGATGCAGCCTGATCTTATTAACCAGGGATATGCCGCCGGCTATATTTCGGCAAAATGTACTGAAGAAAAAATTGCGCTTCGAGATGTCGACATATCTGCAGTACAGGACCATTTGGTATCAATCGGCAATATTTCTTCAAGTATTCAAAGTGAAAAGCTGACACAATGGGAGGTAAGCGACAACGAGCTTATCGAGGCGGCGCAAAAAGCTGGCGATACGACACACGCCGCACTGCTTCTTTCCGTGGGACAGCGCAGTATATCGTTTCTCCGTGATTCCTTTAAAGACAATCCTGATAATGAAAAGGCTGAACTGCTCTGCTTGCTTAAAGATACTACTGCGGTCGACTATCTCTCCAACTGGCTGGATGGACAATCATTGAACGATTACGAAGCACAGGAACCCTTCGGAGGTGCTGGGACCAGAGTGCCGGGAATCGATCACGCGATATGGGCCCTTGGTATGGCTGGGGATGCACGGGCAGCCGATGCCATTGCAGCTAAAATCAATGAAATAAGCATGTACGATTTCAGTCACGAACGCGCGCTTTTCGGTGCGGCGTCGATGATTGGCTCTTCTAAATGTGTCCCGGCAATCGAAGCGTATCTTGATAATCGCTACCGTGGCAGAGGAGAACCGCTTACCATACAATCCGAAGAAGCCAATAAAGATTTTCAATTGACAAATTTATATGCCGCAGCGGCATTATATCGGTGCGGCGATAACGCCGAGGAGCGGGGCAAAAAAATGCTTCAGGACTACCTCAACGACTGGCGTGGACCGTACGTTCGCTACGCGGCGAGCGTTCTCAGGGGGGCAGACGTTCCAACTGTCAATTCAGGTCCATCGGGACGCGTCGGTTTTTTCAGGGATCCACGCTCGCGTGTCAAAATCACGGCCAAGCCTTTTCGGCAGTGTATCCGTATCGAATATGGTATGTTCGGTACCGAGCATATCGAACATATCCGAGTATATGATATAATGGGAGTAATTGTTGCCGAAAGAACGAAACAGAGTGGAGATCTGAAACCCGCTACTGCGGCGCTCGAGATACGTCCCGGCACTCACATGTATCAGCCCGCCGGTACCGGTATATATTTAGTCTCTATCAAAACTAATCGACGCACACTCAATTCGAAAGTGATCTTTGTAAATTAACATAGTCCGGATTTTCCGGGTATTCGAGACCAAAAAAACTGTCATTTCATTAGTTTTGTTTTTTTACAAAATTTACTGGGGCCAGCCATGTGTGTATCTTACACATAGGCGAATGTACCAGGTAAATAAATATATGGCAGCCTATAACAGGTTTTTGCCAGGGATCAGAGAATAAAAACAGCCTAAGATGCCGCTTTCATTATGGTTTTGATCGCAGCTGTGAATCGGGCTTTACAATTCGAGGTCGCAGGCTCAATCCACCAAAACGTAATCTGAGTACCAATACCATACTGGTAAAGCGAAAAACAGCGATAGCCAGAAGGAGGCTGTGTTTGCATTGCCACAAATGGTATTTTCGGTTTTTTATAACCTCATTACAGATGAGTGTTCTACGCATAAAAAATGCTGAGGCCGGGTACAAGTAAGGAGAGCGAATCACCGTATGTGTTGTTGCTCCGGACACGGCAGGTCTTTCGTGATAAATCAAGGCAGTAGAGCGATACTATGGCTGGATTTCACATATATCAGAGTAACGATCTTTCGCGGGTAGCGGATCAATTCGGGTCACTGCTTGGCCGTCGCAGTGACACGAAAATGCCCTTTGACAAGGAATACGTTGTGGTACAGACGGCGGGAATGCAGCGATGGCTGTCTATGTATACCGCCCTTCGCAATACGGTGTTTGCCGGATTTGAATTTCTTGCACCAAATGATTTTTTCAACAGAGTTTATTATTTGCTGATCGGGACACAGGATGGAAACGAGAAGGAGATGTTTTTTCGAAAAGAGGTGCTGAAATGGGCACTGTACTCGTTGTGCGTCGAAAACCTGCACGAGGAGCCTCTCCTTGCGCCGCTTAAGGAGTACGCGGGACAAAACAGATTGCATCTGTTTCAGGCGTGTGCCCGAATTGCCGACCTGTTCGATCAATACATGATATACAGACCAGATATGATTCGAGCGTGGACACAGGACAAAATGCGTGATATACACGATACGGATGAGCGATGGCAAAAATACCTGTGGCAATTGCTTGCCCGGCGTTACGCCCACGCGGGGCCGGACCGCGTCGCGCTCAAAGACAGGCTTATGGCGCATATAGAGAGCCACGGCAGGCAATTAAAAGGAGGTCCGCTTGACAGGATCCATCTCTTCGGGCTGTCCACCCTGCCTTACTACCATCTTGATGTATTCAAGGCACTTTCGGTACATGTCGACGTGTATCTGTTTCTCATGAATCCCTGTAAAGAAGACTGGACGCAGGTGCTTGGAGAGGAACGCAGATATAAGGAACGCATGAAGGCGCTGGCAGGAGGGATCGATCCGTCACAGCTCTATCTTGACATGGGCAATATGCTGCTTTCCAGACTTGGCAGTACGGGCCGTGATTTTATCAGAATGCTGATAGAGGAGACGGATCTTTCCTATGAATCGAAGGGGGTGTGGAATGAGCCGGATACCGGCACATTACTGGGCGCAATACAGGATGATATTCTCTGTTTACGGGACCGTAGTGCAGATGATACGCAAAAAGGGGATTTCGATATCCGCGACAGATCAATACAGATAAGCTCCTGCCATAGTCCCATGCGTGAAGTCGAGGTACTGCATGATCATATCCTCGATATGTATCAACGATATCCCGATCTTTGCCCGCACGACATTCTGGTGGTGACCCCGGATATAGATAAGTATGCACCTTTTATCGACGTAGTGTTTTCCCGCACGGCCCGGAATAAAAAAGAGGGTGTTCCGTATATCCCGTATACCATAGCGGACCGGAGTATCACTGCGCAGAACCGGATTGCAGATGTGCTGCGACAGATTCTTTCGTGTGTGTATGAACGCATGGATGCCTCGACCGTGCTGTCGATATTCGAAACCGATGCGGTAAAAGAGGCGTACGGGCTTGGAGAAGACGCAACCGAGACGGTGCGCAAGTGGACTGTCGACACCGGTATACGGTGGGGTATCGATGCACAACACCGCCGCAGCCTTGGATTTGCTCCGCGGGATGAATATACCTGGCTTTATGGATTGCGGCGATTGTGTACAGGATATGCGATGGAAGGAAACGGAACACAGTTCTGGGAATCGATTCTGCCGTATCCGGCAGTATCACAGTCAGAACGTACGGTGCTCGGATCATTTCTTCATTTCACCTCCACTCTTTTCGAGTATTCCAAATCTGTAAAGCATAGTCATACTATCGACGAATGGGTGGAGATCACGCAGAGACTGCTTTCCGAGCTGTTTGACACCTCTTCGGGAAATGAGGATATGCCCGGTGTCGCCGCCGACATCATTCGGATGCTTTCCGGACTTTCCCGGCACGTGCGTAAAGCTGACCTGTCGGATCCGGTACCGTTCAGTGTGTTTTCCCATGCGCTCAATTCACGCCTGGGCGACCGGGAAGAGTCTCATGGGTTCCTGACCAATGGTATAACCTTTTCATCAATGGTGCCGATGAGAAGTATCCCGTTTCGCATACTGTGTATGATCGGTATGAATGACGCTACATTCCCCCGTCCTGCAGTAGAAATTGATTTCGATCTGATGCAGCGTGAATATCGAATCGGAGACCGCAATACCCGGTACAACGATCTTTATCTTTTCCTTGAACTGCTGGTTTCCGCACAGGATGCAATTTATATCAGCTTTACGGGGCGGAATCAGCAGAATAATGCACCGCAGCTGATGGCAGAGCCTGTTAATTCGCTGCTGGAATATTGTGATAAAGGATTTTGTCCGACGTCTTCACAGCAGGCCCCGCCTGACTCGTTTCCGGACTCCGTGCGGGAGTGTCTGCTGACCGAATATCCTCTTCAGCCGTTTGATATCCGTTATGCCGACCCGAACGAGCCGAGGTTGTTTACGTATAAAGAAGAGTATTTTTGTGAAAATGGCAGCGGCGTACCGGATGAGCGTCTGGCCCCGGCAGGTGTGTCACACGAATTGTGTGAAACCCCGCACGGGATACTCTCTATGAGCAAATTTCTCAATGCGTTTCTGGTCCCGGCTCGTTTTTTCTGCCAGGAGGTCCTCGGTATTGAGCTTCCTGTAAAAAGAAGGAACGAGCTGGAGGATGCCGAGCCGTTTATTTCGGACAATCTGGAAAAATACCTTGCCGCAGACTGCATGTTACGACACATGCTGAGAGGTGTCGGACTGGATACAATACGACGGATACTTGACGCACGCGGAATGATGCCGTACGGTGCGCGCGGTGATGTGGAATGGGAAGACGCAGTACAAAAGGTCACCCCGATGTACGAGCACATAGAGCGTGTGAAGACGCATACATTGGCGACACCGGTCAATAAGATAATCACCGTGGAGGAGCTGTCGCTGCGCGTTTGCATTAATGCGATATATGAAAACCCGGAGACTCCCTGTTATATCAGGTGGCATCCCGCGTCGCTCAAGTCAAAAGGAATTGTCGATACGTGGCTGCGGCATGTGTTGTTGAACACGCTGTACCCTGGACTGCACACCCATTACATCGGTACCGACAAATCATTACGTTTCGAACCCTTTACCGATACCGAAGAAGCCAGGCTGTATTGTGTACAGATAGTACGGATATTTCACACGGCATGCACGAGAATCATCCCGTTTTTGCCTGATGCATCCTGTACGTATGCCGAGAAAGTGCTGTGTCACGAATATTCCGACGAAAAGATAATTAACGAACTGTATCGCTCTTTTTATATCGGCAACAACAAGGTCCCTCCCGGGTATACGAGGGATGAGTACAAAGAATTCGTATATCGGGATGTCAACCTGTTCGGCGAAAAAGCTGTCTCCGAATTCAGAGAGATCGCCCGGGTGATATGTCTTCCGATGTATGAACACAGCAAAGAGGAAAAAATCGGGCAATAATGCCCCGACACCTGTATAAAAGATATCTGCACTATGACGATCACCAAACCATTTGACATTCGTACTACCCCGCTTGAGGGTACGCTATTTCTTGAAGCGAGTGCCGGTACCGGAAAGACATTTTCACTTGCGTTGATATATATCCGGCTTCTGCTTGAGGAGGAGGATTGTGATTACCGGTCCATTCTTTGCGTTACTTTTACCAGGGATGCAACCCAGGAACTCAAAGATCGGATCCGGCGATTTCTCGATTGTGCGATTTATGTATGTGAAAGCGAGACAGAAGAAACATACCCTGAGGAGACGGCGCATATTGCAGAGGTGCTTGACGCATTGGGATATTTGAAACAGCAGGATAAAAAGCAGTACGCTGCCCGACGACTGCGGCATACCCGTCAGCATGCGGATGAAATACGAGTATATACCATTCACGGATTCTGTAAACGGGTACTTACGCAACATGCTTTTGCCGCACAGGTGGCTATGGAGCGCGAACGTATGGAGGATGAGGATGATTTCCTCCGCATTATGGTGAATGATTTCTGGCGCAGACATGTGGCCGAACAACCAATAGCAATCCATGCGTTATGTGCGCAACAGGAAGTGAAACCGGAGAGCTTGTTCTCCATTGTAAAGAAGGCGCACACTCATGCTATGGTATCTAATGATAAACCACACGCAGATGTGGAGGCATTACTCGATGCATGGAATGAGGTGAAAACGCAATGGTATGCACATCGGGATCATATAGAAACGGTGATTTCTGACTCTGATGCGATTAAACGGCGGAAGAACGTCCTGAAATCAGAAAATATGGAGGAATTTATTAGGCAGCTGCGGAATGTATTCGATACTGATATGCTGCAGAATGAGTACATCGAGCTGTTTTCAAATGAGTCGATTGCAAAGCTTCTGAAGAAGAAATCCGGGCCATGGAGATCTCCCTTTTTTGATGCGATTGACCGCTATATTGCTATAAAAAAGAAATTTCCAGAATATTTAAAATCAAAGGCTATCGAATATATACAACAGGCGGCGCAGCAGGAAAAAGCACGAAAAAGTCTTTACGGATACAGCGACTTGTTGACTGACGTTCACCGTGCGCTCTATTCTTCACAAAGGGCCGGCTCTGCGGAATCGCGTCTGGCCGCGGACCTGCGGCGTGAGTTTCGTGCAGTATGTATTGATGAATTTCAGGATACCGACATAATCCAGTATGAACTATTTTCCGGGGCCTTCCACGGACATGCACGAATGTTTTATATCGGTGATCCCAAACAGGCGATATACAGATTCCGTGGTGCGGATGTCTTTACTTACAAAAAAGCACGAAGCCGGGACGATGTAGGGAGATATTCGCTTGATGTAAACTATCGTTCCGCCGCTGCGCTGGTTGATGCTTTCAATGCGATATTCGATCGAGTCCGACCGTTTGTCTATGACTGGATCCCCTATACCCGTATTACGGCAGGTGTCGGTGATGCGCATGCAATGCATGAACAGGGACAAAAGCTTAAACAGCCGTGTATCATATGGCGTTTTGATGAAGAATGCACCAATTATGACGAGCATGAGCGGAAAGCGCGGGATGCGCTGACACATGAGATATCCCGCCTGGTTTTACGGGGCATGCAGGCACGTATACATATAGATACGCATCCCCTGAAGCCGGGAGATATCGCGGTGCTGGTTCATACAAATCAACAGGCACAAAAAGTACAGGACCATCTCAGGGCAACGGGTATTACATCGGTGATTACAAAAGCGGGCTCGGTATTTCATTCTCCTGAAGCGCGTGAACTGCTGGTGATACTGTATGCGATAGAGGGTGCATTGCGGCCGCAGGCGGTAAAAGGGGCTCTCATGACATCGCTACTGGGGTATACACGCACCGATCTTCATGCACTGGAGCAGGATAAGACCCGGTGGGAAGAGATGCTCGATGCGTTCCGTGGGTATGCGAACCGATGGGAGAGGCGTGGAGTAATACAGGCCATAAACGAGATGTGTACAGACTTTGGGGTATATCGCCGCATGCTGCATTCAGAACGCGGAGAACGCGGGGTGACCAATATCAGACACCTCGGCGAGTTGCTGAACAATCATGAACACCTGTCCCTGTGCGGGCCCTATGAGCTGCGCGTGTGGCTTCAGCAGCGTATCGATGAGGGTGGCACCGAATCGGAAGAATACGAATTGCGCCTCGAAAGCGACAGGGACGCAGTGAAAATTCTTACCATACACAGAAGTAAAGGGCTGCAGTTTCCCGTGGTTTTTTATCCGTTTATGTGCAAACCGGTAAAGGAATCTAAAAAAAACAATCAAGACGGTGCGGTGTTTCATGATCCGGAAACATTACGCCCGGTGTTTTCCGTGGATGCGGAACACGCAGACAAAGAGGCGCGGGAGCAACACGCGGAGAGTTATCGTAAATTCTATGTAGCACTTACACGCGCGAGTCACTGCTGTTACGCATCGCATTTTACAAACCTGTCATATAACAAACAAAAGGTGGGCCGGGAGGATATACCTGAGCGGTATTTTTTTTCACAAATAGATGAAATGGATGATCCGGGCGCGCATGGTATTTCGGTACGTGCGTTGCCTTCCGGTGTCCGGAAGGGCGAGGGAGAAATCCCAAAAGTGCAGACCGCGGGCAAAGAGGCGCTGCGAAACTTTACAGGGCGCCCTGGTCCGTCACGACGAATAATGAGCTTTAGCATGCTCAGCGCCAATGATCATTCCGGAGGGGGAATTCCGCTACGCAGGGAGGAAGACGCCGTAGTGCAGCCGACGGATATGGCATTATTTCCCCGTGGACCGCAGGCGGGGACCGCGTTACATGATATATTCAATCAGATTGATTTTACGGATAGCGCTGACTGGAAAAGTACCGTTGAACATGTACTCGATCACTATCGGCTGCAGGATACCTCGGGGGAACGGACAGAGGCCGTTTTCGATATGCTGAATCGGATTGTGACGGCGCCTCTCGGCCGGGAGGGAGCAGAATTTTCTTTATCGCAACTGTCAAAGAGGCATCGCTATACCGAGCTTGAATTTTTCCTCAGAAGCGATACGGTAGACCGACAACAATTCCGGAAGGTTCTCGGAGACCATACGGGTTCAATAGATATCGAACATGCGCAAGGGCTGATGCACGGGTATATCGATTTGCTGTTTGTAATGAATGATACATACTACATAATAGACTGGAAATCGAATTACCTCGGTCCTGCCCCCTCTTTTTATACACATGAGGCCATGGAAGAGGCAATGCGCCGACACAACTACCATTTACAGTATTATCTTTATACGCATGCCGTGCACAGGTATCTTTCGTGTTATGTTACCAGCTACGATTACGCTCGTGATTTCGGCGGGGTGTATTACGTGTTTATGCGCGGCGTTACAGGGCAAAAAAAAGACAGCACGGGGATATATTACGCACGTCCCGACAGGGAAGTAATAATGCAACTTGACAGAATGTTTGTATCATAAGAAACTATTGCAGTGACGGAGGAATATGGTGGACATGACGTTCATACGCCGGATGCGGAATTTCGGAATCTTCGAAGAGATCGATATTCAGTTTGCCGCATTTATAAAGGATTATTCGGTGAAGGAAGAGGCCGCACACTGTGCTGCGGTGGTGAGTCGTGAACTCGGGATGGGTCATGTATGCTGCGATTTGAATAATGAGACACAACTGGAACCCTACACTGCGTCCGGGGTGCTGCCGGATGTACACAAAATGATGATCAATTTGTCACGGGAATCAGAGGTGGTGGGATCGCCGGGGGATTTTACCCCGCTGATACTCGACGGATCGCGTCTTTATCTGCATCGCTACTGGCGTTATGAACAACGTATTGTCGACTATATCGTAACGGCCCTGCAGGAGACGATATCACCGCATACGCTTGACAACCAGTTTATACGCGAATTGTTTCCGACCGGGAGTGACACTGAGAAAACGGGTTCCGATACAAAGCAGCGGCAGCAGCTTCAGTGCGCCGCATGTGTAAGCGCTCATAGTGCACGATTCAGCGTTATGTCCGGGGGGCCGGGTACCGGAAAAACGTGGACACTGGTACGTATACTGAGAAGCATGGTACATCATACACCCGATATTAGAATTGCGCTTGCCGCACCTACCGGCAAGGCGGCTTCTCGTATCAATGAAACGATACGGAACGATCCCGGTTTTCGCATACCGGAGGTAGGCGAAGCGCAGACACTGCACCGCCTCCTCGCCTACGGTGCCAATCGTGACGGATCCGGCTATAATGTGGACAATCCACTCCCTTATGACGTGGTGGTTATCGACGAAGCTTCGATGGTCGATGTCGCCATGATGGCGCAATGTGTCGATGCACTTGCCCCGCATGCAAAACTGCTGCTTGTCGGTGACAGAAATCAGCTCGCGTCGGTGGAAGCGGGAAGCATACTTGCAGATATCTGTACCGCACTCGGTCCGAACTGCTTTACACATGCATTCGAAGAGTTCTGTAATTCATGTATCGACAATCCTGCAGCATATATCCGGTCATCGTGTTCACATGCGCAGGTCGGTTCACAAAAAAGTGCCGACCGTGTGATACAGCTCTACAGAAACTACCGGTTTTCTCTGCAAAGCGGTATTGCGCGTGTGGCCCGTCTTATTGCGGAAGGTGAAGAGGAGGCCATGGAGAGTGCGATCAACATAATGCAGGAAACGGAAAGCGATTGTGTGTTCAAAGAGACTCCTGATTCGGTCGATGCCATACTTGCCGGAGAAAATGTGGTTGCCAAATATGAACAATTCATACACGGGCGTGACCCATCGCACGTGCTGAGGCAAATGGCCCGCTTTGGTATTCTTGCACCGGTAAAAAACGGCCCGTTTGGTGTGACTGCGATAAACAGGAGCGTCGAACGTATGCTTGCGTCGTATTACGGTATTCGATGCGATGAGGACTATTATGATCACCGTCCTCTTCTTGTTACACGCAATGACTATACTCTCGGGTTGTTTAACGGTGATATCGGCGTGATACTTTCTTCAGGTGAAGGTGGGCGCCCGCATGCCTATTTTCTGCGTTCACCGGAAGGCATGATGCCGGTTATTCCCGCACTCCTGCCGCACGATATAGAAACCGTATTCGCCATGACGGTGCATAAAAGCCAGGGATCTGAATTCGACGAGGTGGTTTTGATCCTTCCTGATCGGGACACGCCGGTTTTGACACGGGAGCTTATATACACCGCCATTACACGTGCACGGAAAAAAGTGACAATATATGGTACAAAAGATATTCTTCGGGCTGCATTGCGTCGCAGGGTGGCACGAAGCTCGGGGCTTGCGCATCAGATACGCAAAAAAATGATCTGAAGCGGGGGGGGGGTGCTGGTTAACCGAGAACTATAGGTGTGCAAGGACGATTTTTTTATCAAAATCGTCGGCGGCCGAGTATATG
>CAZPUS010000043.1:0-5623 GCA_964589825.1 uncultured Fibrobacterota bacterium | reverse complement strand
CGAAGCTCGGGGCTTGCGCATCAGATACGCAAAAAAATGATCTGAAGCGGGGGGTGCTGCTATACCGACTATTATTGGTGTGCAAGGACGATTTTTTAATAAAAAGCGTCGCAGGCACAGTATTTTTTGGGGCGGATAAAAGATATTTTGTTTTTGCGTTTCGTTAGTACATTTTGTATTTTATATCCGATCTTTGACATACCGTGTGTACATAAACGGATCAGGAAATGCGGTGAGAATCCGCTGCAGTCGCGCTGCTGTGATCTCCCTGCGTCTTTGTGACGCAGAGCGGGCCTTTTTTATTACGCCACTGTTTCTTTCATCGGAAATGGGAAGGCAAAAAAGGCGGAGTAGCCAGAAGACACCCGGTTATGTAACCCCGGTAGACCGCTCTTCGCGCAAAAGAGTCGGGGGGAAACGAGCGTCGTGTATAAACGGGACGTATCGCAGCAATAAAACCCCTGTCTTCATATACTGTGTGAAGGCGGGGGTTTTTGTTTTTGGTTTCGTACGGTTAATATCCGTAATGTAAGAAGTTCCGGAGAGTAATAATTAAAGCGAACCGCCAATGAGAATACAACAATCAGGAATACAATGGTACTGCATCAGACGCATTATCAGACTGATATGTGTGCTGTTGGGGAGTTTTATGTATATGTACGCAGGTGCAGGCCAAACCCCGGTACGGGTTGATTCATCGACTGCCGATTCCATATATCACGTTGATATGGGAACTATGAAAGTCCGTGCCCTGCAGCGGGATGTCGAAAGTGGTACGGCCGCACATCTGAATGTGGAAGAGTTCCGGCAGGTCAGCAACGATGTGCCCGACATTCTCGAACATGTGGCGGGGGTGACAATCAGACGCAGCGGGGGGATCGGGGAGTACGCGAGCGCATCGATTCGCGGAAGTAATCCTTCCGATGTGCAGATTTATCTCAACGGTGTTCCTTTAAACAGTGCGGCAGGCGGTGCTGTGGATATCAGCAAAATTGCCCTGGAATCGGTGGACAGGATACACGTCTACAAAGGAGCGGCACCGTTGGGCTACATGGCCAATTCCTCCGGCGCGGTGATCAGTCTGGAGACCGCCGATCGTACCGATATGAAGAGCGCGTACGCGGCTGCGGGCAGTTTCGGCCTTCGAAAGGGCGGCGGCCTGATGCTGCAGCATACGGAAAAGGCAACGCACCGGGTCTCCGTAGATATGACACATACCAACGGAGATTATCCCTATATTCACGACAAGGGACAGCCGCTCGATCCCCACAGCAGCGATACGGTGATAGAAAAGAACAACAATGCGTATACCACCCTGGGCGGACAGTACGGTATACACCGGTCTCTGGGAAATACGCATGCGGTAGACGGCCAGGTATCGTTCGTTACTCAGCACAAGCAGCATCACCACAAAGCCCTGGCGTTTGAAGAGTTCGTCGGTGTGACATCCACGGACGAAAAGATCAATGCATCCGCGGAATATGCGCAGTACACGGACCGCGACGGCCGCTATGCCGCGGGTATGCGCCTGCGGCATCACGCCTCGCTGTTTGAGGATCCTCTGGGGCAGTATTATCTGCATCATAAAAAGAAGATAGCGACACGCTCGCCGCAGATTGCCGCGCACGTGACGTCGCACACGCCGGTGAGCGAAATGGTGTCCTTCGACGGTCGGGTCGAAGCGTCCCTGGAATCGTTTGCTACCCGGCGTATTCTCAGCTCCACGAAATGGAACAGGGCACGCCGGCTGCAGGGTACGGGGGCACTGGAGATGTCGGTCAGACCGGCAGAGAATATTCACGGTTGTGTGCGCTACAGCCATTCATATTCCCTGGACAGCTCCGGTATAATTGAGTTTTTCGGTGCCGCACGCACCGTGGATACCTACTTCCACGGTACACACTATCCCAATGCGAACGCCGAAGTCAGATTTACCGTGAAAGAGGGATTGCAGGTGTATGCACAGGTACGCTACGACCATCAGCCCGTAACCTTTACCGAGTTGTATGGATGGGGCTACGGGGTAATTGGTAACCCGGATCTGACCCCTGAAAAAGAATGGCAGCTTAGTGCCGGTACGTCGCTTGACCGGTTCGACCTGCTGCACGCCACTGTGGATGTATTCGGCGGCAGGGTGCGGGACTATATCGACATGATCGCGACATCACAGCATGTTATGCGGGCGCACAACAGCGGTGATGTGGCCACCTGCGGGGTGGAGGCGAGTTTCAGGCTGCAGTATGGTGAAATCGGCTTTGTCGAGAATATCTGTCATTATATCGACAAGTGGTATTTGAGCGCACCTGCCAATCAGGACGAACGGCTGGGTAATCCGCCTGCTTATTTTTCCCGGTTTAAGAACACCACCAGGCTTTCGTTTGGGTACGGTCCGGTCTCTGCGGGCCATGTAATCCGGTACCGCTCGCCCATCATCACCAATTTGGCTACCCCGGGGAACACGACGGCGTTGAAGCCGCAGTTGAGTGCGTATGTTACCTGGCATGTGACCGGCAATCTTGACATATCGTATCATGCGGACAATTAC
This sequence comes from uncultured Fibrobacterota bacterium, assembly GCA_964589825.1. Classification (GTDB taxonomy): domain Bacteria; phylum Fibrobacterota; class Chitinivibrionia; order Chitinivibrionales; family WJKA01; genus CAZPUS01. Next base: position 3,078 of record CAZPUS010000043.1, on the reverse strand, counting down.
CTTTATCATGCCATTGAGGATGCTATGGTTAAATATCGTCCTTTGCCCGGCAGGCAGCACATGGTACGGGTGGCGGCGTACCTGTGAAACACATGAAAGGAGGGGACATGTAGTAGTCGCACAGATGCAGGAATACTACCATGACGGCTGTTTCACGAATTCCAAAACCAGAAACAAAGGAGTTGACAATGAAGAAAAGACATTCGCAGGGGGTGTTGCATTTTACGAAGGGGGCATGGTGTATGACGGCAGCGTTTGCGTTGAGTCTGCTGCATATATCGTGCATAAACGATACCGATGATTCGGATAACGGGGACAACACAGTATCCGGTGACACCTACATCGTTGTGAGCACCGTTGCGGCAGATTATACCACGGGCGACATGTCGTATATCGACATGACCGATACGAGTGTGATGAAAAACATGTTTAACGGAGAGGTCTCTACTGATAATGCGGTCGTTTCGGCGTTGTCCTCGGCCTTTGTACTTGAACGTTCCGCCAGTGACAATCTTATGCGTATCGACCATCCGTTAGGCCCTGACAATGTCACGTATCAGAAGGCGCTTCCCACCGGGGCGAACATACATGATCTTGCTGTGCTGGATGAAACAAAGGCTTATGCCGCCCTGTACGGGAAGTCGTATCTGGGCGTTATAGATCCCGCAGACGGAAGCCTGGTAGACAGCATCGACATGTCAGCGTACACCTATGACAGCGCTGGCGTGGATGTGCCGTATATAGAGGGTGTAGAAATAAGCGGCGGCACATGCTATGTGCTTCTGGCCCGATTGACCGTAAAGGACGGACAGTGGGGCGTCACCCCGACACCCGGATCGTTGCCCGGACTGGTCGTGGCTGTTTCGACTGACAATGACGAGATTACGGATACGATGTCTTTACATTACAAGAACCCGCAGGATATGCGTCTGCATAACAATTGTCTGTATATCGCCTGTACCGGCAATTACGGTGTAACGGACGCCGGTATCGAGAAAATCGATTTGAGTGCCGGTTCGCAAAGCGCGGTCGTTATCAGCGAAAGCGATCTTGGCGGCGATGTAAGCTTCGTAGAGCCGGTTTCCGCGACAGTGGGGTATGCGGATGTCTATGACATGAGTACCTATACGGCAGCGGTAAAAAAGATCGACCTGAGTGCCGGTACGGTCGCGGGCACGGTCGACAGTGTCGGCAATGGCATCGATGCGGCGTATGACGATAAATTCGTGTATATCGCGGACCGCGGCAATACGAGCATTTCAGATGGTATCGTGGTTGTCGATCCTTCGGACAATAGCGTGAAAATGGGCCGGATAGACGTGGGGCTGCCGCCCAACAGTGTTGATGTGATACTAGTAGTAGAATAATACACGTGCGTGAATGCGTGCTCATGCGCGCATTCACGTTATTTGTAAATTAACAACGAAGCGGTGGTTGTGTTTCGTGTATAACGGAATGCGAACAAAAGGGAATCCGGTGACAGGACCGCCTTCGGGGTGATCCGCAGTCCGGAGCAGTACCCGCTACTGTAAGTTCCCGTGCGCATGGTGCGCCGCCCTGTCAATTAAGACGAAGAGCAATATCCTCGCCCGCGGGCGGGGACACGCCATTTTTCGTGCCACAGAAAAGACAGAGCGCCGCGTGCACCAGAGTGTAATCTCCGTGACATCTACGCCACTGTCGTACACTGTATGACGGGAAGGCCGTTTCGGAGTGAGGGGACGAGCCAGGAGACCTGCCGCTTCGTAAGAGTGTCCTGACTTTCGGGATAAAAGTTACGAGACACGGTTACATGTAGCAGTATGGCTGTCCGGTAGTGATATATGCCACAGCCCGTGCCGTATGGTAACCTGTCTCTTACGTTTCGGTTTTACTTTAATCATGGGAGGTTACCAATGCATACAAAGGAGAAGGCTAAAGGCACATCGGATCTAATGAAAAACACCGCCGATACAGACCTTTACAAACATCAGTATGAAGAGAGTTTTGTAGAGAAGTGGGATGAGCTTATCGACTGGGATGCTCGCACCAAAGGAGAAGAGCGCTTTTTCCCGGAGACGCTCCGTCGCCTGGGCGCGAAGAAGGTCCTCGATGTGGCGACCGGGACAGGATATCATTCCATCACTTTGCTGAAGGAAGGTTTTGATGTGCACAGCGTAGACGGCAGTCTCAACATGCTGCATAAAGCGAGTGAAAATGCGGTCGCCCACGGCGCGCTCCTGCGTACCATTCATGCCGACTGGCGCGAATTGGGAATGCGTATCAACGAAAAATACGATGCAGTGGTCTGTCTGGGGAATTCATTCACCCACCTGTTTGACGAGGCGGACAGGCGAAAAGTGATGGCAGAGTTCTATGCAGTATTACGATACGACGGGGTCCTGATCGTCGATCAGCGAAACTATGACGGCATGCTCGAGTACGGCTTTTCTTCCAAACACAGGTACTACTACGCCAATGACCGGGTAAAGGCGTACCCGGTGCATCTTGACGATGAATTGACCGTGTTTCAGTATGAGTTCCCGGACGGCTCGGTCCACAAACTCAACATGTATCCCCTTCGGTCAAACTATTTTTTACGTCTGGCCCAAGAGGCCGGTTTCAGCCGTGTCGAAACGTACAGTGATTTTCGTGCGGAATATGATACAGAGAATGCGGATTTTTTTGTCCATGTGATGCATAAAGTATAGTGGCTTGCAGAAGAGAGAGCCGGGTGGTTATGGCCGCCCGGTTTTATATGCATGTGCGGGCAGGGTCGCCGGGTGTAAAAAAAAGGGGAATGGGTACGGGTAGTGTGTGTCGAATAACTTTACAAAAACAGTGCCTTTTGGCGGGAGCCGCTATGAGGGAAATAGTGTATAACATCCGGAAGATAGAGTTCTGGTGTACGGCCGGCATGACAGTATGCATGACGGGTTTGCTTGTTTTGCCCCTGACTGGCTGTGAATCCGAAAAGAAAGCACCGGCAGCCAAAGAAATGCCCCGGCGTATTGTCTCGTTTGCCCCTTCACTTACCCGTCAGATGTATACCCTTGGTGCCGGACGGCAGCTTATAGCCAATACCATCTATTGTGAAGA
>CAZPUS010000042.1:0-22111 GCA_964589825.1 uncultured Fibrobacterota bacterium | reverse complement strand
AACCACTCACTCCCGTCGCATCAAGATTCGATGGCGTCCCCGGTGGCGTCTCGTCCTGCTCAACAGATCCAGCCCAGAAGTCTCCGTGATCAAAATATTTTTTCCCCTGGTCAAGTAATGCTTTGTTCACAAGAATGCACTTTTCATCATGCCAGTTGATAAGAAGCTGGTATTTGTTGACATCATTCCTCGAACTTTCCGACCCTGAACAATTCCCCGTAACAATGCACATCCAGTGAGGATCATTGGTCGCAGCTGCACTGTGAAAAATAGCGTGAACAGACTGATCTACGGTAGCACCGTTCAACGGTTCCCACTCAATAGCTGTTGAATTTTCAAAACTTTTTACTTCGCTTCCTGAGGACCAATTACGTATGTCGAAGCCATCATGGCCGTGCCACCCATCAAGAGCATTCTCTCCATTGCAGAACATTCCGCTTGCACAACTGAAAGATGCCGATATTTCGTGGTAATCGTCAGTTTCTATATCATATCCGGCAATTCCACCGCTATACTGAGAACCGCCGTTATCGCCCGGTCGAATAGTAGCCCTCGTAAGGTCGTTGGATATACCCAATTGAGCGATCCTGTCGTCGCTTCCGAGTAAAAAAACCACTTCAGCGCTTCCGGTATTTATATTAACCCGCTTCACTGTATTCGAACTCGATTCATGGTAACCCCCTTCCTGCACATAATAAATCCAGTCTTTATGCGGAAAGTCGATATAGCTGTGCTCATGTGCAGTAGCAAGCTCGGTAACGCTACCACCGCTTACTGGAATAACACTTATCTTGTTATCTTTGATAAATCCCACATTTTCACCATCCGGGCTGAGGCAGGGTCGTGTCGCCGGACCGTTGAACAGCTTTGTTTGGCCGGTTACCACATCATTTTCGATGGTATACTTCCACAGTTCTCCCTTTTCTCTGCCGTAATACTGATTATACTGACTCCCCTCTGCAATACCGACTGAAATGCCATCCACCCCGTATACATTGAGGACAAACACCGCTATTATTATACAGAATCTCTTTCCTATGCGTTTCATAAGTATTCCGCCTTTGATTAGTTAGGAATATTTAGTTACATTACTATTTCGTGAGATATTAATTCACCATGCTTTTCACAAACAATGCATGGAAATATCCCTTCTTTACAAAAATATTCATTGGATTACCCATTTTCAACAAAATAATGGCTTGTTTGCTTATCTTAAATATGTCAAACCAGGTCCTTCAAGCCAATTGTTTAAATAGGGCGGGTGTAAGTCCCGCTGCTATTGTATTCTCTGAAAGTATTGGTCAACCATGTCGGCCGGGTCATGATTTACGTAGATACTGAAAATAGTATAGTAGTACACACAGCAATAACTTTCGCAAACAAAAACGCTCAGGTTAGGTAATAAGTATACTTAACACATAAATTCATATTGGAAGTACCAGCTTTGTGCCGGAAGCCTTACTTATAATACGAGTCCCCGGGCACCATCGGCTTAACGTCCGGATGTGCATAATGCCCGCCACCGAAAGGATCATTTTCCTCTATAAGCCATTTCCGCAACAGTTCGCGATGGTGAAGAAGAATATCCGTATATCTCGAATCATATGCAAGGTTTACCATCTCTCCCGGATCCTTTTCCATGTCAAATAACTGCTCGGGCCAGATCCCCCGTTTGTATGCCACATATTTATACCTCCCGGTACGAATCATACGTGATTTTTTTCGCATTTCCCCCATATCGGCTTCCGCAGGGACAAATTCACGTATTGCTGCACTGTCTGTGCCCTCAAGATATGGTTTTAAACTCTTTCCTTTATGTCTATCCGGCATCTGTACATGTGCATAATCACAGATCGTTGCGTAAAAATCCAAACAGTTCGAAACCAGATGAGTCCTGTTTACCTCACCATTATGCGCAATTCGTTTACCCGAAAAGATAAATGGTATTCGTGTCGATTCATCATACATAACCATTTTGTGTGTAAGCCCATGCGACCCGGCTTGTTCACCGTGATCGCTCGAAAATATAACGATAGTATCATTTTCGAGTCCATTTTTTCTCAGAGAATCAAGGATAACACCTATCCTTTTGTCTACTTCTTCGGTCAGACGCGCATACGCCCACCTTTGGCGCCTGATATAGTTAACATCCATATTCGGTGGGATGTGCCCATAATTGTACATATAATCGTGCCTGTGTGCGGTGATTGGCCATGGTTCATATGCACTAATCAGATAATTCGCTGGTAGCGAAGGGCATTCTTCGACTCGCGGGGCCTCGGGAAGACTGCACCATGGTGGTTGTTGGTGACGCCCCCACTCGCAAATATTGTGCGGATTGTCGAATCCAGCAACCAGAAAAAAGGGCTTACCATGATCTCTGGACAGGTACTGGGCGCACTTTTTGGGCAACTCATTATCATCGAAACCACATATTTTTTCGAATCCATGATCATAATGCAGATCGATGTACCCATGATCTACATGCCACTTACCTCCGTATGCGCATTCGTAACCTGCCTCGGTGAGCAAATGCCCTAATCCCTGCAGTCGGTCTTCTTCTTTCATATCGTGAAAATTGCCTTGATAGCCAAGTTCCTGCGGCATTTTACCTGAAAACATGCTCGCCCGAGCCGGACTGCAGAGCGGGTATACTGTATAAGCCTTTTCGAATCTCACTCCTCCTGCGAAAAGGCTATCCATTGCCGGTGTATGAAGATACGGATTCCCCGTACAGGACATCATCTCTGCATTTTGCTGATCGGTAAGGATATAGAGGATATTGGGGCGTGTATCATCGTTCATTTTTCACACTCCTTTCATAGTGTATCGGTTGAGAACAGAAACGTTCGGTATCGGATTCTTCTCTTTTGTACACATATCACCCTGTATTCGGTTTGATGAGGAGCAACGCCTATACTCATCTCACTCTATTCACCATTTTTTGTAAAGCAACGTTAAAAAACAGCGATCTATTTCCACTGCGGCGGTCTGGATCTCTTTCCCCGTCCAGCCAAAGAATTGGCCTTACGCTGGGCACCGGCCTAACCACAATATCTGGGTGCTACCCACGGAAAAGTCGGAACTGCTTTATTTGATAACAACTTGCTGACTTTCAGCACGTTGTGCATTTTCTACACTCACTATATACAACCCTGCTGAAAACAAATGAGATGGAACTCTCACTTTATGCGCAGCGCCATGTACTTGTGTACGGTACATCACATTTCCCTTTGTATCCCATACGGTTACCGTATTGGCCCCCGAATAAACAAGAGAAACGGTAATGTGATTATTCGGGGCTGACACTATCCGTATTCCTGAAGCCCTTTCCTTCGTGGAAAAATACGATCCGCTCGGTACATCCACTTTGGAAAAAGGGTCCTTGGCATATGGGTATTCGCTATAGTTCCCTTTGAGCACCGTATCCCAATACTCGTTCCACGTATCCCTCTGCTCCACGTACGTCCAAAGATTGTCGTTGACATCATCCCGGGTACTGCACCACAATGAACCGCGAAGTACTTTGTCCTCAATCTGTGATGACGTAATTATTGCCTTTTGGTCTGTTTTATTCACAAGAAGCTGTTCGCTAATATCACTGTCCCCTTTCGGCTCGATTTCGGAGAGTGCCCATTTGTCACTGTTACACGACCATCCATTCGCGTTTCCATGTGTAGGCACATTATGTCCCGATGTTTCCCACCCGTTTATCGTCGTATACTCAAGATTAATCTCTTGCGTCAAGGCCCACTGCGCATCATAGGTGTTGAAATTCATAAAAGCATGATGTGCCTGAAATCCAAGGAATGCACTCCCCGAGGGTGCCACGCCCTCACCGCATCCAATATTCGGGAAATACCGGTTTATCTCCACATCCGGGTCCACCGGCTCCAGAAGTGACGAGGTGTCACCGTTAAGTATATACAGTGAATTGGAAGATTTCGTTCCGGTATATGTCGTGGGATCGAGTTTGTTGGTGCGTGTCCACCCGAATTGCTTAATAAAATAATATCGCCCATCCATAGAAATATCAACAAAATCCCGCTGGGCCCGGTATTCCATCTTGTTGACACAGATATCACGTATTTTCACTGTATTACTTCCGTTTTGAGGCAAAAGGGTAATTTTGCGAACCTCAAATCCGCCTACCTCGTAATAAATGGACTGATGGTCTTCATGGGTCCACCATATATGAAGATTTTCATTCCATCCGTAGGGATCCGGCTCGTATACCTTTTTTAAATCATATACCTGTCCACCATCGAGACTTATTACCGATATATATACATAGGAATCGTCTTCTCCTCCGTCTTTGATAAATGCCACATGAGTACCGGACATGTTAATCCCACAGGAATAGACATCGAATGATCCAAGACGCACCGGCGAAGACGGTTTCGTATTGGCTATTTCTATTTTATACAATGGGCCCGGTTGCCAATATAAATGGCTAGAACGCGTGGTGGCTATTCCATCCATTGCCTGTACATACACACTGATGACTGCAACAATAATGAGCTGTTTCAGAACGAGATTCACGATACATCTCTCCGTTTTAATAATGAAAAAATGGTACTATTTTTTCTATTTTCTGACCTTTAACCTGCACAATGTATGTTCCCCTTGCCAGAGCGCTGAAAGGAATATAAATGGCGCTGTTATCCGTCGCTGTCTGATAACATGCGTTTCCTGCATAATCAAATACTGTTACCGACAGGGGTTGTACCAAACCTGCAGGTATAATACGGACCCCAGATACCGACTTTTCTACGACCATATCAGCATGCGACATGCCTGCACCAAGGCTACGACGTGAATGCAAATCACTGCCCCGTATGGTGAACAAATCGTCCGAACAATCCTGCACCCCATTATATCCGGCATATTCATCTTCTATACACAGCTGCATTTTCGTACCTTCAAGAGTATCCACGCATTCTGCCCTGTCTTCAATATCAGCAATCACAACACGATAATAACAAATCGTACTAAACACATCCCTATCTAGCCAATATACACCAATGGAGTCAGTAGGGGAATTCAAAAACATCCCCGGTTTTATCGACGATGCAGATTTGGTACAATAACTCAACCCCATATCAGCAGACACCTTTAAAAGCGCTTCTGCTGATACATCAAGATTTTGAATCCACATAACAACAATAGTATCGTTGCTTCCATATACACCCCCCCCATTGGGTTGTAAGATACGCAATGTATCTTCCTGTATATGAGGGACCCGAACCGTTATGGAAAATTGCTCATGCACGGTATCCTTTGAGTTGCTTGCAGAAAAGGTGAATGTATGCGAGCCGGAATCCGAAATGTCCGGCTGCCACTTCAACACCCCCTTGCCTGAATCTACAGTAAGAGAGGCATCCTGCACATCTGCACCTATGGCCTCTAAAAGTTGTCCGTTTTCCACACGGATTTCCCTTTTTAGAGGCTCATATACGAATGCACTCATATCCTCACCCACAGATATAACCGGTTTTTCTGCTCCTGAGATTACCGTACAATAACATAACAAGATAGCGAGAATTTTCATAGAGAAAAGCTGATAAGCCGTTCGCATTATGCCACGTCCTCTTTTTTCCAGCACATTCAAAACAAAAACACTCCCGCTACAGATTTTTGGTATTATGCCCCACTTTTTATTTCTCCGAATTGATAATTCAATTCTGCCCACATCCCAGTTACATCTTTTCTATACCTCATTCCTTTCTTTATCACGAACTATAAGATGTGCCTTTCAAACACCGAGAACATCACTTTTTCATAATAATATATCTGTTCTGAAAAAACACTTCTCCGTTTTTACTTCCTCTTCTCAGTTCAATAAAATAGATCCCTGCAGGTTCTGAACTCAGCGAGACAACCCGACTGTTTCCAGCCCTCACATGTGCATCAGCAACAATCTGACCATTACTGTTGTGTACGAGCGAATAAATATCCTCATCCGCGGGCGCAAATAATTCCACTTTTCTATTGGCTCGGATATGCACCCAGTCATTGATTGCAGATTCATACCGTTGTGCAGGTTTTTCTACCGCAAGGTTTTTATGTATATAAAACTTCCCGCTTCTTGTTTTCATATCCCCAAAATAGGCTTTAACCCGACACAGTGCATTATCCGTTTCCATGTTATTATCTACCTCCCATGATAATGTGCCGGATCCACCCTCGGGCCAGGCAGGTGAGCCCTCTTCAATTCCACCCGAATCACTCAGCGGATCCCAGGTAAGACCGTTATTCGACGAAAAAGATACCACCACCTGATTGATCTTGTTTGCACTCCATATAATATTTAGAGTGCTTCCGCTTGATATTGTATCCCCCTCTTCCGGGTTGATTACACGAATCCACGGGATGCCTTCTATAGTTACCTCACTCGATGAGGAATAACTCGAATACATCTCGGTATCACCCAACGTCTGATAGGCCTTTACGCGATAGCTATATGTGGTATAATAGGCAAGATGCTCATCCGTATAGGAAACTTCATCCGCATTTGTTCTGCCAACTTCACTCCACGATTCACCTCCTTTTTGGCGCTCTATAATATAGCCGTCTTCTGAGGATGCATTATCTTTCCACTGCACCTTCGCATCGAGCATGCTGTCTCCCGCGGCTTCAACCGTTACTTCAGAAGGTACAGGTATTGCCCCCCCCTGATACGCCAGCACGGTGTAGCTTGCTTCATTGGGTGCTCCACCACCAGATATTTTTACCGTAGTCTGCGATTCATCGCCGCTAAGATTCTCCACCAGAATGGTATTTGTCACGATCTGGGTACCGCTACCGTCATTGTTTACGCTTACCTCCAGCCAATTTGCATCACAGGACGCGCTCACCGTACTGAGTTGTCCGTCACCCTGATTATTCACTTTCACCTCTTGGGCATCCGGTTGATTCTGACCGTCATATACAAACGTAAGCTCGCTTTTACCAATGTTAATATAAGGTTGAGCGTCGTGCGGGTCAGGAAGCGCTCCGGCCCAGACCCCTACCATTACCGAATGATAGGTGTGATTTTCATTCGGCGCGGGATCTTTTACTTCCGCAATAAAGGTGTTGTCTCGCCAATTCCATATATACGAATGCCACGCGCCGCTTTTACTCTTGAAGCCCCGAGATCCTACCAAGTCGGGATTGTTGACACAATGGGCAATATTGCGATTTTCCATTTCATCCGGTGTGGGCGGCACATAATCATAATACGCATCGTCCGCTCCTTGATGGTTATAATCGAGTTTTTCAAGCTGATCCCGTGTTTGATAGGTAATCCCAATATTCCTGTGGCCCCCCAGTTCCGCAAGCATAAGGTGACCGTCAGAAGTCATACCATCTCCATGGCCCCATTCCGTACGCCATATTACGTCATATGAGGTAAAATCATTGTTCCAGTGAAAATAGGCTCTACCTCCACGGTTATAGCCCCGAACCCCGCAATAAATCGAATCAATTCCTTTCGGATCCGCCCCATCGTGAAACCACCATCTATATCCGTCCCGAGAAGCCCAGACATCCATTTCTTTATAGTTGCTCCCGGTGCAAGTCTCCTGAGCGATATCAGACATTTTGCCCGGCAATATATTATACGCATCCTCTTCTGGAATATATTGCTGCCACGTATCATTGGAAAACCACATAAATCCATTGGTAGTCCAATGCGGGTGAGCCTCGTCGTGCCACGCGTTTTCCTTGGAAAAAATCCTCTTATTATCCGTACCATCATTATTAATTGTATACAGGTTATCGCCTCCGTGATCCGCATATGCGATTTGCTTGCCGTCTGGAGAAAACCCGAACTTATCCCATAAAACATCCCCATCAACCAGCTTCTCAACATTGTTCTCTGGATAATGGGAAAGATACAGCCCGTCTTCGTAGACATAATACAATACGGTGGCTTCATCCAATGCAAAAACCTGAAATACTACACAAATAATGATTCCCATACATACCACTCGAAGATCGAATGCTCGCAGCTTCATAATATTTACATCCAAATTAAAAGTGAAACATACTGAATTCCGATAAAAAAATAATTCTTACCTAAATTGAGCGGTTGTTTTGATGAAAGCTGCGGTGAGCCGTGCTGCTATTGTGTTCTCGAAAACCATGGGGCAACCTTGTTGGTTGTCTCATGCTTTTCGAGAATATAAGAGTAGTGTGGATTGCAGCAGATTGCGCGAAAAAAACCACTCAAGTTAACTCTTAAATATTAATATAATTAATACGCATACATTTTGCAACTCGTGTATTTGGAATTGCACATAGGGTGGAATGGCCATAGACGCCTGCTTACGCGTTTAACCAATATCCAAACGCCACAGGTGTCCGGCCAACGAGCCCATCAGCGAATAATTGTTTCAGAACTCATTAAGGTCGCGGATTATCCCCAAAAAACTCTATCGTTATAAATGATAGCAAGAAACATCATGGCTCTGATCTTCGCTTTCTCTGAAACATTGCCACTCTCTATCGGCATATGCCTTGGTGAAGAATTATTAGCGCAGGCTGAAAAACTGCACTCTTACTCATTTTGAAGTGAATCAATATCAACGCTTCTGAAATGTGACTATAAAAAGCAAAATGCCATGGTCTGGCCTTTATGAAATCCGGGCAACTTATCAAAACGCCATTTACTTACGGCAAAAAAAGAAAGGGGGCGGTATATTTAAGCTCCTGAGCTAGTATATTGTTGCCCTTTATGTTATATATATGAATACACATGCAGTATAATACACTCACTTCATTGACCTATCGCAAGCACTCTGTAGTGTGCCTTATTTGTCACTGGAGTAAAAGGAGCATCCGGACAGCAGCGAATCACTATTGAAACAAAATCTTTTTTTGCAGCCACTCATCCGGCTGTGACCTGTCCAATGGTATTTTCCTAATAATAATAACGCCTTTAGAGCTATAATAACGCTTTAGGGCTGAAACGGACAATGTGTTTTTTGCAGGAATCCGTGCATGCAGTCTTCCTTTTGAGTCGTACACTTCAAATATGAAATCCTCTGTGCTGTTGGTGCCACTCCCGACCAAACCTTCAGGACGAAGCACTGCATTATCGTCGGAAATGCTAAAAGTACCGCTTACAGCTTCAAGGTTGGGTGGCCCGTATTGCTGCACCGATATTTTTGCGGCTGTAATCTGTGTATCAGGTACTGACCATTGATAATTCCCCCAGTTCGAATCCTGACCTTTCTCTATTCCCCCTTGTCCAGTCAGTTCCTTTTTTTCTATGCCATATGTAAGGAATATCCGTATGTTGTTAATTTTGTTCGTATGCCACTTAATCGCATAGGTACTTCCTGGCTTGATCACTTCCTCTTTTTTGGAAGGCTGAGTAATTTTTATCCACGGGATACCACTTACCGTTACCGGTGTGGAAAGGGTCGCGTATGATGAATGTATGCCATCCTTATATGCTCTAATACGATAGTTGAACGTACCCAACGCCACGTTTTCGTCGGCATACTCGGTGGCACCGGCTTTGGTTCGCGCGATCTCCTGCCATGTACTGTCCTCATCGATACGTTCAATAACAAATCCGTCCTCATCAGAGGTGTTATCTGTCCATGTGAGTGTAACTGTCTGCAGACTGTCGCCTGTTATATCTGCAGCGAAATTATTCGGTGGGGCCAGATTTCCTCCTTTGGTAAACGTGACGCTATATTCAACATCATTGGTCGCACCGCCGCCGGAAATAATCACGGAACATGTGTATTCACCATCGGATACTACCGATGTTTTAACGGTATTTGATATCGTTACGGTGTCAGTTCCGTTATCCGAAATATCTAATTCAAACCATGAAACGGACGAAGGATCGGTCTTTATGGATAATTGGCTGAGCGTTCCCGTGCCAGAGTTTTTCACAATAACATCCTGTGCAGGAGGTTGCTGAGCCATAGCGGAGAATACAAGGGATTCTTTGTCGAGAGAAAGGTAGGGTGCGTTACGATCAGGCTCCGGCAGAGGGCCGACATATCCGTTACACAGGTTATTGATCCCTTCTTCCGGCCCTGCGGTATATACAAAACTGCTGTCAAGAATATTGACAATAGCCCAATGGCGCGGACCAACATACCCTCCGGCTATAAGTACAAGAGTATCATGATTAACGACCTGACGGGGGGCAAACCAGTTGGTCATTTTTATTTTTTCGTTGGTAAGTTCATACGTTGGAATGGAATAGGTGCCTACCGCACTCTCAGGGCAATCGCTGCTGTTTCTGATAAGCTGCAACAGTTCATCAGTAAACGGAACGACAAACAAATTTTTATGCCCGAATCCATTATAACATACATAACTTCCCCCTGCAGTAACCGTATTTCCATGTCCGCTAACGCAGCCTTTAATATCGGTATCGTAAAATTCCGCAGAGGAATAATCCGAGGATACGGTAAACAAGACATGGCGTCTGGTGAACCCTTTGCGTCCATCGGCGGACATCCATAGTGTGGACTGTGGTCCCGCGTTCCCGCTTTTATTTACACGCGTTGTCTGTTCAGTTTCCGGAACGAACCGTTTCAGGCTCCCTCCGTCATTCCAGAATACTCCTTTTGAGGTATAGTACCAATCTCTTCCTTTGTCATCAATGGTAGGCGGCCAGCCCGATGGGTTAAACTTGCGAATATTGCTTCCATCATTGTTCATTATGTACAGGTCCTGCTCACACCGTACCGCGATGGTCTTACCGTCAGGTGCGATGTATGCACTCGGCACATCATCGTAATAACCAGGAGATTCCCACATCGTATCTATGGTACCGCTTTTATGATCCGCAACGAGCAACCATCCTTCCTTTGCATATATAATCGTCGCTTCCTCAACGTTCAGTGCCTGCACATGTGCTACGAATATGCCACTAATAATAGCAGTAAAGAATGCCAGTGCAAAAAAAACTCTTTTACACATAGAGTTATCTCCTTTTTAAAAGCGAGATTGGAGTTGTTATTCCACGATAGTAAGAGTATAATTAATTGTGCGGTAATTTGTATGTACGGCCAGAATGTATACTCCCATGGGTATAGGTCTTTCTGGCTGCCATTGCATCTTCCCTTCGGCCGCATGTCTTTCCGTTACCTCATTATGCCACACCGTATTTCCGAGTGCATTATAAATGCGAATACCGGTAAGATGCTCTTTGCCGTAGAACCCATAATCAAGCTCTATCGTATTTTCGACGTGTGCGGTATGTAGCTGGATACTCGATCTCACATCCTTAAAGGCAGCTGCGTGAGGACGTGATTCGCCTGCCACCGGGACATCTTCTCCCGAAAGAACACTTGTGGTATATCGCACCAGTGGTCCACGCCAATCTTTTGTGTATTCCTGAAGGATTTTTTTCCCAAGCTCATCATCAGTATCCCCACACCGATACAATGCCGCTGCCGCATATACTTCACCTAGCGCCGGCTCGAACGGCCCGTGTGCATCATTGTCTTCCACTTGTTTCGTGTGACCCTGAACACCTGATTTTTGCAAATACGCCTCGAGTGCCGCAACTGCATCGACAGAGCCAATCATACCAAGCGCTCCCGTTATCGCTCGAAGATGCGAAAAATTCTCATCATTATGTCCTACGGCCCCCAATTCGTCTAATTTGTTCGTAAGCGCGGATACAGCGCGTTCGTCCTTGGTCATCCCAAGTCCCCAGATTACGCCGTCTATATCGGGACCGATAGTGTTAGCACCACCGTATGCTTCCTGACCTTCACTTGACGACAGGGATTCATTATCGAGCCAGTTGGCGAGGTAATCCACTGCAGTGTTATCACCGAGGATGGAAAGTATTTTCGCAGTTGCCTTGTCCGGGGAATTATTGAATTCACTTTTCAGAAAGGCGACACTTCTTTCACCCTGGGCGATTAATAATGCGGCATTAACATCGCTTGATGCATCCTGTGCCGCGGATTCGAGCTCACTGTCACTAACATCCCATCCCTTGCATTTTTCAGAGCGAAGGCTGGCAGATATGTTTCCTACCGACACCAGATGGTCCTGTACCGCATTTATATCTATATCCCGAAGCGCAGTGTTGTGTGCGCTGCAGTGGGCTGCGATATATCCGGCCGCGTACCCCTGATTTATGACATCAGGTTCCATACGGGCCGACGCAAGCCCGTCATTAGTTGCCGACATGCATCTTCCGACCATAAGTAATCCTTGTAACCCTTTGGGGAGTATAGAACGATAGGGTACGATAAATTCCATGTTTTCACCCGGCGGAGCCATAACACCGGCGTATGCCCCGGGTTCTGAAATAGGTATGCCGTGCATATCATAGTTGGAAACAGCCATGTTGATTCCATCAGCAAAGGGCCGGCTTATTCGCTCCTCTGCAACTGACAGCATATGTTCACCGACGATCCTGCGCGTCCCCCTGAAGCCACACAAAGGATAAAATTCATATTTATCTTCTTTATTGTAAAAACCGTCACGTCGTCTGCTAAGCACATGAAACCAAGTCATACCGTAAATATCCCACGGATCCGCCGACCATGGAGGCCATTCATTCAGAAGGTTATCGGGTGGATCGCAATTCACGAAATAAGTCGTCGAAAATTGATTCATGTCTCCTGAGTTATATTGAGCTTGCGCGCCAGCATGAGTAGCGACATCACCGTCTCCACTGGCATCTATAACCACGTCCGCCAGTACGGCCCCTCTGCCCATCGGTGTCGCGACCACCACTCCCCGTACTTTGCTGTCATTCTTGATGGCACCACATGCCAGCGTGTTAAACCAAACATCCACACCGGCATCGGTCACTTCATTATAGAGTCCCTTGGCCACCGATCGTAATTTTCTGCTGTAATCCACCTCCTGATTGAACCCGTGAGTGTAACCACGATAGAAACCAAGAATACCGTGGCGGGTACCGCCCAGAAGACCGTGCATTTCAATCAGTAACACCTTTGCACCCTGTCGTGCCGCGGAAATGGCGGCGGGACATCCGGATGTCCCGCCCCCCACAACTACAACATCGTATTCTGCCCAAACAGGCACCACGTCCTCAGGCATACTGATTTTTGAATATACGTGCCCCGGACGCAGCCCTTGCAGCTTTTCCTGCGTATGCAGACCGGCAGCGGCGCTGCCTCCATCGTGCAGTTGTACCGATACATCGGTCGGTGTGCTCCGCTGGGAGGCATCGGCATGTGCCGCGTCACCGATACGTTCCCCGAGTTCTATCATGTCCAGGGGACGTGTAAGGTTGACCGCATGCTCGCGTGAAATCCCAACACATGAGCCGATAACATACAAATTATCAAGATTCTTCGGACGGCAATAATCAAGATCAAGCCCCCCCCCACCACTCCATGCGGTCTCAGAGTATTCTTTTTTGCCTACAATAGCCGCAGGTTCTACATAGTGCACATGATTAGCTGCATACATGAAAGAAATATTTGAATTCTGCCTGAGAGTGTTGCTGGCATTGCAGCGTTCGACCCACGAGCCGTTGGCCATGGTCACATCGTGATGGGAGATAACATACATGTCCTCTACCCACTCATCTCCTTTATCTCTTTGCTGATACCTTGACGGCCGATAGCTGCGAGAGATATCTACCGTGGGCGTACCCCATGATGTCATCTCCGAACCAGCTATACGGGCGACACCCCCCATTTGTGTCGCATCTATGACGGTTTTTGCAATAACAACCTGTCTGCCCGCCTTGTTCGCAATTACAACACCTGCTAATGCACCGTCTCCGTCTGTAACGACGTTGACACCATAGCTTTTAAACAAAAAACGCACGGATGCATCTTCTAACGCATCTTCGGATGCGAGTTTGAAATCCGCCGGTGTCACATAGCGATTCCCGCTACCGGAGGCTACGCTTCCGAGTAGGCTTTGAGCTATTTCACTCTGCGACGATTCGTCCGAATTGAGCCAGCAGCGAAGCTTTTTTGTTAACTGACTGCCTACATAATATTCACTGGAAACCAGTAATACTTCCGAACCTTTTTTACCTGCGGCAATTGCAGCTGCGACACCACCTTCGTTGGCGCCCACCACCACAACATCGACCGAATACGCGATGGGCAGCTCGCTTGAAGGCACCGATACATAGTCCGCTGCGTGCGTTAAAACACATAAAGAAATGACACTACCACAAAATGCAGCTTTTAAGCCAAGTTTTTGCATATCAAACTCCAGATATCTTTAGAAAGAAATTGCGTAAATATATTTAAGTGAATAAAACAATAATATACGTACTCCCACTGCAATCAATATAATTAATGCAATAATAAAAACAACCGTTCTTCTTTTCTTTACCCTCTCCACCCGTTTCATACTGATTTTTCTTCCTCAAAACAGGAAAGTCGGCATAATCATTTTCAGACATTGTTCAGGGTATAGCGACACGCATATAAGAAGTGCGCCCCTTATGACGGATTCTGAGCGTATAAGCACCTGCACTGAGATTATCCAACAGTCGGTGTGCAGGCAGCGTGTGTGACGTAGACTTTTCACGTACGACTTTTCCGGATGACAACAACACGGTAACGTCTGAATTTCCGGGTATAAATGCAGATGAAGACATATCCGGTCGTGCAGGTTCTTTGGTGTGTCCGGGATAGACAGAAAGACCCGTCGGCCCCTGCGGATCTGAACTCCCCGGTCCCGGATCAGTTCTGCCCGGAGGCTCACATGTACCGGTATCAGACTGCTGGGTCATCCACATATCAACACGGTCGCTCAGTTGTGTACGAATATCGGCGTAATCCTGATTGTCAATTACATTGTTTAACTCATAGGGGTCGTTTACAAGATCGTAAAGCTCTTCATAAGGACGATTCTTATATATATCGACCCGTTGCTGAGCGAATTCATCTCCTGAATTCGCTTTTTCAATCCACGGAAGCCATAAATCTGCCATATCCTTGTCATCCGCCTTTGCGGGCGTTTCCGTGGCCGTAAAAAGATTGGTAAATTGTTGCTCATGCCAGAGATTGCGAATGTATTTATGTGTTTTGGTACGTACCGCACGTATCGGATAGCAGCTTCCGTGGTCCGAATTTGGCACCCCGTCTGCGGAATACAAAGAATAGACAAACGAATGATGCTCACTGCGTTCACCTAACAACACGGGCAGAATACTTTTACCGTCAAGATCATCTGGAGGGGTACCACCTGCGGCATCAATCATGGTGGGTAGAATATCGCAAAAGCTGAAGAGCGCATCCGATGTACTTCCCGGTGTGATATGACCCGGCCACCGTGCAATAAAAGGCATGTGAATGCCGGCATCGTAACATGTCCATTTGCCGAATGGCACCTGAGGACCATGGTCGCTGGTGGCCATAAGCAATGTATTATCCGCTTTGCCCGTTTCGTTCAGTATATTCATTATCCAACCTACATCGTCTTTGGAAAAGAGCTGGCATTCATCATAATAGTCTGCCAGCACATTCCTGAGCTCCGGGGTGTCGACCAGATATGGGGCGATTTTCATGGTATCGGGGTCATGGACACCGGTATTTGTCCAGGAACGATGCGGATGGCCAGATGCGATAATCAGGCAATATGGTTCGGGGGGATTGTTTTTCAGCAAATCTTCAACTTCAGGTACCCATCTATGATACAGAGAGGTATATTCAATAAAATCATCGGTATTCCCGTGATCCTTACCCGCTAAATACACATCATATCCAAGTTCATTGAGATAATTAGGCAAAGTTTTGGTATCCGAATAGGTGCTGGAATGATTGGGAATAGATCCATTACGCATAGGGTAAAGACCACTGTATAAAAGATTCCTGACAGGTACGCACATAGATACCGGCGCAACACAATTATTAAGCTTCATGCCTTGCGTGGCAAGCTCATCTATTTCAGGTGTGCTGACCGCTCCGGATCCATAGCAGGACACTTCATGAATACCAAGATCATCGGCAACAACTAATATAATATTGGGTTTGTTTCCTGCTTTAGCGGCAGATACCGTCCTTGGCAGAGAATACAATGCCATCGCAGCGAGGGTTGATTTGGACATGTCTTTGAGAAAGGTTCTTCTGTCGAGACAGCTCATGGGTATATCTCCTTTGCAATTGTTGAGGGCGCTACTATCAGTTTTAGCTATCAAAACCAAACGCTACTTGTGTAGAAGTTGAAAAAAACTCCGTACTTTATAATATATAAAATAATTGATGAGCCAAAAAATGCAACCATTGTATTGTAATATCCGGAATAATAGAGACATGGCGTATCCGCATACCTGCGTTCGAAATATGAATTGGCTACAATCCATCACTATACAAGTAGACTCTTTGTGCATAAGATACTTGCTCTAAGCCGCTCAATAATTGAGAGAGGAAACGAAGCTTGTGCGATATTTTATTACTCCGGCAAATATAAACTACACATTGTATGAATAGATATCTGGTGTAACATTCATTCTTTATCTATCAGTACACCCTTGATTACCGCCTACGTGGGAATGACAGCGCTGGTAACCAATGCCGTACTCGTAATGTGACATGTATTCAAAGAAAATGCATACTCCAACATGAGAATCATTTTGTTGCCGGAGTAATAACATCAACAATAAAATGCAATTACCGCTAATTACTCCTGCCCCGCAACTGCATTATCGCCTGAATCGATAACGTTTTTTTGCATTTTTCTTTATCAGTATTTATATTATTATTACTGAAAACGTTAAGTGCTTTTTGATTTATCTCGTATCTGTACCTTTAATGTTAGGAGGAAACACAATGACGTCTCGTCAAACAACCTTTTTTGCATGTACCATAGTATGTTTGTGTGTATTTCATTCAATCAGCTGTGCAGTGGATGGTATTGCAGTGTCAGTACGATATCCTTATCTTATCAGATGGAGAATCGGCCACCCACTGCGTGGTTCTATTCAGCGATTTGATATAAAAGACAATACAGTAGTAGATTCTCAGATTATATACTCCTGTGCCGATGGTATAGCACATATGCCCTGTATCAGTCAGGACGGAAAAAAAGTTGCTTTTTTTCGTGATGGACAAGGCTTTGATAATTGCCAGATTACCGGAGGCGGTGGAGATTATGTGTCAATAATGGACATTGACGGTAGCAATATAGAAAATCTGGTGCAAATTTCCTCGGATAATGTTTTTGATAATAATTCGCCCGATCGACTGATGGACTGGCCTGCCGGTGACTGGATATACTATCAAAAGCCAAAATCGGCTGAGGTGTGGCGGGTAAACATCAATACCAAAGAAAACGAAAAAGTCGCTACGTATCCTTCTGGTTTTTGGCGATGGAATCTGAGCGCGGATGGGTCGCATGCCATCGCTCGCGCTGACGGCAATTATGCATCGGCATTTCCCAGTCTAAATAATCGGTGCGATATTTCGGCTGGCGGATGCAATCATTGTCTCTCCGCAAGCGGCAGGTTTATCAGTGGCTATGGACGAATACATACCGGAACGAAAACCGTGGCATGGCCCTATAAAGGAGAATACAGATACGATAATACATACGAGGGCAGAACGATGTCGAAGTCCGGACACAATTCCTTCGATTTTGCGGAATGGAAATGGGACACGCAGACTTCGTATCGCTTCGGAGATCAAAGAAATGACCGTGTGGTTTTCCGACACATATCATATATGCTTGGTACTCGATGGCTTAAGGAACAGATAGGCAGAGAAAACATCGGTGACTGGTGTGAATTCATACGCTGGGCCGCGAATTCCGACAAATGGGTACTGCAACGTATATACGAATCCCGGGAAGGTATCAGTAATCAAGTGCTATATAACTGGGTTGATCGCGAGGCCATACTCACATCCCGAAACGGTTCAGGAGCCAAATACGGGGACGAGGCATGTTATACCTACTGTAATACTGCTGGAGACTTCTGGGTCCAGCCGCCCAAGGAAGAGTACGCAGGCACCCGTATCGAAGAATGTGACGGCTCCTGGATGGAGCTGGGTCAGGAAAGTACCGCACCACTGCCCGGGTATGTGGAATGTCCTGAATGTGATGACGCGTACGAATGCGCGTTAAAATACGATTCCCTGGTCATCATGCCCCAAAACATCTATGATATGATCGATTCTCTGTGGGCGTTGACAGTTCCTGATTTTTCCACCCTGGTGGTGAAACCGAATAATGCAATCGATCTTACGGTCACAGATCAGTGGTATGACCCGATATTCGGTGAACCCACGGTCGAGTGGAGTCTTGTCGGCCTGCAGGGCGGGACTTTCTCGTCGGCGAGTGGGCTGCAAACTACATTCAATGCCGACGGCACTCCGGGACAATGCGAGGTTAAGGTAGATGTCACTATCGGTAATGTGACCCAAACCACGACTAAGCAACTTGTTATCGGAGACTCCTCCGCGATTGCGACGTCAGATAAGATAAGATATATGCACAGTCCACTACGGCCCCGGCTGCGAACGAGGCCTGATGGAGCCCTTAATGTGCGTCTTCCCGGTGCCATGATTGCATCGCTTAGCATATATAATGCCGCCGGTGTACGTATTGCGCACCACAGCGAGTGTGACGAAGTTGTAATAATCCCCGCAAAACAACTCTCTCCCGGCGTATATCTGTTAAGAGTAAATGATATGCATGGACGTACGTTTACCATTCATCATATTGCGATATGACGAAAAAAATAGCCAAACAAATGCATTATGTGTACACATTTTTTTGCGAACGAGGAGAAAGAAAATGCATAACATGCGAATTATAGGTGTGCTGTTGAGTATCTGTGGTATTTTCGGGTGTGCTATTTTCAATAATGATGATAAAGGGGCTTTTTCGGACTCACCAGGAAAGATACTTGTGCCGGCGAAACAAACTAAATTACTCGTAGGCGATACGATTGAAATAGAGTGGGAGAATGAAATCGAAAATCCTGCAGTATATTATAACTACAACGATTCGATGGGAACAAATTATTCCGATGCAAAGTGGCATTTATTCCCCGACTCACTGGTGATTTCGCTTACATCATTAACAGCACGTGTCATGTCCCTTGATGGTAAATGGAGTTATTCCGAAAATTACCGGATAAAAGTAGCAGATACAGTGACAGGCATTTCTTCGGAAAGCGGGCAGCTATATCTTGACCACATAATCCTGCTTCAGCCTGATGGCGGGGAGACATATACAATAGGTGAAGCTGTTCCGATAAAGTTTGTACGCAATCAGCATTTGGATAGGGTATATCTGTTTTTAACCACAGGTCTTGGCGATCAAGCTCCCCCTTATAATCCCCCGTGGTCTGTCTCCCTTACCCCTCAGGATATTAATTTCGAGCAGCGAAACGAGGGAAATTTAGTCACTGTTTTTGATACGAGCTGGACTATTGGAGAAGAAGAGTATTTCGAAGGATCTGCAAAATATCCTAGCGATTCATGTTTCATATTTGCCTCAAGCTACTATTTAGGAGAAAATTTTCAGGGCAGCTTTACCGCCAATGGCCCATCTGGCCTGAAAAGCGATCATAACCTAACGCCTTTTACAATAACCGACTAAACTTCTTTAATCTATATAGGTTATATACACCTAAATTGAGCGGTTGTTTTGATGAAAGCTGCGGTGAGCCGTGCTGCTATTGTATTCTCGAAAACCATGGGCCAACTTTGTTAGTTGTCTCATGATTTTCGAAAATATAAGACTAGTGCGGATTGCAGCAGATGTCGCGAACAAAACCGCTCAAATTAGGTAATAATCGATGCTCGTGAATATAAAAAATGAGGGAGTCGGGAATATGAAGCTGCACAAGTGTTTTACCGGCATCTGTGTCATGGTAATGTTAGGGATGTATTCAGCGGTACAGGGAGCCTCTCCCAACGGTTTCGTGATATGGAGTGAAGGTGACCACGAGCATAGAGAGCTGAAGTACATAGAACTCAGAAAGGGAGAAGGTGCAATCGCATCGAGCAAGAAGACAGTGGTCTCTAGGGCTGATTATGCCGATATTGAATGTGTGATATCCTATGACGGCACCTATGTTGCGTTTGCGCGCCAACTCGAGCACTATACTGGCTGCTGTACGGACAATCCAGGTGATTATCACGGATTCGGAAATTATGATATCTACATCGCACGAATCGATGGAGACCTACCCGCGACGTCGATACGGGTAGGGCACGGATATTTCCCGTGTTGGGGAGAAAATTCCGGTGAACCAACAAAGACGCTGTATTATTCCTGGTGCGAGGGGAATCGAGGACCGGCACTCAAGATCAAGAAAGTCACGATTAATCGGGACGGCTCAATTTCTGCAGAGGAGACGCATCTGGAGAATTTCGGGACATCTTCTGATCCGCATATGCAATGTGCCCCGGATGGCGAGAAAGTTGCCTACAGAGCCACATCGAACGGTACCGGAATACGCATTTACGATGCGAAAAATGAATGGACGTCGGATAACTTGGGCGGATGCCACCCGTCTTGGGGACGCTATAGTTATTGGCTTTTGTGGGCACGGAATAACAAATGTGCGTATAAGGACAGCCATGTATACGTCCAAGGGTCGGCCGGACTTGGTGATAACCATTACCATATTGGTACATCCCAGGACATGAACTGGGTGGTTGCTCGTATTGGCCATAGTGGAAACGATCAAAACACGCCATATCCGATTATTGTATATCCGCTCGACGCATCGGCAAAAGGGGAACCGCAGCAGTGGGATATTTCAACCAACGAGGGAGTTGAGATTGGAGAAGGCACATGGTGTGACATTCATGCCACCGTTGAAGCTTCTATTCAACTTTCTGTAAATGCAGCCACTATTTCACCGGGTGGACATTGTAACGTAACGGCATCCTTTACAGGAGGCGTGACCGGTGACATCGAATGGTCTGTCACAGGTGGTGGCAACCTGTCAGAAGCAACCAACGATGGGGTCGTCTTCACTTCCAACGGTACTCTCGGTGAGTTTATTATAAGTGCTTGTGTGGGGGACGTAACGTCCGATGTAGCAATAGAGGTTGTAGATCCTGCATCTATTCATGTCAAAATAAACAGTGGAGGTCCGCAATATAAACAGTGGCAGAACTCGGATAACTATGCCTCTGGTGGCGAATCATATCCCTTCGGCGGACAACACGATGTGACCGCTGTAAACGAACCTGCACCCGACACTGTATACCAAAGCGTATTGCATTACGACCATGACTATAATGTACCTGTTCCAAAGGGGAATTATATAGCACGGTTACACTTTACTGACGCTAATCCCGGAGGAAGGAAGATGGACTACTATATCGAAGGTCAACAGGTGATATACGATATGAGTGTTGTGGATGAGGCAGGAGGAAGCAATACTGTACTCATCAAGGAATTTAATGTAACGGTATCGGATGACAGCGGAATGCAGATAAAATGCAGGATGGGTGATGGAAACGATGTGTTTGAAGCGGGTCTCGAAATTATCGGCTCTTCGGTTGAAAATACGTACGGCATGCAACTTCGTCAAAAAAATTATCCAGGGACCTCGATGGAGGTTCACAGCACATCTCGCAAAGGCATAGATATAAGCTACAATGTTTCATGCAGGTGTCAAGTACGCATGATTGTATCGGATATGAGCGGCCGAACGGTAAAGGCTTTGACGAATGCAACCATAGCAAGGGGGCGTCATGAGATACGTTGGGATGCTCGTCGGGATGACAAGGGTAACTTGCTAAGTTCTGGTATATACATTTGCCATCTTTTTATACACAACGATGTAGCTGACATAGCCACCGTACCACTTTTTCGATAAGTGGTATTCAACTAATAGGGCTTCAGTACATTAGCGGGGTGATGTGGATCTTTTGTGGCATGAAACCGAGGTCTTCATAATGGAATGGAATTGCATTTTTGTAAAGCCGGAGGCCATTTCCTTAACGTTCTTGTATACGGCCTGTAACGTATATTGCTCCTGCCTTCGCCCCCCCCTGTAGACGGGGCCCCACAAATAGTTACGTATGGTACGTACCAGCTTCGTTCCACGTTTTAAAGCTGTGCCATACCGGGATACTTATAGTGGTCTGGAAATTTGCTACAGCAGAAACAAAAATCTTAACCTGACTTCGACGTTAATAAAAATCAACTCGTTGTCAATTTGCGTGATATG
>CAZPUS010000041.1:0-22683 GCA_964589825.1 uncultured Fibrobacterota bacterium | reverse complement strand
CCGTAGGCATATGAGCCGGACACAATAACAGTACAGCTACCGAACATGGAAACGACCCGCTCAACTATGCTGCATCGCAGGAAGGCAGGTAATGAAACCACAGGCCCCGAATCATGTATCGATGAAGTGAGAGACATCGTTGTTCATATCCTTTACGACCATCAATTCCCGAATCTGCGTATAGTCCCCTGCCGCAGCAGATACATCCGGACACACCTTCCCCCGGTGGGCGGTACTGACGTATTTCCGCAATGGTTCCGGGCCGGCTATCTTCCTGCGTGTGATATCACACCAGGTATTTGTGGTAATTATACCATATTCGTATCCGTTTTTCATCTCTCCCCCCGTAGCCACCCCCTGCTAACGCTCATCTTCCACCTCTTTCTGCAGCGTATCGATCTCTTTTCGAAGCTCTCTGTATTCTTTGAGACGCCTTCGCAGATACTGCCTGGTGATACGCATTTTTTCCTTTATGCCCTTTGGTGTCAGCACATACTGCCACCTGATACGTTCGGGATGATTCCTGAGTTTTCGTGCGCGGATAATGCCCTGATCTATGAGACCCGACAGCACATAGTTTACCTTGCCCACACTCACATTGAGCGTACGCGCCAGACTTCGCTGCGTATGTGCAGGGTTTTTTCCCAGAGCTTTGAGTATATGGTATTCTATCATAGAAGAAAACAGTCGTTTGTTACCCTAACCGATTATCCGATTTATTCGCCTGCAAGATCTATCGCGCTTTTTTTAACTTTTTCTGAGAGCCATATCCCAGCCTCATGCATTTTGCAGACCGCTTCGCGTATCGATATGTCATAACCACCCTTTTTTGCTGCAATCAGGATACCCAACGAACCGGTAACCTTAAGACCGTGAAGCCGGGCTATTCTTCTTCCTACCGCTTCATCGATACAAACGGTAGGAATATCGAGATCAATCGCGGTCTGAATCACTGCGGCTTCTCCTTCATCCAATGAATTGCTAAGCATCGAAGAGACGGTTGTTTTTTGTTTTCTTCTGGATATAAAAGAATCTTCCCTGAAATCCCGCTTTGCAAAATCGGTCTCTCCCGCATATATTTCATTGGCAACTTCAACAGGAACGACCACTTTTGTTCGTACCTGCCGGAGTACATCCAAATTACCGGTTGCGGCAACGAGACTAAGCAGCGGGCCGGTATTTATCACCATTTCACGTTTTTCAGGTCGCATTTTTTATGTCGCGTATAAGTTCCTGATGCGCCATGTCTATTGCAGCAACACCGTATTTGCTGAGTCGTAACAAAAAATCTACACGGTTGACTCCCGCCATTTGTGCGGCAACGCCTGAGGGTATGCGTTTCATCTCATAAAGTTTTGCTGCAAGTGCGCCTCTCATCTCTTCTTCGAGGTCCCCGGGTTCCTGCTGTAACAAATCAGGCAATGTTTCCGGATATTCTATAGTCAATTTCATTTCCTTTTCCCTTTCTACAGATACTATTACACGCAAACGTGAAGGTTATTACATAACCTGAACTGAATAGTGTTCACTTCATGAACAAATATATATCATGTAACCGGATACAGCAAAGAAACAGTTTTTGTGTGTGCCGCTCGTTTCCCTGCGCCAGCTCTCTGCTAATTCGTCTGTGCGCACAGCGCCACAGCTGTGCTGCCAGTGCTAACCCACCCGGGTTTTTCGTAAACAGAACGTTTCTGAAACAAGACGCCTTCTTTTAACTCCCCGGGTGAGGCGTGTTCGATGCGTTCAAAATTTGTATGTGCGTTGTAGTCTAAATCGGCCGTCATTCTCCTTCCGAGCGCAATGCGCTGAGCTTCTCCACAATCGCAGAGGTACTTTTGTCCTGCACCAGCTCGACCAGCTCGACCCGTCCGCCCCATCGGGGCACCATGTCGTGTCCCACAACCTGCGCCCTGGTATAATCTCCTCCTTTAATCAGCACATCGGGTTTTAACGCAGCGATGAGCTCCCGCGGCGTATCTTCATCAAACTTTACCACCATATCGACACACGCCAGGGCCGCAAGTATCGTGGCACGCTCCTGCGCAGAAAGTATCGGACGGCTCGTTCCCTTGAGACGACGCACCGAGTCGTCGGTGTTTATCGCAACGATCAATTTATCCACCTTGGCCGCAGCCTCGTGCAGCAGTTTTATATGTCCCGCGTGAAGCAGATCAAAACAACCATTTGTAAAGCCCACACATGCTCCGCCGTTTTTCCATGCGCAGACCCGTACGGTCGCTGCATCACGTGCGAATACCTTTGCACCCGGTGTGTCGCTTCCCAGCGATAGCCGGGCGGCAAGCTCTTCTGCCGTTATGGGCTGTGTACCGACCTTTCCTACCACAATGCCGGCGGCGGTATTCGCGATACGCATTGCCTCATCGGGCGAAGCTCCTGCCGCATACGCCGACGCATATACCGCAATAACCGTATCTCCGGCTCCGGATACATCATACACCTCCTGTACCTGCGTACCGATATGTGCGGCCTCTTTCCCGGGACGACACAGGGTCATTCCCTCCGCGCCACGGGTCACCAGAAGTTGAGAAAGCGAATACGCGTCCATGAGCCGCTGTGCGTGTTGTGCAATCTCCGCATCCGTATGTATCGAGGTGCTTGTCACCTCGCGGAACTCTTTAATATTGGGAGTTACCGCCGTTGCCCCCGTATATCTGCCCCACTCTGTTGTTTTCGGATCGACAAATACCGCCACGTCATTTTTTCGGGCGCATTCGATAAGTGTTTCACACATGTATGAAGATAAAAGCCCCTTGTTGTAATCCGAAAGTATACAGACATCTGCACGCGACATGAGCTGCGCACAGCGCGAATATACCTGCTCCTGCACCGATTGGTCGTAGCCGCCGGTATACTCCTCATCGAGTCGTATAAGCTGCTGCGTCGACGCAATCGCCCGCGTCTTTACCGTCGTGGGATGAGACTGCGTCATTACCACGCATGGCTCGATGCCGCGCT
This sequence comes from uncultured Fibrobacterota bacterium, assembly GCA_964589825.1. Classification (GTDB taxonomy): domain Bacteria; phylum Fibrobacterota; class Chitinivibrionia; order Chitinivibrionales; family WJKA01; genus CAZPUS01. The sequence continues at coordinate 19,704 of CAZPUS010000041.1, read as the reverse complement.
CACGCGCGACTTTTTGCAGCAGCGCACCGGCCTCGTCGCTGCCGCACACGCCGACAAGGTGCGTGGTACAACCCAATGCCGCACAGTTTCGTGCTACGTTGGCCGCTCCACCGAGAGTGCTGGTTTTCTCCTTTACATGAAGGACCGGGACAGGGCTTTCGGGCGATATGCGATCCACCTCACCCCAGTAGTATTGGTCGAGCATTATGTCGCCTATAATCAATGCGGTACAGCCAGAAAATGACGGAATATTCATATCCTTCACTAAGAATCTCCGGATAGTGTTTCTTCGATGAATTCCGCCCACATGTGCAGAATAAAAATATGTGCTTCCTGTACTCGCGCAGTCACCCGATCAGATACCACAATACTTGTCCCGCACGCCGATACCAGTTCCCCGCCGTCTTTACCAAGAAGCCCAAGCGTATCCATACCGATTTCGTGTGCATGTGCTACCGCTCGCAGTACATTAGCCGAATTCCCGGAGGTCGATATCGCCACCAGAATATCACCATGGCTTCCAAGTGCATCGACCTGCCGTGAAAACATCTCTTCGGACCCATAGTCGTTACCAACCGAGGTAAGAATCGGAATATCTGTTGTCAATGCCAGGGCGGGGATTGCTCGTCTTTCGCGTTGAAACCGTCCCACCAGCTCAGCGGCAAAATGCTGCGAATCCGCAGCAGATCCGCCGTTTCCGCATATCATGAGCTTATGTCCCCGCTGCAACGACTCACTCATAAAGCGTGCCGCGTCCATAAGCTGCGGCGTCAGCTCCCTGACCTTATCCATGCATGCACGGTGTGCATCGAAGAGTGCATCTGTATTCACGTAAAATCTCCTTTTTATCGACACGCGGTGCGGACACAATACAGGAGCCTGCATTCATCGTACGTGTTGGTACTATCCTGTTTCTTTGTACAGAAGTAAATCGATTGCGCATCCTCATTGTTCCTACTTGACATATCACTCAATTGAGCGATTTTGTTTGGGCAACCTGCTGCAATCGCTCGAAATAATGATTATTCTGTCACGTCGACGCAGATGCAATTCAGACGCATCGCTTTTTCGTGCTGTCAGAGGGATCCATCCTCCGCTTCATATATGGCGGCGGCAAGAAGCGGCAGCATGATTTCGTGATGACCGGTTATTGCGTATCCTTCTCCTCCGGTGGCAACAGGCCGAGTCACCACGTTTACACGTGACCGATATTGCTGTATCATGTCAAAATTCGCGGTTGTAAAACCGGTGACCGAATAACCGGTGTTGCGCACCACCGAAAGCGCCTTGAGAAAAACCTCCGGCATGATCACCGCGCTTCCCAGATTCAGCACCACGCCTCCGTTATTGAGGGTTTTGAGCGATTCGGCAAATATGCGAAAATCGCGCAAAGAGGCATCCCCTATCGCCGCCCCGTCGGCGTCCGGATGCTGATGAACGATATCGGTTCCCATTGCCACATGCAGGGTATACGGCACCTTTTTATCATAACAGGCTGCAATCAAAGCACGGTCCAGATACGGCGCCTGCTCCTGCGTCAGAGCAGCTCCTACCGCTTCACCAAAACCCAGTTTTTCGCTTTGCGCTTTTTTTGCCGCAGCGTTGACAAGCGCGGCAGTGTCGGCGGCCATACCGAACGCACCCGTGTTGAGCTGTGTCTGCACATCTTCGGACGTATGGCCGACCCGTGCAAGCTCGGTGTCGTGAATCGCCGCCGAGCCGTTGGATGCCACATGCGTGATATATCCCTGTGCGACCAGATCCCGCAGGACGGTACTGCAGCCGCATTTGATCACATGGCCGCCGATCATCGCGATCACCGTACGACCGCATGCACGTGCATTCGCGACCGCGCGTGCAATCGCCTTGAGGTCGTTGGCCTTGAGCACCCCGGGCAGCGCCTCCAGAAGCGATGCAACCGTCATTGCGCTGGTAATGGGCCGGGCTTCCACCCTGGTCTGTACCTTTGACGCACGCTGCGAGGCCTGATACGTGGTAACGCCGGAAAGATCAATTTCATTATATCTGCTCATACGCGCTTCTTTCGTTGTCCGATCGGTTTTTTACACATCTTCCCAGCGAGCCGAATCGCCGACGAATCGGTATATCATGTCTGTCACCCATCCGGCAATGCGATACAGGAGCATTCTGCAGCAGGCCCTGTCACCGCAGCTTTCATCAAAACAACCGCTCCATTCAGGTATAAAATAATTATTCCCCGTCCGTTACGGCATTGCATCCCACCAATTTTTTTCTGACTTTTCACCTCGATGATGTCCTCACACGATCGTGTTCCACTATAACGTCCGAAGCTGCAGGGTCAGCTTTTCACACAACTGCTCAAGTCGGGGCATATACGCGCTGGCAGTGGAAAAGTCTTCGTTGTGCGCCGCATTTTCTATGTGCATGGCATGCTCGCGCAGTGCCGGGCTGTGAATATTTGCCGCCATTCCTTTTATCGAATGCGCATTCAGACGGGCTTTGACCGCATCATGAGCCTGCAGTGCCTGCTTCAGCGCCACAAGCTGATCCGGCACATCCCGGATAAACACCTGTGCAATGGTCGAGGCCATAGCTGTATCGTTCTGAAGACTTTTAAGAAATCCGCTGCGGTCAAAAATCGTCTCCTCTGCGTTCTCCCCATCCGATGCAAAAGCCGTGGTTTCTTCTTCGTGCTGTGCTGTGTGCCCGGCAGGCTTCTCCTGTGCCGTGTCTGCATGCGGCGACGACGCACTCACCGTGGCCGAAGTCGAAGTAGAGATCCATTTGTCAAGGATCTCTTCCAGCGCTTCGGGCGTGACCGGCTTGGAAATATAATCATTCATTCCCGCCTCGATGCATTTTTCGCGATCCCCCTTCATTGCATGGGCGGTCATGGCAATAACCGGGACAAAATGGTTGTGCACGGGCGTTGACGCCTCGCGAATTGATCGCGTCGCCTCGAATCCGTCCATCTCCGGCATCTGCACATCCATGAGTACGATATCGTACGGAATCTGCTCCAGCGCCTTGATCGCTTCCAGCCCGTTGGCCACCGCATCGACACGCAGTCCCATTTTATTGATTATCGTCACCGCCACCTGCTGGTTGGAGATGTTATCCTCAGCCAGCAGGATCCGTATATTGTGCCGTCGTATCTCGCGCACTTTATGGCGGGTCATTATACCCTGGTGGGCCGAAGCGTCCTGCTGCCCGGAAATAACCGCGACCAGCGTATCGAATAATTCTGACTGGCGCACCGGCTTTGGCAGATAGCCGGCAAATCCGGCCTGCGAAAATCGCTCGGCATCACCGCGTTGTCCAAGAGACGTCATGATTATAAGCGGCAGCGAACCGAAAGCGGACTCTTTTTTTATTCTTCTGCCCATCTCTTCACCGCTCATACCCGGCATCTGCATATCAAGTATCGCGACATCGAACGCCTCATCATCACTTGAAGTCGACTGCAGCTTTGCCAGCCCTTCGGATGCATCTTTTGCCGTCACGACCTGTGCTCCCCAGCTCGTAAGCTGTGTCTGAAGTATGTCGAGATTGGTCGCATTATCATCGACCACCAGTACGTTCCTGCCCCGCAATGTCGCCTCGAGTGCACGGGGCCGGTGAGCGTGTTTCTGCTTTTGCATCCGTACGGTAACCCGGAAAAGTGATCCTTCTCCTTCACGCGATTCGACCCCTATGGTACCGCCCATCATCTCGCTGAGGCGTTTTGAAATAGCGAGTCCCAGCCCCGTGCCGCCATATCTGCGGGTAATGGAGGCATCAACCTGCGTAAAGCTGTCAAACAGCGAGTCGATCTTGTCCCGGGGAATGCCTACCCCCGTATCCTCCACTGTCAGGCGCAACACAACCGTCTCTTCAGTTTCCGACTCGGTACGCACATAGACGCTTACCTCTCCCTGTGAGGTGAATTTTATCGCATTGCCCGAAAGGTTGAGAAGAATCTGGCGCAGCCTTCCCGGATCACCTCTGAGAAGAGCCGGGACATCGGGTGCGGCGGCACATACGAATTCGAGCCCTTTTTCCTGAGCCCGCAACCCCATCATGGCGGCAAAATCTTCAAGCAGCGATCGCAGATCGAAATCGATCATTTCCAGCTCCAGCCTTCCTGCTTCGATCTTTGAAAAATCGAGAATGTCGTTAATAAGCGCCAGCAGCGACTCCCCGCTGGAGCGCACCGTCTCGGCAAAACGACGCTGCTCCTCACTAAGTGATGTATCCAGCAGCAGCCCTGTCATACCGATAACACCATTAAGCGGCGTACGTATTTCATGGCTCATGTTGGCCAGAAATTCGCTTTTAGCCTTATTCGCCATCTCCGCCTTTGCCGCGAGCCGGTTGGCGTTTTCAGTCTGCGATTCGAGTTGTCGATTGAGCGCCTTGGCATCATCAAGCGCCTTCTGAAGCTTTTGCTGCGACTCTTTCCGCTCCGAAATATCGCGCGCAATCGCGATAATCAGGCGTTTTTCATCCATAACAATGCCCCGCAGCAGCACTTCGACCGGAATTCTCTCTCCCGCAGACGTCTCATGCACCGTCTCTATCTGACCGGTCGGGGTCGTTCCGGTAAGCACTTCATCAAACAGCCGGGCCAGTTGCCGGACATCGTATTCGGGTTTGATATCCTGGGGGCCCATCGATTCGAGCTTCTCCCTGCTATAGCCAAGTGCCGCACACGCCGCGTCGTTTACCTCAAGAAACCGCATCTTTTCCCGGTCGATGACAAACACCGCGTCGGCTGCGGTGTTGACCGCGGTATATAATAAATTCATCCGGTTCCGGGCTTTTTTTCTCTGTGTAATGTCGGTTACGATTCCCAGAAATTTCTCCGGAGAAAGTGCCACCGCATCGACCAGCCAGTATCGCACGTCCCCTCCGGCGGTAACGATGCGATGCTCCACCGTGGCGCGTCCCTTTTGAACCATATCGGCAAACACACGTTCCACCTCTTCTTTGTCCTCGGGATAGATAATGTCGAATACCGTTTTGCGGCACAACTGCTGTGGTGAATACCCGGTAAGAGAGGATGCCGCCGGGTTGGCTTCCACATAGTTACCATCCCTGTCCGCCACAAAGATCCCGTGCGGTGAATGGTTCACGTAACTTCTATATCTTTGCTCACTCTTTTGCAGTCTGGCCTGCGCCTCTATTCGCTGCTGATCCACGGCAATACCATGAAGAGCATACGCGACATCATTGGCAAGCTCCGTAAACAATTCCTGCTCCTGTGTATCATCCAGGTACGATATCGGCACCGAGGCGCCGAGTATTCCGAAGCGATGTCGATCATATCGTAGCGGTATAGTCAGTGCGCCGCGATACTCGTAATTATGATGCAGCGGACACGCACGACATTCTTCACCATGATACCGCAGAGAAAAGAGCGCTCCTTTTTCACGCGCTTTTATCATACAGAAGGGTTCCCGGCCGTTTTGCAACAAATCGGCTATTTGCTCATTACGACCCTCAAATCCCGCATGAGCAACCACCCTCTCATCACCCTCATTCAGCACGATCCATACATAATAATACTCCCGCGTCTGCACGAGGGCATCGCATACCTTCTGCACGAGCCGGTCCCTGCGCTTTTCGTGTACAATCAGCTGGTTGATGTTACGAATGGCACCCAGAATTCTGTTGAAATGAATCACCCGCTGCGTATCCGAGGTATGCTGCTCATACTCTTTGCGGTGCTCATGCGCCAGCTGTTTCTGCAGTTCACGGTTGTGTTGTTTCAGCTGCTGCAGCTCTTTGAGCAGTTCATCTCGGCTTTTGTGGGTTGTGTCCGCCATAGGGGTTGCTCGTGTAACGCGATGGCTAAATTAGGCCTGAATTGAGCGCACACCGGAAAGAGGCGCTGAGGGTCTTCACGACTCGTGTAAGATTGTACTGTACCGGATTTGCCTGGGCAACCGCGTGCGTGTCGACCGCATTACGCATCGCGACAAATGGCAACGCTTCGGCATGTAATTATACCATCTGCAGAATAAAGATGCAACCCCTTTGGCGCAAAAATAATGAAACCGCGATACAGTCTCTATACATGTGCGACACTGCTTCGTACTTTTCATTTACCATGGTTTACCTGTGTATGCAGACTTAAAAAAACACTCTCCCAGTCAAAAAAAAGCCACTTAATGGTGGCTATCCACGAGATCCGGATACGTGTTTTCATTATATCGGGCATGAGTGAACCCGAATACAAACGCATGCCCTGGCATAAATTTGACACAGTCTATGTCATTTCCTATTTTGACTATAACTAATGTACGAATAACGCTCTGGTATTCGTCCCATATGCGTGCAGGGTCTTTTTTCGGGCAATCAGATGGAGACGTTTTCACAGGGTTCGTTGCACAGAATCTTTTTTCATCCCTAAATCTATAGGAAGGTGATTCATATGAAAAACCTACTCACCCCGAAAAACATTTCACTTTTGGCCGGTGTGGCGGTTATCTGCACAATCGGGGTTATTGCCTACCGCACCACCGCACAGACGCCCGGCAACGCCGCCAAACCGGGATCAGCCGGACAGGGTATGCGGCAGCAGATGCGCCGTTCTCGTCCAAAACCGGCCGAAAATGTCAGTGACAAGGAACTTAAGACGTTTTTCGCCGTTAACCAGGAAATGCGTTCCATGCAAATGGGTGCGCAAAAAAAGATGCAGAAAGCGATCACCGATCAGGGCCTTTCTCCACAACGATATAACACCATCGCACGTTCACAGATGGATACGAGTATGGAGTCGGATGCATCCGAAAAAGAGCTGAAAAAAGCTGAAAAAGCATCGAAGAAAATGCGTACTATTCAACGCGACATTAACGCCAAAAGTACCGAGATTATCAAGGAAGAAGGGATGAAACCGACCCGCTATCAGCAGATAGGAATGGCCCTTCGTCAGGATAAGCAACTGCAGAAACGCTACGAGCAGATGCGTCAGGAACAAACGAAAGGGTCGATGAAACGGCAAATGCCCCCGACAAAGAAAAGCGCGCCGGTCCCTTCGCAGTAGTTTATTTACCCTTTCGCCGGCTTCAGCCCCGGGAGCGCCTTTTCAATTCTGTCTTTTAACGCACACCTGTGGTAACGAGATCGGGTTTTAGCCTTAATCAGCAGATACATGCGATCATTGCAGCAGCAATGGTCGCATTTTTTTATGTGAGAGCGTCGACTTCCGCTACAGCAACGGCATATTACACAAAATCACGATCGATCCGACACCGTCCTGTCCCATCCGGGCACCGTCAAACGCGATCGGTGTGCCCCTTCCTGCCAAAAATGGCATTACAGTCCTTTATCGACGGATACCACACGGTACATAATTGCATTGTGTATGCAGAATTGTCTATTTTTACATAAATTGAACGGTTGTTTTGATGAAAGCTGCGGTGAGCCGTGCTGCTATTGTGTTCTCGAAAATTATGGGGCAACCTTGTTGGTTGTCTCATGGTTTTCGAGAATATTAAGAGTAGTGCGGATGGCCGCAGATTTCGCAAATAAAATCGCTCAATTCAGGTGTTAAATGCTGATACCATCGTTTTACTGCTACCGTAACCATAAGGAACACAGTGCGCAATGGAACCAAACCCACAGGCCGTCGAGCTCAACGAGACGATTGAAAAGGTAAATCCGCATGTGGCTGCACTGCTCTCACAAAAGGGCCGCAGCGCATTTTTCCCGTCAAAAGGGATACTCGCCCAGACCGCAGCGGCAAAAAAGAAGCGTATCAATGCAACCATCGGCATGGCGTTCGAGGACGATTCCTCGCTCATGCATCTCCCTGCACTGGGATCGAAGATCTCGCTCTCTGCACGGGATGCCTTCTCTTATGCACCCAGTTTTGGAAAACCGGAACTTCGCCGCACATGGCTGGAGATGATACGCCGCAAAAATCCTTCTCTGAACAATACGTCGCTGAGCACTCCGGTGGTGACAAATGCGCTTACCCACGGCCTCTGCGTATGCGGATCGCTTTTTGTCGATCCCGGAGACCGCATCGTGGTGCCCGATTTGTTCTGGGGCAATTACAAACTGATTTTCCAGCAGGGATTCGATGCCGAACTTGCCACGTTCCAGACCTTTGACAATAACGGTTTTAACCTTGAGGGATTTCGGCGGGCACTGCAGCAGGGAAATTCAAAAAAAGTGGTATGCATTCTCAACTTCCCTAACAACCCCTCGGGATACACTCCCACCGCGCAGGAAGCGGCGCAACTTACACACATTCTCGTCGAGACGGCAGAAGCTGGCACGTCGATTGCCGTTCTCTGCGATGATGCCTATTTCGGGCTTGCCTACGAGGACGATATCATCACCGAATCGTTTTTTGCCGGCATCGCCGATGCACACGAGCGTATATGTGCGGTCAAAGTCGACGGGCCGACAAAAGAGGATTATGTGTGGGGCTTTCGTGTCGGATTTCTCACTTTTGGCACCAAACGCTGCAGCGATGAAATGTATGAGGCACTGCAGGCCAAATGTGCCGGCCTTGTGCGCGGCTCCATCTCCAACGCATCGCATCTTAGTCAATCACTTCTTCTGGCAGCGTACCGGGATCCGGAGTACTGCGCACAAAAACAGGAAAAATTCCATACGCTGAAATCGCGTTATGCCCGCGTGAAAAAAATCCTTTCGGATCACCCTGAATATACCGAGGCGTTTTCCGCACTGCCTTTCAATTCAGGCTATTTCATGTGCGTACGGCTAAAAAACGCGGACGCCCATACCGTCAGACAGCGCCTTCTTGACAAATACGATACAGGTGTCATCGCCGTCGGATCGCTTATCAGAATCGCCTATGCCTCCTGTCCGGCAGAACTTCTCGACGAGCTTTTCCACAATCTCTACCGGGCCTGCACCGACACGGACTGATGCGTCCCCGCGATAAAGGAGGCTGCGTTGTCGGAACCAGATGCCACACTTACCAGGGCCCTTGCATTACACAATAAGGGTTTTACCGACAAAGCGCGGGATATTTACAAACATCTGCTCACGCAGGATCCCCGTAATGTCAAAATTCTTGAGTTGCTCAGTCAGGCATGCTGGAGCAGCAATGACAGCGGCAAAGCCCTTTACTATCTTCGTCAGGCGATAGAGTATTCTCCTCATAATGCCCATCTTTACTGTGAATACGGCACCCGCCTGCTGCAACTGGACGCCGTTGCCGAAGCGCTCGATTATTTTCGCCGGGCGCTGCACGTATGTCCCGATTCTTCCGAAGCGCTCCTGGGTGCCGCCAAAGCGTCCCGGCTGCTGCGCAAGGACCGTACCGCCCTCTCCCTGCTTCATACTGCGCTAAAGCTGCAGCCCGACTCTTTTAGTGTACATGCAAATCTTGGGATGCTGTATAACGACATGGCGGACTATGAGCGGGCGTGCACCCATCTTGCGCGTGCCGTCAACCTCCATCCTTCATGGACACAGGGTCACAATTTACTCGGGATCGTCTACATGCACCGCCACGAATACGATGCTGCCGCAAGTGCATTTTCGCAGGCGATTCAGCTCGATCCGGATAATGCAGTATATCGCAATAACCGTGCAAGATCGCTTTTTCATGCAGGTGACATATCCGGCGCCGCTGGCATGTTTTCCGAGGCGCTGCAAATAAAGAATGACTTTGCCGCAGCACACAGCAACCTGCTCTACACCCGCACACTCACCCCCGGTGTGGATGCGCACGAACTCTTTAAGGAGCACTCCGCATTCAACACCACGGTTAAAAACTACGAAAAAATGAGCCGTTTCACCCGCTCTCGTACCCGTGATCCCGACCGTCCTCTTCGCATCGGCTATCTCTCTCCCGGGCTTCGCGCACATCCGGTCGGCTTTTTCATGATGCCGGTATTCAGCCGGCATACCACATCCGAATTCGAATGTGTCTGCTACGCAGATATCGATCGTGAAGACGGTATTTCGGAATTTATTGCACGTCACTGCCACCGCTGGCGCGTGGTTAACAGCCTGTCCGACGAGCAGCTTTACGACCGCATCTTCGAGGACGATCTCGACATGCTGATCGATCTTGACGGACATTGCGTCAATAACAGGCTCGCGGTATTTGCCGCACGAGCCGCCCCGGTGCAGATATCCTACCTTGCCTACCCCGCAACCACCGGACTGCACGCGATGGATTACTACATCGCCGACACTGTCACCGATACTGCAGAGGATGCTGCATTCTACAGTGAAACACTCATGCGTATGGATCCGCCATTTTTTGCATTCAGGCCCAGAAAAAACTCACCGTCACTTACCCCCCTTCCCGCACTGAATAACGGCTTCTTCAGCTTCGGATCACTGCATCCCATTACCCGCCTCAACGAAGACGTGCTTTCGGTATGGGCCCGCATACTGACAGCAACTGACAGCAGCAGACTCGTGGTGTTCAGAACACACATGAGTGAGAGCTTCCGTACCCGTCTTCGGTCTTTTTTTGCCGATAATCATATCGACTCCTCCCGCATAGAGATACTCACCACCGCAGGTGATAACAGGCACTATCTTGACGTGTGCGAGCGTATCGATCTGGCACTCGACACCTTTCCGTGGAGCGGACACACGACCGCCACCGAACTTCTCTGGATGGGCATTCCCACCATAACATGGCACGGTGACCGCCACTGTGCCCGGATGGTTTCCTCGCTGCTGCATAGCTGCGGCCTCGATGAGTTTATCACGCACAGTAAGGACGAATATGTCGATGCTGCAGTCTCGTGGGCATCGCGCATTCCGCGGCTTTCCGGTCTGCGCGAATCGATGCGGGAGCGAATGCTGGAAAGTACCGTTATGGATGAAAAAGGGTTTACGCGCAAATATGAACGCACCCTTAAATCCATATGGGAAGAGTACTGTCGTACACAAGCGTGACAAATACTACTCACCAATACCATGTCGCGGTATGGCTATGGCAACGGCCCACTTTATCCGGTTGCGTATCGTACACAGCCGGACCCCGAAATATGTATGTTGTGATTCACACAGAGACCATATGCCATCTGTTCATTCGCGTATGCCCTTTCGCATTGACTTCCCCTCACATCAGTACCAGCACGGCGCACGCACTCACGCTTATCACTGCCCCGACCAGGGAACGTACACTGGGTCGATCGCCGTTTACGATCCATGCGACCGGAATGACCGTTACCGGCATCATACTCAAAACAGCCTGCACGACCGCGGAGGGCTGCTGGTTAAGCGCCTCGTGGTAAGCCGCCATCCCCAGCACCGGCCCGATCAGTACACTCGCGGCAATCCAGCCACTGAAGCGCCCTCTGTACTGGCGTGCAACTTTCCATGGTTTTCGAAACACCGTGGCACCGGCAATCACCAGAAACAACGCACCCCCTGCCACCCGGTAGAGCGCGGTCACGATAATGGGAATATCGAGTCCCTGCGCATGGGTATGATGCATGGCATAACGCGTTACCACCGCACTTATCGAAAGAAGCGTGCCCGCAAGGATGGAGGCAACGATCCCGGTATGCCACCCCTTTGTGCTGAATTGTTTTTTTTCCGCAGGTGCCAGCGCAAACACGACCCCGAAAATGACGACCGCTGCCGCCGCGAGCTCCTTCATGTCCGGGCTGCTGTGAAGAAAAATCCATTCTATAAGCCACGAGAGAATCGGACTGCTGCATAATGAGATCAGCATAGTAAGCCGGGGCCCTATTCGGTTGTAGCCAACATAAAGAAACGAGTCCCCGATACCAAGATGCAGCACACCGCCGATAAGAAAGAGCCATGCCGTAGGAAACCAGATCGAAACACCAGTGAATAACGAAATCACGATCATGATTGGCATCGAGAGTGTTATCCTCCATCGGTTTGCCGCAAAGCCGCCGATCCAGCCCGCACATTTGGAGCCGGTAAAGCCGCCGAATGTAAACGCAAGAAGTGTAAATATCGTCCAGATCATGTGGCATCCTTTATCACGAACATACACTGCACTTTCAGGAAAAAACTGCAAAATACATCATTGCAGCCCAGCATTGACCTGCTGCGGTGAAGAAGACCCGATGAAAAAAATAGCCGCGAGAACTTTTTTACTGAACATGAATAAGAGGAAAAAAGGCGCAGAGAAATTATTTATTGACTCCATTACTCCTTTTTCGTATTTTATACCTGAATTGAGCGGTTGTTTTGCATGCGAAAAGGGGCATCGGTAGTCTCCGGCATACCGAACACGGGTGAAATAAACACAACTGTCGGATACACCTCTTGTTTTGATAACGCAGCGTATGAGACTTACACGTTTTGACGATAACGAAAACCAGCTCTGGGTAGCCGCATCGGAGACCGGATCGGATGCTGATCCCGGTTCGGAGGCCGACGAACTCGGTACGTATGAACGTCCATTCCCCACCATAGCCGCCGCACTCGAAAAAGTCGGCCCCGGCAATACCATCGTACTGAAAAACGGCTGCTACCGGGAATCGGTATCCGTGCATACTCCCGGCGAGCTCAAAGAACCGATCCGCATTACCGCAGAAGAAAAAGGCGGGGTACGCATCGAAGAGAGCAGCTGGTATTTTTACGATATTCATGACTGGATCATCGACGATCTCGATTTTGTCAATTCCTCACGCACTGCACTCGCCCTTATCGGCGCGTGTCAGCGAAATTCCTGCTTCTCGCTCAGATTTATTGATCGGGCACACGATAAAGCGGCCAGTGCCATTTTTTTCGGAGGGTCCCGGGCATCGTGTAATAAAATCGAAAACTGTGAGTTTATGCGGCAGGAGCCTTCCCGTGAATCGAACGAACGCGGACCCGATCACGCGCATGTCGCGATAATGGTCTCGGAGGGCAATCCCGAAGACAACGAAAAAAACAGCGATTTTATCATACGGCACAATCGCATTTCTCACTACGACTACGGGATCATTGTCGGCACATCCGATTTTTCGCGTGAGCAACACGCACACCTCATCGAGGAGAATCAGATATCTCATTGTCGATACGGGGGAATTACCGTAAAAAGCGGCGATACGCGAATCAGAACGAATCTCCTTTCACATTGCGGTACCCACGCAATCGCGGTAAAAAACTGTGATGAAACAAAAGTGGAGCATAATCGCATTCTCGAGACCGAAAAAGGGGTGGTGCTGACAGGCTCTTCACACACCTGTCACGGTAATTGTTTTATCCGATGCAGCGGATGTGGCATAGAGGTCGCGGCGGATGCCGACGTGCCGAATAAAGAAAATATCATGATATCGCATAATTCATTCATTAACTGTGCCCCGGCACGCGCACGTAACGCCGGCGGCATTTCGTGCGATAAAGATACCACCTGCATCGTGTTCAAAAATCTCTTTCATGAGAGCTATCCCGAAATCACCTGTGTATCGCATATGTCACACAGAGACGAAGCCATGCATGTGGTACGTGACAACCTTGTATCCGCACCCGGGGATACTGCACAGACGCATCAGGATCCGGCAACGGCCGAAAACGGCATTGTGCGTAAACAGATCACCTTTGGCCACGCGGCACACGATGATTATTCCACCGGGATTGAATACGGTGCCTACGGCTGCAGCGTAACACCGTTTTCAGTCGAAAGCTACGGCATCCGGGAGCAAAAGACCTCCTGGCGCCGCAGCGAGACCGAGGTGTTGGAACAGCAGCCCCAAAACGCAATACAACCACTTGAATCGTTTTTTTCCACGGACGCGGGCACAGAAGAGGCGACCGAAAAGTAGACGGTACACCGTCGTCAGGGCCGAGGTCTTACATTCCTACCCTATGCTTATTTTTTATGACTCATGCCGCTTTTTATATTGCACTATTTTTTTCAATAATATACAATTGCAGGTGACAGCCCGCTGCCGTTGCGCGCAGCCGTGGAATAAAATTTTTTTTTAACTGCAGCCGGTGTGTGTTTCTCCGGAGTCATGGACTATGTTTCAGAATTTCTGCGAATCGTATCTTGGTCTCTACCTGCTTGCAATCGGCTCCCTGACTATCGTTCTTCTCTGGACGGTAAACCGGATATTCCGCCGTATGGAGCGCAAATCGGCGGAATACGTCGACGCTCTCAAAACCGTACAGTCGGTAGCGACCCGCTCGCCCATGCGCCGTCCCATCGAACGCTTCAAGGCAAAGGCGAGTGTCAGCATTTCCCACCGCTACAGCATTATCCGCGGTGTCATATCCGGAACCGTTGTCGGTCTTGGTTCCCTGGCATTCGTTTTTCCGTTTCTTGACAAATTGCCCAAAACATTCGTATCCATTTTTGTAACCGGCGGCGCGTTCATTATCAGCATCGCGGCCCGTCCTTTTGTCGAAAACCTTATATCCGGTATGGTCATATCCGGATCGCAGCATATCAATATCGGCGACACGGTGCGTTTTGACAACAACTACGGCACGGTGGAGGATATCTCTCCCACCCATACGATCATACGATTATGGGACTGGCGGCGCTATGTCATTCCCAACAGCATTTCTCTGCAGAAGGAGTTTCTCAACTATTCGCTCTATGATTCCTGGGTGTGGTCGTATGTCGAGTTCTGGGTATCGTACGATGAAGAGTTTGCCACCATCAAACAGATCGCGATTCAGGCGGCACAAGAAAGCCCTCATTTCAGCAAGCGCGAGGCGCCCAAGGTATGGATAATGGATGCGACCCCGGAAAGTTACAAATGCTGGCTGGTCGCCTGGGCCAAAACCGCACTCGATGCATGGCACCTTGCCATCGATGTACGCACCACGATTGTCAATGAATTTCAGCAGCGCGGTATCAAGGGCCATCTGCGACACTTTCAGACTCATCCGACACCTTCATCGGGTGATCCTTTTTCCGCAGCCGGCTCCGGCGACTCCGGTGCGGATGCCTTCACCCCGGATCCGGACCACGATGAGGCGGCCTCTGCGCCACCCCCGCATCCCGCGAGCTGAGCTTCGCTTTTAACCGGCGAACGGTACAGGTATCTGCAACCCCAACCACGCAACAGCCGGATCAGAAAGCCACGCCCACAGGCGCAATCACTCAGATTTGTGAAGATCCTCCATTATGGCGCGTGCCGCTTTTTTGCCGGCACCCATGGCAAGTATAACCGTCGCCGCGCCGGTGACGATATCGCCCCCTGCATACACCTTTACCTTCGAGGTCCTTCCGTCCTCTTCATCCGCCTCTATAGTGCCCCATCTGGTCACTTCAATCTCGGGCGTGGTGTCGGGAATGAGGGGGTTGGGTTTGTTGCCGATCGCGATAATGACCACGTCGCACTCGATATCGAACTCACTTCCCTCCACAGGCACGGGACGCCGGCGTCCCGACGAATCGGGCTCGCCCAGTTCCATTTGTATACAGCGTATACCGCGTACACGCTTTTTATCGTCAGCGAGGATGGAAACCGGGTTACACAAGTTGTGAAACTGAATTCCCTCCTGCTTTGCGTGATGTATCTCCGCATCCCTGGCGGGCATCTCCTTTTCACTGCGGCGATAGACGATAAGCGACTCTTTTGCACCAAGTCGCAGGGCGGTACGCGCCGCATCCATGGCCACATTTCCCCCGCCGACCGTTACCGCACGTGTGGCACGCATTATGGGAGTGGAGGAGTCGGGCTCGTAGGCCTTCATCAGATTGCTTCGCGTCAGATACTCATTTGCCGAGTAGACACCGATATTGTTTTCACCGGCAATTTTCATGAACGAGGGCAGCCCTGCACCCGATCCCACAAAGACCGCATCGAAATGGTCTTCTTCCAGAAGCTCCTGGATGGTCGCGGTCTTTCCGATAATAAAATTCGTCTCGATCTTTACCCCGAGACGTTTCAGGTAGTCGATCTCCGCTTTGACGATATCCTTTGGCAGCCTGAATTCAGGTATGCCGTATACGAGCACTCCGCCCGGCTCATGCAGCGCCTCGAATATCGTCACATCGATCCCTTCTTTGACCAATTCCCCTGCAACGGTAAGTCCGCTCGGTCCGGAGCCGACTACGGCAACTTTATGTCCGGTTTTTTCCTTTACCTGCGGCAACTCGACCTTACCATTGGCTCGTTCCCAGTCTGCGGCAAAACGCTCGAGGTTGCCTATGGCGATTGGATCGCCTTTTTTCCCCAGCACGCACTTTATTTCACACTGCTCTTCCTGGGGACAGACCCGTCCGCATATTGCCGGCAGGGCGTTGGTCTCTTTCAACTTACGGGCAGCCTCGGCGAACTTTCGATGGGCAATAAGGTTTATAAATTCCGGGATTTTAACATTTACCGGGCATCCCTGCATACACAGCGGACGTTTACACTGCAGACAGCGCTGCGCTTCCCGCACCGCATCTTCTTCCGTATAGCCGTAAGGTACTTCCCTGAAATTGGCCGCCCTCTGCAACGGATCCTGCTCCTGCATCGGGACCCGCGAAAATTTGTCACTCTTTTGCTCATTCATGTGATAATGACTCCCTTACTTTACACGTGTTATGCTCTTCTATGTCCCTGTAGGTGGAAAGCCGCTGAATCAGCTCTTCCCAGTCGATCCCCGATGCATCGAATTCAGGCCCGTCCACACAGGCAAACTTTGTCTCCCCGTGTACCGTGACACGGCAGCCGCCGCACATGCCGGTGCCATCGACCATAATTGGATTGAGCGAGGCCATTGTCGGTATTCCCTTGTCTACCGTCAGGCCTGTCGTGATTTTCATCATGATCGCCGGACCGATCACCACGGCGAAATCGTACGCGTCTCCTTCTTCGATACGCTGGTTGAACACATCGGAAACAAAGCCATGATGTCCGTACGAGCCGTCATCGGTGGCCACATAAAGCGCATCGCTTTTGCCGCTCATCTGTTCTTCAAGTATCAACGCCTCTTTGTTTCTGGCGCCAATTATGGTGGTTACGGTGTTGCCCGCCTCTTTCAGACCGCATACAATGGGATACAGCGGTGCAATCCCCACACCTCCGCCAATACACACACAATGGCCGAACTTCTCTATATGGGTGGGTTTTCCCAGCGGGCCGGCCAGATCCCGCACCTGTTCACCTTCATCGAGATTCGAAAGCTCGATCGTGCCCTGTCCCACGACCTGTACGATAAGCTCTATCCATCCCTCCTGCGCATTTGCGTCGGCGATGGTGAGGGGAATACGTTCGCTGCGATCGCCGGGGCGCAGAATTATGAACTGGCCCGGTTTTCTCTTTCTCGCGATCCTGGGTGCCGTAATGCGAATCCGAAGGGTATTCGGTGCAATGGTCTCTTTTTGTACGATTGTATTCATGCGACACATCCTCTTTTTCTTTAACGTATCATAGGATTATAAAAAGAGTAAAAAATACATTTTTGGGGCATCCCGGGGTATGAATGGAGTCTGTTGCCCTATTCCATTGCAAAATAGACAGGCGGGCTGATTGCGCCCCTTCACCTTCATATGAGAAGCTTTTTGGTACCCGATTATCGTCTCTGCCTTCTGTCGGGGGGACCATCCCGTGTGACATTTTACGGAGCATGAAAGGGAATTTCGAAAAACGCATGTATGCATGTCTGAGCGAAGCGAGTTCATACATGCCCGAAATTCTCTTTTATGTCTGCGGAGTAACGTCACACGGGATGGTCCCCCCGACAGAAGGCAGAGACGGTATACCCCGACACCCCGCGACAAAGATTCCAGACGAGTGTCAATGATACAAATATGTATTTGTTCCCGATTATGTCACAATATTGTCGCGTTTACGCCCCTCTCTTTTGCGTGCTGCTCTTTACGGAATCACACACACATCACTTTCTATTTCAATACATTATACGGTTTTAATGCGGTAAGGCTCACGGTTGGCACACTGCATGCTTTCCGATATAACGTTCACTTTTTTTTATTCAACCTGAAAGGAGTATGAGGGGGATGACAAAATCCAGACACATTTGCAGCACTGCTTTTGCAGTGGGGCTGGGCGCATTACCGTTATATGCCGATACCGGGGCGGGTATTAACCTGGTAGACACATTGTGGGTTCTGGTGGCCGCATTTCTCGTCTTTTTTATGAATGCGGGTTTTGCATTCATCGAAACCGGGTTCTGTCGCGCAAAAAACGCGGTGAATATTCTTGGAAAGAACTTCAGTGTGTTCGCGATTGCGATGCTCGCATTCTGGGCATTCGGCTATGGTTTCATGTTCGGCAATGGAAACGCCTTCATGGGCCTGAACTCATTTTTTGTCGACGAAGCAGCGAATAACCCGGCGCCGAATATCCCGGTTTTCGCCTTTTTCTTTTTTCAGGCCGCGTTTGCTGCTGCAGGATGCTCCATTATTTCGGGAGCAGTGGCGGAGCGTATTAAATTCGGTGCCTATCTTCTGTTCGGCACCATCCTCGTGGCGATAATATATCCGGTGGGTGGCCACTGGGTGTGGGGCGGAGGCTGGCTCGGTGCCATAGGCTTTCACGATTTTGCCGGCTCCACCGTGGTCCATTCAGTGGGCGGCTGGGCGGCGCTGGCAGGCGTTTTGCTGCTGGGTCCCCGTATCGGCAAATATTTCCCGGATGGAAAGACACACGCAATAATCGGTCACAACATACCCATGGCGACCCTGGGCGGATTTATTCTGTGGCTGGGATGGTTCGGATTCAATCCTGGCAGCCAGCTTGCACTTGACGCAGATGTGCCCAGAATCGCACTCACTACCGGACTTGCCTCCTGTGCCGGTATTATCGGTGCAATGATCACCGCATGGATTATAGAGGGAAAACCCGATCTTTCGATGATTATCAACGGATGTCTCGCCGGTCTTGTGGCCATAACCGCTCCATGCGCAGTTGTCAGTCCGGCGGGATCGGTACTCATCGGGTTTATTGCAGGCATATTCGTGGTGTGCGCGGTACTCGGTTTCGACGCCCTCAAAATCGACGATCCCGTAGGTGCCCTGGCGGTTCATCTCGTCAACGGGATATGGGGGACGCTTGCAGTCGGGCTCTTTGCAATACCGCGTTATATGGACGGCATTGGTGGATTGTTCTATACCGGCAGTTTTCGTCTTCTCGGTATACAACTCATCGGTGTTGCAGGAATCGGCACGTTCGCGTTCGGCTCCTCTTTTATCCTGTGGTCTATTTTGAAAAAGACAAAGGGTATCCGCGTATCCCGCGAAGAAGAGATCGGCGGCCTCGATGTCGGTGAAATGGGACTCGAAGCGTATAATGGTTTTCAGATTTTCACTACCGAAGCATAAATCACCAAGGAGCTGTCATGAAACTAATCATTGCCATACTACAGCCTCAGAAATTGCCTGAAGTCAAGCAGGCGCTTTTCGATGCAGAGATCAAAAAAATGACCGTCACGAACGTCATCGGGTGCGGTCAGCAGGCAGGCTACACCGAAAGCTATCGCGGTACTATCTTCGAGGTAAATCTCCTCAAAAAAGTCCGGCTCGAAATCGCGGTCAACGATGAGTTCGTCACCCCGACGATCGACGCGATCATATCCGCCGCCAGGACCGGTACCATTGGTGACGGGAAAATTTTCGTACTTGATCTTCCCGAATGTATACGCATTCGAACCGGGGAACAGGGAAGCGATGCAATAGGCTGATCGGCCCTCTTTCGTGTGTCTGCAACGACGCAGGCATCTATAACGAAGCACGTATGCAACGATGCATACGTGCTTTTTTTTGTCCCTGTCGTTAACGGTCGCGATCAGCCATGGCGCAGACGGGACGAATTCCAATATGTTCTGCCTGTATATGCATCAATAGACCGCCTCACCAAACAG
>CAZPUS010000040.1:0-23043 GCA_964589825.1 uncultured Fibrobacterota bacterium | reverse complement strand
CGCAGACGGTACCATGAGAGGCATCAGCAGACAGAAAATCAACTACGTGCCGTAATTACAAAGGAATAATTGTAGCACATTGTATCACAATGTAAGGCAATGCCCGGGAAGCGGAGCATAATGACCAAAGCAGCAGGGGTGTGCGTCGGTGCAAGTTCACTACAGGCGGTGTTACTTCAGCAAGAGACAAATGGAACGCATTCGGTTCTGTATAAAAACAGGATTGCTCATCAGGGTAATCCTTCGCAGGCATTTCTTGAGGCATATCGGGACCTTAAAGAAATCGGGTTCGATCGCGCGGTGGTAACGGGAAGATCATTCAGAACCCATGTCGACTGGCATGATATTTCGGAGCCTGAAGCGGTTGAATTTGCGCTTCAAGAGGAATGTCGGGCAGGGAGCTATCCGGATGTCGTAATCTCGTTTGGGAGTGAGTCGCAGCTGGTGTACGAAATTCATCCGTCTCACGGTGGAATAATTTCTACAAAAACCGGCAATAAGTGTGCGTCGGGTACAGGGGAGTTTTTTGTGCAGCAGCTTGGAAGAATGGGAATAGATATCGATGAGTTGGAATCCCTTTCTTCGAAAGAAGAACCGTATCACGTAGCAGGCAGATGCAGTGTGTTTTGCAAAAGCGACTGTACTCACGCGCTAAACAAAGGCATTGCAAAGGAACGTATTGTGAACGGTCTTTGTGAGATGATGACCGACAAGGCGTGTGACCTTGTACAGGATGCCTCGTTACTCAACGCGGTAGCTATTGGCGGGGGAACAAAAAACAACCTGCTGATGAAACGCGTGCGCGATCGTTTTGCCTCACTTACCATCCCGTCATCGTCCGATGTGTTCGAAGCATTCGGAAGTGCCTTGTATGCATTAGATAACGGGGATACGTGTGTTGATGATAATAAAGCACCCATCGGCGAATACACGAGATGCTCATCATTCGCCACGCTGCCGCGAATAGAAGAAAATTCCGGCAGAGTACGGTTTGCAGCCCCGATAAAAGCGACAGCGCACAAAAACGATGCGTGTGTTCTTGGCGTAGATGTCGGTTCGACTACCACCAAAGCGGTACTCATGCGCTGCGATGATTCGGCTATCGTTGCATCGGTGTATCTGCGCACCAATGGAAATCCGATTGGGGCAGCCTGCCAATGTTATTCCTCTCTTGTTGAACAGCTTTGCGAAACCCCGGTTATTATTCGCGCGATGGGAGTAACGGGTTCGGGACGGCGAATAGTAGCTCTGCATGCATTCAGTAAAAATGTAATAAATGAAATCGTCGCGCATGCGGTGGCAGCGTCACATTTCGATCCGGAAGTCGATACCGTATTTGAAATTGGCGGGCAGGATGCAAAATACACCTTTTTAGTCAATGCAGTGGCATCCGATTATGCAATGAATGAGGCGTGCAGCGCCGGAACCGGTTCGTTTCTGGAAGAAGCGGCGGGTGAGACACTCGGTATCGAGATGGGAAAAATTGCCGATTATGCAATGCGTGCGCAGAATCCTCTCGATTTTTCCGATCAATGCAGTGCATTTATTGCCAGTGATATTAAAAGAGCGATTTCTGATCATATAGAAAAAGATGATATCGTCGCAGGTCTTGTGTACTCTATATGTCAGAATTATATAAACAGAGTCAAAGGGTCTCGGGCAACAGGGAAAACAGTGTTTATGCAAGGCGGTGTTTGTTATAATAAGGCAATTCCCATTGCAATGGCCAATATTACCGGAACAAGAATAGTAGTGCCCCCGCATCCCGGACTGATGGGCGCGTTTGGGGTGGCCCTCGAAGTTCGACGACGAATAAACGGTGGAGAAATTCAGCCGCAGGCGATCGATCTCGGAGAACTCAAAAATCGCCGGGCACAACAGGAAGGAAGCTTTACCTGTAATGGTGGCGTGGATAAATGTGACAGAAAATGTGAAATCGCCAGAATACGGATAGGTTCGCAGCGGTTCTTTTTCGGTGGTGCATGTAACAAATATTATTCCGCTGAAAGACGGGATACCTCTGCGTCGGATATCGAGTTAGACTATGTGCAATGGAGAGAAGAGAAACTGCGAGTTACATCCAATGTCGTTCCACACACGTCATACCCCTTGTGCAGTGTACATAAAAAAAGTGTTGGTATCAACAGGTCATTTCTCTCTTATTCGCTGCTGCCGCTTTTCAGTCGTTTTTTTCACTGTTGCGGATTCAGTGTGATATACACAGATGACAGCGGTTATTCGAGTGCTTCTCATCTCGACGCCTCTTTTTGCTATCCGGCACAACGTACACATGCTAATTTTGAAGCGTTACTCGCGCAAAAACCAGATTATGTATTTCTTCCACAGATTATGCAAATACCGGTAGAGAATGTGCCTACTTACAGCCGTCTGTGTAACTTTGTTCAAGGGGAGCCCTACTATATAAAGACGGCGTTTCGTGAGGAGATCGAGATATCCGCAACGATTATGCTTTCACCGGTGCTTCGTATGGATCGTTCTTACGAACAGGCTGAGGAGACCATGGTTGACATAGCGGTTCGTATGGGTATCGATACCAGGCACGCGCACGAAGCTTTTTCACGCGCATGCCGCAGGCAGAGGCGTTTTGAAGGGATGTTGCGGGCAAAAGGACAACGTTTTCTTGAATTCATTCGGTCACATCCGGATACAACCGGGGTAGTACTGTTCGGTCGTCCATATAACGCGTTTACGTCCGATATGAATATGGCGATTCCGCGTAAACTTGTTTCTCACGCAATTCCCGTATGTCCTTGTGATATGCTTCCCGCTGATGAATATCCGGTGCATGAGAAAATGTTTTGGGCAATGGGGCAGCGTATCATGAAAACTGCGCGTTTGGTAGCACGCACTGATAATCTCTACGGTCTTTATATCAGTAATTTTTCATGTGGTCCCGATTCTTTTCTCATTTCTTTTTTCCGTGACATAATGGACAAAAAGCCTTCACTTACCCTCGAACTCGATCAACACACCGCTGATGCCGGGGTAAACACGCGTGTCGAGGCGTTTCTTGACATAATCCACGGTTATCGCCTCTGTGGAGCCGATGCGAATTATAAGACCATGACAGCTTCTTCGAACAATGCGGTTGTAGAGATGCGGGAAAACGGTCTGTGCGTGCGAAGTATCGAAGGCCAATTGTTTCCCCTTACTCATTCCGGTGTCGAAGTGGTTATACCACCGATGCACATGTATGGAGCTCCCGCATTGGCGGCGGTATTGCGTTCCATGGGTATTCAGGCCCGTGTGCTGCCCCGGATTGACGAGCAGGATCTGCGTATTGGCAGAAGAAACACATCGAACAAAGAGTGTTTGCCGTATATCGTGTGTACCGGCTCTTTTGTCAATTATCTGGAAAACACAAGAAAAAGTGATGTGATAACGTTGCTTTTTATGACGACCGGCGGAGGGCCATGCAGGTTGGGCCAATATCAGCGGGGACTTGAACAGGTCATTCGTCAAAGAAATTACCACGATGTTGCAGTGTTGACCATGTCTGATGAAAACGGCTATGCCGGTATGGGGGCCCGGACACTGTTGCGCGCATGGCAGGCGGTTGTTGTCGGTGACATATTTCACGACATCCGCAGCATGCTGTCGGTTTGTGCACGGGAGCCGGACAATGCGGTAAAAAAGCTCGATAAAATGTGGCGAGAATGCGAACTCTATTTCGAAGGGGGGCTTTCATGCCGCCTCAGCACACTTATTTCGAGCATAGTACAACGTCTTGACATTATACCATTAGCCAAAGATCCGGAAGATGTGCCGGTAATTTCGCTGGTTGGTGAAATATTTGTACGGAATGAACCCTTTTCAAGAAAAAACATTGTTCGTTATCTGGAGCAAAAAGGGTTTATGGTAAAAGTCGCGCCTGTTGGCGAATATATGTGCTACAGTAATTATGTGGTGAATAAAGGGCTTGGTGAACGACAGTTTACCTTTGCACAATATGCAAAAATGCTTCTTACCGAACAAACACAATTATGGTGGGAACGAAGGATAAAAGGTCTTTTTGCAAAGTCCTCGCTTTATTCGTTCGAAATGATCGATGTCGCGGACACCATCGAAAGTGTCACACATCTTTTAGACAAGAATTTTCGTGGTGAATGTATTCTGACGGTGGGGCTTGCGCTTCGTGAGATTCTCAGGGAATCCTGCGGGGTAATATCCATCGGTCCGTTCGGATGTATGCCGTCCCGAATTGCAGAAGCGATTTTGAATAAGGAGATGAATGCGGAAGGTAAAAAACGTATTCCCGGATGGGGGCAACGGGCCGAACATTTCAGAGATTTGCAGAAGTTGCCCTTTCTGGCCATAGAGACGGACGGCGGAGAGTTTTCCCAGATTACAAGTGCGAATCTCGAATCGTTCGTGCTTCAGGCACGACGAACCTTTGCAAGGATGAAAGAGCTGGAAACAACAAAAAAACATGTGCTGAAATTCTAGTTGAATCATCACTCTGATTATAATTTAATCACACAACGGGAGAACGCAATGAAACATATGAATCGATTATTGATTCCGGTCGTATTGGTTGGTTCAATAGCCGTGTTTTTGTTGAGGTGTAGTGCACGTGAACCGGGGATATATGCACGGATTTATACCTCTGAAGGGAAGGTAACGGCGCGCCTTGCGTATAAGAAGGCACCACTCACCTCTGCAAATTTTGTAGGCCTGGCGGAAGGGACGATACCGAATTCTGCAACACCCAAAGAGGAGCCCTTTTACGATGGACTCACTTTTCACCGTATCGTCCCGGGCTTCGTGATTCAGGGTGGTGACCCTAGGGGAGATGGTACCGGCGGACCGGGATATCGGTTTCGTGACGAGTTCCATCCTGAACTGAGGCATGATGAAAAAGGTGTGCTTTCGATGGCTAACAGCGGACCTCATTCCAACGGAAGTCAATTCTTCATCACATTGAAGCCGACACCCAATCTCAACGACAGACACAGCGTATTTGGAAAGGTCGTGGAGGGGCTAAATATTCTTGACTCCATTGTTGCGTATACCCGGAATGCAGGGCCCGGTTCGCGCATTCGTATCGACAGTATCCGAATAGATCGGGTCGGTGGTAATGCAAAAAAATTCAAGGAGGGGCAGCAGCCTGAGTTCGACACCCTTATTGCCATTGCGCGTAAGAATATGAATGCAACACAGCGCAGTGATAAAGAGACGCACAAGATGGTAAAAAAGAAATGGCCTGATGCAAAACGCACCGACTCCGGGCTTATGTATATCGTAGAATCAGAAGGTAAGGGAGAAGCAACACCGCAGAAAGGCGATGATGTAAAAGTTCATTACGTGGGACGTTTGCTTAATGGAAAAACGTTTGACAATTCATATGAGCGCAGGACGCCGGCTCGGTTCAAAGTCGGAGTGCGTCATGTGATTAAAGGATGGGACGAAGCGCTTCTCGATATGAAAAAAGGGGAGAAACGCACATTGATTATACCTCCCAAACTTGCATACGGCAGCAGCGGACGGGGACCGATTCCTCCGAACAGCTGGCTGGTTTTCGAGGTTGAGCTTCTCGATTTTTAACATGTGAAGCAATCGATTCTTTTTCGGGTTTGGTTGCTGCAGGCCTTTATTTGGTCTTATGCCATTCGTACATCAGCCCTTCCGACCATCCCAGAACCGGGTGGCGGCATACACTCAGACTGGTAGTATGTCTGGCCAGTTTAATAGTGATCCCACAGGAAAAAAGAAGTGGGGCACTGGCAATCGAAAGACAAATATCCACCGCATTACCAATTGCGAAAGATTCTCCGATGTAGACACGGGTTTGCGGCCTGGATGCGCATGTGGTATTGATACGAACCCCCTGCATGCCGTAGCTGTGGCTGATGGTATGTATCCCTGCATCGAATCGGGGGGCGGGTACGTACTCTCCGGTTGAATACAGACGTAATTTCTGCAGTGTCGCCCTTAGGTGGCACCATTTCCACCGTGCGTGAAGAGAAAACCCGGTTTCAATTGAACGGGAATATGTGCAAGGATCAATTTGTAATCCACACTCTGTTGCAGAGATATCCACACTGGGTATGATACGCTCCCATTTTCTGAGCGCGCACGAAAGATGCCCCCGGTGTTCGTAATAGATGGAAAAGGCATTGAAGTAGCTATAATGTATTTTCGTGGTGTAGAAACCGTGCGAACTTGCAAGCATTCCGAGTGATGCATTGGTAGTGTAGAAGCCATTCATGTTGTCCATCATGTCGTAGTATTGTATTCCAGAAACAGCAAAGCTCAACTGGCGCGGACCCGCATAATACCCGGCCGAAACCCAGGGCTGCCGGCCTGATATTCCGTACGGATCAATTATGGTTGCCAGGGTGGCCATTGCCTGACCGTGGGGAAACGGGTACTCCACCGATGCATTGCAAAAAGAGATGCATATCATACAATTGATAAGTGCCAGCGTATAAAAATGGTAAATACCATCACGCGTTATTTGTACCACAGTATGCCCTTCTTTCTGATAGTGTGTCCGCACGCGGATGGGTTTGAAAACCGTGCAATGACATAGTACGGTCCAGGAGGTACCCGGCGATTTCGAGTATCTTTGCCGTACCAGTAGACTGCGCTGGTACGAATGTCGGTATACGAGGTGTAACAACGCCCCGAAAAACCGTATATCGACACATCGACCGAATATCCACCGGGAAATTCGGTTTCTATTTTCACTTTGTCACTGCATCCGTCATTATCGGGTGTAAAGACGAGTGGGGCAATCCGGAGACGAGGCTTTGCCGTCCTATGACGCGTCACTAAGGCATTCGGCTGCCCGGGTGATGACCGATCGGCCCTGACCCAGCACTCTTTTGTCAACGCGGGGGAATTGGAATCGATGCGTATCAGCGATTCATGATCCCAGTCCGGAAACCAGTCATCGTCCCAGGCAACGGAATCATGAACACCGCCATTGTTATCGAGCAGTACAATCGTATCGCGATTATTCGATAATGCGTGCCAAACGCTGGGTTCTATACAGTGTTTTACCGCAGGATACCGGTTTAGAAAATCGTCTGCATCTTTTGTAACAACCGCATACGAATTGGCCGGAAGAGAAACATGTTTTTGTGTGAGGGTGTCAACATATCCGGGTGTTGCTACAGCCCAGGCCGTGCACTCTATCGGCATTTCCGTGGTATTGTGGATTTCGAACCATTCGGGGATATTATGGTGAGATTTAGGCATTACTTCGGTGATACGCAGAGAACCGGGGGCTGTAAAAAGAGAGGTGGTATTTAGCTTCCATGTATACGAGGTATCGGACTCATGTATCCTGTAGACCCAGGGTTGATGTGCCGGGTTGACTAAAGCGGATATCGTAGTATGCCGATAGTGGCTCTTCCATTGGTTTTGGACAACACAGGTTTGATCCCGAAGGCTGCATATGGTATATTTGCATTCTGGAACGGGCATACCCGCGTACACACACATAATGCGTGTCTCTATCGTACTCGGTCTGTCGCCGTGTGGGGGTACGCATTCCCATTCTGTTATCCATGGGCCGCGGATGCTTTGGTGTGATCCCGGTGTTAATGAGTCGGGACATATTGTATAGCTGCTCGTTTCGGCCAATACATGTTGCGCAATGATCGATCTGCCGTCAACGCTTTCTACTGTGGAAAGAGCGATATTGTCCGTTATTGATCGTAATGCCGAGTCTGCGGCGTATGCATGAATGTGTACGTCCGATTCGCTGTTTTTGCTGTATAGTACAAATCCGTCTTTTTTCGAAAGCGTGTTGCCGATGTCACCGTCCAGTGTGGTGAGCAGAAGGGTGTTTGGTGAAATCGAAAAACGCTGTGACGGTAATAGATCCGCATAGGCTCTGCAGAGAATTATCGCGAACTGTCCGGGTGCGAGCAGGGTAGACGCGTATATACATCCCGGATGGGTGGATGAGTCGGTCCATGCGATGATCGAGTCGTGCTCATCCCCATCGAAGCAATGCAACCTCGAACAATCGATGGTATCTGTCGATGTATTCACGCATTCCACGAATTCATACGTGGTTGCGTTTTTGGATTCTTTTCCTGCAGGATTTCGCAGCAATTCGGTAATCAGGAGGTCGGGACAGGACAACGCATAAAGGCGTGATAGTAACGTGGTACACACAATTGCGAAACAAAGGATAATCCGTACAGGCGCAAAAGGTCTTATTGACATGTCAGATATGCTCCATTGCTGAAAAAGTGGATCGTGCCGTTTGTATAGGTGGTTAAAAGTGTCGTATTCATTTGCCAGAATAAATCGAGATATTCCGGATACGGATGCGCGTAGTCGTTGGAATCGGAACACGAAATTACCGCGTATTCCGGATCTACATATCCGATAAAAACCGGGTGGTATCCACTACTTGAGCCGTGATGTGGTACTATCATACACTCATTAGCCAGGCGGTATGCGTCGGTTTTGCAGAGCCGGCGTAATGCTGCGGTATCCGTATCAGAGGTAATCAGAAATGACGTGCGGCCGTGAGAGACCCGAAAACAGAGACTGGTGTGATTACACATCTCATCATACGATTTGTCCGAAACCGCGATCGATTCAGGAGGCCAGATGCAGAGAGTCTTTACATCCGGCAAAAAATCGAGAGTGTCGCCACGGTGAATGGTTATAAACCGTACACGTGATTTCCAGTATGTGTGCAGCGAATGTCGAAGCATGAGCGTGTCGCACCAGCCGGAAACGTAGATTTTTCCACTGAATCCGAAACGCGTGTCGATGCGCGAAAGCGCTCCATAGTGATCCCGGTGCATATGGGATATGATTACAGCGTTTAAAAATGGCCTTCCATTGTTGTGATACCATCGATCAAGGGCAGGATATGCATCGAGCGGGCCGGTGTCCCACAGAACGGCCTGGTTTTCCGCAAGTCCGGCCTGTGCAAGTCCCTGACCTGCATCAAGGACAAAAAAATCAAATCGTGTCGAATGAGCGGATGCAACTGGATCGCTGCATGACAGGTAAATCAAACAGCAGCCGCACAACAGGATCACATCAAAACCGAAACGCGGTCGATACATACAGGCGTATCCTTTCAACAAATGGTGATTTCTCCGGATGTTTGTTTTTTTGTATATAAAACGGCATATCGAGTTTCATGCGGGTATACGTACCGTTGTAAATTGAGAGCTTTTGTGTAAACCCAGCCCATACAACAAAGGAACGCACATGTGTCGTATCGATGCCCGATTCGTGTTCCCATGAACGATACACGCGTATATGAGGATTAAGGAGAAGCTTGTGGGTACACAGAGAGAAACTCGTGTTTGTAAACCACGATCCGTAATACGAGGTGTGCGCGGCAAAACGTTTCTGCCAGAGGTTAATACCGGATTCGAGCATACATATACCTGCAGGTATATGTGCGGCGGTCAGTTGTAGACGCTGTCGCCATATGCCATGCATCATGGAAGGGTAGAGGCGGTAATCAAACGACAGATTTGCAATGCCTTCCGAATGTTCGAATATTTCATAATCAAGGCCCTGGCTGATTTCCGAAAAAGCCCTTGAACTGCTGCTTGTATAGCGTACTCGTGCACTGTACTCACATTTGTCATGCAGCCTGTGAGTTGTTGCGCATGCAATCGAGTAAATGTTCTCATGGGCAATTCCAAAAAAAGTGTCTGTATAATACGGATCGCGCAGCAGCGAGCGTTGCATTGTATAGCGCAATCTGCTTCTCTGAGCGCATACATTTCCCGGATACGAGTTGAAAGTGATTTCTG
Organism: uncultured Fibrobacterota bacterium; assembly: GCA_964589825.1. GTDB lineage: Bacteria > Fibrobacterota > Chitinivibrionia > Chitinivibrionales > WJKA01 > CAZPUS01. The sequence goes on along the minus strand of CAZPUS010000040.1, from coordinate 13,276 downwards.
CATCGGGATTCTTCAGATTTACAGATACCGACAGCACGGGGGATCGCCATTTCTTGCGTTCCATCACCGCATTCAGTGTCAGGGCGGCATTGCCCAAAGCATACGAAGCACCGGTATGACAGTAAATTATCTGTGACGGGACCGTCGATGAAATGATAAACCGTGAGGTATTCGGGTTGCGTGTATCCGTGCCTACGGTATTATTGAGGCAGGAGTCACGGGTATCCATTCCGGAAAAACCCGTGTATATGTTAACCCTTCGGTATGGCGTTGAGGTAAAAAAAACACCTGCGATTGTTTCTCCGGGGGTGAGGTGCCAGAATCCGTCTACGCGACAGTAGGTGTCATGCAGAGTAGTTTCTGCATGGATACCGTTGAATGTGCGGTGAAGGCCATACATGAATTCCATACCCGGTCCGTAGCTGTGGTGTGGGCGTGATTGTTCGGGGAAATAGCCGTAAACGGGTGTATACGGGGCTATGGGAGCAAAATTTCCTAGCGAAATCCGCAGCTTGTGCGGTACGGAAAAAAGAAGGCGACGGTGTCGAAGCCGCAGTCCGGAGTCGGAGATCGTGGTGCGGATATCGGTACGAACGTTATCATGAGGTTCGATGGTTATATTGCCGCGTCCACGGGAGATAGACGCACCGGATGATTTACCTTCAGTAATCCGTACCCGCGTCATTGAGGGGAGTGCTCTGGAATCAAAGCATAGAACAGGGGTATATTTTTTAAGTTTTGGATAGTCGCGATAAAAACGTGCGATATCTGAAGGAGCCCACGGCTCGTATGTATGCAGCTGCGAAAAATCGGACGGGAAATCGTGTACAGAGAGATTACAGAGAGATGTGGCGAAATGCGTGAGTTCGCCGTCCGCTACATTGACAGGATCAATATAGTAAGGAGCAAAGGGTCGCCACGATGTCGAATCGATAAAACCACGTGCAATCAATGATTTCGCTTCTTCTTCGGTACGGGGTAACGTCGTGCCCTCATATGCGGGTATTGATACCCGAAACCATAAAATGAACGACAGCAGGGCCGTCAACGAAGCGCTGCAAAACGCTTGGGAAAGATGTAACATTATGCCTTTTTGCCGATTAGTACCCATTGAATAACCCTGCCCCCGGAATTACGTATGTATACTATTACCGTGCGCTGCCATGCACTGTGTCTGTCGTGCCGTACATAGTGCAAAAACACCTGCCGAATCCTTTCCGATACATAATGCACGTTATCTCTCATTCTCTTCGAAGCCACAGAAGACAAAAGAGACATTGTCATTTTCGCGCTAATACACGCTGTGTCACACCACTCTTGAAAATCATTCTTTTTGAAAATGCGTACTACACAAACCTGAAAGTACTTTCCGTGCCATTGGACATGCCGTAATACAAAAATACCTCACTGCAGCAAAAAGGATCAATAGTGTCGCAATTACAAGGATACCGCGCACGCTTCATTCTGTATCAGACGTTTTTTCAGGTGATAACAGCTTTCGTTGCAACTGCCCATAAATCCACCCATATCCCCGTTTTTTCTGATAACCCGGTGACACGGTATCACGAGAGGAAAGTCATTTTTGCGCAGGGCCTGTGCAGCGGCACGAACAGCCCCGGCATGGCCGGCACGAGAGGCACACCCTCCGTATGTGTCAGTCGTGCCGTATGTAATCGTGCGGCACGCGGAGAGTATATCCTGCTCGAATTCGGTATACCGATGCAGTGAAACCGGTATATGGTCGAGGGAATGGATCCGGCCATCAAGAAAATCACCGATTGATGCAGCATAAGAAGAAAGTCGCTCATTGTCAAGTTCCTGTGCCTTGATGCCGGATATTTCGTATTGTATTCCGAAGGCGATTTTTACGAGCCTGAACTCAAATTCCGGGCTAATCTCACCAAAAACAGTGACATCGCATACCTGATGATAAATGACTTTTCTGAGCATTGTGCGGAGATTATTCCTCTTGTTCGCCTTCTTCCTCGTCCGGGTCGTCTGGCTGCAGCCTTTTTGTCTCTTCGATATATTTTGCCACTGCATTTGGCTTTGAATCCAGATATTCGATGAGTGAAGCAGTATGTTCGTCTGTCAACTCGATTCGTGTCTGAGAAGTGATTTTTTTCTTTTTGTCCCACGTTTCCATAACCTCGGGAGTCACTTCGAATGCCTCGTTTGTATGTACGAAATGGACTTTATCCGCCTTTACCGCCCAGCAGGGATCTGTCGAGATGCAGTTTGGGTTGGGGAGGTAGCGAAGGTGCAGCTTCTGTACATCGGCGGCTTTGTGAAGGCGATAATACCCGGTGACCAAAAACGAGCCTCGTTTCTCCTGATTTCTTCCTTCGTATTGTGTAAGGAAAAAGAGATACCGGGCTCTTGATCGGACAATGCGGGTGCGTGTTTTAGGAGAGATACATCCGAAAAACCCATAGGTTCCTGATTCGTAATTCGGCTCTGGAGAAATGTCGGAAGGGATCTCGTCCGGGATTTTTCGGACAGGCATTTCTGATACGGGATCGCTTGCGTATACAACAATTATGCCGGTTTCTGCAGCGCGGTGGTCCTGCCACAGAACACTGTCGATTGATTTTGGAATATGCGTGTGAATAGTCATAACGTCTCTCCGGATAAAAGGGTGCAGAAATAAATTAGTGCGTATTACGGATGCTATATGAAAAGCAATGGTATTCTCTTTGATATATCAGGAACGTATATACATTTTTGAGTCGATATATAAGCATGATTCTATCTATTTCGTAGCGTCGGGGCGAAAGCAGCTTTTCTACCCGGACAATGAGCCCGGGTGCACAACTGGCAGGAATAAAAGTCCGTTTCGGTAGGAAAGATAAACCCTGAAATCGATTTGGTCGGTTTCATGAGACACGAAGAGGTAAGCGTAACCCCAATCGCTTTTTTGACATCACCAAGCAATGAAAAAAGCTGTTTCTGCTGCTGTATAGGCCATACATCGACATCGGCAGAACCGGGGCAGATGGATGCGGTTTTCGGTATATGGTATTTGCGTGTTATCTGTGTGTCCAGATACTCAAAGCTTTGTCTCAGCACGTGTTCCTTGAGCGCATCGATAAAATATTTTTTCAGGATATCGGTTTCACCCATTTTGTCAAGAAGATCGAGTTCGGTTCCGCACGTTGCCACAAATGCATATACTTTGTGAGCATCGGCGGTCATACGCGCAAGTGCGTCACTTTGAAATGCAGTGGCATCGACAGAAATTGTATCGTCCCCGTCCGATTGTATAGTACACTCCTTGCATAGTGCCTTTGCGTTTGCAATGGATCGGGCGGTTTCGATGATCTCTTCGTATTCCGTCCGGTCTGTAGCATCGACGCTGATATGCGCTTTGTGACATACCGACTCGAGAGAAATGGTGATTGGTATAGATGTAAAAATATCCATAACGTGCGATTCTATTTTAGAAACCGGTAAAAAAGTGGGCGTCGCAAGGTGGCTGTAGTCTCTGTTATCGTTCTGTGCCGTGCTTTTCAGCAAGAACGCAGACGTAAAAGAACTGCCGGAATATGTCAACCTTTACGCGCCCGCTGAGCAAGTACGCAACCATCACGTTCAGTATAACATTGATCGACGTATATAAAAACTTCCGTGAACAGACCACAGTAATGGCTGAGAAGAAGCTGCGGCGAACACAACAGAATTACTGAAAAAAATGACCCTGTATGTCCCGTTATACACGCAAAAAACGCGTAACGATTGCAATATAGCCAGCGAAGAACAATTCCGATTGTCACATATATTCTAATGTGGAAAACATCGGTACAGCCTGGTAAGTTGATTATCAGCACAACCGTCGCGTTCGTATAAAAATATAGTATTTGGGATGCACAATTTGTTAGAATTATGTAAGTCGATGTTTCTTTTTGTCATGGATGTTATGAATCGAGTATATTTTATTAAAACGCTCTTTGGTTGTAACATTTTTGCATTTCAGTGCAAAAACATGGTTTTTACATAAAAGAGGGGAAACCTTCACGTGAAAGTGATCGCGGTACTCAATTACAAAGGCGGGGTCGGGAAAACGACTTTTACCGGGTGTATCGCCCAGGCGGTTGCGCTTTCCGGTTTCAGGGTTCTGACTATCGATAACGACAGTCAGCATAACCTTTCGATGATGCTGCTGAATAAAACTGCGAAACCGAGTATTCGTGATGTATACCATCGTTCGATCGGACCGGCGTCCGAAAAGTTTTTTAAAGCAATACGGGAAACCGAAATTCCGTTTCTCCACATCGTCACCTCCGAGAATGCATTATGCAACGAAGAGGTGCATGACCCCTATCTTTTACAAAAATGCATTCATTACATGAAGCTTCAGCGGTTCTACGATTTTGTCCTTATAGACAACGCCACCGGAATCGATACACTGCAGATTGCCTCCATTCATGCTGCTGACAGTGTATTTGTACCCACCGAACTGAAGCAGTTCGCGATAAACGGATTGTGCGAGCTCGAGGACGTATTGTGTGGTAAGTACCCTGATGATCCCACAGTCACGAGAATTATTCCCATGTTTTTCCGGGATGTCAAGGAGCAGCGTCAGAATCTCGACAAGCTTAAGGAGCTTTTCCCCGGCAGAGTGACAAATACCGCCATTCCATACGACAGGGTTTTTGAAGATCTGCTTACTGAAAAAAAAGTTCTTTTTTTGCATCGTTTGTATTCCAAAGCAGCTGCCTACTATCTCAAAATTATACCCGAATTGTTCGATGTTGATGAAATCACCATGTGGGAAACCATGCAGGAAAAAAGAAAAGAGTGCCAGAGCAGAGAAGCGCGGGAGCGTTTTTATGCACAACAGCAACAAAAATCCACTGAGTGGGGCATAACGGGACAGCCGACTTGACAGCGTATCTGAAAAGATAAATATGTAGAGGAGTTTATGACGCTATCGATTAAAAAAACAGGTTCTGTAATTGCTTCAATAGTGCTTTGCTCGGTCCTGTCGGGCAATACAAAAGGTACCATGACTGTACTCCTGCATATGACAGAGGCACAGAAGCACTTTTTTATTAACGAGACAGCCCCTGCGTTTGAAAAAACTCACGATGTCAATATACGGGTGATTGCTGCACAAAATCTCGATGATCTTGATGATCTGCTTAAAAAGCATTCAAGTATGGTATCGCTTGTCAAACTTCCGTTTGTCAGCAGCTGGTCGATGGTGCAGCAAAACGAGATAATGTCGCTGCAGCGTTTTTTGCCGGCAAAAGTTCTTTCTCAGTACCAGGATGAATATATTCTCACCTGGCTGGGAGCGAAAAACGGGCGCAATTATTTTATGCCCCGTAAATACGAAACACGAATCTGTGTATATCGCAAAAGTAAAGTGGCTGATGCGATAGAAACATTCGATGAGTACAGGGATACTATCGATGCATTACTTGCACAGGTAAACGGTGTCGGGCTTCCGAATGGATATGCCTTGGAGAAAGATGCGAACAAATGGGATTTTTTCGATATATTCGTCATGGGTGTTATCTGGTCGAGAACCGGTTATAACGGAGAACAGAAGGCGAGAATTGCCCACCGGGGTAAAAAGTACTCCGGCACTGCGAATAGACTCATCGATCGGGTGTATCAGTGCGGCGGTGATTCACTCGATCTTATGCATATGCACGGGTATGCGGTTACCGATGCGTTTTTGTGGGAAGCATTGTATGCCTGGGCGGGAGTATTCACCCCTCGTATGTGGAAAGAGAACTGGACGGGGAAGGATATCTGGAAGGCGTTTGGCGAGCAAGAGGTGTTTCTTTCGTTTGTGACCCAGATAGATTGTTTCTATCTTTTTGGGACCGGCAAAGACGGCCTTGAGGGATATGTAGAGGATACCGACGATCTGGGACTTGCGCTGATGCCTTCCGGGTGTTCGGTGCATCTTGATCATGAAGGAGAGATGCTGCGGCGCGGGACCTCTGCAGTATCGACAGGGGGATGGTGGTGGGCCATTCCCCGCAGATGTCCTCATCCTGAACTTGCATTTCGGCTGTTTGCGCATATTACGGGCAGACAGAACCAGATAGAAGAGTGTACGAGATTCGGGATGATACCGGTACGAAGGGATCTTGTCAAGGACAATGCGATACTTGAAGGGCAGGGATGGATGCCGCGTGTGTTCAGATTGTCGTATGCGCAGATTCAGCACAATGACGACAACGTGATTATCAGTCATCCGCAGTTTTGCAATATTGCGGACGCATATCTTGATGCCTGGGATGCATTTGTGGTATTGGGAAACTGGTCCGATGACGGAACCACACCTAATCGTGACTACATTGCAAAAATGCTGCGCAAAGAGTATGCGACACGAATCAGTGAGATGCTGCGCTGATTGTTGCGCAACCTGAGGGTTTTGTGTACGAATGCGAAACCTGCTCTCATCGCCACTGCGTATGCATTTCCGTAATAATGCCCCGATCCATTACGGTATCCCGTCATTTCCGGGGGTGCAATTACAGTACTCGGCTTACCGCATCTTTCATTACTACGAACTTTCGCGTCAGGGGTCGTTGACCTAACAACGGTAATAATTATCCGGTCTTATGATGCATGCGGGCGATGTTTTTCCCACTGACGGCTTTTATGCCTGTAATAAATGGAAAGCATGCAGGGAACGATTACCAGCGTCATCACCGTCGCGAACGTCAAGCCGAAAATCATTGTCCATGCAAACGGACGCCAGAATTCGGATGATTCAGAACCTACCTGAATACCTATCGAGCCCGGGTGAAGATCGAGGCTTACGCCAAGTGCCATGGGAAGCAGTCCCAGCACCGTGGTAATGGCAGTGAGAAGGACAGGGCGCAGACGGGTTTTCCCGGCTTCGATAATTGCATCGAACCAGCTCATACCGTCTTTGATAAGAAGATTTGTATAATCGATCAGTACAATGCAGTTATTGACGGCGACACCTGCAAGAGCCACACAGCCGATGCCGGACATAATCATGACGAATTCCATTCCGGTGAGTGCAAAGCCCCAGAATACGCCGCCAAGGGAGAGAAATACCGATGTCATTATAATAACGGGCTGAAACACCGAGTTGAATTGGGCAACGAGTACAATGGCAATCAAAAAGAGCGCAATAATGAACGCTTTTACAATATACTGATTCGCCTCGTTTCGCATTTCGGCACCTGCACCGGCTCTGATCCTGTATCCTTGCGGGAGTGAAATACGGTTCACTTTAGAGGTAATTTCTTCTTTGATTTCGCGTTTCTGCTGAAAGTCTTGGTCAAAATCGGCCCATACGCCAACCGCGCGTTCCACATTACGACGTTTGATTATCCCGACCGATGATACGCGCTTAACGGACGCAAGGTCTTTTAGCGGCACCTGGACACCGCCCCGTGCCTTGATACGCAGCCCTTTGAGTTCGGGGATTGAATTGCTGGAAGATGACTTGAATTCGGATACAATATCATATTCGTCTTCTCCCTGACGAAAAGAGCCAACAATCTGTCCGTGAATTGCATTGCGTACTTTGGCCGCGATTGCATACATCGAGAGGCCATAGTATTGCGCCCGGTTGCGATCCACAACGACACGCAGCTCCGGCATTGCGGATTCGTAATCCGTGTCTACAAGGTCGAAATGGGGATATGTGTTGAGTATGGTCAGAAGCGTGTCGGCTATATTGCCCATTACCGCATAATCCTTGCCGATTACCTCAAGCGAAATATCATGCCCCGATGGCGGTCCCATCTCCTGGGCTTTGACTTTGACATCCCCGCCTGTAAAGTCGCTCAGGCGGTTTTTCAGTGAATCGATAGCGACTTTTCCTTTTATATCTCTCTCCAGATATGGCTTGTATGTAATGCGGATATATCCCTTGTGAGACTCCGTGCCCGAACCCGAAAACATCTGACCGCCCGATTTTCCGGAGACCGCTTCGTATTCATCGATCGATGCGGGGACGTCGGTTACTATGCGCTCGAGTGCACGCACAACAGAATCTGTCTTTGCAACCGGGGTTCCCTGCGGCATGGAGACATTGACTATTGCATCCGAAGGATCGGGTGAGGGGAAAAATATGGGTTCCTTTCCGACTGTGGCATAAAGGGCAATACCGATAAAGACGACAACAAAGCTGACTGCGACTACGAGCCAGGCGTGATGCAGTCCACGATGAATGTTATGTGTGTACCAGCGCTGTAATCCGGCGAATTTGCCGGATCCTTCGGTGATTTTGCGCTGTTGTTCCTTGTTGATCTTTAAAAACTTCGAGCAAAACGTCGGATTGATGGTGACTGCGACAAAAAGAGAACTGACAAGTACGATGATAACGGTTTTGGGTACAAAGGACATAAAGTCGCCCATGACGCCAGGCATGAAAATAATGGGCAGGAATGCGAGACAGGTGGTGATGGTGGAGGCGGTAATCGGCATGGCGACTTCTTTTGATCCGTCGATTGCAGCCTGTACGCGGTTTTTGCCCATCGAGGCGTGACGAAAGATATTTTCGACAATAACAATTCCGTTATCAACGAGCATGCCGAGTGCGAGAATCAGGCTGAACAGCACTACCATATTGAGCGTGATACCGAGAATATCGAGGGTAAGAAACGAAAGCAGCATCGAAAAAGGGATCGCCAGTGCTACGAATAATGCGTTGATTCTTCCCAGAAAGAATATGGTCACTGCGAGTACGAGTAAAAAACCGGTGATCATGTTGTTTTCCAGGTCAGAGACGATCTGTTTTATGTAGAATGCGTCTTCGTAGCCGTAATCAACGGTTGTTCCTTCTGCGAACTGAGGTTTCATTTCCTCCACCGCCTTTTTCACCTTTTCGGTCGTGGTAATTACGTTCGCACCGGTTCGTTTTGATACCGAAAGCGTAATAGCGGGTTTCCCGTTGAAGCGGCTATAAGTTTGCTGCTCTTCATGAGTAAAAGAGACATCACCGAGAATACGAAGCGGCACCGAGACAGGGCCGTCTTCAATAAGGATTTCTCCGAACTGTGTCGGGTTTTCGACTTCACTGTTTATCGTGATGGTATAATTCTTTCCGGGAGTGCGCAGTATGCCCCCCGGCAGCGCAAGGTTTGCCGACTGGATCGCCTGCTGCACGTCCTGCATTGCCAGACCGTAGCTGTTGAGCTTTGCGGGATCGAGTTCAACGCGTATCTCACGTTCCCGCAGACCCGAAATTTCGGCTTCAAGTACGCCGGAGACACGCTCTACCTGTTCCTGGAGGTCTTCGGCATTATTTTCGATGTACTCGAGTCCGTTCGGATTCGAAAGCGCGATTACGAGTATGGGCCACGTTGACGAGGAAAACTCTTTGACAAGCGGGTCTTCGACATCGTCAGGGAGTTCCGATTCCGCCAGATCGACACGATCCTTAACACGCCGCAGTGCGGTTTCTACCTCTACATCGGAAGTGAATTCAACGATAATGAGAGAGACGCTCTGTTGTGTGGATGAGCTGATCTCCTTGATACCTTCGAGACCGTCTATTTCCTGTTCGATAGGTCGCGTAACCAGTGTTTCAACATCCTTTGCACCGACACCGGGATAGACCGTGGTCACGAAAACGTAGGGCTGTTTGATCTCCGGCGTCGACTCTCTTGGCAGGCTCATGTACGAAGTGAGTCCCATGGTAATGATAAGCAGAGCCATGGTGAAGATAGCGGTGCGTTTATTCACTGCGAGTTTTATCATAAAGGATATCCGTGTTCGGGTTTAGACATACCTGCAGGATTAGGGGAGGTTCAGTTTTTTACCTCAACCGGGGTATTGTGTTTCACGCGCTGCTGACCGGCGATTATAAGTCTGTCACCGGATTGAAGCCCGTCGGTGACGCGGGTATGGGTTTCATTACTCTGAGCCGGTTCAATCAGACGTTTTTTGGCTGCGTTATTCGCTACTACGTAGACAAAATGCTGAATCCCTGATGTAATGATCGCATCGGTGGGTACGACGATCTGGGAATCGAGTTGCTGGATCGCAATGCGTACCTGTGCGGTAAGTCCCGGATTTATTTTACGGTCTTTATTATCGATAAGGATATCTACCTTGTACTTATGAGTCTCCGGCATGGTCGAACGGGCCACGGTCGAAATTTGTGCGGGCCATTTACGGGTACTGTCGAGTGCGGGGAGTATCACAAAGGCGGGATCGTTCGAATCTACCGACGAAATATCACCTTCAGGAACGTATATCGACACTTTTATTCGGGAGAGGCGTGCCATGGCGAATGTGGGAGAGTTTGGTGCGACCTCCTTGTGCAGTTCTATAAACCGGTGGGTGACCATCCCGCTGAACGGTGCAATGCAAAGGGCGCCTTCACGCATGCGTTGTGCCTCGATACGCGATGCCTTTGCATTCATCCAGGCAAGTTTCTGCTGATCCAGTTGAAGCTGCGAGGCGTTACCCGCTTCGAAATGCGTCTGAGTACGTTCGTAGTTTTTTTTGGCGATTTCTTCGTTGAGGAGTGCAGTTTCGTATCGGGTCTGGACTTTTTCTGCGTCGATGCGTGCCAGATGAGTTCCTTTTTTAACCCATTTACCGGGTTGGGCCGCTATGTGGTCAACCCGGCCGCCGGTATAATTTACCAGCGTGGCCTGTTGTTCCCCTTCGGTTTTGCCGTAGTATTCGCCGTATTCAACGAATGAATCGGGCTTCAGAGTGGCGGTACGTACGTGAATGGTGGCGGCAGACGCCGTCTTTTCCTCTTTTTTCTCTTTTGACCCGCAGCCCAGACATGCGAGTATGCCGAGACAGGGAAGTGCATAAAGAACAATTCTTTTCACGGCTACATTCCTTTCTTATATACCGGTGTCCCGAGAAGTAGTTTCAGTTGGGTGGCAAGTGAAATTTTTCGTGTATAGAGTTCGTTGTACTGTTTTTCCGCAGAGAGCCATTCTTTTTCTGTTTCCAGAAGCGTGGTGATATTTGCAGCACCGCGTTCAAAATCGGTTTGGGTTGCTTCGTAGGCACGCTGTGCAGCTTCACGCTGAAGCTCCACCGCTTCGAGCATTGATTCAAGCGAGGAGAGGCTGCTTTCTATTTTATCCGCACCAATTTTCATCTGTCGCTGTGCCCGCTGCAGGCGTATTTCGGTCTGGCGCTTCTGCACTCGTGTTTTCTGAAAGGTTGACGGAGTGCGCCATCCGTCAAAGATGGTCCATTGCAGTTGCAGCCCGGCGGTATAGCTTATGTAGTCAGGGTCGACCACAGCCCCGGGTTCGGGAGAATTCTCGTCATCGGTAAACATGAGCTGGTTCGACACCCTGGCAAACAGATTGATCGACGGAAAAAGCTTGGAGCGCTCATACACGACCTGGTTCTGCTGCAAATTGAGCATGTGCTGCTGCTGTTTAAAGCCCAGACCGTCGGTGACGCTTTTTTCGCGGTGGGTTGCGGTGGCGTATTCAGACGATGGCCGGGTAAGGGTAAAAACGGTATCCGGATAGAGGCCGGTTTTTTCGGCAAGGGTTTTGAATGCGCTGCTTTTGCTGCTTCTGGCCGAAATAAGGTTCGCCCGTGCGCGTGCATGACCCGCTTTTGCCTGCAGAAGGGCTCGTTCTGGTATTGCCCCGCCGTCGTAATCGACCTGCATGCGCTGCAGTGTGCGTTCGCTTACGTCAAGGACCTTCTGCGCTACCTCGACATTCTGCTGCGCGATGAACGCATCCGCGTACGCGCCGATAATGCCTGCGTAGAGAGTATCGTATTCATACTGCCGGATATCAGTAAGCATGGTATCACGAATGCGGGTTGCCCTGAGCGCACTCGAGACTTTACCGAAGGTGATGAGCGGTTGGGCGGCGGTGATTGACCAACTCGCGGCCGTACCGGTCTGTGCATCAGGTATGTCGAAACCCTGCGTGAGTGAAGAAAGATTCGACATCATAGCCGTGTCCAACGCATAGGCTTCCTGCCGTGCCCATGACCGCACCGTATCCTCTCTCGACGGGCCAAAAGGCTGGAAAATGCTATTTGGAGGCCCTCCTCCTTCTCCACTGTCCTGTCCAGTGAAATCCATGGACTGATTCTGGGTTTTCATAGACTGACGGCTCGGGCCTACATTCGCTTCCATACTGACATAGGGGAGTGCGGCGGCGCGATATTCTTTTTTCTCGTGTTGTCCCTCTTTGTAGCGCAATTCGATGAGCTGTATCGCATCCGATGTATCGGTGGCTCTGTTGAGCATCTCCCTGAGGGTGTAAGTGGGTTGTGCATTAACAACCGCAGCAAGTGCCAGTGAAACTACATATGGCGCAATGCACATCATTTTTTTTCTTACGGCTGAAATACAGGTCCCCGGCATGTTTGTTTTAGCTCTCCTCATTTGCAGAGACTCCTTTTGCGATAAAGGCCATAATCGATGCAATTTCTTTTTCTGCGTCCCCCTTTTTTTCCGCAAAGCGCCAGTGCACGAAAACCGATTTTATCATACCGGTTATATACCTCGCTATGTTTGTATCATCTGCCTCAGATGCAATTTCCCCGCGTGTTCTTCCTTCGGATATGACCTGTGTGAATTTCTGCAGAAGAAGCTGCATTCGTGTGGTAAATTCGAAATAAAGCTGCTGACCCTTTTCCTCATGACACAGCGTTACCAGAGGAAAATGAGATATGGTAAGCAAAAAGTAGAAATGCTCTCCAAATGTATCAAATACCGCGCGTACCATTCCTTCTATATTTTCGAGCACTGTGTTGGATTCGTTTCTGTTTGCGTCAATTTTTTCGAGCAGGCGGTCTATTTCTCTGAGCGCAAGGTGCAGAAAGATATCTTCCTTGTCTCTGTAGTAATTATAGAGAGAGGGCTTGGAAAAACCCGCCTCATGTGCAATATGTTCGATGTTCGTGTTATGAAATCCCTGCTCGGAAAAGACGCTGCGGGCAGCATCGAGAATCAGGCATTTTTTTGTGTCACGAATCGCTTTTTGCCTTGTTTCCTTAGGGTCCAAAAAACTGACTCCTGCGTCAAAAATTAATAAAACATGTAAAATATACTAAATGTGGCTGAGAAAAGCAATACTTTTTTATGAGTTTTTTGTTAGAATAGGTGTGTTTTTTTTACCTTTTTGTCTTTGTTAGCTGGATGTCCTCGAAAAGGATAGCCCTTGGTGTGCGTATATGAGGATTACACACTACACACGATATGTTGTAAAAAAAATCGACGTTCATTTTAAAATGATTACAAAATGGTTGGTAATACGCAGAGGTGTAATGAACAACTGGTGAATTATTAATGGATTGTAAATATCATAACGTTATGATATAAATG
>CAZPUS010000039.1:0-24450 GCA_964589825.1 uncultured Fibrobacterota bacterium | reverse complement strand
AGGCAAGACTCATAACGATGAAACTGACTGCAATCGATGGGACGGTTCGTTTCATTAAGGCCTTCCTTGTTATGGATTACACCGTTATCTGCTTATCTTGATCATCATAGATATATATGAAATATCCGATAATACCCGAGTTAGTCGGGACAAAACTCAAGTCTGAACCAATTCCCCAAAGAATCTATTAAATCCCATTCATAAAGCCTCGAAGACCCGGAAAAGGAATAAAAAGAACATCGATATACTGGTACTGTGTATTTGCCCCATGTAGTGTCCAAAATCGATTTATTGATCATTGTTTCCTCGTATGAAACCTTATCAAGCATATAAAATTCAGCTTTCAACTGCATCAACGAATCCACAGCCTGGTGAAAATTCTCCCCAATCCTGCCTTGCAATACCATACCATCGCACCATCCTTCTATAATATAACACGGAGCAGCTCTGGCATACGACACACCATTCATATACAAAGTCTCTTTATCAGATGAGAGACGTACTAACGCCGTGTGTACCGAATCAGCGCGTAATATTACAGATTCATTTTGCATATACCAGTCTCCCCGGCAGGGTCCGTTGAACTCAAACGAAGCCTTGGCACCACATCCGGCAGATCCATTGTACCTAAAACTATCCGACTTGAACCAGAAACTAAAAAACGGATTTACTCCGAGAAACAGCGAATCATCGCACCTTCCATATCGTGTCCATCGTCCCCGGATATCAGGCAAAGCCTTTTTATCATTCTCCACTAAGCCTTTACTGCACGCACAGATAATACAGATCCCGACACCAAACAACAGCAGGGGGCGTATCTTCCTACCCATTTTCAGAAGTTTTATACCCATACAATCATCTCCCCGGTTATTTCCCGACATGTCTTTTGTATGCATCCATACATCAGTCGCTGTACTCCCATGTACCGGTATAGATCGTATCGTTGCGGCTGAACGTCCCGCTGAGCGTACCGGAGCTAAAATCGATAATCGCATCGGTCAAGGTTGCTTTGGTCCCGTCCGTAAAGGTGATCTCCATGTGTAGCGTCGCCCTCTCCAGCGGCTCTCCGACAACCACCGGCGGATTGAACGTATAAACAATATGAATGGTACGCACGTCGTCGTTATATTTACTATTGCGAACATCCACGTTTTTCTCGATACGCCGCAGCAGCGTTCCGCTGGTGCAGGGATACATAATCGCGCCACCAAGCCGATAGCTCCGTTTTACGGATGCGATATCGCCGGCATAGGTCTCGGTATGTATGGCGAGGGTTGCACTGTCGCGCAATCGTACCGGTGCATATGATACGGCGACCGTGCTGTCCGCATCTTCGTATCTGCGCTGCAGTGCGAGTACGTGGTTTTCCCCGGTCGAAACGAATGTGGTGTCATCGCCGCCGGTAAAGGTGACCAGGGCGGTATCGCTCACCGTCGGACCGGTGAGCCGGTTGTGGTAATGTACCGAGGGGACGGTATCCGGCGCGGCGGTAAATATGCGCTCGTCCCCATCCGCATCGGAGTATGACTCGTTCACGTATTCTCCCGCTGCATTGGTGTAGGTACGTGAAATCGTGTTGTAACTCTCTTTATTGGTATCCCAGTAAAACGCCGCGTATACCGGTGCAATTGTCACACTGTCGTAAACGATATCGGCACGGTCCTCTATTGCGTTATATGTTCCTGTGCTACGTTCGTAATTATTCGGCGAAAGCCGGACCGTATCGATATTCTTTGTTACGCCGCTACCCGTAGTCCGGGCGATCCGTAACAAGGTATCCTTGATCACAATCGTATCGGTACGATAATACGTCCTGGTATAAAAAGTCGTATCGCACCTGATAGCGGTATCCGTAACAGAATACGGCACGGTGTTCTGCATTATCCAGGTGGCGGTATCGTTGTTTACTATTGAGTCAGTGGTATCTGCTACCATGCGGGTAATAGTATCTTGTGCCACACTGGTGTCACATTCCATGGTGGTGTCCCTGAATACCACCGTGTCACGGGAATACAGGGTATCTCTGATAAGAATGGTGTCGGCCGAGGCGTCGACCGGGGTGGCGACCGCTTTTGCGAATCCCCCCTGGAGCTGGTTTTCGAATTTGTTCACCACCATATCACCCGGATCGAGCTTTTTGACGCCTCCCGGAATATACCGCGCCACACACCAGCTGCTCTCCGCATCCATTCCCCTGAATGCCATGGCAAGCGCAATATCCGGATTCCCGGTCTCCGTACTCGCATGGGGTTCGTTTGGACCGGTAGAACATGAAAGGATACAAACCACACTGCAGGCCAGTATTCCGCAGATATACGCACGTTTTCTCATGATTCGCTCTCCTCTTCATTATGACGGCGGGAAAGAGGAAAAAGCTGGAAATTGAGCTGTACAACTCGCTCTTTTTTCTGATCAGCCTCTACCAGGTCCAGAATTTCCCTGCGCACCCGTGCAATCTTCTCGGTTATGATCTGTTGCGTTTCATTCGAGACATGTACCGTAAGGCTGGTAATATCTCGCTCTGCGGCTTTAAAACGTTCGATCGACTCCGACGCCAGGCGCATCATCTCTTTATGATAATTGGCTACTGCGATCGATTGTACCTGCGCGCCGGTAGATATCACCGTATCACTCTTTTCATATGAACCGTCCTCGCTTCGTGTAATCAGCCCGGTTTCCTCGAGTACCTGCACCGCCTTTTTTGCCTGCTGCGGCTTAATAGCAGGGATAACACTCTTTGCGAGCGTATCATAATCCGTCCCGATGGCATCCTTGCAGACCAGCTCGCGTATTACCGGATTGTACCACTGCGTATAATACTGATACTGCGACAGTTCCAGTTTTTTAATATCTACCCGTTTGCGCATGCGCATAAGACGGGTCAGATAATGATTCTTTTCATCGAGTGTTTTGCTCTGATTGAAAAATACCAGATTCTCGAAATACTCGGTTTCTTTTTTATTCATCCCGAGCGCTTTTGTACATCTATAAACCCCGTCCTTTGACAGATTGCGAACACCTTCTGTCACGAGTTTGATAAAATTGGGTGACTTGAATCCGCCCTTTTCCGCAAGCATGCGCCAGGAAAAATAAGAGTGATCACGCTTTCGCGAGCGGTAATACTCACTCAAAAACTCGCGGTAATTAAGATAGGCGAATACGTTGCGTGTGTACTTCATAATTATGAAACATTCCGGGTTGCATTGAACGCATATGCGATGTCGTGTGTGTTTCTGTCACCACAAAACGTCTTCCTGAATTGAACGATAATGTTCGCAAAACCTGCTCAATTCAGCTTCTCATTACACAATATACACTACCACCAGACCGATTTCAAGCGGTTTTCACTTTTTTTGTATACTATAGTTTTAATTTTTCGACATTGATTTACGTATCTTCTTGATTTATTTATTAGTTTCATATTCTATTTAATTCCGTTTTGGTCTTTTGCGCTACACATGTTCCATTTTCTCTTCCGCGCACGCCCTTCTTCCCCCTCCCGAAACTATTTTTTATCCATGCTGCCGATACTCGCCACCATACTCATTGTCGTCGTGGTTCCGCTGCTTTTGGGAATTCTACTGATAACCACGACCCCGCACACTCCCGATTCCTCCCCCGGTGCAGCGATCGTATTTCACCACATTACCTCGAACCGGGGCCCCGGAGCATCGTATTATCGTATCAGCGGATTCGATCGTTTTCTGCGGCTTTGTCACTCCCGATCAATCGAGCCTGCATCGGTTCGCACACTCATGCATTCCGACTCCGATCATGCACATACACGCGTTGCCCTCACCTTTGATGACGGGTATGAATCGGTTTATTCGCAGGTTTTGCCGCTTCTTGACACATACGGGTTCAGTGCAAGCGTATTCATGGTCGCCGGATATATCGGCAAAAAGCCCTCATGGGATGTATACTCTCACGGTCGTCATCTCAGCGCCGTACAGCTCAGGAAACTGAGTGAGCGGGGAATTGAAATCGGCAGTCACAGCCTTACGCATCCCGATTTAACCCGCCTTTCGGATAACGATCTCATTACCGAACTCAGTGAATCGAAAAAACGTCTCGAGGATTGCCTCGGTATACCGGTATCATCCATTTCGTTTCCTTTCGGAAGCTGGAATACGCGCGTATGGGCATTCGCGCAACGCTGCGGCTATGCATATGCGTGCGCGTACCGTGATCATCGGTGGCTTCAGAGCGGTATGTGTCCGGCATATGGCGTCTACTCTTTTGAATCTCCCGAATCGGTGCTGGAGAAGGCACTTTCCCGGGCTGCATTTTCCCCCGCACGAACCGTCAGTATTCTTGGTGCGCAGGGAGCACGCCTCACTCCGCTGCTGCGTTTTCGCAAAGCCTATCGTAACACCCGACACATCAGCACATGAGAATACCACGGCTATAATAAAAACGGTTGAATAAACCGCGCATTCGTATATTATTTTTTTACCTGAACTGAGCAATTGTTTTGATTAAAGCCAAGGAGAACTCAATGAGCGAACCGTCCTTTACGCCTGCAGCACTTAAAGAAACCATATTACCTCATACCAAAATCATCGAAATACCGAGCACCCACGGGACACTTCTCTTTTCCCAATACGGTGCCCGCCTGATCGGCATGTTTCCCGATGAAAATCATCCAAACGTATTGTGGACTCCCGAAAATATCGGATCGCTCATGGCACAACAAAGCTGGCTTATCGGCGGCGAACGCCTCTGGATATCTCCCGAACGTGATTTTTACTATGAAAACCCACGCGATTTCGAAGGCCATACCGTTCCTCCCGGAATGGATCCCGGAAGATACCATATAAGCGGTGAACTCTCATTTGAAAACACCTTTTCCCTCCTCAACCGTGCAACCAACCAGACATTCGACCACTGCACGGCAAAACGTGAATTTACTGTTGCGGACGACCCGTATGAAACCGGCCTCGCTTTCTGCGGCGTATCCATCAGCGATATGATACAGATCCCTTCCGATGACGTGACCATGAGCTGCTGGAGCCTTGCACAGCTTTATATTTGCGACTTACATAATCCAGGCACCGCCTTTTTCCCTGTCAGCACCGATGCAACGATAATCAATTACTTCGACCCCATACCCGCCGACAGAGTAGAGGTCATGAACGGCTATCTCAGGTTCCGTATGGATGCTGCTGCAATTTACAAACTGGGAATAGCCCCTGAAAATATGCAATTTTCTAATCCGTGCAAAGCGGTATACGTATCTCCCTATCCTGACGCCGACGCATGGTTCTGCGTTATAAAACGCTGCAATACCATGCCCCGCTCACAGCAGGAGTGTATCGATCCGGCAAAATCGGACCCCGACGGTCGTAAAGGCGCAATACAGTCATACAACAACGGGCCCGGCTTTGCCGAAAAAGCGATGCCGTTTGGTGAAATCGAACTCCAGATGCAGAAAGGAACCTATACCGACGGGTATACCAAAAGTGAGGGCAATCACGAATTGCTCGCGTATGCCGGATCAAAAGATGAAATTCTTTCCCTGGCAAAATATACGCTTGGGTGCAGTGAAACACCGGTTCACTACTAAAACGCAGCGCATTTCACCGTTTGCTGCTGCGTGCCCGCCGATTCACGAACCGAAATGCCGCACAGCAATATGGATATCATCGCCCGCTACCTCACCTATTCGGATATGCGTCTTAAGGAGATTGCCTGCGCAACCGGATTTGAAAATCCCCAGTGCTTTTCACGATTCTGCAAACGTCACCGTGGCTACAGCCCGGAAATGCTGCGATACCGGAAAAACAACAGGTGACGTTACATCGAACCAAGCACCGCAATACTCACAATCGCTGCTCCACTTACCCAGCTGAGCGGATCTTTTATCGCAAATTCGACCGGATCGCTGAGCACTTCGCCACGGCTTGCGAGCATCCAGATGCGCGATATCCAGTAGATAAGTACCGGTCCGATAAGCCATAACAGCCGCGGATGCGCATACAGTTGCAGTACCGCAGTGCTGTTTGTGATATACAGGTAAAAGACCAGTACGCTCAGGAATCCGCTCGCAATACCCGCAACACGTACCACCGCGCTGTCTTCTATACAATAACCGCGACCGTGTGTTTTTTCGCCGTTGTTCGTTTTAAGCTGCACCAGCTCGACAAACCTTTTTACAAATGCAAGATTGAGAAAGAAAAAGGCTGAGCAGGTGAGAAGCCACTGGGACACCTCGACATGGGCCGCAACGCCGCCGGCAAAAATACGAAATACGTATAACGCCGAAAGCCCGAGTACATCCAGAAGCATTATTCTTTTTATACTGACCGTATAAACCACGACAAAAGCCGCATAGACAAGTATCGCGACCGTATACTGCCATGAAACAAATTGCAGGCTTATCGCGATTGCCGCAAAAAATGAGAGCATGCCGACGATCATTGCGTACGGAACGCTCACTCGTGCGGCGGCCAGCGGTCTGCGTCGCTTGTCCGGATGTTTACGGTCCGAGGCCATATCGCAGAGATCGTTGTAGATGTAAACGGAAGAGGCACTCAGGCTCAGAGAGAAAAAGGCCGCCACAAGCTTTCCTACCGTGACTATCGCTATATCCGAAGGGTGCGAGAGGAACCATGGCACGAACACTAAAATGTTTTTCACCCACTGATGCACCCGCATAAGACGTGGTATATAGCCAAGCTGGGTCGGTATCGAAAAAAGATGCGCCTTTGGTACACGTCGTTTCACCCGCGCAAAAAAACGCCGGGAGGAATTCACTACCCCAGCCACCTCGGCCCCGCTCCACACCGCGAAATCGGCCCCTTCGTTTCCTATGTATTCATACGGCTGTTCGGGATATGCGCGGGCAATCTCATCACGCTTGGTACGCGACTTCAGGTTGAGTCCATCCCTGGTTCCCATTACATGATCGAAAATGCCCACATGATCCGCGACCTTCTGTACCAGCTCGACGGGACTGGCCGAGGCAAGTACAAGTGTGCGCCCTTTCTGTTTCTGTTGATTGAGGTAGTCGAGAACTTCTTGATTGTAGGGCAATAACCGCACGTCTATGGCGACCGCATGAAAAAGTCTCTGTTTTAACGCAATCCTGCCACGTGTCATCCACCACAGCAGTACGAAAAAGTGAAACGGATTACGACAAATGAACCGGATACACGCTTCCCACAATATATCGCTGCGCACAAGTGTCCCGTCGAGGTCGACCGCACAAACCGGCACCTGTGATGTATCGATTTCGCAAGGTTGTGATAAGTGCTCATTTGTCATACGCTGCTAATCTCACGTGTAGGTTTTGCAGAAAACGAATCGTTTGTCGAGTCGGTATTTAATGCTGTAGCCGACAATCAGCCCGGTTGCACCACCCACGTATTTTGCGCCGCCAAATTGCAGCAGGTGATAAAAAGCCAGCTCGGTACCCCAGAATATCGCGGTTGTTATGATACCCATACAACTGTAAAGAAAAAACTTACAAGAATCCTCCTTTACACACGCGGTAGAATGATAAAAGATAAAATGTTTATCAAGCAGATACTTGACCAGCAGCCCTGCGAGTGTTCCCACCGCCAGTGCGCTGTAAATGCTGCCCGTACCGGAGTACACTGCAAGTGAGCCCCGCTGGGAAAGAAGGTTGACGCCAATCGACACTGCGGCAAAAAACGCGTATTTGACGGCAACAATAACCCGTGCCTTCATTTACCCATCGCCCTTTTTCTTCGTTTTTTGGCCGCCACTTCCGGTGCATTGAGAATACAGGTCCCCAGAATTTTCATGGCGCGTGTGAGTAGTTTCTTTGTATCGGGATGCAGCTGCGCCGGCTCCTCTCCAACCTCATCCCATCCTTTGACCAAATTATCATGCGGCGGATGCTGCAGCGACTCCCAGTTCTGAAAAAGCTTGCCCCAGTCACTGTGCAAAAGCCTGTCGATATTCTTCTGATGCGTCGGATACCAGTAAAAATCGTGATACAGCACGCTCGCGATATATGACCACGGCGCAAGGATGGTCTTGAGCGACCATTCGATCGGTTTTTTTAAAGGCCCCCAGTATATTGCATGCTGCATACGGCTAGCAAACGTCATTTTTTTAAAGGGACCGACAAAGTGCCATGAGTGCTTTGCCTCCTCGGTATCACCCTTCAGCTCTATTTGCGAAGAATCGCCGCATCCAAGCCCCAGATCGTGAGCGAGCTTTACATAACGAATATCCCTGAGCGGGTCGAAACCCATAAGCTTTGCCGCGACTGCATCTATGGCCACCTGATCGCGGGAAGCAAGCAGTACATTTTTAACATGCGGTATCATACAGCGCGGACCGGGCCCGTCGCCGGCAAATGTCCCGTCCATGACCGCAAATACTCCCCGATGGATCTTTTTCTGGATCATCAGCAGATCGACGAGTGTTTCGTGTATTACCGGGTGGGTCCAGTGCCGGTGTTCGTTGAGCAGTCCGCCAAACGCGTTTTTCATGGCACCGGTAGTGGTAGTGAACACATGCGTCTTGACGGTCGGAAGGTGAATTATGTTTTCGCCGATAAACCGTTTGGGTATCATGAACCCGTCGGGGTACACCTCGTTGAGACACAAAAACTTTTTGGTGAGATCACCGACCGCATCCTGTACCGGGATCCATTCCTGCCCTTCATAAAGATGGATATTGCGCAGTCCGTGCGCATCCGTAACATCCACCTGTTTGTTCTCGCGCTCCCCCAGATGCGCATCAATCACTACGGTACGGTTATGACATCCGTGTAACTTTTCCGGGTCATAGCCGTCACGCTTCATTGCCCGTATAACCCCGTCGAGCTGCCAGGGTGTGGTCGAACTTCCCGGGTAGAAAAAATGCCAGCTTATGTTTATTTTCAGTGCCGTATCGACACAACGATCTATTTCCTGCTGATATCCCGCCAGGTTCATGAGGCGGTGATAATCCTCGAGTACTGTCGCAGGAGAGGTTTTTACAATTGCAACGGTGGACAATGAACCCGATCTCCTTCACTGATAGTCTGAAATGTTTATTTCGTATACTCCGGGAATCGGCACGGGACTCCCGGAAATAAAATAGTATGTGGGAACATACTATTTCCCTCCCAGCACAGGAAAAAATGTGATGCACCACATGAGGATGCCGTTTATCGGGACTGTCTTTTCCCGCAGGGGATTATCACGAGCGGTACCTGCTGCGTCTCTTCAATACCGATGGCCGCTTTTACCTTCATATCATCGAACGCCCCTATGGGATAGGTGCCTATACCGTATGTGTGCGCCTGAAGATGCACGTTCTGCGCACTTCCTCCCGCATCCATGGGCACATACCGTTTTTGTCCTCGTTTACCGTACTTACTCGTGGTACGGGAATAAAGTGCGGTAATAACAATACAGGCGGGCACATAAGAATCTATGAACGCACCGCTGTACGTTGCCTGTTTCAGGGCATCCATGCGGTTGGGCCCCGCGG
Organism: uncultured Fibrobacterota bacterium; assembly: GCA_964589825.1. Classification (GTDB taxonomy): domain Bacteria; phylum Fibrobacterota; class Chitinivibrionia; order Chitinivibrionales; family WJKA01; genus CAZPUS01. The sequence continues at coordinate 14,997 of CAZPUS010000039.1, read as the reverse complement.
CATACTTGTTTAGTGAATGATCCTTCCATTGGTACCGGTAGACTCCGGACGAAAGGCTCTCCACATCGGTACAAACCAGATATATTTCAAGCGGATAGAGCCCGCCGGCAGAAGGGTACGTGCGCGATGCGCCGCTCACCCCGTCGACGTTTTTCCCGCCTGCAGCCCACAAAAGCTGCGATATCGACTGAAACGACAGCGGTTTCTGCGCAAAAGTGCGCACCGATGTACGCATATATATCGCCTCGGCAACCGATGTATCATTTTTATATACAGGTGAAGCAAGGGAAACAGTATCCACTCCCGTCGCGACGTCCCGGGGACTATGATCAGCACAAAAAACCACCATAACGGCACAAACAACACTTGTGGCTATATAAAGTGATACTCTGTATGCAGGTATGCATTGCATTGCGTTCTTCCTTTTTTCGAGTCTCTTTTCCTGGTATTAAAATAATACCGGTTTTCTACCTGATAAAATACAAAACAGTATGCGATTCATGTCACAGAGGTCCAACCGAGATTCACTATATTCTTCTGTAACACTCCACACGTTTTAACCGTCTAAAGGTTATAAAGGAACGCGACAACATGGAAGAAATCGATTCACTCACACTGCATAAGGCGACAAAAAAAGAGAAGCATGCCTGTACCAGGCTGTATGAACGATACGCCCCGCAGGTATGGAAACAGGTGTATCAGACAGTGCATGGTGACACCGATGCCGCCAGGGAGATCGTACAGGAGACCTTTATCCGTGTCTTTAAAAATATCGGTACGTTCCGAAATAATTGCGCACTCTCGACATGGATCTACCGAATCGCGTTCAACACCGCGATGTCGCATCTCAGAACCAGACAGCGTATCAACGGCCGCGAAGCTTCGATTGACATAGCAGACAATGCACGCGCTCCTTCATACGAAGAACGTGCCACAGTGCGTGCAATACTCGAGACAATGTCCCCGCGGGACCGCTACATGCTGATCGCACACGAAATAACCGGACTTTCATACGATGAAATTGCAGAGGTGACCGATAAAAGCGCCGGCGCGATACGCACCGCACTGCACCGGCTCAAATCCCGCATTCAAAAGGATTTTGCACATGAAATGGCATGAATTCATATCCGGTATCGACGAGTCGACTCCTGAACTTCCCGCATCGATCTATCCGGAAATCGAAAAAAAGGCTTTGCGTCCCGCCCGTCACAAACGACGTCTGCTGCGTGTTGCCGCATCCCTGATTTTCATGGCCGGCATCGCTGCAGCGCTGCTGGTGGTGCGCACGCCGCCGCAGGAGACTGCCGCCTTTGCTGCTGAAACGTCATCGATAGAAGATACCGGATCCGATGAGGGTTCTTCACAGGCGGTCTACAACGAACTCGCACATATCAGCAATTATTTTGATTCGGATTCCATGGCCGGTGAAATCACCTTGTATTCACTCGTATCTTATTCCCTCAACCCATAAAGGAGGAGTTATGTATAAACTCATCTCATTACTGATCGCTGCCGCAGGTATCGTGGCATTTACCTCGGCACAACCTCCCTGTCACGCTGAAAAACTTGATTCGTGTCACCGAGACCATCGCGTAATGCATCGCAAATGGGAGGCGCTCGATCTTGACGAGCAGCAGAAAGAGAAACTCAAGAGCCTGCATGAAGATGCACGCGAACGTCGAAAAAAGCATTTTGAACTGATACGCGATGTCAAAGCAAAAATGAGAGACGAACTGCTTAAAGATGCCCCTGACGAAAAGACGCTCAGTTCGTACGCCGACAAAATCGGGAATTTGCGTACCCGGGCTACACAGCAGGAGATCGATCACCTGCTGAAAATCAAGGGCGTTCTCGATGCGCAGCAGTTCGAAACGCTTCTTGACCACCATGCGCGCAGACATAATTGCAAAGAAGACAAAAAACACGGCAGAGACCACGGACCGGGCAAAAAACCGCATCCGCGGCGGCACCACCGGTAATCGCAGGTCTGTTTTCCTGTTTTTAAACGACGGAGAGGCTGCCTCTTCGTCGTTTTTTTATGCAATTGGCAAAATGGTACCTGTTGCCTACCCCTGCGGTGCCAGTTTATTGTATTCGTTATACACCTCATCGTTAAAGCAGACGATCACCACACTCGATACAGTATTGTGCCGCTGCAGAAAGCCGTCGATTTCACCGATCGCGATGCGCGCGGCCCGTGCCACCGGAAACCGATAAACTCCGGTACTGATTGAGGGAAACCCGATGGACCGGGCGCCGATCTCCACTGCCCGCTGCAGACTGTTTCGGTAACAAGAGGCAAGAAGCGTATCTTCATCCTTTGTTCCGCCGCGCCATACCGGTCCGACCGTGTGTATCACCCATTTGGCAGGCAGATTATACCCCCTGGTCACCTTTGCCTCTCCGACAGAACACCCGCCGAGGGCTTTACATTCCTGCAGCAGTGCAGGACCCGCCGCACGATGTATCGCACCGTCAACCCCTCCGCCGCCAAGAAGTGACGTGTTCGCCGCATTCACTATCGCGTCAGCATGTACAGTGGTAATATCGCCCTTTTCAATTCTGATTGCACGGTGCATATCTACCCCGCTTACCCCTTTTGCTGAACATAAACACTTTGTATAAAGGCGGCACCCAGATTCGAACTGGGGATGGAGGTTTTGCAGACCTCTGCCTTAGCCACTTGGCTATGCCGCCGTTATTCTATATTCCGCTTTGCAATTGTAACCCCGGAAATGGAGCGAGAGACGGGATTCGAACCCGCGACAGCTACCTTGGCAAGGTAGAGCTCTACCACTGAGCTACTCTCGCGTTCTTTCCAATACGACCAATAAAGATAGTAAATTTCCTTTAAAATGTCAAATTTACGCATGGGGAATACGTAGAACTCACCTCGGATTGAATGTCTGTGCAGTCGACATCATAATAAATACGAAAATCATCGTAAAAAGCGAGTACCTGATCTGCTTTTCAAAATCATGGTTGCGCTCCACCACGTGCAGGCCCTGCATGTGCAGCGAATCGCCGCCACTTTCTCTCACTTGCCGGCGGGCCGAATCGGGATACATGTCGTCCGCTGAATTAAAAAGTGTGTCACCGCGATCCGGACCGACAAAGCCATTCTGAGCCGACACCGCAGCCGTCAGCAGTAGCAGTATCGCATATGTCACATAAAGCGGTCTCATGCATCGAGCTTCTCTGTGAGTAATGTGCGTATCTGCTTGGGGTTTCCCTTTCCTTTGGACGCTTTCATCGCCTGACCGATTAAAAACCCAATCAGTTTCTTTTCCCCATTGCGGTAGCGGGTTACCTCGTCCGCGTTCGACTCCAGCACCGAATCGACCAGCGCTTCGAGCTCTCCGGTATCCGATATCTGGGCCAGTCCCTGCAGAGAGATTATTTCGGATGGTTCTTTGTCCTCTTTTTCCACCGCATCCGCGACTTTTTTACCCGCATTGGCCGATATTTCATTTCTGGTGATCGATTCAATAATGGCGGTAAGTCGCGCCGGCGTTATCCTCAGCTGTGATATCGGGCACTGTTTCTCCTTGACAATGCGCAACACCTCCCCCATGACCCAGTTTGCCGCAAGCCTTGTATCGCTGCATGTTGCGGCCACTTCCTCAAAATAATCAGCAACCTCCCGTGTGTCGCTGAGCACATCCGCATGGTCGAATGCGAGATTGTACTCGTTCATAAACCTATCCCGCCGCGCGACGGGAAGTTCCGGCAGCTCCTGGTCGAGATGCTCACTCCACTTTTCGTCAATCACGAGAGGAACGAGATCGGGATCCGGGAAATACCGGTAATCGTGCGCTTCTTCCTTTGAACGCATGGCAACGGTTTTGGATGCACTCGCGTCCCAGAGAAATGTCTCCTGCACCACTTTTTCTCCGTTTTCAACGAGCGCGATCTGGCGTTTACGTTCGTATTCCAGCGCCTTTTCGACACCTCTGAACGAATTCATATTCTTTAGTTCGGTCTTGGTGCCGAACTCCTTCTGCCCCTCGGGACGAACCGAAATGTTGGCGTCACAACGCAGACTTCCCTCTTCCATGTTACAATCGCAAATGCCAAGATACTGCAATATCCGCTTTAGTGACACAAGAAACGAATAGGCTTCGTTCGGGCTTCTGATATCCGGTTCGGTGACGATTTCGATAAGCGGAGTGCCGCATCTGTTGACATCGAATAACGAGTCGACGTCCTGATCGTGAATAAGCTTTCCCGCATCCTCTTCCATATGGATTCTGGTGAGTGCGACAAATGACTGGTCTCCGTCGACCGCTACAGGTATTTTCCCCCCCGTGCACAACGGCATATCGTACTGTGAAATCTGATAGCCCTTCGGAAGATCGGGATAGAAATAGTTCTTGCGTGCAAAAATAGATTTTTCGGCGATCTGTGCGCCCACCGCTTTTCCCATCATTATCGCCATCTCGACCGCACGCCTGTTGAGCACCGGCAGTGCACCCGGAAGGCCGAGGCAGACCGGACACCCGTGCGTATTCTCCCGGTCTCCGAATTTCGATTCACAGTTGCAGAAAATTTTTGTACGTGTATTCAACTGGGCATGTATTTCAAGCCCTATTACGGTTTCATATGCCACTGATTCCTCCTCTATAATTGTACACTCTCAGTCTGTTTCCCGGCGTATTGTATATGACGAATACCCTTCCGGTTCGAGCTGCCGGCGCGCAAACCGTTGTGCCTGCGCTTTATTCGCGAAACCGGGCACATACACCCGGTAAAAATGTTTCCCCTTTACAGTTGCCTCCCTGATTTCCCCGCGTCCGAACGCAGAACGCAGCTCGTTTTTCAGGGCCTGCGCATTCTCTCTGCTCGAAAACGATCCGAGCTGCACCAGGACCTGCATTCCGGAGACCGATTCCACTGCATCCGATACCCCGCTCTTTTCTCCGCATCGCCGCACAAGACCGAGTGCGTCGCGATTTCCTGCATCCACCGCCTTCTGCCATAACTTTTCGGCCTGCTCGCAATCGCCTTCGATAAAATATTTCTCACCGAGTGCGGTCAGTGCCTGTGCCCTGAGTGTTTCCGGCACTGATGGCATCCGGGTCAGTCGCTCATACAGCATTTGTGCGGAATCGGCATCGGTAAGAATACGTGCACCCGCATAGAGCGCATGCGGATTATCCGGATTCGAATGCAGAATACGCCTGATCATTTCCCGCCCCCGGGTATACTTATGTTGCGTAAGCAGCGCACGGGCGGAATCGAGTCGAGCGCTCACCCCGTTTGCTGCATTGACGGAGACCGCACTCAACAGCAGGAAAATACAAAAAAACGAAAAACCACCGCATGAGAAAGGGTTCATGCGCATTGTCGTCTTACTCTTTTTCATTTTTGCCGGATCCACTGGTTTCAGAGCCGGAATCGGATGCATGCCTGGTATGGTCTTCTTCCGGGCTTACGTGCGCAGTGTCGGATTTATTACCGTACGCATCTGCCCCTTGTTCCTGCGTATCTTCCTGGAAAGCCGTATCATCCGCCGCTGTGTTTGCAGAATTGTAAGAAGAGATACCCTTTTCATCCTCTCCGGATGCTTCCCCCCGGGGATCATTTCGGTGCATGGCATCCTGCTGAAGCGCCTCTCTGCACTCCTCGAGATTCTGCTGAAGCTGATGTATGGTCTCTTCGTTGTTTTTTATCTGGTGTCGCATGTGCCGGGTACGCATATTCGCCGAGATAAAGTTGTAGACCGCAAGAATCACTCCTATAGCAAGGCCGACACAAAAAGCGACGCCAACATAGACATAAACCGGAAGCACGGGACCGTAAAAGCTTCCCAGACGTATGGGTGCGGTCACTTTAAACGCCTGTTGCTGAAACGTAAAGATTACGACTGCCGCAGTCAGAAACGCGACAATAAAAATGACGAGATACTTGAAAATTCGCATGGCTTACGTCCTTTCACATATTAGGGTTTTTCCACTCGATCGGGTAACCGTGCACTCAAGCGGTTTTCCGCCCTCGATTCCGTCTCCATCCGGTGCAGCTGCCGGGCTGGCAGTCCGCCCCGGATCCGACGGATACACGAGCGCATTTTTCATACCATAGTCCTTTGCTTTCCACACCGGATTTCCCGCTCTGTCAACAGTAAAAAACGAAGGCAACACCGTCACGCGTGTTCCTGTTTTCTGAGAATAATACATTCTGGTAATGCCGGTCTGCAATTCTATCAGTTCGTTGAGCCGCGATTTTTTTTCGTCTTCATCGACCCGGGGGCCAAGTGTAGACGCAGCGGTCCCTGGTCGGGCGGAATAGGCGAACATGAATGCGTCGGTGAAGCGCACCCTTTCGAACAAAGAGTACGTATCGCGAAATTCGTCATACGTTTCGGTGGGAAATCCCACCATTACGTCGGTAGTGATGTCGACATCGTCAATTGTATCACGAATCGTATCGATGATGCGCAGGTAATGATCCCGGGTATACCGCCGCTTCATCAGCGAAAGGATCCTGTCGGATCCGGATTGCACCGGCAAGTGAATGTGTGCACAACATTTAGGAAGGCAGGCCACCGTTTCGACAAGCCGTTCACTGCAGTCTTTGGGATGTGAAGTGGTAAAACGGATACGCTGCAAACCATCGATCTCATGCACCCGATGCAGCAGCGATGCAAAATCAAAGTCCTGCCACCGGTACGAGTTTACATTCTGCCCAAGGAGGGTGATTTCGGTTATTCCCTCGTTAACGTAGCGGGCAATCTCGTCGACGATATCCTCTGCGGGCCGGGAATGCTCTCTGCCTCTGACATACGGCACAATACAGTAGGTGCAGTAGTTGTTACACCCGCGCATAATCGCCACATATGCACTGTAGTGACCGGGCGGGGTATACCCGCCGGTTGCGCCGCATAATGACTTCAAGGGCGGCAATCGGTCTTCCGCAAGCCAATGTGCCGCGGATTGCTCGAAATATTCCAGCTGTGGTGCGCCTATGGTACGGTCGACCCCTTTTATTTCCTGCCTGAGCGCATCACCGAGACGCTCAGCCATGCATCCCACGACCCATACCACCGGGGAGTTCTTTGGGGGTCTTTTTTTAAGGGCACAGTATTGCGCAATGCGCGCTTTTGCCCGGGACTCCGCTTTTTCACGCACACTGCAGGTATTGATGAGTATAAGGTCGGCATCCTGCGCATCATCTACCCGCGAATAGCCGCCGTTGTGCAGAATGCGTCCTACCTCATGCGAAGTCGCTTCATTCATCTGACAGCCGAAGGTATGTATGAAAAACGATGCCATATAGCAAAAAATGTCTAAGTGTCGAAAAAGACCGTATCTCTCACCTTAAATGACCAATTTATCGGGTGGTATACGGGGTAATTCGCATCAGTGCGCGACAGGATGCCGAAAAAACGCGAGCGTTGCGTGCGCATATCCCGTAATTGCGGGGAAGCACCAATGCAACTTTCATCGAAAGAATCTTTCGGTGCAGACATGAAAAATACATCAATGCATAGCGCAGCAGATATCGTAACCCGTTCTGTTTTTTGTGGATTCGCTTCATCTGCCCCTCTGCAACGGTCTCCTGAAATTTCCTCCCTGTGTACATACAACCAAGCCTTATCCGAAAACGGAGTACCCGCACACCGTATAACCGCTACATGTGCCCGGCCACGGTGTAGTCTTTGTGTGTGACCTTTACGGCGGAATGATCACGGAGGATCAATCCTGCTGGCTGGCTCATTATTTCCGGATGCACACACGCAGTGCAAATGGCAGTAAATTTTGTCGACAACCTCGCTCGGATCAGACGGATGCACCCCGGAAAAAAACACTAAAGCTTTGTTCTGAAATGCCGATATATGTAAATAGAGAATGTTTTCGGAAATTTACCCATTTATTCTGCAAAAGGGGGCTGCCGTATGAATAACGTCTCAGCAGCATCACAAACAAACGTTGCACAATCGGTGCAGGCGGTGAATGAAGTAATGAAAAATGCCGCGCAGAAAAGCACTGAGATGGCAAAGGATCAGATAAAGGTCGGTTGGGAGATGGAGCTCGGGAAAGAATCAGGAAAGGGTGCAAAAATCGATACAAGTGCCTGATCCTTCGCTGAAATCGTTGACTGCGTACCGTTAAAGAACAAAAAACGGCCGGGAGGTAACCTCTTCCGGCCTTTTTTTCTTGATTCGGTTTCATACGCCCCCCCTCGATCATGCTCCATATACGTGCGTAAGGTGCCCATCCGATAATGGTAAAGAAAGTATTTTTCCCGGATGAACGTCTCCTGTGTTCGTGAACAGTTGCCCCGGTTCCCGGGAACTGCCAGAAAAAACGACGCCCTCTTCCTCTACGGTGCGGTACGCAAAAAACCGTACATCCACACCTATGTGCAGTCGTCAACCGAAATCGTACACGGTCCCTCGTGCAAAAAGGAGCATGAACTGTGCATGGATACGCTCCGAACGGACAACATACCCGTGGTAGCCCGGCGCGGAGGCGGCGGTACCGTGGTACTCGCAGCCGGTATGGTGGTAACCGTTATAGTGGGACACCGCCGGGGCAATGAAGGGGCACTGCAGATTTTCGAGCGTATCCACGACGCGATGCGCACATCGATGGCACAATGGAATATCACGCTCGAAAAAAAAGGAATAAGCGACCTCGCCATTCGCGGGAAAAAGGTGCTCGGAAGCTCTCTGTACCTGCAACGCAGCCCGGCGCACTATTATTACCAGTCATCACTTATCGTCTATCCTGCACAGGAGGCTATGCAGCGCTATCTCGGCCACCCCCCGCGTGAGCCCGAATACCGCCGGCACAGATCGCACCGGGATTTCTGTACCAGCCTTCACGAAGAGGGGTATATTGTATCACCCGAATCGATTTGCAGTGCATTTTTAACACTCAGAGGCATCTGAGCGTTTTTTTCCCATCCGAAGCCGGGACCGCACCCGACAGGAGTACAATGCTGTTGCCATAAAGAAAAAAGAGTGCCCTTGTGTACACAACACCCCTGGTTTCAACGCATATAGCGTTTCAGTTTTCGCAGACGCTACCGCTGCGGCAATCCCCGCCGCCACACTACCGTTACTCTGAGCGCATGGGTACGAAAAAACTCGTAATAGGAAATCCCCTCCAGCGGTAATTGCTCCGTATAGGTATACGATACGGGCTGCCAGTAACGATGCAGCCAGCTAACCGCAAGTCCCCACTGCTGCGCCAGGGAAAAATCGAACCCAGCCTCTATGTGGAATGCCACACCTAAATTCCTCCGATGCAGACCACCTTCGAGCGATACGCGCTGCCGGGCGATTGAACTGTTGTCTGCACCACGCCCCCTCTCGCGTATATCCATCATATAGCCGTCGACGCCGATAGTCCAGAAAGGATGCAGCGGCGTATCTTTATTGGGCAGCACCAGCTGTAATCCGGAGGTGAGCATCACATTGTTGAATTCATTCAGAATAATGATGTCTTCAAGGCTCATTCCGCCGCCCTGGGATATCGGTGCGTTCTCATACAGATACCTGTCGTTATGTCCCCTGGTATAACTGCCGCGGAAGCCGGCACGCAACCATTCGTCGACCACCGCGAACCGAACTCCTAACCCGAGTCCACCGAGTGTAAGCTGCGCTTTCGAGGTATCTGGCTGCACATAGTCGTTGTCAATATAGTAGCCGGTGCGATTGTTCCAGGAAGAGATATAGGTGAGGTAAAAGCCCTCATTCATTGGTAAGTGGGCAATACGGGCCGCGTCAGCCGGCAGAAAAACAGCGGCCACGACGACACACACTATGCGTAACGATGTCACCCGGATACTATTCACGATATATTCCTTAACGCCCGCATGTATCAGAAACTCCTCCGGGCAAGAAACCATTCGACCGTCCGCTCGATACCCTGCGTCAGCGCGGTGGTACTTTCCCAGCCCAGCAGCCGTTTGGCTTTGGAGGTGTCCGAAAAATTGCGATACACGTCCCCTTTTCGGGCATCTCCATGACGTACAATCATAGAATGACCACGCTCATGCAGCGATTGCTGTATATAGTGTGCCACTTCATTCACCGTATGCTCCCTGCTCGTGGCTATCTGGAAGACTTCTCCGCCCTGCATAAACCGTGCCGCCCGGAAAATCGCATCTGTCAAATCTTCGGTATAGATAAAATCACGTGTCTGTGTCCCGTCACCATATATTTCACATTCCGAGCCCTGCAGCGCCCGGGTAATGAACTTTGCCACTACGCTCGATTTATGACCGCTGTGCGGCCCATAGACGTTACCGAACCGAAGTGAGACGGTGTTGATGCCATACAGCGAGGAAAATACATGGCAGTAGGCCTCTGATGCGAGTTTGCCGGCACCATAGGGCGATACCGGCCTGGGCACGATCTCTTCGTGCACCGGAGGGCTGCATTCGCCGGCGGCCGCTCCCGAAGAGGCACTCACCACATGAGCAACACTGCACCTTCGCGCCGTGTCAAGAACCTGCAGTGTTCCCTGCACATTCGTCCTGCAGTCGTGCAAAGGATCTTCGATTGAAACCGGGACGCCGGTATTGGCCGCAAGATGGACAATCACCGAACAGCCGTCTGCCGCGGTTTCCAGCATCGACCCGTTGAGTATGTCACCATGTACGAATTCGAGACGTGATTCGACGGCCGGGCTCGATACGCTCCCGTCCTGTACTTCTTTGTCAAGCGCATCGTAAAGTGCTTTACGTGTGCCGACCGATTCGTTATCGTACACGCGTATACGATGCGCGGTATCACGCAACAGTTTTATCACACAATTGCGGCCTATAAACCCCGCTCCGCCGGTAATCAGCCATTTCTGCGGTGCCATGCGTTACAGGTATCCCAGGTCTTTGAGCTGATCTTCTATAATCCGGTCTTCCTCCTGCTGTGTGCACGATTCATCTTTGTGCGGGGAATCGGAGCCGCCTTTGCCGTGTGCGGCGATCGCATCTTCGATCATGGCGCGCAGCGCATCGCGTGACTGCGAACCGATTTTTCGATCCTTCACTTCACCGTTATACAGCATCAGAAAGGTAGGCAACCCCTGCACCCGGTAATCCACACTCATTTTCGGATTACGATCCACGTTGACTTTTACGATTTCGCAGCTATCGCCGAACTGCTGCGCAAACTCTTTGAGTATGCCGTCATACTGCTTACACGGCAGGCACCACGATGCCCAGCATTCGACAAGAACAGGCAGCGAGGTCGATCCAATCAGCTCCCTGAACTGTTTATACGTTTTTTCCATTTGCGGTTCCTTCCGGGTCAGTCGTTATCGGTATCGAGTACACCTTCGTATTCACCATAGGTTCTGGTACCCGGTTTGTACGTCTCGATAACCTCTGACTCTTTTTTCTCTCCGGACCAGGTGGTTCTCGGCATTATGGTATGTTTTTTCTCCATGATACGTTTCTTTATATCCGGCTCCATGAGTACCTTCATGGTGCGTTCCACTTCCTTTTCGAGCGACACGCTCGGTCTGAAGCCATACTCGTTGGGCAGCTTGCGGGATACGGTCTCCAGGGGATGAATCTCGGTCTCCACACGCGGATTCTCGATGCGTTCTATGCGTACATCGAGACCGAACTTTTCGTTGGCCACTTTGGCGACGGTTTCGGCGATGTCGTTGAGTTTGTAAAGGCCCGATACCTGGTTGACCACATCGTACTGACCCGGCTCCGGTGGCGAAGATATGAGCCGCGCCATACACTCCATTGCGTCATCGAGCGATATAAAACCCTTGATCTGCTCCCCGGCGCCATACACCGTCAGCGGCAGTCCCGCAATCGCCTGCGCCATGAACCGGTTGATGACGGTTCCCGACCATTCATCGATATCAAAACGCGTACGCAGTCTTTTATCCAATGCAACCTCTTCGGTATGAAGCCCGTAGATCACTCCCTGCATGATATCGTAGGAACGAAGCCACCAGTATTTGCATGCCTCGTATACATTGTACGTATCCTGCACCTTGCTGACATGATAAAAACTGACCGGATCCCTCGGGGTAATCTCACCACCGAGACTCCACTCCCGGCCTTTCCATTTCAGCATTGCATCTCCCGGAAACATCCCTTCGAACAGCGGGCGTCCGGTAAGAGGCGCGCCGTATTCACCCATGGTACCGAGTTTGATAAGCGAACTCTCGGGAACGATATCCTTCATGATCCACAAAAGTCCGAGTGTTCCGAGTGTATTGTTGTCCTGCACATTGATGGCATGCTCCATGTCGACCATGGAATAGGGGGCGGACGGTATCTCCGCATAATGCACAATCGCTTCTGGCTTTACTTCTGCGATGAAGGCTCTGAGCAAATCACGATTGCGGATATCCATCTTACGATAATAAATATTAAGCCCAAGCACATCGTTTGCCGCACGCAGGCGTTCGGTCATACGTTCGATGGGTACAATGGAATGCGCGCCCTTCTCCATCGCGATATCACGACGCGTATAATTATCGACCCCGCTGATCTGGAATCCGAGTTTTGCCAGCTTGAGCGCAAGCGTCCAGCCGAGGTAGCCGTCTATACCGAGTATCATCACCTTCATCTGTTTGAGCTGATACCCGTAAGGCCCTTTTTCCCACTGGGTACACTGCTCGAATGTAATCGAGGGCTCGAAATAGCCGAGTTCGGGCCTGCGGGCGCATTCGATCATGATCTGCCCCTCGTCACCGAGTTTCGCCTTTATCTCTTCCTGAGACTGTCCGCATGCACGGAAGTCGACATTCCCCCTGAAAATAGCCGCCGGACAATTCCAGCATGTTCGCTGTGCATTCTTACATTCCACGAGTGTTCCTCCTGGTTTAGAAAAAAAACTGTTATTTCTGCCTGAATCGAACGGTTGTTTCGATGAAAGCTGCGGTGAGCCGTGCTGCTATTGTGTTCTCGAAAACCATGGGGTAACCTTGTTGGTTGTCTCATGATTTTTGATGATATCAGAGTAGTGCGGATGGCAGCCGGTTTTTATGCGCTATCACGCTGCGCGGATGCGTTTGCGTTACCTGTTGCGAAGTGATTCCACCAGCGGTACGAGTTTTTCGGTAACAACCGTCTCTCCGAGTATCGAATCGACCGTGTCGAAGTCACGATTAACCGCAACATAAGAATCGGATCCTTTGTGCATACCGGTCAGCATTCCCGGCTCAGCGGTCAGCTCCTGCTTACCAAGCGACCCCCGCAGACTGAAACCGGGCTCCTGCACCAGTACGATATCCGGTGCGTCGTCGTAACAGTCTCCGTGGTAAAGCTGCTCTTTGGTATATGCATCACGCACAACAGGCCGTCCGTCATACGTGAGCGATTTAAAAAGCGCTGTAAGCTCCTGCAGAAGCATCTCCCGGTCCTGATCCCGTACCGATCCCGCAGGATATCTCCCCTCCATATTCAGATAGACGCGCGAGGGCTCGAGTACAAACGCCTTTGTGTTTGCAGTAATGGAGGTGTACTTCTTCGGCTTCCCCTCTTCCAGGGAGAGATACCCGGCCTGTTCGAGCGCAGTGTTGAGAAACACTTCCCTGTGTATCCGCTCCATGCCGTGATCGGACATCGAGATCACAACATCATCTTTTTCAACGCGCTCCAAGATCCAGCCAAGCTGCGCATCTATTTCACCGAAATACTCCATAAACCGGGAGTAGTACGGCTCCTGCTTCTGTTCATATATATCCCACATGAAATGACCAAGACGATCGCTTCCCGTAAACACGATCATGAAGTTGTCCCACTGCTCACGCTGAAAGAGCGTACGGTATGTCTCTACCCGTTTCTCATGTACCGAAAAAAGATCTTTTAAAAATAATTCCCGCGACTTATAGGCTTTCTTGTTGTCCACATCGATGCGGTACTCTTTTTCTCTGAGCCATTCGTAAAAATCGGACGGCCAGGCCGCTTTCTGCAGATCGGGAGATACAAAGCCGGACACCAGCTTCCCCTCGAGCGCTGCAGCGGGATAGGTAAACGGTACATTTATTACGATCGAGCGTTGCTGCGGTGTATTCCAGAACGGCGGACGCCGAAGGTTGCTGAAATTGGGGAAACGCAGCGTATAGGTATTGGGTATCAAATCGGTAAATCCGAAAATGCCGTGCTCACCCGGCGTGGTGCCGGTGATAATCGAGCTCCATGAAACCGCCGAATTATCGGGCAGCGGCGCATTCATTCTCCCCAGATAATAATCAGATGCAAACCGTGCGAAATTCGGCATGCGCCCCTGCGCTATCGCTTCCTGCAGAAACGAGTGCGGCATGCCGTCCACGCCTATCCATATTGCTCGTGCCATATTACACATCCTTCAGGTAACTGTCTTCAGGTAACTGTATTGTACAATGATTAATCGTGTCTGTTTCTGTAGAGTGAGGGATCGATTATCGCTTTCATGCGCTCCTGATCGAGCGTGGCAAATGCAGATAAGAACGATGCTATATGCAGTATCTGCGTGTCGGGCTGCAGCACAAGTGATGAATACTCGACATCGAGAAGATGCATGTTCTCTTTCCCGCTGCACATCGAACGAGTCGCATCGACATGATGTGCATATACCTGCGCAAGCTTCTCGTCCGATACATCGGCACCTTTTTTACCCCGTCGCGCCAGCATCTTTTTCTGCGATGCGATCACTTCATCATACGCACGCTGCATAAAGAGAACATAGTATTCAAAACCCGAAGGGAGTTCACTCAAAAGTTTGGATATGACCTTTATCGCTTTTCCACGGGCCTTATCAAGCCAGGCACTATCCTCTCCCATCTGCTTTACCGGTTCGAATTCATAATAGCCGTGCGGATTATCGGTATTCGATGCACGGATATCGTCTTTGACCACCGGCATCCCTCCGGCATCGAGCATACGCATCATGAGCGACGTGCCCGATCTGGGCAGCCCGGATACTATCACGATTCCATTATCGTGCGCCATGGTACATCCCTTTTTGCAGGAGCATGCTGGTAATTTGATATAACTTACAAAAATAGTATCGGACACCGTGTATACGCTGCAAAAAGA
>CAZPUS010000038.1:4397-24854 GCA_964589825.1 uncultured Fibrobacterota bacterium | reverse complement strand
TATTGTGTATCGTGGGCGGGATGGTGCAGAGGCGGACAGCGTGCTTCTGGGCGAGGGCATGTATTTTGATGAATTCGTTGCGGACTCGATTGCCTATTTCAGGATGGCTAATAATCGCAGCCTTACCTCAGAGTACTATTTTCAGCTAAAAGAAGGAGCGGTAGAAGATGAACACGACAATGCCGCCGCCCCGAACAACCGAAGGGCCCAGGTAATTGTAGAAGGTGTTGATTTCAGGATTTCAGTGGTGCCGAATCCCTTCATTCCACAGCAGCGAATTATCGATCCGGGTGAACCGCTACAATTCAATGGAAGCGGAGGACAGATGACCCAGAACGAAATTAAGGATAGGATAAATGGCGTAGAAGCACCTGATCAACAAAAAACAACTGCCAATATCGCAGCCGAAGTTGTCATACCCAGTGTCGCCGACACCGCTACGATGTCCTTTACCGGTAAACTCTATGTATACGATCTCGTAGGTAATCTTGTATGGCATCGCACCACCGAACCTACAGGTGCGGAAAACATCTGGGATTCGTATACCCCCGGCACCACGCTGATCACCTTTGTTCAGTGGGATGGATACAACGATCAGGGTATGCGCGTCAGTCCGGGGGCCTACCGTGCCAAATTCATAATCGAAATCACTTACAACGACAGTGACAACAATCAGATTACAGAAAAACAGGCCGGTATCGAAAGTATCGGGGTGAAACGATGACACTACAGAAGGGTATATGGTATAAAACATGCCTTTGCAAATCGCAGCCTGCTTGTATGACAAGCAGATAGGTACTACGGAGTTTGTTACCTATGAGATATGCAAATGCTAATGCAAAACAGGCTATTGTCAATACTCTACAATATATAATTCTATTGCTGATCGGAGTGTTCTTGTACGCCGGATGCGACTTGAACTCGGCGCAACCTGATACATCAGACAAAACGACAGTGACTATTACTGATATACGTTCCTCATTGAGCAACGGGTGTGGTACGGGTACCCGATGCAGTGTAATGGTTGATTTGAGAAAAAACGCAGCTTTACCCGATTCTCTGGTAATAAGCTTGGCTTTAAAATCGACCTCGAAAAAAGCAGCAGCCTACAGAGCTGCAATCGAGAGCAAAGATGATTCAATATTTTCATTTACCCTCGATCGATGGTAATAGAACTCTCACCAGACAAAAGGCTTAACTGGCTCGACCCGTTCGGTGGTTCGATGAGCGTTGGTAAAGATTCACGTTTTATTTTCAGAATCGATTCAACATATACTACGGAGCATGGAGAAATATCTCCTGTTTCAGATTCCTGTCTGATAAAAGTCGAATCGTATGATGGGCTGAGAGGTACCGATGCGGGCGATTATACTGACTGCTATTTTTCGATTAAATCATGGGGGCAATAAGGGGGTTGTAAAGACAGGTTACAAACCTGTCTTTACAACTATGTCTCTGTAACGGGGGATGAAACAAGTGGTGAGAAATGCACCTATTGTGTCGGTTGTATGGAGAAGAAGCAGTTTGTATAGTCGGATGCAAACGTGCCGCCTCCTCCGTCGTAAGGTTCCATCTTAATGAGACAAGAATCGGAAACAACCGAAACATCCACGAAATCACCGTCCTGGTATATTGTGTACGATTCCTTTATGGTAAATACATGAATCGAATCCTCCGGATCGAGTGATCCGTCGAACGGCTCTATGAGCGTGATCCCCATATCCGGTGTCAGAAAGATATTCATCTCACTTACGGAGAACTCACTTGTATCGATAGCAACTTCTACGGTACACTGCTCACCCACATGAAATACAGCCCCGGGTTTTGGACGGACTACCTTAACGGGTGAATGAGAATCGGGCTTGTCATAGGGGCAGATAAGATCCTCTTCTTCATCCGAACCCGTAGGATTACAACCCAGATACATGAAAACACATGTCATGCAAATGAATGATAGAAAGAGCAAAAAGGTATTATGGTCCAATTTTTTAAACATGGGGATACTTCCTTTCTTGTATCGTCTGCGCAGTAATTAGTAATTGGTTTATCGATGGTGTACTGAGCGGTATTGTGTGTGAATGAGTAGTAAAAAAAGTGTCCGGAACCGATTCAATTGTATATCGTCTGAAACGATCCTTGATATCGATTTCGGACACATTAAAAATAAAACAGGTGAAAAAAGCAGGTTTGTTTTATGGAATAACGCACTTGTGGGTAGAACGTATCCCTTTTGCAGATACCCGGATAAATATCACGTTGTTTCGTTCGGGGGCAGACACCGAATAAATACCGCCGGATGCAAACGAACGCGTGTTATTCCGGTGCAGCAGCGATCCGTCGGCAGCAAACATGTCGATGGTATGCATCCCGGCATTGTGAAAAGAAAGCGATATTTTATCTTTAGTTACACCTTGAATGGTGAACAGTGTATTGCTGCCGGCAATACCGGATGCTGTTCCATGCTCTTTTACCGCATCGGTCTGATTGGTAAAATGTGCTCCCACATGCGATGCTTCGACATCCGCCGGGGAAAGCATTGTGTAGGTGGCACTCGGCCAGTGCAGCATATAGATACCGGTGGTATCATAGCTGGCATCTCCATCAGGACGATGCCGCCGGGTAAGGATATATTCGTTGTTGTTCGTAAAACGGTGATAGTGAAACGAGGAATAGACGTACTGTCCGCCGATACGCGGCTCCCAGACTACTGCTACACCCCGGCCGTTTTCTACATCGGCAGAGAAAAAATCGAGTTGACTGGTAAGGCTCGAGGAGGCATGACCCGGAGGGGTAAATTTAAACACATTGATACGTGTAATGCAATGTTCCACATCCCCGTCATCCGTCGTTGGGTTATTGACGCAGTACTCTCCGTCCCATGACATTGAGTGGCCGCACTGGAATTTTGCACTTTCGAAATCGGGTATAAACGTGTCGTCGTCATCTGCGGTACCGAGGCCGTTGTCGGGTATTACGCCACAGACAAAAGAACGTTCTGTTCCCCCTGCGGGCAGATCGACTTGCGTGAAAAACCGGTCTTTTGCAACAGTAAGATAGCGGTCTTCATGCATGCCGAGTTGTGCATACCCCTCGTAAAGAATCCGCTGTTCGGTGCCGACCGTAACACCGCTGGAGCTGAACTCGATGTCGGCTGCATAAATTGTCCAGTACTTAAGATCGGTACCGTTTGGATCGTCTTTCTTTTCGGTATAGAATATCTCTTCATTGTCGGTAGGGCTGTTGCGGTAGAGTCCGAAAGTATAGGGAGTGCCGTCATAGGGGAGCGTCAGCTGTGTAAGGTTGGATCCATCCGTCTTTACGGCGTAGGCATCCTTGTATTTCAGGCCGTTTTTGTTGAATACAATCCATGTGCCGTCTTCGGAAATGTAAAACATAAATGCTTCATCGGTATTCGGTATTTTCTCGGGTGACCAGTCATGAATATCCGACATAAAAAGGCCGGTACCGTCGGATTCACGATATCCGCCTTCTTCATACACCACAAAACCTTCCGGAATACTCGATGCATCGGTGGATACCGTGGGGTGTTTGTGGACATTCGAGGGGCAGTCCTCGCACGCATTGCAATAGGTCCGTGTATACCCCAGTGTGTTAGTGGTTTCCCACGTTTCGTTACCGGCCGGACACGGCTGTGGATCGGCCGCATGTCCGCCTGCGGCAAGTGTCAGGGCGAGTGATAACCCCGCTGAAGTGAGTGAATTGGTTAATTTCGGAAAGTGCATAAATAAACCTCCATATTATTTGGAAAAAAATTATCGTATACGCAATGATTTTTTTGTTTCAAGAACACGGTTTCCATTTTCTACACGAATAATGTGCATTCCATTGGCCCTGGAAAAGCGAGCACGTTGCTGGCGATTCAGATCGTGCTGAATGCGACGAGTGCCAATTCGACGTCCCATGACATTGAATACAGTCGCGCGTTGATTTGCCTTTGGATTCATACGCAGCTGTTTTTTTCCGTTTTGCACCATAGAGACATACTGTGCGTCTGTCCAGCGATACGAAGTCGTGGTTCGAAGCTCCAGGCGGGCGTCTTCGATTTCGCGGTGTTTGTAGGCTACATAACCGCAAAAGCGGTACTTTTCGGTGTTTTGCGTGTTCTTGAATGTGATGGTATTCTCTCCCTGTACCAGGTCGGAAGGGTCAATGTCGATACGATACACCCCGCCGCGCGAACTGAGGTCCCATTCTTTGCCGTCGATAGGAGGGAAGTCATAGTTTTGACCGCCATTGACACTCAGTTTCATTTCATCGTCATTGATCCAGTAGCCGTAAAATGAGATGCGTACCGTTTCATACGAAGAGAGATTTGCGTCAAGGTAGAGCGTCGTGCTGGTCGTTGAGCCGGAATCCTTGTGTATCTCAACATAGTCGGTATCACAGTAGATGTTTTTGCCGTGCATGACATCCTGTACATTCATCTCTTCAAGATAGCGAAACATGAAATCGGTGCCGCGCATAGGATCCCGTGCACGGCTGTCGGTGGCCCACCGTCCGAACGGATCCCGATGGACGTATTCGAGGGCATCGTAGACCGTGTCCATTTCGGTGGCGAGCTTTGACCAGTGTTCGTACTCTTCTGTTTCATCCGCAGCGAGTTTGGCGTTTGCAAAGTGGTATATCAGCCGATAGGATCGTTCCTTGAGCTCACAGGGGAATATGAAGAATTCGTAAAATATTCGCGCATCTTCTTCTGAAAGCCTGTCCTTTATCGAGAGTGCGTCCTGCCGGATATCACGAAGGGTATTCGATTTCTGCAGCGCATTGTCCCGTTCTTCGATAAGCCAGGAATCTTCGTACGACTTATCCTGACGCCAGGGCTTGGTAAACCCCCACATAAAGTCCGGAATCGGATTATCGATTTCTTCGTAATACTTGTCCACGATTGCTTTTATTTCATCGCCAGCGGGATTTACGATGGGGAAGTATTCGTCGGTAAACCATCGGGTGTAGGTGTCGGCTGCATTATTGTAGGCAAAGGCACTGTCCGCATTCCAGGACAGGTCGGCGATGAATTTTGTCTCCGGCAGATAGGTCAGGATTTCCGAATTGTTGAGCAGCATATACTCTGTCAGCTCGTTGTCGATAACATCTCGATAGTTCGTTTCGATTCTGCTGAGACGGGTGGCGGTATAAAACTGCTGCTTGCAGTAATTGCCGTAATACGCCACATGGTAATAGATCCCGTGCGTATTGTTGTCACTGAATGTCTCCGGGAGACTGAAATCACCGCAGTTGTCATCGCACCAGATCAGGGTCACGTCGGAGGGGACTTCGATGTGACCGTTAGTGTAGAGGCTCTGAAGGTCTCTTCCGTACATGGAGTAGTGAAAATTCATGTCGGGGTCATCGGTACCGCGTTTTTGTTTTGCGATCTGCAGCTGATCGTTTATTGCCTGTGTAACCAGCTCACCTTTTTCCGCATCGGTCCATCCATCCGGAAAATCATAGCCTGCATCCGAATTGTTACGCAGTCCCACCGGATATATACACTCGTTATCCATTGTGCTGTCGACACCGGTGCCCCAGAATTCTACGATTTCATCACGCTGGTTTACGTAGTCGTAGTCCAGATTTTCCAGTTCCGGCTTTTCAAGCGGATTTTTGTCTACCTGGTTAGGCCAGGAAAGGAGAAAGTCATAGTGGTGGCTTGTAACCGCGATGCCGTAGTTGTTGCACATGTCGTAGAATTCCGGGGGGCGGACATACGGGGCATCGGGTGCTACCATATTGAAGCGAAGTCGTAGTGCGGTTTCGACCGCGGCGCGATACCAGCCCACCGAAATATAGCCGTACACTGAGTGTTTGAATGCACCTGCCGCCAGATCCATGTCGTTATGAAACATACCGCGGTATTTAAATGTCGGTTCTCCGGAATTAAGAGAATTTTCTTTGACTGTGAGTTCGTCGTACTGCGTGGGTTTTTTCCCGGTAAAGTGATAGAAGGGATCAATTCCCAGCCGTTCGCTGAGCTGATAAATGCCGAAAATCGTTCCGCGCATGTTGGCCCCTGCGATGGCGACCGCTTCGTCAAGACCGTTGCCCGGTGATTGCAGTGTTTGTATTTTAAACGATTCCCACTCGCCGCGCAGATCATTCGTGACAAAAGCTCCGCTGTTGTCGAGATCGGTGATGAGCGATGAAGTATCAACGGTACCAATCAGGATAGCGGAGGAGACATCCGAGGGGATGGAGGAAACCACGTCTGGTTTTTGCCCGGTGATTTTCTCTATATCTTCGGCCAGATCGCCTGCCGCACGGCGGACAGGGTAGGGTTCCGCGTCATTTACTACTATCGGTGCTGTCGCTGCTGTTGACACGAGAGAAACATCGCTGGTTGTTTTGCTGCCGGTCTGTACCCAGCTTCCCCGAACCGGGTCATTCCACAATGATTCCCTGGCAATCGAGGTGTCTGCTGTGGTACATACGATAAGTAATGCTGCACACACAACAAAAAATGCGGATCGATGCGTACGCATGAGAGACTCCTTGTAAGTATAATGAAATAATAATAGTATTATCGTATCTATAATTTGAAATGTCAACACCGGCTAGATTATGCGTGTATCATTAATAGAATCAATTTCTGGTGGTGCAGGATCGAAAATAGGCCCATAACCCCATAATAAACAACCAGCAGGATATGGTATATCCGTATTGTCGAAGACAAAAATACAAAAGGAGTGTGTTATGCCGGGGGATTGAGGTTTTTCGCTATTTTTTACACCCATCGTTTTTTATCCTGGTGTCCCACATCGTTTCGATACTACCTAACAGGAACAAGACAAAAACTGCAGGGAAGAGGATATCCCGTATAGATACCGGCACATCATGATCTTTTTTTGTCCTCCTTAATATTACCGGGATATGAGCTGTTTTTCTATTTTTCCATTGTCTGCTTCGCGTTGGAGCAGATAAATACCCGAGCCATCGAGCTTTTCAATCGTTTTGCGACGGATTCGGTCTTTTGTGGTGAGTACTCTGCGTCCCTGAAGATCGAACAACATGATTCGCTGAGTACCGGTTTTCGCGGCATCGATTTTTGGTGCCAATGGCCTGTCGTGTGTTTTGTGGTGCGATATTGCGGTTTTATCGATGTCAGGCCATAAGGTGAGCTGTGGTACGTCGATCGTTGTATCCTCAGGGCTGTAGTACAGGTTGTAGGAGTTGGGACTGTCTTCTGTTCCCCAGATAATATCGGATGCAGTGACGCCCTCAACCTTTGAATTGTATACGAATATATCGTGGGGGCTGTGAGCGGAATCGTAGCCCTCGAGTGATACCTCCGGATCGCGGGAAAAATTGTTCCCCACCATATAAAAATCGTACCATTCCGGCTTGGTCTCATCTTCATTAAAATTGAATATCAGAAAACATGCCTCGCCGGTGCGGTAGACACGATTATCGATAAAATAAAAATCACGATAAGTCGTGGGAGCCGGCCCTTTGTTGAATCCTCTTACCAAGCCGCATTTACCTCTCACCATTGTGTTGCGAATAAAATAGATGTGTTCCATTATATCGCATTCGGGGCAGCAGCCCAGCTTTACTGCACCTTCGTGTGCGGAATGGATTAAATTATCGACCCAGTACAGATATGTGTTGTCCTGGAGGCTCTGCTCTTCGATTTTTGCCTGTTTAAAGCATTTGGGCCCGGTGCAGTCATCGACGCTGCGTAAAAGGCAGTTTTCCACTTTCGAATAGTGACACCCTGACAGCACCAGCGCATCGTTCGTGTTCCTGAACAGCTGTGACATGAATTTTGCATTTCGTATAAGTACACTGTCGGAGTAGATTACAAGGGAATTCCACCAGGAGGCATTTCGGATTATTACTCCCTCCACGAAGACATTGCTGCTGTTCCATACCTTGAACGCGTTGGCACGCGCGGGTTTGTCGGTTTCTGTTGAATCCCAGATAAAATTCATTCCATCGATAACCCCGCGACCCATAAGTTTTGTATAACGGGCATTGTTGATATACACCAACGAAGGGTAATTGCCTTTGTAATGATACGCGCCGCGGCCTTCGGGCTGCCAGGGCACTGCGTCCCGGTAATCGTCGGTATTGGTGGAACCCTCGATAATCGCACCGGGGGAAAGATACATGGTCATGTTCGATTTAAGGAGTATCGATGCGGTTTTGTATCGTCCCGGAGGAAAAAAGAGTACATTTCTAGACGAGCCACTCGCATCGTCTATTGCCTGCTGAATGGTAGCGGTTTCGACCGTCTCTCCGGTCGAATCGATGTCATACTCCATAATATTGCGCACATCAGCATCGTTGGCAGTGGGGCGGTTATTGTTAAGCGGGTTTGCAAATATGTAGAGCCAGTAATTGGAATTCCCTGCATACCCCAGAGAGTCCGCATGATTATGGCTGTTAATCCTCACCGCAGATACCCCGGGCGTATCTATGGTCAGGATCACACTCGAATCGGTAAACACGGCGCTTTCTTCAACTGCCTGCGGACGGATTTCCGAGCAGCCCTGACAGCTTATTTCACCTGTGGTATCGGTGACCTCGACCGTAACCGTACCGTTGAACGAAAAATTTACATACGCGTCGACACCATGGTTCGTTGCCACCGGAGCTTCGTGACCGTTGACTCGCACGGTATGTATCTGATCAGGTTCGTCGCCGGGGACAAGCGGGTGGATCTGTACCTCCGCAAGTGAGACAGATGCGTGGAGAGACAATAGCATCCCCATTACGATACAGAACCGGTGAAGGCGGTGGGTGTATTGAGTGAATTTGTGTGTCATCGTTCCTCCTTAAATAAGGGGTAAAAAGACTCCGTAATTCCAGATAATGAAATGTCAAAGAGGTACTTTTCTGCGTAATTGTGTATTTGCAGCGGGTATGATAATATGCGGCAGTTGACTGGTAAAAACTATTTTTAACCTGAACTGTGCGCGTTTGTTTGCGAAATCTGCTGCAATCCGTACTGCTCTTGCGTGCATCCCCGAAGATGATGACCCAACCACCAAGGTTGACCCGCCATCTTCGAGAATACACTAGCAGAACGCCTTACACCAGCTTTCATCAAAACAATCGCTTAGTGAAGGTATAACATGATTATAGCGTTATACCTATGCAATAATTCACGTTTATATTAATAAAACAAATTGTATCCTCTCCCGGATATATTTTTTAACCTAATTGTATACACACATTTACCATGTTAACAATTCGGACATTTGTATGAGATGGTCGATGAAGAGAAGACGAAGACTGCATTTCTATCATTACGACAAAGATGAGTATCAGCCGCCACTTATCGTGATATCTGCAGGCCTTGCGCTGTGGACTACCGAAGAGTACCTGTCACGAGACAACTATCCGTCCTTTGCCATCAATTATGTGCAGAGGGGGGATGCGATATTCGAGCAAAACGGGAAACGGTACGAAATTTACCCTGGTGACGTTTTTTTCTGCAGAGAAAACTGCAGTCAGCGTATAAAGGTTGGAAACGCGGGCTATCTTGTAAAGCGGTATGTAGAGCTGGGAGGTACTCTGTTGAGTACAATGTTGTCGGTGGTAGGGCTTTCGGATTGTGATTATATGAAACCACCGACTGACTGGTCTGCGAAGAGGATCAGACGTTTTTTTACCGCGATATATGAAGGCATGCGTCTAAAGCCTTTTGATTTTAAGGAAGAGACTTCTGCGGATGCGTACCGATTGCTTGTAGAGCTTTCCAAACAGTCAATGCCGAATTATCCCCCCGCACTTCGTAATTGTATTTCCTACATTAAAAGAAATATGCAACAGGATATATCGCTTGGTGATATATGTAATGAAAATGCGCTCAGCACAACACACTGTAACAGACTGTTCAAAAAATATACCAATAAGTCTCCCATAGCATTTTTGCAGCATCGGCGGATGGAATTTGCCGGCAATCTGCTGCGGAATTCGGCTTTGCTTGTAAAGGAGATTGCATTTATGTCCGGGTATGAAGACCCCTTTTACTTTTCGACACAGTTTAAAAAGCATTTCGGGGTTTCTCCCAGCAATTATCGAAAAGAATTGTCCGAGTCTTCGGAAGACGAAACAAGAAATGATTTTCAGGAGGGCTGAGATTTTTATTTATGAGTGTATGGCCTAAACAATTACAATGTGCAGTCAGCCTGACGTATGATGATGCAATGGGTATGCATCATGCCGAGGTTGCCCCGCTTCTTAACCGATACGGAATGAATGCCACATTCAATATCCCCTGCGCCCGCGGATTTTTTGACTCAGTCGACCTGTGGCGCAAGGTCGCGGCGGCAGGTCACGAACTGGGAAATCACACCCTGTTTCATCCGTGTTGGCGACTTGAAGAGGATATGCCTCAGTGGCTCTCTCCGTGTTATAATCTTCGTGATTACTCTCAGCAGCGATTTGCGGATGAAGTGCATTTGGCCAATCAACTCCTTACACTGGTTGATGGACGGGAGGAACATACATTTGCGAATCCGTGCCATAATACTATGATCGGCAGTGGAGAGAGTGCGGTCTCTTTTGAGCGGATTCTGCCGTCGTATGTCGTTGCCGCGCGGGGAGAGCTGACCGAAAAGCCTGCCGATCCGCACTCGTGCTCATTATATAACATCGGTACTTTGACAGGTGATCGGAAAACGTTTTTTGAAATCAGGGATGAAATC
Organism: uncultured Fibrobacterota bacterium; assembly: GCA_964589825.1. Taxonomy (GTDB): domain Bacteria; phylum Fibrobacterota; class Chitinivibrionia; order Chitinivibrionales; family WJKA01; genus CAZPUS01. Next base: position 14,178 of record CAZPUS010000038.1, on the reverse strand, counting down.
GAAGCAGCGGCAGAATCGGGAGGATGGCTTGTGTACACGATTCATCGGGTCGAGAAGGGCAACAGAAAGAATAAAATGGATTCGGATGAACATTGTACCCTCATAGAATGGCTGTATGAACATCGCGATCGCGTCTGGACCGCTCCTATGATTGACATCGCTCGTTATGTACAAGCTGCGAGAGGGCGGTAGCATTACGTTGACAGCTATTCCCGGGGCAGGATGTGGTGCAATGATATGGAATCTGGTGTTCGCCTCGAGTGAATCACGATTCATGCTGCGAGACCGATACAGGGACATATGGATGAATGAGCTCTCGATTGGTGAAAAGGTGATATTCGCACAAGATATAACCGGCCAAAAAAAGAGGGCATGCAGGTTATTTGCTGCATGTCCTCTTTTTTGATTATTGCGATATATACGAAGATTAAAAGGAGATACGATCCTTTCAGTGTTGTTGTACACGCAGCACTTTTTTGCTGCCGCGTACCGGATCGATACGTATCGCTATACCTGCAGGCACACTCGATTTGTGCATAAGTGCTGATTTGGGAACAATACGTCCACGCATGTCGACATATATCGTCCCGGCGTCGTATCGCGGCATAGCCGATATGCGCCGTTCTTTTGTCGGCATGTCGTATGCTACATCAGAGATATCCGCATCGTCGTCGAGTCCAGATACGCGGTATGCAAGACGGTTTTCGGCTCGTGCATCGTCACGAAGCGGTTCGATGATCTCGTCTGTCGGTGATCCGAGCCAGAAGGCCATTGCATTGACCGAGGTTTTATCACACCCTTCGGTCCCTTCGAAGATATAGACGCCGCCCTGCTGGCGACAGGGCGTAATTTTGGAGACATTCAGGGAAAGCGAGTCTTTCCAGTTGATTACGACATTGTTACAGCCGGCATTACAGAAGCGTCCTTCCCACCCGATCATGAGACAGTTCCATTCATCCGAATTGACGGCAAAACGACACACCGATTCATTGTAGCCACCTCCGACAAATACCGTATCGTACGTATTTTCGCCTATAAGGCGCAGCCAGTAGTTTTCGGGATCGGTACACCATTTACGGGAGTCGTAATCCTCGCTTGTAAACTGGGTGATTTTAGTCTCATCGCCGGTAGTTGTATCAACCGATCGCACGAACCGTTGTGTGTGTCCGGAACCACCGCCACTGCTGATAATAGTGCCTGACGGTCCCATGGTGTGACCGCAGCCGCTGCCCGAGAGAATGTATTCCGGGGTTACGGTCACCGGAAGCGTGGCATTGTCCAGATCAGGAATTCGTACCATCATGGTGGGGAAGCCGTTTTCTCCCGATTTTACCCCGCGACCATACATCCATTTCGCATCCCACGACATGCCGAATAATCTGATTGCACGCTCGCTCATTATCATGCAGTCCTGCTGTTGTCCTGTCTGTACATCCACACGCCAGATGTGCTGGCTACCCGCCTCTTCAGGATCAGCATCATGCGTAAAATAGACCCAGTCTCCCTGTGGCCAGTAGAGGCGAATACGTTCGTTGTTTTCAGGTTTTTCCATATCGAGCGTGATTGCCTTTTGTGCGGTAATTTGCTGATCAGCGCGTGTGACTACCAGCTGGAGTGTGCGGACGTCCTCAACTTTTGCTTCCTGTATAAAGGCGATGTGTGTACCGTGCGTGTTGATGGTGAGGCTTGTAAGCACTTTTCCGCCACGGCCTTCATAAAAGATTGTGTCGTCGCGCGTTACATGGCCGTCTTCTACCCATGATACTTCTATTTCCTGCCCAAGAAAAAGACGGGAGACCCCGATGCCGGAAAACTGTGCGAAAAGTGATCCTGCAGTCAGCAAAACCGTAAGCCCTGTGCTGATAAGTAATTTGTGCATAGTACCTCCGTACAAGGTATGTAAAATGAATATGATAACGTATATATTTTGCTGTTTTCCCGGGACAGTATCGATTCCTGTTCGGTTTTACTCACAGGTTGAAACGAATTTCCTGCTATGGACATTGCGGGCCGTTATAACTCGCACACAATAAATTCCTGCGGCATACCGTGAAAGGTCGAGTACGTGGCGTTTCATGTTGCTGCGTGAAACCGATGCAAGCCGTCTTCCCTGCATATCGAACAGTGCGATCCGCGCGTCTTGTTTGTCGGAGAGGGTAATTGTTATATGCGCTTCGGTCACGTTGAAGAAGGGTTGTCCGGTATTGCTGCCTGAACGATTATGCTGTAAAAAATTTGACGTGGAAATACTACTTGGAAAATCGTACGAGCCCCACGTAATGCCGGGAACCCATCGGGGTCGTCCATACTCGTAAGCACCCAGATCAGGCGCATTACCGCGGTAGGATTCACTATAGCCGGAAACGACTTCCCCGGAATCGATTGCGGGAGATGATTGCTGCAGGCGAAAGTCGTTTGCTGAAGTATCGACAAAATGCCATTGATCGATATTAACTGATGCATCTATATTGTTTTTTATTATTCTTCCTTTTTCTATATAGTTAGAATCTGCTGCACGACGTTGAATGATTTCTCCCCACGGATCCTGGCCTTCGTCCGGATTGGTCTGGGTCAGTACGGTATTATGAAGAAATTTGATCCCGCCGCCAAGCATGCAGGGGACGAATTTCGCCTGTGACTGGCTTTCGTAGTCATGAGGGAAGAATACGTTGTGATGTACGTATAGCTGCAGATCGGAGGGAGCGTGATCGAGATAGATATATGCTCCACTGTAGCCGATGTAGCACTTACGGTACCAGCAATGTGAGATTTCTCCTGTGTAGGCTGCTTTGTTATAAATGTATGAGGCAGCCCCGTCGATGCTGGCAGTACAGGTGTTCTTGATGTCACAGTATTCTATAAGCCCGTGATGTCCGCCGTCGCGATGTACCGTAAAGGTGATTCCGGCGCGTGTGGTACCGTCGATCGTACATTGTGATACGATATTTTTATATCCGCCGACTACCACTGCGCTCCCTTCGGCTGAGGAATAATTACACCCTTTAAAAAGACAGTCCTCCACAAGGTTGCGCGTACCTTCCACCATTATACCGGAGGATGAGTGGACAAAGGAACATCGCCGTACAACATTGTTGCTGCCTCCTATTATCATACTATTAAACCCCGACCGGTCGGTTCGGGATTCTTGATATTTCCACGGACAGTCGTCAGAATACTCACGCCATAATATGTAAAGATGTTTTGATGGATGACGAAAATGACAGTTTTCGAGCATACAGCCATGTGTACCAATCAAAACCGGCGCGCCGCCAAGAAAATGAAGGTCGCGTATTTCGATGTGTTGCCTCTGGTAAAGGTTAATGCTGCGAAAACGGTTTTTTATCCATAAGTTCATTTCTTCGGGATGGCTGCCGGCAGGCGGTTTTACATAGATGAATCCGTCTTGTACCGCCCATTCATTCTCTTCGGTTATCAGCGCCGGTACACCTGTTATGTATCCCCTCACATGGATGTGATGCTGGCGCCAGCGATGCATTTTAAGCGTTAGCAGCAATTTGTCGCCTTCATCTTCGGATGCGCAAATTAAGCCCGACTCTGCCCAGTAATTACCTCGTTTCCATAGAACGCCGCCGGCAAATGCATCACTGCCTTTTCCGGTAAGCGATTTATCCGGCACATACACCTGCTTGAGAACGCACAGGTTTTGTTCGCTTTTTCGGAGGCAATCTCCGGTCGTCATGTTACCCAGTATCGGTCGTGAAACTGTCCGGGACGCATCATACGGAGGAATTATTTCGCATGAGACGGGTGCATCTCCCTGTGAGGCATCGTTTGACGGTTTGGGGGTATATTCCATGGAGAGTTTGGGCCATCTCGCTTCAGGGAGTGCTTTTGTACCCGAAAAAAGCAAATGAGATCCAGGTCCTATACTGTCAAGCTCTATCGCGGTGCGATATATCCCGCGTCCGTACTCTTCCCATTGCGCATTTTCAAGAGGTTTCCCGGCACATATAACCGCCTTTTCATCTGCATACCCTTCATATATAATGGGGTTTCCGGATGTGCCATTGTGGCGTGGAGAAAGCTCATTGAAATACATGCCTGCACGAATATGGCATTTGTCACCCGGAATCATTATGCGGGAGGCATGCGCGATTGTATTAAAAGGTTTGTCTACAGTCCCGGGATAGTTGTCGTTACCGTTTCGGGACGATACATAATACTCGCGTGGCCCCGGTGATTCGATCTCTCCGCGAAACGAAAACCAGTCAAGGTTGAACAGATGAGTCAAGTTGGTACGGTCGGTACGATAACGTATATACACCTGGTGTTTCCCCCGCAGGTCGACCGAATCGGCAATTGAGACCCGGTAATATTTCCAATCTTTGTCGCGAACCGAGTCCTTGACAATATCGTTGGCAGCAATAACCGGCCCTCCGAGACTGTCGAGTTGAAAAATCAGGGTCCCGGTGACACCGGTGTGCAACTCCTTGGTCCGTGCATAAAGAACGAGACTGTCGATAGTACCCCTGGTACCGAAATCAACCGTATAGCGTATCCACGCACTGTCTTCAAGTCCGCGAATGCAAAAGTAAAGTTCATTGTTGTTGACATTGCTGAACGTATCGCTTTCCACGAATCGTTCCGCTTCAACATGTACGATTTTCGGAACGGTTTGCGCGTTCAGTGTACAACATATGCTTAAACCCGCTACACAGCCGAATATGATTTTCCGAATTGATGCAGTATCCATGATGCTCCGGATCTTTTATGAGAATTAACCGAACAGGAGATCAGTTGTCATTATTTTTGCTTTTCGATAGTTATATAGTGCGTCGCATTTTGGACAAATGGAGAAAAATGTCAATCCTTTTGGTTAATAACAATAGCATAATATACCTGTTCATTTGTTATTATTAAGATATACTCCTTTATGTATGACGGGATAGAGATAAATCACCTATTCCTTTGGTAAATACCCATCTACTTCAATATATGAAAATCGTTTGTGGTGAATAATGCGTGCAGGCGAGTTGCAGGAATTAGTTTGTTGAAAAATGGCATACAATTGAGTGTGTACTCGGTGCCATTGTGAACGGTGTTGTTGTGTATTTATGATAAAGGTGCTTTTTATGAATGCCTGTCTGTGTTCGAAAAAAAATATATTTTTTTAAAATAATTAAGAAAGGATAGTGATGTATGGAACTCGAATTTAGGAAGGATTTCGAAGCTGTCGCGGCACGATGGGATGCGTTCTGGAAAGGCGGAGAAGACCTCTCACGGCCGCTTGTGAGCATTATAGTGCCTAAACCGGGTGTGGAACCTGTCGCAAAGCCGGAAGGCTCGCTCAGCCTTGTGGCAGATAATTATGATGAGGTGATCGATCAGGCACTTCGCTGGGCTGATTCGCATCTTTTCATGGGTGAGGCGATTCCGCATGCACGTGTAAGCTTTGGTCCCGATCATCTGGCCGGGCTTCTTGGCGCTGAACTTATGCAGAAGGAGAGCGATCGTTCCACGAGCTGGGTACAACCCTTTGTGGAAGACTGGGATGCAGCGGATCTCACTTTTAAAAGGGAAGGGAAATGGTGGTACAAAACAGTGGAAGCAGTCGACGCGTTTCGTAGCCGCCTTGACGGAAGGATGCTTGTGGAGGGTCCCAACCTCAGCATGTGTCTCGACACGCTTTCCGCGGTTAGAGGACCGCAGAATTTGCTACTGGACCTCACCATGGAACCGGACAAGGTTAAAAGTGCACAAAAACGGGTGTGTGAAGCGGTAAAGGAGATTGTAGATGCTTTTTACGATTTGTTGGGTTCGGATACATGGGGGAGTATCACCCGGCATGATATGTACTGCAGTGGCAGGATAGATGTACCGCAAAGCGATGTGTCGGCGATGATCAGCCCTGAGATGTATAAAGAGTTTGAAGTACCGTATCTTTCGCAAATGGTCAAAAAACTGGATGCTGCGGAATATCACCTCGATGGTGAAGAGGCGATACGTCACCTCGAAGCGGTATGTGGTATCGAGGGGATATCGGTCATTCAGTGGCAGATGGGAGCAGGAAATGGTGCGAGCAAAGACTGGAGTGATCTTCGGGCTCGTATCGACAGTCTCGGGAAGGGGCAGGTGCTTTTTGCCGATCCCGAAACCGCGATAGATATGTGGAAAAGATATTCGTCAAAACAGCTCTTTTTCCGAGTGATCGGATGTGAAAATCAGTCGGACGCGGAAGCGTTTATGAGCAGTATCGAGAAGGTAGACAAATAGTCGATTGTGCTGTCGCAGAGATGGTGGCGGGTGTAATATCAAAAAATATGTATTGAGAAGCTTTGCGCATGTAAGGAGTAAATGATGCTTCGTACGTTCAGACAACATCGTATACGTACGACCGATACACTTGACGGTTTCTGGCAGTGTGCGGTCGGGGCGGATATCCCGGGGCGGAAGAAAAAACCTTCCCTGTATCCCCGTCACGTTCATGTCCCATGTTCGTGGGAGATGATCCCGGGGCTCGAAAGCTACAGGGGGACGGCATGGTTCAAAAAGAAGATCCCACATAAAACCGGATTTGCGACACGTCTGGTTTTCGGCGGTGTCAGCCATACCGCGAATGTCTATGTTGATAAAAAGCATCGCGGAAGTCATTACGATGCCTACACCCCGTGGAGTATACTCATTTCATCCGGAAAGAAAGAGTCTTCCGAATGTATCGTAGAAGTGGATAATTCATTCGGTGAACACTCCGCTCTTCATATCCCCAATGATTATTATACCTATGGAGGGATTACGCGCCCGGTTGAGATACAATATGTACCGGATGTCTATATTGAGTCCGTCCATGCAACGCCCTGCAGGCGAAAAAATGGGGGGTGGAGCCTTAATGTTGAGATACAGCTTCACAACAGAACCGGGAGGCTGCTCGAAAGGAGCGTGCGGGTCGAAATTGCGGGCCAGAGTTGTGAACTCGGACCGGTATCGGTCCGGGCGAACGACATATATACGGCAACAAAAAAAATAACGGTTGACGGGGTTGCTTCCTGGTCGCCGCAATCGCCACGGCTCTATTTACTCAGCACCGTGCTGCTTGAGGATGACAGGGAAGTCGATGATTTGATCGATCGTATCGGCTTTCGCGAGGTAAGGGTAAAAGGAAAGGAGATACTTCTCAACGGGGAATCGATTCGATTGCGGGGGTATAACAGGCACGAGGATCATCCGCAATTCGGCTGTTCTATTCCGGTCGAAGGGATGGTTGCCGACTTAAATATCATCGGTGATCTGGGATGCAATTTTGTGCGTACCAGCCATTACCCAAACGATATGCGGTTTCTCGACCTGTGTGACGAGATGGGCTTTTTTGTATGGGAAGAGTCTCATACGAGAACAGTGGACTTTCGGCATCCAAAATTCGAGTCTCAAATCGAAGCGGTGACGCGGGAGATGGTCGAGTGGCATTTCAATCATCCCTCGATCATAATATGGGGATGTCTTAACGAGTGCGAAAGTGAAACCCGGTTTGGCAGAAAACATCACAAAAAAGTAATAGACCTGATACGTTCACTTGATCCTTCAAGACCGGTTAGCTTTGCTGATAACCGATACTCTAACGATATTTGTTTCGATCTGGTCGATATCGTAAGCATGAATATCTATACCGGATGGTATAAAAAACGGCCTGAGGATGTCGGAGCTCATATAGATACGCTGATAAAGTGGCTTAACGGTAAAAAATCGAGCGGTGGAAAAGGGAAACCTCTTATTATCAGTGAATTCGGCGCCGGAGCGGAGTATGGATGTCGCCATCGTTCACGGATGCACTGGAGTGAAGAATATCAGTGTGATATCCTGGATGAATCGCTTCGTGTGTATCTTAATCATTCAGATATATGCGGTGCCTGCATATGGCAGTTTTCGGATGTGCGTGTTACCGAAGAGAAACGCTGGTGGGCGACACGTCCCCGTACAATGAACAACAAAGGAACCGTTGACGAATACCGAAGACCGAAACTGTGCTACGATATTGTAAAGAGGCGTATGCACGAGGCCCGGAAGCATCACGGTGTCTGATGAATTATATTTGTGTTGTGGTTGAAAAGAGAGGTTTTCTAACGGTGTTTGCATCTTTGTAACCACCACAATTAATACAAAACCTGCGCTGAACGATTCTGTTCGAAAAATCAGACGCCATACGCACTACTCTTAGGTTTTTGAACATCATGAGCCTGTCAGGGGGGGCTGTACTTTTCGAGAAGGTATCCGCAGTACAGCTCACCATACCTTTTATCGATACTGGTTTCCGGTTCAGATAATTAAAAAGTGCTGTGGCTGATGTGTATCCTGTAACGCGTAAACCGGGAAGGGTTATGGTGAATAGGTGAAACAATGAGTGTTGACAAATGCAACATCCGGGCCGTGTGTATCCTGTTGTGCGTGTTATGCGGCCTTTTGGCCGTGGTACACGCAGAGGCGGCTACTGCGAATACCGCAGTACCTTCTGCATCCGCTGCAGGGGATTCGGTATCCGCGGATTCCATTATTCGCACATCTTTGCGCCGTGACAGCGGGATGCACGATCTCGGCCGCATGGTTGTGACGGCGACACGCTCTCAGCGGCGTATGTTGCAGATACCCTCCAACGTTTCGCTGCTTGACAGCGCCGCCATAGACGCCTCCTTTGCTCGCAATGTTGAAGATATGCTGCAGTCCGAGAGCGGAATCCTGGTAAAACGGGTAGTCGGAATCGGAGAGGGGGTGCCGGCCGACCTCGTCATGCGGGCAATACCACCCGCACTTGCGGGATCCAGGGTGCTGGTGCTCGTTGACGGTATACCCACGAATGCGGTCGGAACACCGTATATGATAATGAACCTCGTGCCGCTTGAATCCGTTGCACGCATAGAGGTTGTCCGGGGACCGCATTCCGCGCTCTATGGGGCAAATGCATATGCCGGAGTGATCAATATCATCACCAGAAAAGGCGACGGACCGTTTTCTCTGTATACCGAAGCGGCGACCAGTTATCCCTTTACTGTTACGGACCAACTTGCGAAAAATGACGGCATGAACACAGCAAATCTTTTTCAAAGCAGCGTGTCCAGATCTCTCTGGCGGCTTTCCAGCAGAGCAGAAGGCGGATACGGCAGGTACGATTACCTTCTCAACTGCAGTGTACGGGGTATCGGTAATTATCTGCTCAGAGATTCGACCTATCAGCAGACCGGGGTCAGTAACAGAGATTATCGTGAAGTCAGGGCCTATGCTAAAGCGGGGAGAGATATCGCAGAGAACCACCATGTGGGTATAACCGTACGTTTATTTACCAGCGATCTCGGGTATGGAGTAAAAACCACCCATACCGATCGGGTTGATGAAGAGATTGCACTTACCGATATTCTTGTTGGTCCCACGGCCCGGGTGTTAGTGCGAAACAGTATCCGGACCGAACTGGTATCTTATTACCGCAGAAGTGCGGGTCGGCATCAGCGCACCGAGCCTTTTCCCGGCGATTCGATTGTCGGAGTCTACTGGCCCTCGTTTACCGAAAGCGGCTACTTCGGTGCGACTGCCACACTGCCAATGGGAAGGAGCAACACACTCACCGGCGGAGTGGAGGTCTATGTAAGCAAGCTTCATTTCGATCACTCGTTTACCCTCGATGGTGACAGCACGGTTCCCGGCAGCAGCAGGGACACAAAGTTAACGCACAACGCAGCGGTATTTCTGCAGGATGAAATGACGCTGTTTTCAGCGCAGCTGCGTCTCATTCCAGGTGTACGTCTCGATTATCATAATGAATTCGGATGTTCTTTCTCCC
>CAZPUS010000038.1:2618-4387 GCA_964589825.1 uncultured Fibrobacterota bacterium | reverse complement strand
GGTGTATTCGCCGTGGCAATGGCTTTCGCTTCGTGCATCGGGAGGATCGGCCTATCGGGCGCCTTCTGCATCAGAGGCGTTCATGCCAAAACAGCAGATTCAGCCCAATTTCGCTCTTGCGTCCAACAGTGCCCTCATGCCGGAACGCATTACCGCCATCGACGGGGGCGTGCATCTGCAATGGCGGGATATGTCGTTTCAGAGTACGCTCTATTATAATGAACTCGGCGGGCTTATTATTCCGCAAATCGACAGCTCGATGATACAGTCCCTGCTGAATGAGGTATTCGGGGGTAGCGGTTCGGGCGGGCCCAACACGGTAACCTTTGAGAATGCGCAGAGTGCGACATCGCGCGGATGGGAAAGCAGCTGTAGCTGGGACGCGGCTCCGTGGTTTTCACTTTCGGCCAACTATGCATTTCAGACGGGAACGACCCGAAGTGGTGTGATGCGGGAGGATACGGTTCTGGGATTCAGGGTGCTGGACACGAGTTCGCGTCTTTCCTATGTGCCCGTGCAGAAGGCAGGGCTCACGCTACGGTTCGATAAAGAATATCCGCGATTCCGGGTATACGGGTCATTTTCTCCTGCATATATCGGAGAACGGGTGTTCCGTGACTGGCAGGCAGGGAGAAATAAATGGATGGAAAATATAGCGTTGGGTTCCGACGCTATCCGCGTGTATATTCCGGTACGCGAACTCGATCCCTACTTTCGTATCGATGCGGCGGCAGGAATACAATGGTCAAATGGCGTCGGACTCAGGATTAAAGCATCGAACCTCTCCAATGCAGGGTTCGAGGAGATCGGGGGGACGCTGGCACCCGGTCGATTGCTTTCTCTGGTACTTTCGACACGGATGCCCTGAATGGTGCTTCCTGTATGTTAATGCGCGTGGAATTTGTACGGCAACACGCTATGCATGCGTTACTACATGTATATGACTCTTTTTAATCAGGATTAAACAGTTGTTTTTATATGCCGTGAACAACCGCGAGGCGTAAAGATGAGATAGAAATATCCAATACTCATTGGTCAACCTTACCGGGTAACCAATGAGTTATATGAATCGCCAGTGGTACCGATTGCGGCGGATTACGCAGACAACATCATTCGGTTAATTCTTTTGTGAGAACAATAGGCATGGAGGATATCTCCTGCGGAATCGAAATGCCGAATGCTGCCATGGTAGGCTCCAGCGTATGTACCGGAACTGCCCAGGTTGCGGGTGTTTTGCTGGTATCAATGGCGCTTCCTTTTACAGGCAGCCTAAGAGACGCACAATCGCAAGAGCCGATCAACGTATCTGCAGCGGTGTCGATTACCCCGCAGGTATCCGGCATAAGCGCAAGCGAATCGCCTGCAATGCTCCAGTCACCACGGTAAAAACTGAGCGTGTCTTTTGTGGTTGAATCGACTGCGTTCATAGCGAATAGTGAATTAGACCGCGTAACCGAGAGTGTGAAATCCATAGTGCTAAAATCCATATACGGAGAGAGTAACGCGCCGGTACCCTTATCGGGTGAAAGAATAAATTTCCATGTGCCGACATACGCAGGCGTGGTGTTTGAACCGTTGGTTCCGGTTCCTGAATCGTCACAGGCAGACAACAAAAGAATGCTACAACCGCACAACAGTACCAGTGAAAATATACGCGTTTTTTTCATACGGATCCTCCCGGAGAGATAAAGGTAAATCAGTACGACGGTTTTGTATTGTCAATTTCATTACATTTAATAGTATACAATGTGACGCATCCAATAATCAAG
>CAZPUS010000038.1:0-2518 GCA_964589825.1 uncultured Fibrobacterota bacterium | reverse complement strand
TAATCAAGGGTGTACTGATGGATAAAGAATGAATGTTACAGCAGATATCAATTCATACAATGTGTAGTTTATATTTGCCGGAGTAATAGTTTTTCAGGCCGCCTGAGAAGCTTCATACAGCAATGTGTTCCGAATTTCAAAAAAGTGGCGAAAGTCAAAATGAAATTCTGTGCCAGTAGCCCCCGGAGAAAGTCAACCTTGTTTCGACAATGTGCATAGTCATAGTCCCTGCCGGTGTGACTGCCTCAACGTATTTGTTCCGCCGTATTTCGGGGATGTATGAACTCGCTTCGCCCATGTGATTGCTCAGACAGCAGGCATGCCTTTTTCGAGATACGCCTCCATACTCTGCAAAAGTCACACCGGCAGGGACTATGACTTAACTATGCAAAAGCAAGGATGCAGAGAGAAAAATCTCTTCCCGTTTTTTATCCGGACACAACTGCTCCTGTGCAAAAATGGTATGCATGATATATATTTTATTATTCGTTGTTTTTTTAGACAGAAGTCAGTAACGGCAAAAATCAGAAAGTGCTTTTATTTGAATGGAGTATGAATGGTTATGTGCAAAATGAATCGAATAATGTTTGTATGCAGTACTGGTAATGGGGACGCAAGCACGTCTTTTTTGAGCAATTCGGGTTGTGTGCACTCTGTGAGTGGTAGTATATGTAAAGCTGGATGTAAGGCCGGGAGTTTATTGCAGGTAATTTTGGTGATATTAATTTTTGGTATGGCTAATGTTACCAGTGCGGCTACCCGTACCTGGGACGGTGGTGGCAGTGACTCCCTGGCGTCCAACGCCGCCAACTGGGTGGATGATGTCGCGCCTGCGGCGGATGACACCGTTGTATTTAACAGTACCAGCAGCAAGCCCTGCTATTTTGATATCGATCCTGGTGCGACGGGGTTCAAGCGCTGGGACCAGCAGTCGGGCTACACGGGAACGGTGGTGCTGTATACCGAATATCCCACCGGTGCCAATTTTGATACGCTGTATATCCAGGACAGTATGATAGTAGACGGTGGAAAGCTGACCCACCGGGAGAATTATGATGCTCAGACATATCGTTTGTGTATCAAGGTGGGCGATGATTTTGTGCTGGGAAGCGGGGACAGCATTGATGTGCGCCAGCTTGGATATGAAGGCCATCTTTCCGTCGGTCCGGGTGAACCCTCAGACCAGTACGACGCGGCTTCCTATGGCGGCAGGGGCAGCAATAATAATGACGGCTCAGGCTGGGGGGCTACTTACGGCAGCACGCTGGAGCCGGTGGATCTTGGCAGCGGCAATCACCAGTATGGTACTTTTTTTAACGGTGGGGGTGCGGTGCTGATGGTGGTTGGCGGCTCGAGCAAAATCGATGGGGTAATCACCACCGCGGGCGTTATTGATACCGGTAATAACTTCGGCTCTTCGGGCGGCAGCGTGTACCTGCGCAGCGGCACACTTTCAGGCGGCGGCACTATAGAAGCAAAGGGGGGTGATGCGGGCGGTAACCGCGTGGCCGGCGGCGGCGGCCGGGTGGCGGTCAAGCTGAGCTCGGGTAATGATTTCGGCAGTGTGGCAGTCACCGCTTACGGCGGGGTCAATCTCAATAAAGGTGTTGGCTCCGGTTACGAAGGCGCGGCAGGTACGGTGTACCTTGAGACAGCGAGCCAGGGAAGCAATGCGGGTGAGATAATCGTGGACAACCCCACCGGCTATACCTATAGCAATGACGAGGTAACCACTACACTGGGCGGTGTTGAGACCGGCAGTTGGAGTGATGACTGGAAAAACTGCGCTGTGATTGTAAAAAATGCGGCAGTCTGCTCTCTTTACACCGACGAGACGGTTGATTCGGTCTATCTGGCATCGGGGGTTGAGCTGCAGATCGCGGCGGATGATATTTTATATACCTATCATCTGAATGTGGACGGAAAAGACAAGTCGACCGGCAATTACAGCTCTTCGGAGATTCCCCAATTAACGGGTGGTGGGAAAATATGCGTGATGTCCGATCCTTCGTGGTTTGTATGGGACGGCGGGGTCGGGAATAACAATGCCAGTACCGGGGCGAACTGGGTAGGTGGCGAGGCGCCAGCGGCGGGAGATACTGTCAAATTTGACGGCACGAGCAGCAAAAACTGTACATGGGATATCGAAGCAGAGATACAGGAGTGGCAGCAGACGAGTGCGTACGCGGGTACGGTGACGGTGATGACCGAGTATTCGGGTACGTTCGATAAACTGACAATCACTGACAACATGGTTGTAGAAGGTGGTACAATCAACCATGCAGATAATACGACCGATACGACATATCGGGTGTGTATCGATATTGGCGGGGACTTTACACTCGGTTCGGGTGGGAGTATTGATGTTGATACACTTGGGTATGATGAAAAAAATGGACCTGGTGCACCATCGGCAGTCTGCTGGAACGGGGCAAGTTTTGGAGGGAGAGGAGGGGTAAATAAAACAGACCCGATAGGTGATATATACGGTTCGATATTCGAACCGCGATATCTTGGC